>JAZLBT010000017.1:0-95073 GCA_045613865.1 Candidatus Spyradenecus sp. | reverse complement strand
AAACCACGAATTGCACGAATTTACACGAAAGGGCGCCTGCGACGTGGGATAGGAACCACGAAAGTCTCGAAAGGCTCGAAAAGCTCGCTGCGCGAGGGGACTGCCAGGATAATTAAACCACGAATTGCACGAATTTACACGCACGTGCAGTTGCCGCAGGGCTCACGCGCTTAGCGCGATGAACCCAACCTCGCACTCGCGAGGTTGCACTGCACCACCACAACTGCACCACACACCTTACCACACTAAATCACACATCGCACTACACTGCACTAATCACTGCATATGCTCATCACACCACACTACCCTACGCACCACATGCTCATCACATGCACTGCTCTTTTCACCATCGCACTTTTTGTGCGGTTTTTTTGTGGTGTGGGTGGGTGGTTTTGAAACAGCACCTGTTTGAGAGGCAAACAGGGCGTGTTTGAAGCTCAAACAGCACCTGTTTGGAGTGGAAACAGCACTGGTTTCATTTTTCTTCTGGGAGGAGGGCTTTGCCAATGTAGGGTTGGACGCCCCAGAAGGTGCAGAGGCTTTCGTATTCGGCGATGGCTTCACCGAGGCCTGGACGGAGGCCACGTTCTGCACGGATGAGGATGTTGCGGCCGGTGGCTTCTTGGGAGACAAATTCCATCACGCGTGCACGGTAGCCGCAGATGCGGAGGACTTGTGCACGGAAGGTGTCGGTCAAGAGGTCGGCGAGACGTTCTCTCAGGATGCCGTGGCGAAGGACGGAGCGCATGGCATCGCCTCCCACAAGGGCGTGGTGGAGTTCGTGTTGGCAACAGGGAACGCAGAGGATGGCGTTGGCTTTTTTCTGCACGGCGGTGATGAGTGCATCATCGGTTGCGGTGTCACAGGCGTGGAGGCTCATCACGAGGTCGGGTTCTGTTGGGATGTCGGCATCGTTAATAAGGCAGGCTTGGAAGGTGACGTCTTGGCCAATGCCGAGTGCGTTTGCCATTTCTTGTGCGGAGGCAACGACGGAGGCATTTTTGTCAATACCAATCATGGTGACGCGAGGCCAGCCTTTTGCCAAGGTGAGCCATTGGTGGAGTGCGAGTGTAAGGTAGGCTTTACCGCAGCCGCAATCAATCACAGTGTAGGTGTGCGGAGGGGTTTCGGGAAGGAGGGGCTCAACTGCACGGAGGAGTGCGTTGACTTGGTCGTATTTCCCACGCATCGAGGGTTTGATTTTGCCATCGTCGGCAGCGAGGCCGATGACGCGGAGGAGTGCGGTGGCGTCAAATTCGGTAAGGGGGTGTTTTTTGACGCGATCGTGGGAGGTTATTTCCTCATTGTCAACGGGGGTTGATTGAGGGGTATTTTTGGGGCGGCCACGGGAGATGAGGGGGCGGCCTTTCTTTGTTACGCGAATATGGAGGTCTCCGTCGGTACTCACAAGGTGGAGGTCGCGCTTGCCAGGTTGGCTGAGGATGTCTTCAAGTCCTTTGCGAGCAGCCTTTTCTGTAAGGTTGCGAACTTGGCTACGACCGTCGTCGGTCATTTCCGCTTGGTAGTAGTTTTCCCCTTTGAGGCGGACGGGACGAATGGAGATGCGGAAAGGTTTACCATCGCGGCTTAGGGATTGGGTAAGGCGGATGAAGCCTGGGCCAAAGACGCGGGTACGGATTTCTTCTAAAAGGGTTTCTGGTAAGTCGGACATAGGGCTTAGCGTTTCTTTTTCTTCGTTTTATTTTTCACGCGGATAGCAACGTCATGCGTGAGGGATTCATGGCGATGGGTGGAGTTGTGAACGGGCGAGGAGTCGCGGTCGCGCACTTGGCTCTTGTAGAGGGTCCATCCCGGGGTCAGCATAAAGGAGAGTCCGCAGACCCACATCGCAGGAAGGAGGAGGCTGTGATTGCCTGTAAATTCACTCACCATGAGAATGGCCGCAAGGGGTGTTCGAACGGCGGCGGTGAGGTAACCCGCCATGCCGAGCATCGCGCAGTTGGAGATGGAGAGGCCAATAGAGGGGAACCAGCAGTCAAAGAGTGCACCTAATCCCGCACCATACATTGCTCCGCAGAAGAGGGATGGACCAAGCATACCCCCTGCCCCTCCAGAACCAACCGTAAAGGAGGTCGAGACGGCTTTCAGTAGGCCGAGGATAAAGAGGAAGATGATGAAGTGCGAGCCGAAGTTCGCTATGACGGTGGCATTTTCGTGGAGGGCGAGTTGGATGACGCCGTATCCTGAGGAGAGGATTTGCGGAACGAAGAGGCCAATCGCGCCAACGAGCAAGCCGCCAATGAGAGGCTTCATCCAATATTTCATCTGCCATTTACGGAAGAAGATTTCCGTTTGACGGAAGAAGAGGATGTTGAAGCGTACGGCTGCAGCGATGAGGAAGGCTAACGCCGTGAAGAAGACGAATTTAAGCGGCGAGTTGAAGACGATCACTGGCGTGCTAAAGACAGGATCCCAACCAAAGACGCTTGCATAGGTCATGTAGGAGATGGTCGAGGCCACCATGGAGGGAATGAGGAGGTCGCCTTCTAAGTCGAAGCCACGGTAGAGAATTTCTGCGGCAAAGATCGCACCCGCCATTGGCGAACGGAAGATTGCGCCGATACCTGCTGCCATACCTGCAGCGAGGAGTACGCGCGCTTCATAGGGTGAGAGTTTTAAAAGACGTGCGATGTTGGTACCACAGACTGCACCGATTTGTGTAATGGGGCCTTCTGCACCAGCACTGCCACCTGTGCCAATCACAAGGGATGAGGCCATCACTTTCACAGGGGCGGCACTGAGGGGCATTTCAACCGCTGTATGGTGGTAGGCGGCAATAACCGTGTCGGTACCATGGCCTCCTGCAGAGGGTGCAAGACGACGCGCAAGAATGCACGCCAGCATCGCGCCTAACCCTGGTAGCAAGAAGCGAATTGTGCCAGCGAGGATTTCACCAAGTGCGGGGATATAACAACCACAGATTTCTCCCCCACTCCATGCACGGTCGAGAAGCGTATAGGTGACTTTGTCAACGTGTATCGCCGAGGAGGCCTCGCCTGCAGCAATGGCAATCTTAGCGTGTCCAAAGGCTTCAAGGGTGTAGGCTCGCACCCATTCGATCATCGAGAAGAACCAGATCGACATAACGCCCACAACAATTCCCACGCATGCACAAATGAGAACGGAGCGGCTCATGCGACGTGTTTCACCTTCTGCAGGAACCCAGAAGCGTAACCAACGCCAAGAGGCACTCCTACCGCGATGGTCTGCGGAAGGAGTGCCTTGTGAAGAAGTAGATGTTGCCATAGCGCGTATGCGTTAGTCTTTGAGAATACGACGGAAGAATTGCGTCAATGGAACAACACCGATGAGATGTTCTTGTTTGTCGATGACATAACAGACGGTTGCGTTGTTTTCAGCCATGTCTGCGGCAATTTCACGTGCCGGCGTATCGACGTGACAGGTGCAGACGTTTGTTCGCATCGCATCACGCGCAGGGATCGAGTGAGCCTTGTGCATGCATTCTGCAAGAACTTCCATCGTTGGCGCAGGGTTCTCTTGCAACATGGGGAAGAAGCGCTTCAAACCTTTCGGTACAAAGCATTCCAAAAGTGCGTGCACTTCCACTGCACCAATCAAGCAGTTGTGTTCATCCACGATTGGGATTTCAAGCTTATCGTTGAGCATAAAGGTATCCAACGCCTTTGCGAGGGGTTCGTCTGCCTTTAAGCGGTCATAGGCGGTGCTCATCAAATCCCCTGCGCAGATGTAGTCCGGAAGTTTCATTTCACTTCGACGGAGGAACTGCATAATCTGTGCGGAATTTTCCGAATAGGCAAGGCGTTCAACCGTATCCTTGTCGCGGAAGAGCGTCGAGAGTGCACGTAAGATTTGCAAGTAACGCGCGGGTTGCGTTTGCGGCACTAACAATAAGAAGATTAACTTGACGGGATCTTCATTTTCTGATGTACGCACGCCTGCAGGATAGACGCCCATCGCCACATAAGGACGATCGATGCCCATAATACGTGCGTGTGGTAAGGCAATGCCGTTGCCAATCACTGTCGGCGAGCAACGTTCGCGATGAAGAACTTCGTCCAAGATTGTTTCAGGGCGACGATCCGGCAAGTGATTTTTGCAAATCGTACCGACGAGTTCGCGCAGAAGGTTAAAGAGCGAAGGAACGGTTTTATCAAAAACGATATCTTCCTCCGAGAAGAAGGAACTTAAATAAATTGCATTTTGTTCTTCAGCCATGGGTCACCTCATCGAGATAAAAAGGGCTTCATGATGGTTTCGATTGTATTTTAACCCTACTTGACGGAAGATTTAGATCCTCCATCTACAGTTAAAAGCAATTCTACACCTAACGGAAAGAGTATAGCACAATTCGTTTTTTTGTAAAAGCATTTTTGAAAAAAATCTCGATAGGTCAAACTTTCGGCTTGTAAAATCAAGGTTTGGAGAGGTTGTTTTGAAAAAATACAAAGCCGCAGGCGATTGGCCTGCGGTCTTTGTTGAAGTGCGCGTTGTGTCCTCGCTTTTGTGAGATGAGCGCTTGTTTGCTTATTCGACAACTTCAAGAAGGTCGAGCATGTAAAGCAAGGTCATCAGGCGAACGTCCAAGGTGTGACCCGCACGATAGGATTTGACCGTTCCAATAAAGCGGCCACGATCCACAAGTGCAATTGCCGCCACAAGGTCAAGCATTGTACGGTGCCAAAGCGGTTCGCTACTAATACCATCTTCGCGGTCAAACTCTGGACGCGGCGTAGTTACGAAGCCCTTCTTACCATGGATAAGGATGTTATTCTTGGTATAGCCCATATTGCGGACATCCGCGAAGAGTTTGCCAACGGTCTTGGAGAAGATGTATTGGGTTTGCGTTGCGTTTGTACGAGCACCCGCACCGTAGATGAAGGTTTCAGGCGTTAAGTCAACCTGCAAACGTTGTTGACCAATAACAGTATCCCAAGAGATTGCCACATCAAGGTGAAGACGCTTATCACCCTTTTCTGCGGGGAGGATGGTCAAGAAGTCATCACGCGTACCCCCAATTGTAACGGGTTCTTTTACCGTGACATAACGTGCAGGGCGACCGGTTTGTACAATACCCGCGCGTTGAACAGCTTCAACCAAGTCCAAACTCGAACGATCAAAGAGCGGCGGGTCACCACTTGCGATATCCAAGCGCACATTATCTAACCCTAACCCAAGGCGCAAGGCAACAATGTGCTCAACCATACGCAAATAGTTATGCGGAGAGCCTGCACGCAATACGATGTTACGAGCGCTCGTCCAAACGTTACGAACAGAGACCTTCACATCAAGCTGTTCATGGAGGTCAGTACGATGAATCCACCAACCCTTAATAGTAGAAGGGCCAAGCGAGAGAATGGAGTTCTTCTTACGTTCAAAGGTACCAACACCTTCGGCGCTTTCAATTTTACCGAGTGTTGTTTCTCCACTACCAAAAGGTTCGAGATTATCGGTCAAGCGTTTCTCCGTGACGGGTTGCGCTTCGAAATATTCATATGCCTTACGTACCGATGACTCCTCACCTGCAACAAGGCGACCAATGATTGGACTAGACATCTTCATCTCCTCTCTTAAACAAGCATTAAAAAGGGGTTAATCATAGCGCAAACGAGATGCACCTAGATATTCTCGTAAAATTGAATTTGTTGGCACGTCAGCCATCGGCATCGTTGCGAAGTTTTGCAAAAATGACGTTAAACGGCGCGCGATTGTAAACTCTGGGAAAGAGGGTTTAATTTGGTTTAACAACGGCGCTGCGAGTGTTTTGAGTACGGGGATCTCATAATCAAGCGCGGTGTTAAAGACCGCATCAGCATGGTGTTGGAAGGGGAAAATCCAACGTTCTTCACCAGCACGGACAGACGGCCATAAGCGAAGGGTTTCTCGCGGGCTACGACCGCGGAATTGACCATCACGCACAATGCGACGCAAAAGGCGATTGTCGACCGTTGAGATACGGTTGTTACGATCGATTGCAAGTTGCGTCAGGGCATTCACGTAGATAAGGAATTTCTCTTCTCTCGGAACCGAAGGCGTAAGGTCAGGATTTAATGAGTGAATCCCTTCAATCACCAAGATACCAGAGGACAAGTCGAGCGAAAGCGTTCGCGTAGGATCATCATAACCATCGTGTTTGTGGAAGTCGAACCGGCGCAAGGGGATTGTTTCGCCTCGCAAGAGTGCAAGAATGTCATCATTTAAACGCTTGCGATCTACAGCATCAATGTGTTCGTAATCGAGGTTTCCATTTTCATCACGCGGATTGCGAAGATCGCCAACGAAATAATTATCTGTTGAAATTAATGTTGGCTTGAACCCCAACACACGAAGGTGGGTACAAAGACGCATGGAGAAGGTGGTCTTACCTGCAGAGCTCGGTCCTGCGACCAAGACCACATGAGGACGTGGGACCTTTTCCGCAATTCGATCTGCAAACGAGGCTAGACGTTTCTCATGCAACGCCTCCACGGTGTTAATCACGTCAACCACCGAGCCATCGTTGATCGCAGCATTTAACTCTCCCGCATTACGAATGCCAATGATGTTCCCCCAACGGAGATGTTCGGAATAGACCTCAAAGAGGAAGTCATAAGGTGGCATGGGATCGAGTTCGTGTGGCGTTTTGTAGCCGGGAAACTCAAGAACAAATCCCTGGTGGAGTGGCACAATATCAAAGAGACCAATCACGCCTGTACGGCTCGCTAGAACACCTTGTGGCAAATCTTGGAAGTCCCCACAATAGACAAGCGGCAAGTATGGCGGGTTGCGATGCGTAAGCAAGTTTACCTTGTCGTCTTGTTGAGAGGCTTGGAAGTATTGAATGGTCTGATCGTAGGAGGCAATCTTCAGGGCGATAGGCTCATCAGCAGAGATGAGTTTCGCAAGTGCTGCACGAAGTGTGGCGACCTTTGCCTCGGCCTCACATTCTGGCACATCCCACGTCCAAAAGAGGGCATTATTACCGAAACTTTGGCGAATACTACAATGAATCTCAGGAAAGGTCTCATGGAGGACCTTTGCCAAGAGGAAGCAGAGCGTTCGACGATAGATGCGCCAGCCATCTTCATCAGCAAGTGTTATCGGCTTTAAACGCGCATCCAAAAGGACGTTTGCATTGAGTGAGACAATGTCATTGTTCATCAATGCACCGAGAACGGGAAGCCCCTGCACATGAGTCGGGAGGTAAGTCCCTATTAGCGCACCTTTTTGTGCATCAATAGGTTGATCAATACCTTCAACTTGGAGTTTAATCATAGGACTTCCCTCCTTCTCAGCGGAGATCGGAAATTAGTTCGAGAGGTCGTCTTCTGTACCGAATGCACCATCCGGGCCAGCCGAAATAATGCGATACTTCTTGCCTTCGACCTTATAATCAAATTCGTTGCCCCAAGCATCACGAAGCGAAGATGCATCGAGGAGGGGCTCATCATCGTTAATCCCATTGCACAAATCATCCAAGGACTTCGGCGGGGTCGAACGAAGCGTGGAAATCTTGTAGGTTTCAATTGCTTGCTTGATTGTAGAGATCGAGGTCATGGTTGCAGTCTTAGCGCCTTTTTCACCAATTCCCGAGGTGTTCATCACAACCACTGTACCAAGAACGCCTAAAATCGCAATCACGAGGAGGAGTTCAACGAGTGTAAAACCTAAACGACGCTTGTTGTTCTTTTTCATTTTTATTATCCTTTCAAAATTAAACATTGCCCATTGCAGATGTTGCAGAGAAGACGGCGGAGAGAATTGCAATCGCCACAAAGCCAACAACAGCTGCCACGAGAATAATCAGAATCGGCTCTAAAGCAGAAGTGAAGGCCGCAATATTGCGATTCAACTCCGCTTCGTAGCGTTTTGCAATGTGCCCGAGCGCATTAGGAAGGTTGCCCGTTTGCTCACCGAGCGCCATCATATCCGTCATCAACTGCGGGAAGACGCCACTCTGAGCAAGTGGCGCAGAGATGGTGGTTCCATCGGTTACGCGTTCGCGTGCCTTACGTAATTCCGCAGCGATAACAGCGTTGCCACAAGTCTCTTCGGAAATCTTTAACGCATTTAAGACGTTTACACCATTTTGTAATAAAGTTTGCAAGGTATAAGCGAACGAGGCATATGTTCCAGAAGCAATGAGGCCGCGCACTAATGGCATTTTAAGCTTAAAGGCATCCCACTTAAGACGCCCCGGGCCATTCTTCCATTTCAAGAAGAGTAGCGCAACAATAATCAATCCACCCAAGTAAAAGATGCCATGTTTTGTACACGCATTACTCATTGCCATCAAGAGTCGGGTCGCGCCAGGAAGCTCTTGCCCCATGTTTTTAAAGAGGTCGGTAAACTTCGGAATAATCTTCACCATCGCAAAGATCACCGCCACAACACCCAACCCAAGTACGATACAAGGATAGGTCATTGCGCCACGAATTTTACTACGCATCGACTGCGTGCGTTCATAGTGATCGGTTAATCGATGTAAGACCTCGACCATTGCGCCCGACGATTCACCCGCATGAATCATATTACCATAGATTGGCGGGAAAGATTTCGGATGGCTCTTCACCGCATCAGAGAAGGCTTCACCACGCATAATACGATCACGCAAATCTGCTGAGACAGCACAAATACCCGAATTGGGATCGCCTTGATTTGCCAAAGAGTTTAACGCCACACCCAAGGTCATTCCCGCTTCAAGAAGATCCGCTAACTCCGATGTAAAAAGTAAGACCTCCGAGGCTTTCATACGCGTTGCAGGCGCAGGTGTCAAAGAGAAGAAGCCACCACTTGACGGTTTCTTTTCATTCTTCTTTGTAGACGTTGCACCTTTTTCAACAACGCTAATCGGCGTCAAGCCACGATTTCGTAACGCAACCAAGGCGGCTCGTTTATCGGCCGCTTCAATCTCTCCTGATTGCTTCGCTTTACTGCGATCTAAAGCTACATATGAATAATTCGCCATAACACACTTATTCTAGCATATTTTCCCCCTTATATGCAAATAGAAAACCTTATATAAGAGAGAAATTTAGGGGTATAAAAGAATTGTGGAAAGTCTCGCGAGACCTTCCACGCACGTTTTGTTCATCACATTCCTGGCGCTGGCGGTCCATTTCCGCCAGGGGTAAACACTCCACCCCCTGAGAAGCCTCCATTCGGGCGGTTCATATTCCCTGAGGGGCGTCTATTTCCACCCGAAGATGTCCCCCCCGAGGGACGTCCTGATGCATTCGCGCCAGTATTGACAAAGACAGGGCGACGACGACCACCTCCAGATGTTGGTTCAGAGGTGCCTTCTCTTGCCTTTTGATTAGCACCGGATCCCGAAGAGGGATTTTGAGAGAGGGCCGCGATCGGGATTTCAATAATACGTTTATACTCGATGGGGTCTTCGCCACGTTCTGCGGGTTCTAACCAAAGCGTAATTTCAACCGCAGAAGGAAGCGTGGATTCCTTCTCCCAAACATCAATCCAATTGAGTTCTTTATCCTCGGTTAACTCCTGTGCGGGGTCAAGCATACGACAACTCAATCCTTGAACTTTAGGTGAAAGAACAAGATAAGACGCGTCTTCTTCAGGATCAAATTCATCTAATTGAAGGTCTTGTCGCCATGCACGAACAGCAAATCCGCCAGGAACATCGTCATCCTCATCGGAAATGTAAACGCGAACACGATGGGGGACTTGTGCAAAGGCTACATCTTCACCAATCAATGCTGGTCCAACCTTTGTCCATTCAAAGCTATCACGCGCTTCTTCCCCTTCCCCATCATCGGTAAATTTAAAGCCGTAGTCATCGCCCTCGCCAGGTGTATAAGCCGAACGGAGCGCTGCAGAAAGCTGATCCAAAAGATAATCCGAATGCCCCGATGCATCACACACCTTACGTGCGACCGTCCATGAACGCGTCACACTGTCAAACGAGGTAAACAACATCACCGTCAATAACCCAAGTAGGGTCATCGCAATGAGCACTTCAATCAATGTGAAGCCTGCTTTTTTAATGATTGTGAATGGGGTTCGTTTCATCGTTTATTTTCCCGACTCCGAAGCACGATAATAACGAACGATTTCTTCACGATTTGAACCATCCCCCCATGTTACGATTGTTCGGACGGTATAAAGGCGATCATCGACCACCCCTTCTTCGGGGTCTTCTTTTTCATCAACAGTGCGTTCAAAACAATAGCCTTCTTTTAGCGACCAATCTGGATCCACGGGAATGTCTTCTTCAGGATCATTGATATCACGCAAAGGATAGGCCAATTCACCGAGCGAAAAGACATAGGCCACTTCTTGTCGATTTCTTGCCACCGCAACCGTGCGTGCATTCGCAATAATCGATTGATAGATGACGCTCAATGCGCCCCCAAGAATAATAATTGCAAGGACGAGTTCTACCAATGTGAAACCAGCACGACGATGTTGCATCTTAAGCCATCTCTGAGGTCGCATTTTTACGACGCGTTTCATGTAAGGCTAACGCATCTTGGATGGTTAAATCAAACTGCTGGGTGAGTGTATCACTAAATTCTTTTTCAAGGATTGAGAGCGGACGTAAATCCCCCACCTCGTCGGCATTACGGATAACATTTTCACCCACGTTATCATCCAAACATGCATTAATAACATCAGACACCTTGAGGCGAGTTGCACAACGACTTAAGACATAACCCGTAGGTTGCGGAGCGTCTGTTTCATTCACTGGAACAAGAATCTGTGAACGACCGAGAATCGTTGCAACACGCACCGCCTCACGCGAAGGAATCTTAAAGGTTGAGCAGAAAGATTCGACCGAAAGCGGCTTGTTTTCTTTCTCAATACAATGTCCCGCCCAAAGTGTTAATGCCAATGCAAGGACGATCGTATCGCGTTCTGACGGATGCGAGAATGCAGACTCGCGTACAAGTTCCGAACGGTGTTGATGGACATAGCAAATTTCTGCGCCAAAGAGAATGATTTGCCAACTTGAATTAATCCAAAAGAGAAGAATCGGAAGCGCAACTAACGAACCATAAATACGACCATAATTTGCAACGCCGACCTGCAACGTTAAGCAAATGCGGAAGAAGATCATTAAGAACAACACCGTCACCACAGCCCCCACAAAGGCACTTGAAAGGCGAACCTTCGTATTCGGCACAAAGCTAAACAAGAAGGCAAAGAGAACCGATCCCACAAAGAGTGGCACAATCAATTTAAAAACACCAATTGCCTCAAGCAAGGTTCGCAAACCAAAGATGTTTGGCATACACGAAGAAAGTGAATCAAGAATCGGTAATGATGTCGCTGCCAATGCCAATAACGGAACAATGACAATCACACTCAAATAATCTGTCAACTTACGGAAAATTGAACGGGCTTTCGTTAATCCCCAAATCGCATTGAAACTATTTTCAATCTTTCCAAGCACACTTACAACCATAAACACAAGACCGACGGCACCGATGGTTCCAATGGTGGCGAAATTAATCGCATTGATTTGTTCAAAGACCGTGACACAAATATTACGTAACGCAGAAGCAGCATACATAGAGACTTCTTCTGCATCAACCGATTCACTGGCTTGAGAAGGAGCCGAAGGCGGAGTCGTTTCCGATGAAGAAGAAGTAGCAGACGGTGCAGCTGGGGGTGGCGTAGTATCCTCTAATCCCGAGACGAGGATTTCAACCTTCTCCATAATCTTTTCTTGTGCCATCTCACCAGCACCGAAGGCCTTCAACGATGTCAAACCAAGCGCTAAGACTGGCACAATTGCAAGCATCGTAATATACGTTAATGCCGATGCATGTAACGAAGAAAAGTCACGAATGTACGCACGAATCACTAAAATAAAAAAGCGAGTTGGCATAAAGACCAATCGTTTCATTAAAGGGATTTCTGAAAAATCAAGACGCCAAATTGTTTCGGATAAAAAAAGTTTGATTTTCTCTACCATATCAACTCCAATCACGAACTTAACACATCATGCGCATAGGTCGCAATCATTTTACGACAATTTTCAGCAACATCAATTGCCGTAGAAATCTTGTTACGCACCAAAGAATCAATGAGACGTTGCATGTCAAAATAAGCAACACGGCAAACCAATTCCTTAATACGCGGAATTAAATTTGCAGACATACTCAATCGGCGAATTCCCATACCAATCAAAATCACAGCAGCCATTGGATCAGAAGCCATTTCGCCGCAAACACAAACAGGAATATCATGTTTACGCGCAGCCTTCACCACCAAATACAACATACGCAAAATGACGGGATGCAATGGTTGATAAAGATGTGCGACAGATTCATTTCCGCGATCAACGGCAAAGGTATACTGCACGAGATCGTTGGTCCCCACAGAGAAGAAATCGCACTCCTTAGCGAATTCCTCTGCTAATAATGCCGCTGAGGGAACCTCAATCATCACCCCTTCTGGAACATCTTCCGCGTAAGGGATCCCCTCCATTGCAAGCTCATGCTTACACGCTTGAACAAAAGCTTTACATTCACGGAGCTCTTCAAGTGTGGTCACCATTGGATACATCAATTCGCATCGCCCCATCACCGCGGCACGGAGGATCGCACGAACTTGCGCCCTAAAGGTGGAACGATTGTTTAAAAGGTAACGAACAGAACGATTCCCTAAGAAAGGATTTGCTTCACGTGCGTGGCTACGCCCCACCATCTTATCGCCACCAATATCCAACACGCGCAAGGTGACAGGTTTACCTCGACAAGCAGAAATCACCTCTGCATAAGCACGGAACTGTTCTTCTTCCGTTGGCTCATGCCCCATCCCAATCCAAAGATATTCTGTACGATAGAGACCAATACCCTCTGCGCCATGTTCGCCAATGCCCTCAAAGCCCACCGAGTGGTCTGCATTTGCAAGCAATGTAACATGCACACCATCAGGTGTAATTGCGGGACGATCTGCAAGAGAAAGGCGATGCTCTTGTGCACTCCGCTGGGGCGCTGTGCGTGCAAGAATCTCCGCTTTGATTTCATCCGTTGGCAAGTGCCAAAATTCACCATTGAAACCATCAAGCGCAACTTCATCCCCCGCAAGAATCGCGTCTAAAGACTGCCCTACCCCAACAATCGCTGGTACGCCAAGTGCACGTGCAAGAATCGTAACATGTGCTGTTAACGACCCTTGCTCAGTCACTAAACCACGAATAAAACGTCGAGGCAATGCAACTGCATCCGAGGGTGAAATATTATCTGCCACAACAACCGAGGGGCGTTGAATAGCAGGAATTGTGCGTTGAGCTTCACCCCCGAGGAGGTTGCCCACAATACGATTCCGCACATCATCGATATCAGCAATACGTTCGCGTAAATAGTCATCGCCCATGTAACGCATGGTCTCTGCCATTTGACCGAAAGCCTGTGCAACCCCCCACTCCGCATTTTCTCGACGCGTACGAATCGCCTTCACAACTGTATCAATAAAGAAGGTATCTTCGATCATCATCATGTGAGAATCGAAAATCCCCGCTTCATTCGACGAGGCATGGGTTTCTGTAAGTTTTGCAAGCTCTACGAGTTGACGACGAGAGAGATCAATTGCTGCATAAAAACGTGAGATTTCAGCATTGATCGAAGCCTCAGGCACTTCATAATGAGGCGCTTCTCGATCCTTCTGCGCTTCAAAACGCACCACCGGGGCAAAAACAACACCACCCGAGGCAGCAAGTCCTCGGTAAGATGTTGCTGTTCGTGTGGTGTTCGTTTCGCTCATGGGCACCAATTACGTCTTATTCGTCAGGCAAATCAAACTTGCGATCAACGAGAGCCTTGAGCTCATCCACCGCCATCTGGGCTTCTTCACCCGTTGCGTGAATGGTGAGCGTAGTACCATGAACAGCTTCAAGCGTCATCAATGCCATAATGCTCTTGCCGGGAACAACAACGCCGTCTTTTTCCACTGTCACATCTGCACGATAACGAGAAGCGGTCTTTGCAAAGAGACCTGCGGGACGGACGTGCATGCCGTACTTATTTGTCAATGTTACGGTAACAGAAGCTTCGCTCATAATTTTTTCTCCACAGATTGGTAATGCGCAAGTAACTGAGCATCGAGCACCGCTGCTGCATCAACACCCGAATTACGCATCTTAAAGGTTGCCGCCGCCGTTTCAACAACATTTACGAAGTCACGACCTGCAGCAACGGGAATAATGAGATGTTGGACGTGAACGCCAAGAATCTCTGAGGTTCGAACATCTGAGCCTACGCGGTCAATGTCATCCTCATTTGTACAACGCCGTAATGAAACAATCAAGTCAAGTCGACTTTCTGGTTTCACCGCGGCAATACCATAAAGTGTTGGTACATGCAACAAGCCCAAGCCACGAATTTCCATAAATCCACGCATATGAACAGGTGCGGTACCAGTTAAACTACCATGTGAATTGATTGCGAGCAATGTAATATCGTCAGCAATCAATGCATTTCCGCGACGCAATAAACCCAACGCCGTTTCACTCTTGCCGATTCCAGGAGGCCCTTCCAACAATACACCGATGCCACCGACATCCACGAGCGTACCATGAACACTCGCTCGAGGTGCTGACAACTCATGTAAAATCAAAGGCCCTTGCGAAAAGACTGAACGCGTCTCACGTGCCGTTAATAAGACTGGCACTCCAAGACGATCCGCTTGAGCAAGAAGATCTCCTCCAATCGCACTCGACTCACTACCACAAAGAATTATTCCAGGAATATTCCACTGTAGCATTGCAAGCCAACGCGAGAGACGTTCTTCTGCGCCTAATGTACGCAAATAAGACATCTCAGCATGTCCTAACACCTGCAAACGACGCCAAGCAAAATGCTCAAAAAATCCTGTCAATGCAAGTCCTGGACGGTGGAGAACGGGTTCCTCAATCGTACGTAACATTCCTGTGCGTCCTGCAAGCACCTCAAGCGCGAGCACTTCATGTGCCGCTTCAAAGAAACGCTCCACCGTTAACGGCGAAACGCGAATTTGACTGAGGGTTAAGGGCTTAAGTTGCTTCATACGATCGTGCCTCGGGGGCAGATGCTACGCCCCCACAACAGGAGGCGTAGCGACAAGGTTTTACTTTGCAGCTTCGGCAGCTTGAGCGGCCTTACGGGCCGTTTCAACATAAGCCTTTGCGCGCTTTTTGCGAATCTGAGTTTCAACCTTTGCTGCAGCCATATCAACAGCTGCACGCATAGAGGTATCCGTGTGAGCATTGCCAACGAATGTTTCATCCTTACGCTGAGCAATCACTTCAGCTGCGCAGAGCTTGTTCTGGAAATCCATCACAATGCGGACGGATTCAACCATCGGAAATGCTTCACCGAGCTTTTCTCCGCGTTGCTTAGCATATTCACGGAAACCTTCAGAAATGTTTTTATGACGTGCATTCACTTCTACTGTCATGTTGTACCTACCTTTCGTGTGTGGTTGGTTGTATGTTGTTGGCTACGACTTTCCTACATTCGGAAGTTTTCACCAAGATAAGATCGACGTGCATCGGGGTTGTTAATCAACTCCATGCTGGTTCCTTCGCAAAGTACGGAACCTTCAAAAACGATATATGCGCGGTCCACGATATCCAACGTTTCACGCACGTTGTGGTCGGTGATAATCACCCCAAGCCCCTGCGCCTTCAAACCGCGAACAATGTTTTGGATATCATCTACGGCGAGAGGGTCAACACCTGCAAAGGGTTCGTCAAGCATCAAAATCGACGGACGACGCACCAATGCGCGTGCAATTTCAAGCTTGCGGCGTTCACCACCCGAGAGCGTATAAGCAGGTTGCTTTGCCACCTTTGCAAGGCCCAACGAGGTGAGCAACTCTTCCAAGCGTGCAGCCTTTTCCGCACGTGTCGGATGCATGGTTTCCAAAATCGCAAGAATATTATCCTGCACACTCAAACGGCGGAAGATGCTCGCTTCTTGTGCGAGATAGCCCAAGCCAATACGTGCACGCTTGTAAACTGGCATGTGCGTCACATCTTGGCCATTAAAGCACACCTGTCCACCATCTGGACGAACCAAACCAACAACCATATAGAACGTTGTGGTTTTACCGGCGCCATTCGGTCCTAAAAGACCGACACATTCACCGCAGTTTGCTTTGATAGAGATATTATTCACGACCGTACGATCGCCATAGATTTTCTTCAAACCTGTGGCTTGGACGCCCGTTACGATCGGTTGTGTTGTCTCGTCGTCCATTACATGAGTCCCTTAATTTCTTTCGATGCGCCAGGCGACAACTGTAATTTCGGTTTCGGATAAATTTCCACGCGACCATCTTCAGTCCAAATCGTCACCTTATCACCCATGATGTGATTCTTCTTGCCCTCTGCATCAACGTCGGTCATCACAACCTTGCCAACGAGAATCAAGCAAGCATCGGCCTTTGTATATACAGCCTTTTCGCATGTTGCGGTGCGATTTTCGCTCTTCACATTTACATTGCCCAAACACACAATGCGGGAAAACGACTGCTGCATATCATCTTCCTTCTTGGCGGCTTCTTCTTTGGGCGCCTCTTCAGCCTTATCCTTATTCATAAAAAGGAAAAGCTTATCGCATGTCAAATGGAAACGAACATCATCAATGACCACGTCTTCCGTTAAAATTGCCACGCCTTCTTTGGAGTTATACTCCATATGCTTTGCTGTGATTTCCGTATCACGCATTGGCGTTTCGACCACCGTTGCGGGCTTTGCATTCGGATTCATCAACGCTTCACGAGCAGCTGCCATGCCATCATCTTCTGCAGCAGAGAGATTTGCCACAAGCGAGAGCACCATCAAACATGTAAATAAAACTTTCATCATCGGCCTTTCTTATAAAACATCTTTCAACGAGAAACCTGAATCCTGCATTCGTGAGGAACGAATCTTTGCCTTACTCAAAATACGAATATACTGAGCATTCAAATCAACAATTGCACCATTCCCCGTCAACTTTTCATTTCCAAGGGTAAAGCTTAAATTTCCGCGAATCACTGCGCGCATCGACCTGCGGTCAACCGCAATTTCATCGGCCTTAACCACCGCTTCAAGCGAGCCATCCGTCTTGTACGAAGTAATCGTCACTTGACGTCCACGAAGATAAAGCATATCATCCGTCATCCACGACTCTTTAGCCTCAAGCTCAACCTTAATCGTTCCATTTGGATAGATTTGTACAGGCGTATGAAGATCTAACGACGGCGAGCCAAGCGTTTCAACAGGCTTCGCAAACGTGCGTAAAAGAGGCGCAAATTGCTTTGCTTCTCCAGGCATCTTATACCGTTTAATCGCTTGCTCACTCGTCTGCGCTTCAGACGATGCAAGAAGCTCAACAGCCCGAGGGTCTTCATAGACCTTGGCCATCAAGCCTCCCGCAAGGGTTAAACAACTCAATACCGACAAAAGAAAACGCATCAACGTCTTACTCCTGGACGATTGCGTGAATCTTCAACAAACGCGTGAACAAATCTTCCAATGCACTGAAGGCAATTGCATTTGCCGCATCAGAAAGTGCTTCTGGAGGATTAAAGTGCGTTTCGATGAAGAGACCATCAACACCCGTTGCAACCGCGGCACGCGCCAACGAAGGTGCCCAGCGGCCATCGCCACCCGAACCGGTACCCAAGCCACCAGGACGCTGCACACTGTGCGTAGCATCAAAGACAACAGGATAACCCAATTCACGCATCACGAGTAACGAACGCATATCTGCAACAAGGTTATGATAACCAAAACTTGCACCACGTTCAACCAAGACAATCTTGTTATTGCCAGCAGACTCACACTTACGCACAACGTTCGTCATATCTTCCGGAGCGAGGAACTGCCCCTTCTTGATATTAATCACACGGCCCGTTTCTGCAGCGGCAACCACCAAATCCGTTTGACGGCACAAGAATGCAGGAATCTGCAACACATCGCAAACCTCTGCAACCGGCTTGCACTGCCAAGGCTCATGAATATCCGTAATCACAGGCACATTGAAACGCGACTTAATCTCCGCCAACGTTTCAAGACCCTTTTCCAAGCCAGGACCACGATACGCCGAGACGCTCGTACGGTTTGCCTTATCGAAGGATGCCTTGAAAATGTAAGGAATGCCAAGCTTCGAGGTCAACCCCACCAAAGCCTCTGCCAATTCCATGCATGCATTATGACTCTCAATTACACAAGGACCCGCCATTACCGTCAAGCGACCATCACCAAATGCAACTGAATCGGTTACTTTAACAACACTACAATTTGCCATAACAAAAGTTCCTCCGTTTTTCACCCTATTAATTTACCAAAGAAGAGGAAGAATTGCTAGTCTTCATCACGATTTTCACCGAGAGGCGCTTTTCGTCATTTTTTGAACCATACCACAACCCTTTTAAAATCAAAAAGTTAATCCTAACAATGCAACACACTAACAAGACCGACAAAGACAATGAAACAAGGGAAAACGAAACTCCCCCACGGAAATTTACATAGACCTGCGTTAAAATTTCTATTGAGACGATGAGACAAAAAAAGACCGCGTCTCAACGCGATCTGCTTTCATGAACTGGCGGAGAGGGTGGGATTTGAACCCACGGTACCCACGAGGAGTACACAAGATTTCCAGTCTTGCGCCTTCGACCACTCGGCCACCTCTCCTAAAACCAAAAATCGGCGTGTAGTATAACAAATCCCACTATACCATGCAAGCACTTTTTTTATTTTTCTAGTTTTTATTCAAGAAACCCACGCCGCATTCTCCCACTTATGCAACTATTCGTGATGAACATCACTCTTTTCGTTACACCTTATCTTTAATATTAAAAACACAGAACCTTGCAGTAGAAAATGAATTCATTTGATCGCAAAAACAATTCACCCAAATCGCTCTCATAGCATAAAAATGACTCCATCAAATCTCACCTCAAAAACAATACAAATCTCGAAAAACACGCGTTGTGCCAACCCATCGGTTTTATAAAAAGGTGACCATAAATACCACCACTTTTATTGCCATTTTATAGTCTTTTCAAACCCTATTGCATCAATTTGTCATATTTTGTACTAATTTTAGAGTGGCAGGAATAGTACAATCCACGCAATTTTCTACTGCCAATTTCCGACACGAAAACAGATGGTACGGAATGATTGACACGGCAATATGTTAGGCAAATGAGGTTCTCGCTCGCCCATGGTGCAATCAGTTGAAAAAGTAAACCCTATTGTTTTGAAGTCCAAACCCTATTGATTTGACGATCAAAACCCTATTGATTTGACGATCAAAACCTATTGATTTGAATGTGAGACCTTTTCCTCACAAATTTGCTGACATTTTTTGTATGATGCAGAAGGTAAAACATCATTCATTTTCCTCTTTTTGCCCCCATAACGTTACTATACACTGTTTAATCATACACATTGGAATAATATAATATGTATTATGGAGTGATTTTGTGGTATACTATCGGGTATGGAAGATTTGTTTGAAAGAGATGAAGAGCCTTTTATGGAGCCACTTGTGGATTCTCGCTCCATTGGGCCATTACCTGCACGTATGCGTCCGCAGTCTCTTGAGGAGATTGTGGGGCAGGATCATATTCTCGCCCCTGGTCGTCTCTTGCGTCGTGTGATTGAGAGCGATCGTTTTACAAATTTGATTTTTTATGGACCTCCTGGCACTGGCAAGACAACGCTTGCTGAGGTTATCGCAAAGACAACGCATCGACGGTTTGAACGTACGAGTGGCGTGATGAGTAATGTCGCGCAGTTACGTGCCATTTGCGAACAGGCAAAGGCCTATCGTGGTCGTATGGGAACGGTGCTCTTTGTTGATGAGATTCATCGTTTTAATAAATCGCAGCAAGATGTTCTTCTCCCATATGTTGAAGATGGAACGGTAACCTTAATTGGTGCAACAACTCATCACCCTGGGATTTTCATTAATACGCCGCTTGTTTCGCGTTCGCTTGTTTTTGAATTGCATGCGCTTGATGCTTCTGCCATTCGTACGCTCATTGATCGCGCTCTGACAGATGAGGTGCGTGGTCTTGGAGCTTCGCACCCAATCATGACAGACGATGCGAAGGATTTTCTTGCGACGATTTGCGATGGTGATGGTCGCCGTGCATTGACAGCCCTTGAAATTGCTGTTCGCTCAACACCGCCAAATGTAGATGGAGAGATTCTCATTGATGCTAACACAATGTCGGAGTGTATTCAACGGCGCATTATTTCTTATGACAAGGATGAGGATCAACATTACGATACAATCTCGGCATTTATTAAATCTATTCGCGGATCAGATCCCGATGCAGCGATTTATTGGTTGGCAAAAATGCTTGAGGGTGGCGAAGATCCTCGTTTTATTGCACGTCGTTTAATCATTTCTGCAAGCGAGGATATTGGAAATGCGGATCCGCGTGGGTTGACCATTGCGGTTGCAGCGATGCAGTCAGTTGAATTTATTGGCATGCCAGAAGCGCGAATTGCGCTCGCTCAGGCGACGACCTATCTTGCTTCCGCACCGAAATCGAATGCCGCCTATCTTGCAATTAATGAGGCGATGGGGGATGTTCGATCAGGACGTGTACAGCCAGTGCCAGAGCATTTGAAGAATGTTCATGTTCAAGCCGAGGAGAAAGCCTCTGCGCCAGCTTACAAGTATCCGCATGACTATCAGGATACTGCCGTTGAACAGAGTTATTTAACTATTCCCAAGCGTTACTATAAACCTAAGATGACGGGTTATGAGGAGACGATTGCAAAACGCTTAGAATGGATGCAATCGCGAAAGAAAGGACGCCAATAACATGAAGTGGATTTCTGTTGAAGGGATTCGTGAAGCCGAGCAAATTGCGTTTTTTCAACGTAATATTCCCTCTTACACGGTGATGTGCCGTGCAGGCGCGACGGTTGCGCGTTATGTGGAGCGACTTGCCAGTCAGTTGGACATTCGTCGTATTGTCGTTATTTGCGGGCCTGGTAATAATGGTGGCGATGGACTTGTTGCCGCACGTTGTCTGAAGATGGATGGATTTGATGTTTCGGTACTTTTAACGAATATTCCATCGCGCTTCAAGAATGATGCCGCACGTGCTTGGAAGGATCTTCACGCGATTGGTGTTAGCGCAGATGTTTTTCCTTCGCAAAATGATTGGCTTGATTCGGCATGGGCAGATCCAAAGGTTTCGCCGCGTCGTGCAATTATTGTGGATGCACTTCTCGGCATTGGTGCAGTGGGCGTTCCATGTGGAGCAGTCGGTGCTGCAATTCATTGGATCAATGGAACATCAAAGGAATGTCCTGTTGTCTCAATTGATGTTCCTAGTGGTCTTGATGCGAATACAGGCGCTGTGCCAGGCGAAGCGGTGCGTGCAGACATAACAATTACCTTCACGCGACCCAAAATTGGTTTTGCAAATCCAATGGCGCAGAACTGGACGGGCAATCTTATTACTGAAGATGTCGGCATTCCTGCGGATCTTGTTGAAGCGCAAGAGTGCATGCCCGCAGATGATGTTGGGGTGATTGCGCATGCGGAGGTCGCAAACTATCTTCGCCCAGAACGTCGAATGGATTCACACAAACGTTCTTATGGTCACACGCTCATCATTGGTGGATGTAATCGTTATCCCAATGCTCCCGTTCTTGCAGGGTTGGCGGCCTATCGAGCGGGGTGTGGATTGGTAACGCTTGACGTGCCAGAGAGTTCGCGTTGTGCAGCGGCTCATTGGACGCCCGAAGCGATTTTCACCGATGATGAATGGCAACCCATTGTCGCCTCTTCAACACATGAAGTCTCTGCAGAACCCGCCTTTGATCTTTCTGATTATGATGCCGTTGTGTTTGGTCCTGGGGCTGGTAAACTAACGCCATCACGCTTGGCATTACTGCATTATCTTATTCGTGACAATGCTGCGCCTCGCACAGTGATTGATGCTGATGGCTTGACCGCACTTTCACAATTGGCCAAACGTGGTTGGAAACCTGATGGAAGTTCTTTGCGTTTGATTCTTACGCCCCATCCGGGAGAGGCCGCACGGATGCTTGGCATCACACCGCAAGAGGTTCAAGCCGATCGTCCAGGAATTGCACGCGCATTAGCGCAACACTTCCACGCAATTGTTGTTCTCAAAGGTCACAATACGCTTGTTGCTGCGCCAAATGGAAATGTTCGCATGTGTATGTCAGGCAATCCTGGAATGGCGACGGCTGGAACAGGTGATATTCTTGCAGGGTTGATTGGCGGCCTTCTTGCGCGTGGTCTCGGAACCGAGGATGCTGCAAAACTCGCAGTCATTCAACACGCGACTGCGGGCGATCATGCGGCATTTAAACAGGGTCAAGAATCTTTAATCGCAACCGATCTTTTTGCTTATCTTCGTTTATAAGACCTATGAAATTTTCTGTTCTTTCTTCTGGTAGTAAAGGGAATGCTACGCTCATTGAAGCGGGCGATATTCGACTTCTCATTGATGTTGGTATCAGCTGTCGCACGCTTGAATCGTTGCTCAAAGGCCATGATGTTGCCCCCGAGTCTATTCACGCAGCGCTCATCACCCATGAACATACCGATCACACCAAAGGGCTTTCACGTTTTGCCGCCAAATACCCCATTGATGTCTATGCAAATGAAGGTACCGCAACTGTTATTGAACGGCAATGCCAAAAAGAGGAATGTCAAATTCCAATCTTTACACTCTTTGAGAGCAATATTCCCTTTGCGTTAGGCAACTTGACGATTACGCCAGTACGCATTAGCCATGATACGGCAGAACCGGTGGGTTATCTCATTGATGATGGAGAAACCACGCTCGGGTACTTCACAGACCTTGGTGTTGCGACGCCCTCGGTGACAACAGCGATGAAGTGTTGCCAAGCGTTGATTTTGGAATCAAATCATGATCCACAGATGCTTCAACATTCGAGTTACCCCTACCCGTTAATCATGCGCATCTCTGGTTCGTCGGGGCACCTTTCGAATTTGCAAGCATGCGAGGCAATTATTACCGCACAGCCCCCTCAGTTAAAACATCTTGTTCTTGCGCACCTTTCAGAGGAATGTAATTCTCCTGATGTGGCACACACGATGATGTTGCGAACACTTCAATTGATTGAACGAAGTGATGTTAATCTTTACGTTGCAACACAAAAGCAACCCCTTCCCTTTATTGAGTGCTAACAATGCGAACCCCTAACGAACTTCAAGCTTGTATCCGCGTTGCCCTCCGCCAGCAACCCGCAGATCTTCTCATTCAAGGCGGACGAATCTTTGATCTTATCACTGGTGAATTGCGGCTTGCGGATATTGCAATTTGCAATGATCGTATTGCAGGGATTGGTTTTGGATTTGAAGGCAAACGAATTCTCAACGCCAAGGGATTAACGCTTGTGTCAGGGTTCATTGATGCTCATTGTCATGTCGAATCCTCGATGCTAACTCCCAATCAATGGGAAAAAGCACTCCTCCCGCATGGTACAACCGCGGCTGTTTGTGATCCGCATGAACTTGCAAACGTTGCGGGGATTCCTGCGATTGAAGCATTTCGTGAGATTGCCAAGAAGCTTCATCTTCATTTAGAAGTTCACATTCCCTCGTGTGTCCCAGCACTCCCAACCGAATCTGCAGGAGCTGTTCTCGATGCTACAGCGCTTGCACCTTACGGCGGAACAGCTTCGCTTTCGGAATATATGAACATCCCAGGCGTTCTTAATAGTTTCCCAGACACTCTTGCGAAACTCTCCGCATTCTCAGATCGACCCATTGATGGTCATGCACCAGGTATTGCCGGAACGACACTTGATGCACTCCTTGCTGTTGGAATTAAAAATGACCACGAATCGTTTGATGTTGCAGAAGCAATGGAAAAGATTCGCAAGGGGATGACCGTTTTTGTTCGCAATGGTACCGCAGCACGTAATGTTCAAGCGCTTGCACCGCTCTTCAAGTCCGATCTTGCGGGACGTGTTTGTCTCTGTACAGATGATCGTTCACCCATTGATATTCTTGAGGAAGGTCATCTTGACCATGCCATTGCTCATCTCATCGCAAAGGGATGTGATCCGCTCTATGTCTATCGCGCGGCTTCACTCTCTGCGGCACAACACTTTGGTTGGCATGATCGAGGCCTTCTTGCGCCAGGCTACAAAGCAGATATTGTTTGCCTCGCGAATTTTGAAACGTGTGCGGTTGCTAATGTGGTTGTTAACGGCAAATCTCTACTCGACATTCATGCTGAGACGTCTTTACTCAACAATCCATTCACAGATGAAACCTTCCGCAATACCGTGCATTGTCGAGAACTTACAGAAGAAGATTTCACGCTTTCAGACAACGATTCGCGCGTTATTCATGTCATTGATGGCGAAATCATCACAAACGATGTTGCGCGCGAGGATATTCCACAAAATGAATTAGCCTTTGCGGCATTAATCTCTCGCCATCAAATGCCGACACGCATCGGCACAGCACTTGTTCATGGTTTTCAACTTAAACGCGGTGCGCTCGCATCGACCGTTGGGCACGACTCACACAACCTATGTGTTGTAGGTCATAATAAAGCGGATATGGCACTTGCGGCGAATAAACTCCGAGATATTGGAGGCGGCTTCGCTGTTGCAATTGATGGTAAGATTGTCTCTTGTCTCCCCTTGCCCATTGGCGGATTAATGAGCGATCAACCATTTATCGATGTCTATAACAATGATGTTGCGCTTCTCCAAGCGGCACGTCAAACGGGGACAACGTTAAAAGCGCCTTTTCTCACCCTTGCCTTCCTTCCCCTTGCCGTTATCCCAAGTGCACGTCTTACACTTGATGGCTTCTGCGCGGTTCACTTTTAAAGGATCTTTCCATGTCACAACTTATCGCAACAGATATTGCAACCGCTATGGCTAATGCATCATGGATTCGCCGTATGTTTGAAGCCGGTGCAGAACTCCGCCAACAACGTGGAGCAGAAAATGTCTTTGATTTCTCCTTAGGCAATCCAGATGTCCCTGCACCTACGAAGACACGCGATGTGCTTCATTCTCTCGCTGATGATGTTGTTCGTCCATGTGGATTGGGGTATATGCCAAATGCAGGGCTTCCTTCATTCCGTGAGGCGCTTGCAAAACACCTCTCTGAAGAGCAAGGTGTTCCACTTTCTGCTCAACATGTTATCGCAACCGTTGGTGCGGCGGGTGCACTCGTGACCTTCTTTCGAGCCGTTCTTGAAGCAGGAGACGAGGTCCTTGTTCCCGCGCCCTACTTTGTGGAATATGGATTTTACTGTGGTCACTTCGGAGGCATCTTAAAGCCCGTCCCGATGCGGGGTCCTGACTTTGCCTTGGCGCCAGAGAAACTACTTAAAGAAGTCACCGATAAGACGCGTGTCATTCTTCTTAATTCTCCCAACAACCCAACTGGCGCAGTTTACTCAAAGGATGCGCTACTTCGTCTTGCAGATGCCGTCAATGCATTAAATGCGACACGTGAACGGCCCATTTACATTTTATCTGACGAACCCTATCGCGTGTTTGCATTTGACAATGTTGAAATTCCGTCGATTCTTGCAATGTCGCCAACAGCAGTTGTGCTTGGTTCTTTCTCAAAATCCCTCTCCCTCGCAGGAGAACGCGTCGGTTACATTGCGGTTAACCCTACGCTCAAAGGTGTTGAAACACTCCTCGCGGCGCTCACAATGACCAATCGAACGCTCGGTTATGTGAACGCACCAATCTTAGGGCAACGTCTTGCCGAAGCGCTTGTCGATGAACGTGTAGACCTCTCAATTTATGATGAGCGTCGCAAAGCAATGGCCAAGGTTCTCCAAGAGGCAGGAATGACGTTTGCAACACCTAAAGGCGCCTTCTACTTCTTCCCTGAAGCACCTGGCGGTGATGATGTTGCATTCTGCCAAAAACTTTTACAACACGGCATCATTGCTGTTCCAGGAAGAGGGTTTGGAATGCCAGGATACATTCGCCTCTGTTGTGCGGTGCCGCTTGAGGTTATTCAACGTTCTGCTACAGCCTTTAAGGAAGCTCTTTTATGAAGACACGTCGCGAAGCCATCTTTGCGCTAAGCCTTTGGCAAACCCAAGGGACCTTCCCCGCACAAGCCCTCGCAGGTTCACCTGTTTATGGCGGTGCACTCGAAATTGTTGGTGCGGTCTTACGTCATCGCGCCTCTCTCGAGTGGATACTTAAGCAGTGTGTTCAACGTCTTCCCTCTGGAGAGCTTCTTGTTGCGCTAATGGTCGGCGCAGCGCAACTTCTCTATATGCCCTCAATGGCAGAGCACGCCTCCATTTCTGAAACCGTTGAAGCGTCGAAACGTATCTCTAAAAGTGCAGGCAGTTTTGTCAATGCTATTCTTCGTCGCATTCAACGTGAAAAGCAAAGTCTACTCACACGTCTAGCACAACAACCCGAACACCTTCAACGCAATATTCCCAATGCCCTTTGGAAGCGTTGGATTGAACACTATGGCCTTGAACAAACACGTGCACTCGCTGAAGCGATCGAGGTCCCTCCTCGTGTAACATTACAAGCGCTCCCTCCCTATACAATTCCAAATGACTACGAACGCCACCCCGATGCATCGGAAGCAATGTTACTTCCACATGGGAAACGTGTCGATGAAATTCCTGGGTTTGCGGAAGGACATCTTATTGTTCAAGATCTCGCCACACGCCATGCCATTGACGCATTAGAGCTCACACCTGGACTTCGCGTTCTAGATGCATGCGCCGCACCAGGTGGGAAGACCGCACAAATTGCAGCACGACTTGAATACCAAGGCGAACTCGTTGCGAATGAACTCTCTCCCATACGGTTTGCACGTCTCAAAGACACCTTACAACGTTGTCATTCGCTTCCCTTTGTAACGCTTCAACAAGGCGATGCCACCACCTTGCAAGGACAGCCTTTCCAACGCATCTTGCTCGATGTCCCCTGCAGTAATACCGGTGTACTTGGACGTCGTCCAGATGCACGTTGGACGTGGAGCGCACGCAAACTCAAGGAACTCCTCAAAACGCAACAATCGCTTCTTGATGCAGCCGCACAGCAGCTCACGCCCGATGGTATTCTTGTCTACTCTACTTGTTCGATTGAGCCAGAAGAAGACCACTATCAAATTGAGGCATTCCTCACACGTCATCCAGACTTCATTTGTACACAGCAACATCTTCTTTTACCCACGGCATTGCACGACGGTAGTTATGTTGCTCAACTCAGGCGATGTTAAGTTTACACTTCGATAAATAAAATAAAAGCCCCCGGTTTCCCGAGGGCTTTTTTGTTCAACTGCAAGAACAATTAGCAGTGGCCTTGAGCAATCATTGCTTCAGCAACCTTAATGAAGCCAGCAACGTTTGCACCGAAGATGTAGTCGCCCTTACGGCCATACTTTTCAGCGGTGTCATAGGCGTTGTCATGGATTTCCTTCATGATTGCCTTGAGCTTTTCATCCACTTCTTCGTTGGTCCAAGAGAGGCGCATCGAGTTCTGGCTCATTTCAAGACCAGAGACAGCAACGCCACCAGCATTTGCGGCCTTACCAGGAGCGAAGGTAATGGTGCTATTGAGATACTTTGCAGCTTCAGCCGTGCAGCCCATGTTCGAGGTTTCAACAACCATCATGCAGCCATTTGCAACGAGTGTCTTTGCATCTTCTTCGTTAAGTTCGTTCTGAATAGCGCAGGGGAATGCGATATCGCACTTCACTTCCCAAGGCTTACGACCCTTAACAAATGTTGCACCGAACTTTGCAGCATAAGGCTCAACAACGTCATTGTTAGAAGCGCGAAGTTCCAACATGTAGTCAACGCCTTCCTGCGTCATGCCCTTTTCGTCATAAATGTAGCCGTCAGGACCAGAGATTGCAACGACCTTAGCACCAAGCTGAACGAGCTTCTGTGCTGCCCCCCAAGCTACATTGCCGAAACCAGAGAGAGCAACCGTCTTGCCCTTAATTTCGTGGCCGAGCTTTTCGAGCATGTACTGTGCGAAGTAAACCGTACCATAACCAGTTGCTTCTGGACGGATACGAGAACCGCCGAATTCACGAGCCTTACCCGTCAACACACCAACGAATTCATTGCGAATGCGCTTGTACTGACCGAAAAGGTAGCCCACTTCACGACCACCAACACCGATATCACCAGCAGGGACGTCAGTGTCTGCGCCGATATGCTTGCAAAGTTCTGTCATGAAGCTCTGGCAAAAACGCATAACTTCGTTGTCAGACTTGCCCTTCGGATTGAAGTCAGAGCCACCCTTGCCACCGCCCATAGGAAGCGTTGTGAGCGAGTTCTTGAAGGTCTGTTCAAAGCCCAAGAACTTCAAGGTACCCAACGTTACAGAAGGATGGAAGCGGAGACCGCCTTTGTAAGGACCGATTGCAGAGTTGAACTGCACACGGAAGCCGCGGTTCACCTGATAGTTGCCCTGATCGTCAATCCACGGCACACGGAACTGAATCACACGTTCGGGTTCAACAATACGTTCGAGAATAGCATGCTTTTCGTACTTGGGTTCTGCTTCAATAACAGCTTCAAGCGATTCGAAAACTTCGGTTACTGCCTGGATGAATTCTTTTTCGTGACCATTCTTAGCAATGGTTTCATCGAGGATGCGTTGGACATAAGGATTCATATTATTTCCTTTCGTTCATTTGAATTTAAACCGGTCACTAATTTTACCACTACAATATCCCTCTGTGCAAGAAAAAAATAATGCCCCTTTATTTTTTTCTAAAATGTCTATTCTGAAAAGAAGAAAAATTTATTGCGTTCTCATTAATGACATATTCATAGCAACACCATTTCAAATCTTCAGGTTTTAACGAAAAACCAAAGCGTTTGAAATAAGGAGAAATATGGCCTCAATTTATCACTTTTGCGAGGGCGCAATGGCATCAATTGCAGGTTGTTCGGCAACGCGACGAATATCCTTTGGTGTACGCGTGATAGGTCCTGTTGCAAATTCTGGGATATTATAGGACAACATACGCCGTTCATGGTGTGCGGGGTCTTCCTGTGGAAGAATAAAAGGCTTTGTAAAGTTCCCTTTCATTGCATCAAAATATGTGAAATATGGTCGCGTATACGTCCCATCGTCTCGACGAGAAGAGAAGACCATCCACTTCCCATCTGGTGTGAAGGAATGATAGCTCTCCGTATCGGAGGAGTTAATTTCATTAAGCGGACGAAATGAACGCTGTTCCAAATCAAGCATCCACAAGTCTGCCGAATGATGCCAAATATGAAAAACCCCTTGTGGTCCTAATGTAAAGACAAGCCAACGTCCATCTGGCGAAACACGCGGAAACGTTATCGAGCGTTTTTCCTTTGAGGCATTAATCACCATTTTAGGTGTGGTGAAGGTCTTCGCTTGCGCATCATAATCACGCACAATAAGATCATAACAAAGATTTGTATACCCCAGAATTGCTTGCTCAGAACGCGCTTGTTTATCCTCTGGAATGGACTCAAAACCTGGTGTCGCGGCTACAGAATAAAGTTGATCTCCCTTGGGCGACCACGCAGGGAAACAGTCAAAAATCCCAGGTTCTGTTTCAATTGGCAGTGCAGTATTACTTTCAATGTCATAAAGCATCATATCACTACGCGCATCAAGGACCTCAATTTTATCGGCATTACGATAATAGAAACACTGAAGCGTGTCGTTAATTGAAAAAGCAATTTGCTTACCCGATGGATGCCACGCAGGGTAAACACCAGAAGCAAAGAAGGGGCCGACCTTAAAATTCCGTTTAATTCCTGGATCATTCTTATCCTTAAAAATCACCGTCCCCGCATTAGAGGCACGCAAGTGAAAAAGCAAGGAGTCGGGATCGCCTTGGTTAAAGTGGTGGCAATTTACACACTGTTTGGTTGAACTTTGTAAATTCGTGTAAAGTGGCTTTTCCTCAAAGGTTGTCAAATCACGCCAATAAATACCCACATTTTGATAATTCTCATAACTTGGTGGAATCAAACGATATGCAAGTGTCGGAGCAATAGCATCCGAGGCAATCGTGTTGGTCGCTTGAAAGAGTGTATCTTCTCCATCCTTTACTGTAATCGTATACGCTCCACCCTTTGCTAACAAACGACGCCAGACTTTAGGTTTAATACGTACATTTTGCGAAAACTCTAAGGAGAGATCGCCATTTTCTAAAATTACACGTGCGGTCTTTGGCGCACCTAAAACATCAAAATTGAGTGGTGCAATGTTTGGAGGCACTGTAATATTCGCATAGTCAGGCTTAAGCGATACTGTACCTTGGGCCACAGTAGCAACAATTGTAAAAAACACACAAGCGCTTAAATACTTCAACCAATTCATTCGCTTTAATTCCTTGTTATCAAACAAAGACAGTATAGCATAAAACAGGGAAAAATACACGCGCTTAAACCATTCAATCTTTAGTCTCATTAACATCCATCCTCACGTCCATAAAATAAAAAAGAAACACGTGAGCTTATCCATTGGTTTATGATATAATAGCGAACATGAAAACGATATTCTTTATTTTGTTAGGGTGCGCACTTTGTGCGACTGGTTGCGTCAATCAAGATATTAGAACGCGTCGTGGCAATATCCCATGGAATCGTCCGACCAATTCCGATCTCATGCCTGGCGTACCACAGTCCATCATTGAACAATATGACTGAGTTTGAAGCGCTTGAGCGCGCACTTTCTTTGGCACAAAACTATGTGGGTATGACCTCCCCTAACCCACCTGTCGGTGCGGTTTGTTTACGTCATGGAGACATCCTTGGCGAAGGTGCGCATCAACGTGCAGGCACGCCTCATGCAGAGGTGCATGCATTACAATCATGCACTGAAGATCCTGCAGGGGCAACGCTCTGTGTCACCCTAGAGCCTTGTTCAACAACAGGGCGCACTCCCCCATGTTGTGACCTTATTATTGCAAAGAAAATTAAACGCGTTGTCATAGGCTGTCTCGATCCCAATCCTAAACATGCAGGGCGTGGCGTTGACATTCTTCGCGCACAAGGGATTGAAGTTATTGTTGCGGATGGTGATTTACAAAAACGTTGCCAAGCACTCATCGCACCTTTTGTGAAAGTCATCACCCAAGGTCGCGCTTTTATCCGTTTAAAATTGGCCATGACACTCGATGGCGCAATCGCAGATGCAACATCTTCTTCCCGTTGGATTACAGGAGCAAAGGCTCGCCAATGGGTTCAGGAAATGCGCGCACATGTTGATGCCATAATGGTTGGGAGCGGAACTGTTCGCGAAGACCATCCATCATTGCAACCGCACCTTCCTAATGCACCTCTTAAAAAGCGTATCCTTGTTGATCGTTCAACGCCAATTGATGCAAACGATATTGACGAAATGACACTTGTAGCGAGCAAAGATTTAGCCTATGATGGAGAACATCTTGATGTTTTGTTACAATCACTTTGTCAACATGGGATTAACGATGTTTTATGTGAAGGCGGCGGACACCTTGCAGGTGCGCTCCTTGAACAAGGTTGTGTGGATGAAATCTATCTCTTTTATGCGCCAAAATTACTCGGCGACCCAAAGGCATGTAAAGGATTTGTCCTCACGCCGAAACGCCTCCACGAGGCCTATCAATTTGAGACCGTAGGCGTCCAACAATTAGGCGAAGACGTTTTACTCCATCTTCGCCCAAAGAAGTAATTTCATACTACAGTAAATATTACCGCTCGACATAGGGACAGCGAAACGCACGATTCCCTTGTTCTATGAGTTCAGGCAAATGAGTCGCGCATGTCGGCTGAGCAAAAACGCAGCGCGGTGCAAACGCACACCCAGCAGGGAAACGCCCTGGGGGGGGAACTGTTCCGGGAATATCTTGCAAACGATCCTTCTCAAGTCGCAAGCTTGGCACCGCCGCAAGAAGTCCCTTTGTATAAGGATGCATTGGTGAGGGAAGAACATCCTTCACATTACCTTGCTCAACAATACGCCCCGCATACATCACATAAAGACGTTGCATATAACTTGCGACAATACCAAGATTATGTGTGATGAGTAAGAGCGCCATATGACGTTCTTGAGCGAGGCGATCCATCAAGCCAAGAATACGACGTTGTGTTGTAACGTCAAGCGCCGTTGTTGGTTCATCTGCGATAAGAAGCTTAGGCTTCGCAGCGAGGGCCATCGCAAGCATCACACGTTGACATTGACCACCCGACAATTCACATGGAAATGCCTCTGCTGCACGCGCAGGATCGGGGAGCCCAACATCATTAAGCAATTGCAGAATCTCATCACGCTGTGCGTCTTTCGACATTACAGGGAGAACCTCTGCTATTTGTTTACGAATACGAATCACGGGATTTAACGATGCCATTGGGTCCTGAAAAACATAGGCAATTCCCTGACGACGAATTGCCGCCAAAGCCTCGGGATGCTCAATCAAATTAGGACTTTGATCAAAGGTTATCGATCCTTTTAATTGTGCACGATCTGTTGGTGGCAATGCTGTAATACTCAATGCCGTCACAGATTTGCCACACCCCGATTCACCAACAAGGGCAACGCGTTCTCCAGGATAAACTTGCAACGAGACATCTGGAACAGGCGTGACTTCGCCTGTCGGAGTGCGAAAGGTTACAGAAAGATGGTCAATTGAAAGTAAAGGTGATGTCATTTTCCTATTCCTTTACACTGTCATATCAAGATGTTCTCGTTCAGTAATACTTCTCGCCTCACGAATTGCCGCAGGCCCTCGATCGGAGGTGTCAAACGAGACCCCGCTGCGCTCAATAAGAATACGAACAAGCGTTGGTATAGGCAATGTTGTTGCCAAAGAGAGAACAATAATAGCATTAAAGAAAACCTCATTTAGAAGTTCCAACTCTAACGCGACAGCAGCCGCAGCAATTGTTGCCGAGAGTTGTGGCACCGTCATTAATCCTGCACAAAGCCCCTGACGATTCCCAAACCCTGACAAACGCATTGCAAGCCATCCGCTCGAAACCTTACTCAAGACAAGCCCCAAGACCGTAGCGCCTGCGATAAGCAAGTTACGTGTTGCAGACACGCCTTCACCCATCCCAAAAAGAACACCAATATCTGCCTTAAAGCCAACGCTCAAAAAGAGGAAAGGCACCATTAACCCAAATCCCACAGCTTCAAGCTTACGGTGAATATCGCCATCTTGAGGAGTGAATTCTATCGCCTCACCGACAATATCCTCATCGGCCTTACGAAAACCAGGTGTACGCGCAATCGCCATACCTGCAACGAACGCACCAACAATTAGATTTACTCCTATTAACTCACCGGTCAAAACAATTAACAAAACAACCAACACAAAGAAGGTAACCTTCGACTCATCGCCCTTTGGCAAGACGCCCTCCACCGCACGCCATAGAAAAGGAACAAGCAATAAAACACATGCAATGAAAACAATAATAAGAACAATGAACGCAAGCGTAAAACATGTCGTCCCCATCCACGAGAGGTCAAAGTGGTTTAACACAGAAATTCCCGTCGTAATCGACATTTTATCGGGGAAGGTAAAGACCTGTAACTGAACGCAAACCGCAAGCAAAATAAGAGATAAAATATCCGTTATCACTGTTGACGAAAGCACTGCGATTCCAAACCGAGAACGCACCAACCCCATTTCTCGAATCACGGGAAACACAATACCAATCGAGTGCGAAGCAAACAACGAAGCATAAACCCATGCGCTAATTGGATTCGCAGGTTCAAAGAGCCAATACACAAAATACCCCGCTGCCGCAGGCAAGACAAAGGTTAAAATCGAAAGCGATGTCACCGCACGTTTTTCATTAACAAGCATCCGCAAATCGGTTTCAACACCCGCCAATGCCATAAGAAAAACAAGACCAAGAAAGCCGAGCGCATCAACGACACGAAGCAGTTCTTCTCCCGTCACACCCGAATCCATCACATTCGCAATTGATGTTAAAACATGACATCCATGTGGACCAATAAAAATACCACACGCCATAATTGCAACCACCGCAGGCACATGCCAACGACGCACCAATGCCGGCACAACCGCAATTAACGAAATCAAAATCAAAAAAGCAATTAAATAGGTTAACTGATCCATCTCTTTTCCTAAATCTCTATTTTAAACGAAGAATATAGCCCCGCGCATTTTTCTTATAATTCGCAGTTACTGTGAGAGACCCAGTTGCCGTTGCCTTCACCGTAAGAACGCCCTTATTATCAATCGTAGCATCCCCGCTAACCGACCAACCATCAAATACCTGTCCAACAGGAGGATCAACATAATAAATTTGTTCTGATCCACCTAATCGTATCGTCTTGGGACCCGAACAATTCACATAAACAACATCCACTACATTTGACTTGTAGGTCGCCTTTACCGTCGCATTTTCAGCCGTCGGCGTGAAAACATTACCAGACATCGTGCCACCCGTTACAACCCAACGATCAAAGGTCTTTGTTGGATCCGTAGAAGGCGTGTAATAGACTTGTACCGATGAGCCAATAGAAACATACTGCGGTCCCGTACAATCCACATAACTTACAGTCGAAACGGTAGTCGTATAAAGGGCCTTGACCGTCGCAGTTGCAGCTGTCGGGGTAAAGACATTGCCAGACATCGTGCCACCCGTCACTTCCCAACGTGCAAAGGTCTTTGTTACACCTTCAGGTGTTGGATAAACAACCGTTGTTGCACCCTTCGGTAATGATGTCGCCCCATTGCAATCGATATAGGTAATGGTTGAAAGCACTAAATCGTCATATACAGCGGTATAGGTTGTCGCACCCGTAACCTTAAACGTTGTTGCATTTGACGTTGTTATACTCGAACCAACGCGCCACCCGAGGAAACGCTTATTCGCCATTGTTGGAGTCCCAAGATTAATCGTTGCATTCTTTTGAAACGCAAACGTCTCGGATTTACCACCTATTGATAGCGTCACATTCACGCACTCGATATTTTCTGTTGTAATTAGGGGACGCATCCCCCAACCTTTCATTTTGGTCGCTGTTTGAACTATGTAAACACCAACATTATTACTCCAAAAACCACCTGCGTAAACGTTTGTCGAGTCTCCATCCATCCATTCTGCGGCATTCCCGATAAGGCCATAAAAACCTGCTTTTGTTTGACCAACATTCGCACTATTTACGGCAGCAATAGTTTTATTTGGATACTCATTCCCACCTTGTTCTGCGTAAGAATAAACCGCCGTCTGAAGCGCTTCGCCCTTTTCTTGATTCGCCTTCGTGTATCCTAAAATTGCAGCAGCTTGGAGTTGTCCCAATGTGGGCAAACCAAACGTTGGACGCACCGTTGTCTTTGTTGAAGCCGTAAATTTCCCCGTCATTGCGGCGATTGCACTTTCTGCAGCACTTAACGACGAGACTTCATAAGGAATCGCCTCTAAACCTCCATTTTTACTATCCCACGTATACGCCTGACGTTTTGACACCTCTGTCATCGCGAGATAATAAGGTTGAATTGCTCGAAGCTCATCCTTTGATTTCATTGTGCCGTTTCCCGCAAACGGTTTATTTCCAAAATCCAAGTTATTATCAATTTGTAATGGGTCAACATACTTAAACGTCAACTTTGTTGAATCATCAAACGATGTTTGATCATAGCCTACATTACTCGTTGTCGTCAAATTTTCAAACGTTACAACCGCAGTCGTAGCCCGCTTCAGGACTGGATATGTATAGGTATTCGAGCCGAAAGTCAACGTTTTCGTTTCAGAGGCATACCAGCCGAAAGGCAAATTCTCCATTCCGCCAAGTGCATGCCCCGTTTGTGCTGTCACGGATTGAATTTCATATTTGGCGGTATAGCTCTCTTTAGAATTATATCCCTTTGCTCTAATCGTAAGTGGAATATTCGTCGAATCATTCGACCACTTTGTAAACTTATAACCCGTGGGAACAGTTGGCGTTAATTCCAACTGTGCATTTACACTATAATAACCATCACCATAACTTGTTCCACTTGTCACAACAACCTTTGCGCCATTAACAAATACACGCGGATAAGACTGAAATGTCGCGACAAACTTTTGTTCACCAGAAGTAGGCACCGTAATCGTATACGATTCACTCGTAGACACGATGGTAGAGTCCTTCTTCCACTGATAAAATGTTCCATATTTCGGTGCAGTCGCCTTTAACGTCAATTTCGAGCCCACGCTGTAATAACCATTGCCAAGGTCGGCGCCGGAGGCGAGGGTTATTGTGCCATTTTCGACCATCACGCGAGGCGCAGAAGCAAACGTCGCTGTATAAGTCGCAACCTTCTCCACGGCAGGAACATCAACAATGTACGTTCCATCCCCTTGTGCACTCGGTTGAGAACCGCCTGTCACTGTCCACGATTGGAAGACCTCACGCACAGCCGGTGTCGGCGTCAACTTCAATTGCGCACCAACGCTATAATAGCCATTCCCATATGCCTCACCGCTAACGACACTAACCGTCGCACCCACAACTTGTACTTGAGGAGCCATTCCATAGTTTGCAGTATAAGTTGCCGTTGCGGGTTCTTTAACTTTTAAAGCGCCTGCGGTTATTGTAATCTCAGTATTTGTAGATGTGCTATTTTCAGACCAACGCGTAAAAACCTTGCATTCACTTGTCTTATCCTTAGCTTTTAGTTTAAGGCTTGCATTAGCAGTATAATGGTTTTCTCCAAGATCCTCCCCTTGAAGAACCTCAACCTCGCCATCATTCACAATCACTTTAGGATAATATTGATAAGTGGCTTCATAAGTCAAAACATCATTTGCCTTTAAAGGCCCAACCTGTTTTTCTGCCGTCGTATCATACGCACTACCATAAACCCAACGATAAAATGCTTGATATTCCGTTCTCGTGCGATCTTCTGGGACAATCACAATCTCTGTTCCAACGCGATAATAACCATCACCCGTACTTTCTCCGGCAGTGACAGTTGCCGAACCATTAGTAATCGTCACATGAGGTTCTTTATCATAAACGGGTGATAATATGTACGTTTGATTCTTTTCCAACGTCAATGAATAAGGCGTCGCGGTCTTATCATCCGACCATTTGACAAACGTATGATGTTCAAGCGTACTCGGTGTGAGCGAAAGTTTTGTTCCTGGAAGATAATACGTTGCATTAAAGGCTTCGCCGCTTACAATCTCCACCTCAATATTCTCAAACTGCACTTTGGGATACGTTGCAATCGTTGGTGTCAACGTTATCACGGCTTGAATCGGAATCCACGCAGGAACTGAGAATTCAAATTCCCCATCTTCATTTGGCGTATAAGAACCTTGAATCGTTTTCTCTTCTCCACCTTCTACTTCAACATATGTTGCCGTGTAAGCCTCTGCCCACTGTGGGAGTTGAAGCGTTGAAACGAAAGCAACTGCGGATCTACGATCACACTTATACGTGCCCGCATAAGTGCCCTCGGCCTGAGGGGTTCCATTTGTTCTAACCTCACCCTCCTCCACACGCAAATAAACATCATAAGCACCCTCTACTTGTGGCGTATATACTAAACGCACACCAAGATAGTGTTTTTCCTCGTGATCATTGGTCAATGCATAATTCGTAGATGCTAAATTACAAAGATCGTTATAGGTTATTGCACTATTTGGATCAAAAGCAGATGCCCCCCCATGAAAGGTGCCGTCTTGCGTATATTCCGCAACATTACCAAAAATATCATACGTACCATGGCTAGAAGCATACGGCCATGCCTCGCGTTCAATCCAAGCCTCCAACGTGCTTGATGTTGTCAGTCGACCAAGAACATTATAACATCCAAAATGAACATTGTATTCACACACACCTTTCTCTATCTCCTGTGGCGTGCCTGCATAAGCGAGCCACTGATCCACTGTTGGAAATGAAAGTGCTTGATCATAGGCACTCACCGCAGGCGGAGAAAAACCACTCCCCGTCCCCGCATATGACGTCATACTACTTAAAACAGTCCACCCCAATGCGGATGCTTGAGCATTTGTAAGTTCAAACACCCCGATATAATAATCAGTCGAAATTGCAGAATCTTGAACAAAAAGAATCTTTGACCCATTCCGATAATTCTCATCTATGACCGTAACATTCGAGGCATCCAATTGGGTTGCCGTCTTTGTTGCAATGTCATAGACACAATAAGTCAATTCTGCGCGCGCAAATGCCGTCACAAAAAAGAGTGATAAAAGAGCAAATAATAATTTCATGCGATTCCCCATCTTTATACATATATAATATCACTTTCAGCCACATTTTTCTATGAAAATCTAAAACACCCCCCACCTGTTCTTTCTTGTAAACACCTTAAAACAACAAACGCGCCACATTTCTGCAGCGCGTCTCGTAAGTCCGAGTGAAACATTCCTCAAATAAGAAGTTCGACCTTTGGCACATCAAAAGCGAGCCACTTCGTTGGCGACATTTCCACCGACTGGTTCACACTGCGAGAGGCGAGTTCGTTAAACGTTGCGACACGCAATGCTTCATCCACGCCCACACACTTCATCTCATAGGCTTTACCTTCGCGATTTGCATAAATCACATTCGCAAAATCTTTATATGCCTCAGCAAGCGCAGCAATGAAAGCTGCGTCATCGCCATACGGCTCTGCGAAACGATTTTCACCCAACGTTGGAACGGGTGCCCCCTTAACAGTCTTCTCCGTGCGATGCCCATCAACATCAACAACCGTCCACTTATTACCCGTCGACTGCTTCCAATGAACAGCACCCTTATCGCCATAGATTGAAAGTTGCATGCCATCCGCTTCGCCAATTGCAATCTGACTTGCAGCGATAAAGCCCATCGCACCATTATCAAAACGCAAATGAACCGTCACATCGTCATCCAAAACACGTCCCGCCACTGCCGGACGGCCACCTGCAGACAATGCCGTTACCGCAAGCCCCGATGCCCACTCTGCGAGCAACATGCACGGACCTGCCAAATCATAAATCGCGCCCCCCGACCCGCACCGCCGCGGATCCACACGCCACATCGCTGAACGATTCCCCGCTGTTTCCAAACGAGGGCCCATCCAACCATGATAATAACACGTATTAACACGACGAACCGTGCCAATACCTGCATTCAAAACAAAATCACGCAAGGCCACCAATGCTGGATAAAATGGATGCAAATAAGCCGTTGTATAAAACTCCTGACTCATCAATGTGCGACGCTTAAGATTCTGCGCCTCATCCATATTGCAACTCATTGGCTTTTCGGAGAAAACAGGTAAATTCGCGTCAAATGCAGCCATTGTCACAGGATAGTGCATGTTATTTGGCGCAATAATTGTAATCAAGTCAATGCGTTCATCGGCAGGCATCTTTGATTCGCGTCGAAACATATCACGGTAAACCCCGTAAACACGCTTCAAATCAAGACCAATTGCACGCCCCGCGTCGAAGGAACGCTGACGTGTCGACCCGAAGGCTCCGCACACGAGCTCAAGACAACCGCTTGATTCGATTGCGGCACGATGAATCTTACCCATGAAGGAGTCAAGTCCTCCACCGACCATCGCGACTTTGAGTTTTTGCTGTTCTTTCGCCATTTTGACTTCTCTCTCGAGTATTCGCTTCGTAATGACACATCACGACAAGCCGAATACACAATTTTCACACTTATATTACCATAAGATAAAATTAAAGTCAAAGCATTTCACACACAAAATCCCACCACCTCTAAAACATTCCACCCAAATGCCACTGCTATACACTTAATTCTAATGTTCATACCCACCGACTTTCAAACCTACGCACATTAATTATCAAACAGCATCTAAACGAGAATCAAACAGCACCTAAATGACGTTCAAACAGCACCTAAACGAGAATCAAACAGCACCTAAATGACGTTCAAACAGCACCTAAATGACAATCAAACCGTACCTAAATGAATTTCATTTAACCTACGTTTGATTTTAGGTGTTTTTAATGGGGTGCTTAGCAGAGGGAAGCAATGGATTATTAAACGATAATTTATGCTCAAAATGAGAATTTTATTGGTTGGGTTAAAAAAGTACTTGCATTTTATTTTGCGGTATGATATCTTATTCGCATTCCTTTACGGGGGTATAGCTCAGTTGGTAGAGCGTTTGAATGGCATTCAAAAGGTCAGGAGTTCGACTCTCCTTACCTCCACCATAAAAAAGGAAATGTAAAAAAGGTCTCCGTGAACAACGGGGATTTTTTGTTTTTATACGCGAGTATTTTACAATCATTAGCTTGTAATGAGGAACGTGTGGTATGATTTCCACAGGGTTGGCAATTTTTATTGGCGGTGGTCTTGGTGCGGTTTTACGCTTTGCCATTTCTCAATTGTGTAAGAACGCATTTGGCCTTGCACTTTGGGGGACTCTCTGCGTTAATCTCATCGGGTGTTTTGCAATGGGTTATCTCTATGGACTAACACTTCTCAAGGCGAACGCACTGCCACACCTTCTTCGCGTCTTCTTAACCGTGGGATTTCTTGGCGGACTCACAACATTTTCCACCTTTCAGCTTGAAATTTTTGAAACGCTTAAAAGTGGCAAGATTGGCTTTGCCCTTTTCTATCTCATTTTAAGCGGCCTCCTCGGCCTTCTCCTAACAACACTTGGTTATATCCTCTCAAAAGCATAAATTTCCCGCGCTTTGGCTAATAATTCATTGTATAGAAAGTAGAGTTATGTTATACTACTTTATATATATTTATTATTAGTACTATTGGGAAGGTTTTATGCGATTTAAGATTTCTATTCCTGCCACAAGTGCAAACGTAGGCCCCGGATTTGACGTGATGGGCATTGCGTTTGATATGTATAATCGCTTTACATTCGACACCGATTGTTCTCAACGTCTTGTCATTGAGGGGTGTTTGCCAGAATTTGCTGAACCTGAGAATAACTTACTTTACACAACGCTAACCAAGGTATTAGCGCAACATGGGCATGCAACGCCAAATTTAAAAATCACGTTTGATACGGATTTACCGGTTTGTTCTGGCTTAGGATCAAGTTCGACATGTATTGTTGCTGGGGTAATGGCGGCAAATGTGATTGGCAATTTGTCGATGGATACAGAACAAATCTTACGCACGACAACCTTAATTGAAGGTCACCCTGATAACGTTGCGCCAGCAATTCTCGGAGGCTTTGTAGCTGCAATTGTCGAAGATGGTCTTGTCTATTGGCATCGTTATCCTATTAGCGATCGCATCAGTTTTTACGCGATGATGCCAGATGTGCGCGTACCAACAGAAGCTGCGCGTGCGGCATTGCCAAAGACGTATACGTTGACGGATTGCGTTTACAACCTTTCTCGTGTGCCGATTTTGTTGGAAGGTCTTGAACGTGCAGATGCGCGTTTGATTCGCGCAGGAAGTAAGGATCGCATTCACCAGGAATATCGTTTGCAGCTGATTCCTCAAGGTGAAGATGTGATGCGTTTTTGTGTTGAACAAACCGATGCTGTTGCGACCTATATTTCTGGCGCAGGCCCAACGATTGTTGCTGTTGTTATTGATGATGATGACACCTTTGGCAAACAGATTCGTCAGTTTACCAAGGGATTAAATGTTGAATGGACGATTCGCAAGATGCACCCGCATCGTCAAGGCGCACAGGTTAAGTTACTTTAAGCATTTTCAGTATGGCTAAGATTCTCTATCTCTATGCTCAACCCCATCGTGCCGGCAGCGAACATGCGCGCCGCGCCGTACAGATGTTGTATCTCTTAAAAGGTGCAGGGCATGAGGTGGATGTGCTTTCTTTGCCTGGTGGCGATCCGTGGCCAGAGGGACTTGTCCGTAATCGTTTTCTTGCGGCACGCGTTCCTTGCGTGCGATCATTGCCATTGTATGGGCGTGGAATCCGGCGTATTTGGGCATCGATTGTTATCTTCTTAGCGGCCTTGCGATTGTCGTTTCGCGAACATTATGACGCGATTCACTGTTCGGATCGTGCGATTCGTTGTTGTGGCATTTTGACGTGGCTCTCTCGTAAGCCTTTCATTTTTGAATGGCACACCACGTACTCTGGACGCGATCTTATGCGATGGCTTTCTAAGCGTGCTCGGTGTTTCCGTCGGTCGGTCAACATGATCTTCTCGGACATCCCCTACCCGCTTTCGCGTTTGCGTCAAATTGAGGTGAATGGCCGCATTGCGGTTCTTCAAGTGTTACCATCGCCAGCAATCAAAATGCTCTCGTTGCAAAGCCTCACCTCTCGAACACCACGAAGTCCCTTCCGCCTTGTTGCAATCGGAATGACAACTGATTTGGGTGATCTTAACACCTTTTGCGAAACACTTCCCACGCTTTTAGCGCATGCGCCACTTCACGTTGAAATCATCGGTTCTACTCCGCGAGAAACCGAACGTTTCCGTATACGTTTGAAAGAACGTCTTGGCGAACTTATGAGTCGCGTTGCGGTGCGACCGGCACTCTCAAATTCAAATGCCTTGTTAGATATCCTTGATAGTACGCATTTAGTTTTTATGCCGGCAATCTCTGGACCTATTGCACCTGCGAAACTCATTGATGTAATGGCTGCTCGACGTGCAGTTCTTGCAATCCGTTGCCCCGCTTATCAAACGTTGCTTAACCACGACAACGCAATGATGGTTGCCTCAGACGCGCAAACCATTGCAGAGGCGATTCTTCAACACATTGTGGATACCAACCTTTGTTATAGCCATGCGCAAGCTGCGTATGAGACCATCACAAAGGAACACAACCTCAACGCACAAATTGAAGAAGTGCGTCGATGCTATGCACTCGCGATTGGAGAGAATGACGCATGAAGCCTTTTCGTCTCGCGCTCTTTACTGATAGTGCACCGCAATTCTTAGAACGCGCATTGCTCTCCCTCGCACAAGCGCAAGGGTTTGCAATTGAATTGAAGGTATGGGGCTTCACGTCACCTCTTGCCGTTCAAGATGAACTTGCGACCTTTCAACCAGAGGCGGTTTGCTATTGGCTTTGTTCGGAACAAGCGCGAACGCATCAGCTCCCTTCGATTGAGCCTTTGCTAGCACTTCCCTATCATTGGCTCATTTGCAATTTACCCATCCTTGATGAAGGCGCCTTCGGAAACTATGCACTCCTCGCACCATCAAGTTTACGCGCACGTCTTGCACAATGGAATCATGACTTGCTCGAACGCGCACAAACGCAACATAATCTTCATCTCATCGATCTTGAACGTCTCGTGTCGGACCTTGGGCATCGCCAATGTTTTGATGCACGCTTATGGCACATGGCCGCAGTTGCGTTAACCCCAACCGCTACAGAACTTCTTGCAGAGCGTATCCTCGCAACACTTCGCGTTATGCGTGGTGAAGTTCGTAAGGTGCTTGTGACAGACCTTGATGACACCTTTTGGTCAGGAATTGTGAGTGATGTCGGCGCTCAGGGGATTCATCCCGAAGATTCCTCTCGATGCGCATATCGTGCATGGCTAAAGACGCTTGCACAACGCGGAATTCTACTTGCCATTGCATCGCGAAATGAAATCGCAACTGTACAAGAAGCCTTCGCACGCGATGATCTTGATTTTTCGCTCGAGGATTTTGCGGCTGTTCAAGTCGCATGGGATGTGCCTAAATCTGAAATGCTGAAGCGAATTGCAGAACAGCTAGGTGTTCATACAAGCAGTCTTGTGTTCATCGATGATCGCATTGAAAACCGCAATGAAGTTCGTGCACAATGTCCTGATGTGCTTGTGCCTGAACTGCCCGAGGATAGCACTTGTTGGATGGATGTGCTTTCGTCATTAACGGGCTTTGAAACGCTTGCGATTACCGAAGATGATGCGCTTCGCGCACAGTCGATTAAATCCAACCAACAACGTCTCGCTCTAGCAGAGACGCTTTCGCAAGAAGACTATCTTGCAAGTCTTGAACAGCAACTCACGCCCGAACCATTGTCGGCTCAAAATGTCGAACGTGCCGCCCAGCTCTCTCAACGTTGCAATCGCTTCAACATGTGTAATACGCGTCACACGGCTGAGGAACTTCTAAATCGGAAGGGTTGGGTCTATCGACTCAAGGATAGATATGGCGATATGGGGCTCATTAGTGTGGTCATTCTTGAGCAAAATGAAATTGTCTCTTGGGTGATGAGCTGTCGTGCCTTTGGTCGCGGAATTGAACAGCGTATTCTCTCCCATCTCAAATCAATGATACCTGAACTTTGCGGTCGTTACCAGCCGACAGAGCGTAACACGCTTTGTGCAAATCTCTACCAAGAGAATGGAGTTCCTTTGCCATGATTTCGCAACAGCTCGCTCTCTGTTTTTGTGACGTCCTTCGGCAACCAATGCCGGCAGGATTCGAATGTGCAACCATTGCCGAGCTTCCGGGATGGGATTCGGTTGCACATCTCTCATTGATGATGGAAATTGAAAAACGTTTTCAGATTCGCTTTCGCGCGACCGAACTCTTTGCCATCACCACAATTCCCGCATTAATCGCTGTGATTGAGGAGCGTCAACATGCGTGAAGTTTTTCAATCCTGCAAACTCCGAGGAATTGCAACGGCATTACCCAAACAAACATGTGCCGTTGATTCATTTGTAGAGCGCTTCGGTGAAGCAAAAGTTGAACGCTTTAAACAGGTTGTTGGTGTTCACGAAATTCATATTGCTCGTCCTGAACAAAAAACCTCTGATCTCGCACTTGCTGCCGCGCAAACGCTCTTTGAGAAAACCGCTATTGCAAGGGATGAAATTGATGTTCTTCTTTTCATCACCCAAACACCCGATTGCGTTGCGCCACCTACTGCATGTCGTTTGCAAGAGGCTCTCGCCTTAGGTCAGCACCTTTTTGCTCTCGATATTAATCAAGGATGCGCAGGGTTTCTCTCGGGTCTTTTAACCGCTGCACATTTCCTTCAGAACCCTGCGGTACGAAATGTTCTGATAATGGGTGGTGACACCCTCTCGCGTTGCGTTGATCCTGATGATGCCACAGCAGCAATGCTCTTTGGCGATGCAGGTTTCGCAGCCATTGTCGGTCGCGACCCAACCGCAACACCGTGGGTTTTTGAAAGTGCAAGTATTCCTTCTCAAGCGATTTCAATCCCACATGACGGCTATTTCCAAATGCAAGGAACGGAGGTTTTCAACTTCTCCATTTCTGCGGTGCCTCAGCAAATCCAAACGCTTTTAGCCGATGCCTCGCTTGCACAACCTGACCTTTATTTGCTTCACCAAGCCAATGCCTTTATCTTGCAGCAAATTGCACGGATGTGTCGCCTTGACCCTGCAGTTGTTCCTTGCCGTATGAAACAGCGTGGCAACACTTCGGTCGCAAGTTTACCACTCTTAATGTGCGATCTTGCTGCGGAAGGTTATGTTGGCGCAAAAACGGTCGTGCTCGCAGCCTTTGGAGTTGGTCTAACAACACTCGCAGCGCATTTACAACTTGATTTTGATAACGTCCTCCCGACGTTTACAATTGAATAACGAAAGAAACACCCTATGACGCAAGAAGATGCCCTTCACGAAATTGCAGATATCATCAATGTCCCCCACGAGACAATTACACCCGATATGCTGCTCGCAAATGCAACATGGGATTCCATGGCTCTTCTTGCTTATTTGGCATTTCTCCGTTTCCACTTTAATATTACACTCCCCAATACAACGTGTGCAAATTTTGCAACAGTTGCCGATCTCCTTAACCCCCTCCAATTAGAAAAATAATATGGCGAATTCATTTCCTTATCTTCGTTTAAGCCGTTCGCGTCGTACACCAAGCTTACGTGCGATGTTTGACCTTGATATTCCGCGCCCCTCTAAATGGTGTTGGCCGACCTTTGTTGTTCAAGGCAAGGGCATCAAACAAGAGATCCCCTCCATGCCTGGACAATATCGTTTCTCGCCGGATATGCTCTTGCGTGAAATCGAAAAGGTTATCATTCCTCAGGGGATTGGCTCCGTTATGCTCTTTGGGCAAAGTCAGTACGAAAAAGATAATGATGGCTCTGGCGCATGGAATGACTATGCGCCCGTTCAAATCGCTATTCGCGCAATTAAACGAAACTTCCCTCAGCTTGTTGTCATCACGGATGTATGTTTGTGCGCCTATACTAATCATGGTCATTGTGCACCGTTGCGTATGGATGGCAAGATTGATAATGATGCTGGTTGTGAGTGTCTTTCGCGTGTCGCGCTCTCCCATGCAAATGCAGGGGCAGATATTGTTGCACCTTCGGCAATGATGGATGGTCAAATCGAAACCATGCGTACCGCCCTTGCGGCCAATAACTTTGACGATACGATGATTATGGCATACTCAACAAAGTTTGCCTCGGCATGCTATGAGCCCTTCCGTGATGCGGAGAATAGCGCGCCAACCATTGTTATTCCTAATGCGCCCAAAGACCGTAAAGGCTACCAAGCCTCCTATGGCAACCCGCGCAATGCACTCCTCGAATCAATTGTTGACGAACACGAAGGCGCAGATATCTTAATGGTAAAGCCGGCACTCTTCTATCTTGACATGATTCGCACCGTTCGCGACAACACCACCCTCCCCGTTGCAGCTTACAACGTCAGTGGTGAATATTCAATGCTCATTGCAACCGCACAACAAGGATGGGGCAAACTCCCCGATCTCGTCCACGAAAGTATCTCTGCAATCGCACGCTCTGGCGCAGATTTAATTATCTCCTATTGGGCATCGCGTTACAACGAGTTCTTTCATTAAGTAGCGATTGATGAACGCGACCCTTCACCACTACCTCGATAATCTTCAATATGCACGCGGGATTGCAGAAGCAACCCGTGATGCATATGAAAACGACCTTTTGCAACTCATCGCGTATCTCAAAAAGGAAAAGATTATCACGTGGCAAAGTGTGACGCGCGACCATCTCATCCGCTATATTCACCTTCTACATGAGCGTGGATTTGCCGAAGCCTCCCTCACGCGAAACATGGCGTCCATTCGTGGGCTCTTCACATGGTTACTCGATGAGCAGCTCATTCCGTTCAATCCGACAGATGCCTTTGTTCGCACGCGTCAACCGCGACGACTCCCCTTTACATTAGAGGAAAAGCAACTCATTGCTTGCATTGAGGCCGTTGATGGGGACACGCCTCTCGACCTTCGAGATCGTGCAATTCTAGAAGTCCTCTATGGATGCGGATTACGTTGCGGAGAGTTAATCAATCTTCGTCTACACGATATCCAAAAACAATCCAACACGCTCCGCATTCAAGGGAAAGGAAATAAAGAACGCATTGTACCCTTCGGCCCACCCGCAGCAAAAGCCCTTCAACGCTATCTTGAATGGCGTCACACCTTTGCCGAGAAGTTCAAACGTGGGGAGTGCGCAGCAGACCTTCTCTCGCTTGATGCGCCCGTCTTTCTTTCCGTTCGTGGCAAGAAACTCAATCGCGGTCATCTTTCGACCCTCCTGCGTCAACGCGTGAGAGCCTTCCTTCCCGAGGGTTCCCATGCAACACCACATACCCTTCGCCATGCCTTTGCAACACACCTCCTCAACCATGGAGCTCCGCTCATTGACATTAGCGAACTTCTTGGGCACGCGAATGTTGGCGTGACGGAAATCTATACCCACCTCTCCGATCAACATCTTCGCAACGAATTTAAACGTTGCTTCCCGAGGCGATAAGCATGGCAATGTTCGTCCATATCCTCTTTCTCTCCTTACTTGCTCTTTGCGTTGCCTACTTCCTCCTTCAGCGCAAACAGGGGAAATCGTGGCTTGGCTTATTCTTCGGGATTCTCTTCCTCGGGCTCTTAATTCACCAAACCTTCTGGCAACTCCACGGTGGCGCAAATGCGGACTTCAATCGTTTTCGAATGTTCTATGACCGACGCGCCTTTGGTCCCATGGGACAACTTTTAGATCGCAATGGCAAACCCCTTCTTCCCGCAACCCCAGCAACCTTCCATGTCCTCGGGTATAGTAACCACACCAACATGACGGGCTTACAAAACATCTTCACCCCACGTCTTGTTGGAAATGTTCTTCCCTCTAAAATAGAAGACATCTTCACGCGTACCCCGCCAGAAAATATCACCCTCACTCTCGATAGCGAACTCCAAAACATCGCTTATGAGGCGCTCCAAGGAAGGCGTGGAGCTGTTGTTGCGCTTGATCCACGCACGGGTGAAATCCTTGCACTCGTCTCCTCTCCTTCCGTCTCACCAAAGGGTGTGAAACACGCACTAAAAAATGCACAGCGCCCTCTCTTTAATCGTGCAACACAAGGTCTCTACCCTCCAGGCTCTGTCTTTAAAATCTTCACAGCGGCACTCGCAATTGAAAATAACAAAGCCTCCTCTCGCACATGTCCCGCACAAGGGTGGAGCCCAGCAAAAAACACAAAACCTATTCGCGACACCCATACACACGCAGCAAACACAACTCTTCCACTCACAACCGCCTTTGCAGAAAGTTCTAACATCTGGTTTGCAAAAGCGGCAGTAGAATGTCAATGGGATGCCTTTTGGACCGCATTCCAACGCCAACACCTCCATCTCGGACACACCCTAGCATACCATCAAAATCGTTCCTATGGCACCGTGAAAGGCGTTCTCCCCTCGCTTGCAAACAAACCGGCCGCGCTTGCCTACCCCGGCTTTGGACAGGGCGACTTACTCCTCACTCCCATCCACATCGCCACTTTAACAGCGACCATCGCAAATGGTGGCCTCTTCGTTCCGCCACACCTCGAAAAAACGCTCTCGCCTCCCGCCAAACGTATTTGGAAAAAATCAACCGCAGAAAATGTAACAGAACTCATGTACCTTTCTGTGCAAAAAGGCACCTCACGCAATATTCAAATTCCAGGACTCACCATCTGTGGCAAAACCGGCACCGCAGAAAATGGAAGCGCAGCAGACCATGCATGGTTTACTTGCTTCGCACCAAAGAAGAATCCAACGATCGTCATTACTGTTATCGTTGAAAATGGTGGCTATGGTGCAGCCTCTGCGCTTCCTATCGCTAAAACACTCCTCAAGACCTACTTCAATAAATAGCCCCTTTATCTGGCGACACGACACTCCAAAGTGTGCCATCTTGGCAAAAATACCATGTCAGCATGACATAAACCCTCCTTTAACACTCATTTTAAAACGCCCTCTAATTTTTGGCACAGGGTTTGCATTATAAGGGTGTCTACAAAAAATAAAAGGAGGACAAAATATGGATATGAATCAAATGACTGAAAAATTGCGCGAGGCATTAACGCTCGCTCAACAAGAGGGGATTCGTCGTCAACAACAAACCGTTGAACCCGAGCATCTCCTCTGGGCGCTCTTAAGTCAACCGCATGGACTCGTAGGTAGTCTCCTACAAAAATGCCAAATCTCCGTTGAGCTTGTTCGTGCGCGCACAGAAGAAGCAATGCAACGTCTCCCACGCGTCTCTGGCGCAATGGAAGCAAACAAAGTCTATGTCTCTGAACGCCTCTCAAAAGCGCTCGTTGAAGCCTTTGACCGCGCGAAGAAAATGGGTGATGCGTATGTCTCTGTAGAGCACGTACTCTTGGCATTTCTCTCCATCATCCCCTATCTCAAGGAGCTGGGACTCTCCGAGAACACGCTTCTCAAAGCGCTCAAAGACGTGCGTGGCAACCAACGCATTACAAGTGAAAACCCAGAGGAAAGCTACGAAGCATTACAAAAATATGGACAAGATCTTGTCGCACTTGCCCGCGAGGGAAAGCTTGACCCCGTCATTGGACGCGACAGTGAAATCCGTGATGTTATTCGTATCCTCTCACGAAAAACCAAAAACAACCCTGTTCTCATTGGCGAGCCTGGCGTTGGTAAAACCGCCATTGTCGAAGGGCTTGCACAACGTATCGTTCGAGGTGACGTACCCGATGGATTGAAAGATCGCACAATTTTTGCACTCGATATGACTGCATTGATGGCAGGGGCAAAATATCGTGGAGACTTTGAAGAACGCCTTAAAGCCGTCCTCAAAGAAATTAAAGCCTCTGAAGGTCGCATCCTTCTCTTCATCGATGAAATCCACACCATTGTAAGTGCGGGTAAAACTGAAGGTTCAAGCGATGCCGGCAACATGTTAAAACCCATGCTCGCACGCGGTGAATTGCACTGTATTGGCGCAACCACTCTCAATGAACACCGCCTCTACATGGAAAAGGATAAAGCCCTTGAACGTCGCTTCCAACCCGTTCTCGTTGCCGCACCAACGGTAGAAGACTCTATTAGCATTCTGCGTGGCCTCAAAGAAAAATTTGAAGCCCACCACAACGTCTCAATCCTTGATACGGCACTCGTTAATGCTGCTGTCCTTTCCGATCGCTATGTCCAAGACCGCTTCTTACCCGACAAAGCCATCGACCTACTTGATGAAGCTTGTGCCGCGATTCGAACAGAAATGGACTCCATGCCTGCAGAACTCGACGAACTCGCACGCAAAGTCATGCGTCTTGAGATTGAAGAGGCCGCACTCGCAAAGGAAAAGGATCCCGCCTCGAAAAAACGCCTTGAGGAATTACGCAAAGAACTCGCTGACGAAAAGGCTCAAGCAGATAGCTTGACTGCACGTTGGCAAGAAGAAAAGAAAGCTCACGAATCCTCAAAGAACTTGCGTGAAAAACTTGACCAAGCGCGTCGCGCTTTGGAACAAGCCCAACGTGCCTACGATTACAACAAAGCTGGTGAATTGCAATATAAGACCATCCCTGAATTGGAAGCGCAACTCGCAGCCTCTTCAAAAAATGTCTCTGAAGCAATGGTCCGCGAAGTTGTTGGTCCAGAGGAAATCGCAGAAGCCGTCAGTCGTTGGTCTGGCATCCCCCTCTCCAAACTTCTCGAAGGCGAACGTGAAAAGCTCCTCGAAATGGCAGCAAAAATCAAAGCCCATGTCATTGGTCAAGACGATGCCGTTGACACCGTTGCTGATGCCGTATTACGTGCTCGCGCAGGAATCAAAAACCGCCAGAAACCTATTGGCGCATTCCTCTTCCTCGGGCCGACTGGCGTTGGTAAAACGGAGCTTGCACGCGTCCTTGCAGAAGAGCTCTTTGATAGTCGCGATGCCATCACGCGTATCGACATGTCTGAATACATGGAAAAACACAGCGTCAGCCGCCTTGTCGGCGCGCCTCCTGGATATGTTGGCTATGAAGAAGGTGGTCAACTCACTGAAGCCGTCCGCCGCAAGCCTTATTCGGTCATCCTATTAGATGAAATCGAAAAGGCCCATCCTGACGTCTTCAAACTCTTCTTGCAAGTCTTTGACGATGGTCGTCTCACCGACAACAAAGGCACTACTGTCAGCTTCAAGAACGCCATCATCATCATGACCTCCAACCTCGGCTCCGCGCTCATTAGTGCTGCAGAAAAGGAAGAATCTAACTCCAAGGACAATGTCAACACCCTCGTTGACCAACTCTTGAAGCAACACTTCCCGCCGGAATTTCTCAACCGTATTGATGAGACACTCATCTTCAAGCCCCTCTCCAAGGAGAGTTTGCAAGCCATCATCAACTTGCAGCTTAACGACCTTGAGCAGCGCCTTGCAGAACAAGATCTCACCCTAACGGTTGCGCCCGAGACACGTGATGCACTTCTTGAAGAAGGCTACGATCCCGACTTTGGTGCACGCCCTCTCAAACGCGTCATCCAACGTCGTCTTGAGACCCCTATTGCCCGCGATATCATTGCAGGCAAATATCCACCCGGTAGCACCATCCATATCTAGGGCTCACCGCACGAGAAAACAGATAGGCATACCCCAGCGGTATGCCTATTCTTTTCTATCCCACACCTAACAAGCAATAACACCAACCTCTACCCGCAATGATAAATCAATGGGAACATCATTTCTCCCCCACTAGCACACCTTAAAACACACTGAAAAACATAACAAACACACTCTTTTCTCTACTACATACAAATAAAACGAGCGTTATCAGTCCTTTCATCACACCACAATCCCTTTGCCATCTTTGCATAAGAACAACAAAAAAAGCCAAACCAAAGGACGTGTTGTCCCTTGGATTGGCATTTGTCTGTAGCTGATGAAGCGCTCGTTAAAGCGCGCACAATTAGAGTGCGCGGAGGCGAGCAGCCTTACCGGTACGGCTACGGAGATAGTAGAGCTTAGCGCGACGAACCTTAGCGTGGCCAGTCACTTCAATGCTCTGGATAGCGGGGGAAGCGAAGGGGAAAACCTTCTCAACACCGATACCGAACGAAATGCGGCGAACGGTGAAGGTTTCAGTGATGCCCTTGCCATCGCGGGCGATAACATCGCCAGCGAAAACCTGGACGCGTTCCTTGTCGCCTTCTTTAATCTTGACAGAGACGCGCACGATGTCACCAACCTTGAGGTCGGGGCGCTTCTTGGGGTTTTGCTCTGCCGTCATGGCGTTAACTTTTTCAAGAGCTTTCGCGATCATTGTAGTATTTCCTTAATGCTGTATCAAATCGGGGCGATGACGAGCTGTTCGATCAATCATCTGGTTTTGGCGCCACTGTTCCATTCGAGCATGGTCGCCATTGAGGAGGACCTCGGGTACGCCTTTTCCGCGATAAACGGGTGGGCGTGTGTATTGGGCCTGTTCAAGGAGTCCGTTTGAGAAGGATTCCTTTGCGGTTGCTTCTGCGCCTCCACCAAGCACTCCAGGAAGGAGTCGGGTGACGCTATCAATAATGACAGCTGCAGGAAGTGCGCCATTCGTAAGGACGTAATCGCCAATACTCAGCAACTCATCTGCATGTGACTCAAGAACACGTTCGTCAATGCCTTCATAGTGGCCACAAACGAAAAGGAGATGCTCTTCTCCTGCCAAACGTTTCGCCGTTTCTTGGCGAAAGGGCTGTCCTTGAGGGGACATAACGATAACCTTTGTATTCGGCTGACGTAAACTCTCGATTGCTTCGAAGAGAGGTTCCGGCTTCATCAACATGCCGGCGCCACCACCGTAAGGTTTATCATCAAGTGTCCCACGGGCGTCATGCGCAAAATCGCGCAAATCAACCGCGTGAATGTCTACAGCGCCCATGGCAATCGCTCGGCGTAAGATACTTTCGCTGACAAAGCCTTGCAGCATGCCAGGGAAGATCGTGAGCACGTCGATGCGCAGGGGCACCGTACACCTCTACCTTAGGCCTGTGCCTTCTGAACCTGCTTCACGAGAGAAGCAACGGTATCAGAAACCTGGGCGCCTTGGCCCTTCCAATAGGCGATGCGCTCGAGATTGAGTCCGCACTTATCCTTGAGCTCGACCTTGCGGGGATCGTACCAGCCGAGAATTTCAAGGAACTTACCATCGCGCGGGCTGCGAGCATCGCAAGCGACCACACGAAACGTGGCCACACGGTTGCAGCCGGTTTTACGCAATCTAATCTTGACCATTTTATCAGTCTCCATAACCCACGCATCAGCTACCAGCGCAGGTCGTAATATTCCAAAATCTTACACTACTCAAGTGAAAGAGACCAATATTATGCCAAAGCCAAAAAAAATATGCAAGTAAAAATTAACCTTTTTTGAAAAAAACTGCATAAAACACTCTTTTTGAAGACTTTAAAGATGTTTTAAAGACGCTTTTTCAATGGTGAAATTTGCCTCACGCGCATTTATTCCAATTGTAATCCATACCCAGGAAAGGTTGTATACCACTGCAACGTGTACCACCCTTGCTCAAGAAGAAGCGGTTTTTCAGGAGGAAGAATCGCGCCTTCCAACGTACCACCAGAGGCAAGCGTGACCATCTCTCGTTGTGAAAAGTGCTGCCGCACCGGTCGCCCTTTTGCATCAAATAAAATCCACCCCGCTAAAGGCGTCACAATATGCTTCGTGTACGCCGAATAACCAAGCTTCGGGCCTGCCATCGGGGCAATCTTCTTCCCAACCCCAAAAAGATGTTGCCCTGGCGCTGGCCAAACAGGATAATCCTTATATGCCACGGCCCCCTCCGGCAACCGGACCTCAAGCGTCGCCGTATTCGTTGCAACAACAGGCGCCTGAAACACAATCGGTGCCTCTGCCGTCTTTGCCGACCATGCAAGCGCAGCAAGATTTCCCGTTCCCGTCTGACCAATCTTACTCGCACTTACCTTCACCGTATACGTGCCAACAACACCTTCCTTTATAATAATACGCTCAATTGGATTCAAATGATCCTCAAGCGTATACTCCACCCCTGTTGGATCCGTAACCGAGAGATTATAATCATTCACGAGCGGTTGAGAAGCAGCATCCACATCCGGATAATCAATCCACGAAAGCACCACTCGCACTTCGCCAACCTCATCCGTTGTGAAAGTAAACGACGTTGATGCGCCCGCCGTCTCCAACACAATTCGATCCTTAAACCCAAAAGTCATTGGCATCTGCGTCGTTCCATCACGATCAATCCCCGCCAAATGCTTCCCAAGGTGAAGCGCACCCCACCCTTCAACACTGTTTGGCGACACCTGCGGTATCTCGCCCACATACTGTCCTGGATAAAGCGAATCCGAACAAAGCACCAACCCCGCACGCAACAATGCCGCCGTTGGCCGTGAAAGCGCATGATATTCTCGCAAATACTGACGCAACACCGTCGCGGCCGCAGCCACCAAAGGCGTTGACATCGATGTTCCAGAGCTTAATGCCGTTCCGAGATACGAAGTATCATAATCATAATACGTTGAGGCAATCTCCGTCCCTGGTGCAACAATCATCGGTGACACACGTCCATCCACAAGTGGGCCTTGCGAAGAAAACGCCGCCATCCCATCATGTACCCCATCATACGGATACGCCATCAAATCCGAATAAATCTGTTGATGCGAAGAAAAACCCATTCCATACGTCGCCGTTGACGTTGTGCTAAAAGACTCTTGTGCCCCTACAATTAACACATTCTTTGCATAATTCTCAGCACTGATGACCGTCTTTGCATCCGCTAAACCATCCCCATTATTATCCTTACCATCATTTCCCGTGGCAAACAACACAAGCATCTCAGGATTATTCCATACAAACTGATCCAATCGCGAAGTATATACTGTATAGCCTCCAGAGCTATACATCTTCCCTGGAACATTATTCCCCCATGAATTTGAAACAATCTTTGCCCCCATCAATGCACTTCGCTCAAAATGAACATTCACCTCCGAGAGCAAATCTATCCCACCAGCATAACCCGCGCCAATCCCCTGCATATACAACCGTGCGCCCTGTGCACCCCCACGCGTCTGCGCATACTGCGATCCTCGCGAAATAATCGACCCACAAACATGCGTGCCATGCCCATCCAAATCCACCGGCACATCCCTACTCGACGAAGGCTCCGCCACCATCCCATAAAGCCCCGCCTTCAAATCAACATGAAAATCTTGTTCAAATACCCCCGAACAAATCCCCGTATCAATCACCGCGACAATCTCGCCTGAGCCATCCAATCCAAAACTCCCCAACCCCTGCATCGACGGCAACACATGTGATGCCGTTCCAACAAAACGCGGCCCCGAGGCCACCGCATTATAAAGACGCAACGTTCCCTGCTCCTCAATCCCCAACACTCCCTTTGGTGGCTGCTGCAAAAACGGCAACAACATCCCACATTCCACACGCCCCTTTAATACCAACGGCTCCTGCGCCGAAGCCACCAACATCGGCAACCCCGACAACACCTGCGCAACAGCCTCTAAATCCTTACAAAAAACCGCGACCTCAACCGCCTCCTCTGGCGCTGCCACCACACACCGCGCCACCAAACGATTCCGCGACAACACTGCCACCTTTGACACCTCCTCCACAAACGGTCGGCACCCTGCCAATGCTACCTTTACCCCCTCGTCCGACTCCGCCAAACGATCATATACATTCCCCTCCACCACCTTTGGCGCACAATAAACTACTCGACGCGACGAAGAAAAAACAACACCCCACCCGATGACAACACCCATCGCTGCCACCACTAAACCACAGAAAAATAACCCTCGTCGTCCGAACATGACCCTCCTTCTACAAGATTAAAACACTATAACACATCCCCCACCCCATTTCAAACAAAATCCAAGAGGATTTTAACATAAAAACACGACTATATTTCCCGATTTCACCCCAAAAGGTAAGACTGTGTCGCAGTAAATTTGTTTTTATGACAAAATATCAACTTAACACTCCTCATCCTCAATAATCCCCCAAAAAACAAATCGCCACTTTTTTGGACACTGATAGGCATCAAAATGATGTCAACGCATCAAATACTCAAATCCTTCAATATTGCCGTATGCTATTGTGCCGACCGCAAACTCTTGCAAATGAATAACTAATTTTGAAAACATTGTGCTGGTAAAAATATGTCTTAAAAACAGTATAATTCGTACTATTTTGTTCTTTAAAATATATTTTGGGAAACTATTTGGCCGATGAATAAAATCGTACGATATTTTGCTTGGCACATTTTTTGGCTTGCCTAAATGATTTTAAAGAATTTTAGGAAATCGTACGATTGATTGAAAAAGTGAAATCAAATCCTTCGAAATTCTTTGGGAAATGGGAGGAATTTGGGGTGTTTTTCAAACCCTATTGTTTTGCGTTTGAAATCAATAGGTTTTGAAGGTCAAATCAATAGGGTTTGACGAGCAAATCAATAGGGTTTGAAAAAGGGTACAATTTGTCCCTTTCATCAAAGGGTATATTCCCCTCATGGAGACTTACAATGTCCACTCCTTTTGGGGTGTTTAATTCGCGCTTGTCTTTATATTATTTATATGGTATAATTTCGCGCATTTATTTTATTATATGTTATATGAAAGGTATCGTTATGGCAGAAGAAAAAATTATTGCGACCGTTAATGGTGATCCTATTCCTCAGCAGGCGGTTGATTTTGAATTGCAGCGTTTGATTCATTTTTATCAGCAGCAGGGTATGCCTGAAGCTCAACTTCACATGCAGCTTGAAACTTTGCAGCAGCGCGCTTTAGAACAGGCCATTGGCACGAAGTTATTGATTGACGAAACGAAGCGTCTTCAGATTGCAATCTCTGGCGAGGAGTTGGATGCTCAGTTTGAAACTTATATCAATCAGTTCGGTGGCGATAAGGATAAGCTTATCAAGGCGATTGAAGCTCAAAATATGACGGTTGAATCTTTCAAGGAAGAACTTCGTCAAGGCGCACAGATTAATAAGTTGATTGACCAGATTTGCGCTTCTGTTGCAGCTCCGACGGAAGAGGAGATTACTGAGTTCTACAATCTCCATAAGGATGATTATAAGACGGAAGATCAGGTGCTTGCTCAGCATATTCTCATTAAGCCTAATAATGACACGGCTGAAGGTAAGGAAGCGGCGAAGGCAAAGTTGGCTGAAATTCGCGAACGCATTGTTTCTGGTGCTTCAACGTTTGATGCTGAAGCTACAGCGCATTCTGATTGCCCGAGTGGTAAGTCCAACGGTGGTTCGTTGGGTTGGTTCGGCAAGGGGATGATGGTTAAGCCCTTTGAAGATGTTGCTTTCTCTTGCGAGAAGAATGTTGTTTCGGAAATTCTTGAAACGCAGTTTGGTTATCACATCATCATTAAGACAGATGAGAAGCAGGGTTACACCCCCACGTTGGAAGAAATCCACGATCAGGTGCAGAATCTTCTCTTCCACTCGACGCGTGGACAAGCGGTTTCGAATTATGTTGCTGATTTGCGCGAAAAGGCTGATATCAAGATTGGTTAATGCGCTATGAGGAGCCTGTTCATATTGCAGGCTCCTCTCTTTCGTTTCATAGAAACGCCTCAGGTTTGTAGAATACGCAGATAAAGGTTTCTCCTCCATGGATGATGAACGTTTTGTTTCCACGATTGCCGAAGAACTTCACCTCTCACCCCGTCAGGTTGCAGCTGTTATGCAGTTGCTTAGTGAAGGGTGTACGGTGCCTTTCATTGCTCGTTATCGTAAAGAAGCGCATGGGAATCTTGATGAAGTTCAGATTGGTAATATTCAGGAGCGCTTAACGTTCCACCGCGAACTTGAGGCTCGTCGCGAGACGATTCTTTCTTCTATCATTCAGCAGGGTAAGTTGACGGATGAATTGAAGGAGCAGATCTTTGCGTGTAAGACGCGAACAGCGTTGGAGGATCTTTATCTCCCCTATCGTCCCAAGCGCCGTACGCGTGCAATGATTGCGCGTGAGCGTGGACTTGAACCTCTTGCGTTATTGATGTTGGCACAGGGCAATGAGGATGTTTCGACGGAAGCAGCGCGTTATGTTAATCCCGAGAAGGAGGTCGCTGACAGTCTTACCGCGCTTCGTGGGGCACGTGATATTGTTGCCGAAAAGGTGGCGGAAGATTCAGAGGTGCGTGGATTTGCACGTGCGTATCTTGCGCAACATGGCATGGTTAAATCTGAAGTGAGCGATCCGCCACCTTCGGCGCCGACGAAGTTTGAACAATATTACGATTTTGAGGAAGCGATTGTTGCAATTCCCTCGCATCGTTTTCTTGCCATCAAGCGTGGTGAAACAGAAGGTGTTTTACGTTCTTCTCTCACAGTGGATTCGCAGCCAACGATTAACAAGGCCCTTGAGATTTTCAATTATCGTGAAGGGTCGACGTGGGCGAAGGAGTTGCGAACAGCAGTTGAAGAGGCTTATCGTCGTCTTCTCGCGCCAAGTATTGAGCTTGATGTTGCAGTTGAGCTTAAGCAGAAATCGGATCGTGAAGCGGTTGATGTTTTTGCAGAAAATCTCCGCCATCTTCTCTTACAAGCACCTTTGGGTGAGCGTTCCGTTATTGGTATTGACCCTGGCGTTCGTACGGGTTGTAAGTGTGTTGCGCTTGACGCAACTGGTAAGTTTTTAAAGAATATCACGGTTTATCTTGCACAAGGTCAGTTGAAGGAAGTTGAGGCGCGCGTTGAATTGCTTAAGCTTATCACCGCGTTAAAGCCGACGGCAATTGCGGTCGGTAACGGCACTGCAGGGCGTGAGACTGAAGCATTTGTTCGTCGCACATTGAAACAAACGCAGCACTCTGACATTCTTGTGATCTCTGTGAATGAGGCCGGTGCATCCGTTTATTCTGCGAGCGAAGTGGCACGTGATGAGTTCCCCGAACTTGATCTTACCGTGCGTGGTGCGATTTCGATTGGGCGCCGTTTGCAGGATCCGCTTGCAGAGCTTGTTAAGATTGATCCCAAGGCGATTGGCGTGGGGCAATACCAGCATGATGTCAATCAAACGCTTCTTGCAACCAAGCTTGATGAAGTTGTTATCTCTTGTGTGAACCGCGTTGGTGTTGAAGTTAATACAGCTTCTGCACCGTTGTTAACGCGTGTTTCGGGAATTGGGCCAACCCTTGCAAAGCGTATTGTTGAACATCGTAACACGCATGGTGCATTTCGTTCGCGTGGCGATCTTCTCAAGGTCCCTGGTTTAGGTGCAAAGACCTTTGAACAGTGTGCGGGCTTCTTACGTATTCGTGAAAGTTCCAATCCGTTGGACCGTTCTGCTGTGCATCCCGAACGTTATGATGTCGTTCGTCAGATGGCGGCAGATGCGGGGCTTTCGTTGGATGCTCTTATTGGTAACACAACTGCCATTGATAAGATTAAAATTGCGACTTACGAAAGCGAAAATCTTGGTCGCCTCACCCTCAATGATATTCTCGATGAACTCAAGAAACCCGGTCGTGACCCGCGTGACACCTTCACGCCACCGGCCTTCCGTGAAGATGTTTGCACGATTGAAGATGTTCAACCAGGCATGAAGCTTGAAGGTATCGTTACAAATGTGACAGCGTTTGGTGCGTTTGTTGATATTGGTGTTCACCAAGATGGTCTTGTGCACGTCTCGGAAATTGCAGATCGCTTTGTTCGTGATCCATCAGAAGTTGTGAAAGCTGGCGATCGTCTCAAGGTGACCGTGCTTGATGTTGATGTTGCACGTAAACGCATCTCCCTCTCTGCACGTCAAAATGCACGTCCTGAAGCGCGTGGCTCACAGCGCGGAGGTCGTGGCGCTGATTCCTCTCGTGGTTATAGTTCGAATCGTTCGCGTAGTAATACCTCAACGTTCTCAAATAATCCTTTTGCGGGGCTCTAATGGCAACACAAATCTTTCTTGCTCCGCTCCGAGGTGTTACAGGTTTGACCTTTCGTCAAGCCTATTGCCAGCACTTCTCTGGTTTAAGTCTCGCAGTTGCACCCTTTATTGCGACAACACAGGGGCCTAAAGTAAAACCCGAAGTACTCAAAAGTATTGATCCGACAGTACAGCCTGCGCATTTGCCGCTGATTCCACAGGTCATTGGAAAGTCGCCCGAACAGCTTCGCGTCATGCTTCAAGCGATGCAGGCGCTCGGCTATAAAGATGTCGACCTCAATGCTGGATGTCCATGGCCTTTTGTTGCAAAGAAGGGGCGCGGATCTGGTTTACTTAAAGATGAATCCATCCTCGCGCAAATGCTTGCTGTTGGTTGCGAGGTCCTCGGCGAAGGTCACTTCTCTATTAAGGTTCGTTTAGGTCTTGAGGATAAGACGCTTTTGCTTGATCGTCTTGATACGATTCAGTCGTTTCCCTTACGTGAAATTTGCGTGCATCCGCGTACCGCCAAGCAAATGTACGAGGGAACGGTTGACCTGGACGCCTTTGAGCGTGTTGCTGAACGTACAACGCTCCCGCTTGTTTATAATGGCGACATTCGTACGTTGGAAGATTTCCAACGTTTGCAAACACGTTTCCCGAAGATTGAACGTTGGATGTTAGGGCGAGGAATTGTTGCCAATCCCTTCCTTGCAGAGTCGATTTGCGAAGGCAAGGATATGCGTGAAATGGAACGTTTCAAGGCTTGGCATCAAACCATTCTTGATGGCTATGCTGCCACCTCGCATGGGGACCACGCACTTCTTGGCCATCTCAAGGAATTATGGAGTTATCTCGCGCCCACCTTTCAACACGGCGATCGTCTTTGGGATAGTCTCAAACTCACACGTACACGAGAAGAATTTGAACGCGTTCTCCAGCTCACCCCATTACAATGGATTCACTCGTAAAACCTCTCCAGAAAAGGATTAAAATATGTCTCAACAAATGCTCACCGTTGTTTCTACACGTCTTCCCTCCTCTGAGGCGGCAGATTTGTTGTTGGAGCTTTTAGATGGCGATGCTTTCACGCCAACCTTCTGGGAAGATATTGAGACCCACGAAGTTCGCCTTGATGTATTTTTGGAAGATGCAACCCAGGCGGATGCGGTTGAAGTCGCGCTCGTTCAAGCGGCTGAACTTGCCGGGATGACTGTCAATTGTACGCGTGACACACTCAATAATGCAGATTGGCAAGAAGCATGGAAGCGTTTCTTCCATGTTGAAAAGATCTCCGAGCGTATCACCATTCGTCCTTCATGGGAAAGTTATACACCCTCTGAAGGTGAGGCTGTCATTGTTTTGGATCCAGGCATGAGCTTCGGAACAGGTAAGCACCCGACCACACGCGCATGTTTGCAGTTCCTCGATCAGTTAGCGACCGGTGATTTAAAGCGTCCTGTTTTGGACATGGGTTGCGGAAGTGGTATTCTCGCCATCGCCGCGTGCAAGCTTGGATTCACCAATGTTCGTGGATTTGACTATGACCCAGATGCAGTGCGCATTGCAAAAGAAAATGCCGCGCTCAACAATCTTAACATTCCCTTTGAACCACGTAATTTAGCGGACAACCTTGATCAAGGCGCTATTATTTTGGCAAATATTCTTGGTCCTGTTTTGATTCAATATGCCAAGGAAGTAGCCTGTGCTGTTCTTCCCGGTGGTCAACTCATTGCCTCTGGTATCCTTGATACACTCTATCCCGATGTTAAGGCCGCCTTTGAAGCATGTGGACTTGTTGAGGTTGAAAATAAGCTCATCGGTGAATGGCGTTCGGGGTGGTTTACACGTCCTGAAGTTTAATTTTAAAAAGGAGTTCAAAGATGTTACTTACAAGTTGTTTACCTGCATGGTCGTTATGGCCACTCGCAATTGCGGGTTTGATTATAGGCATGTTTTTGTTGACCAAGAGTGCCGAGATTTTCGTCGAGGGCGCGGTTGCGCTTGCATGTCGTCTTGCCATTCCTCCATTGATTATTGGCTTTGTGATTGTTGGCTTCGGAACGAGCGCACCGGAAATGATTGTTTCTGTTCTTGCAGCAGCGCAAGGGGCCCCCGTGCTTGCCCTCGGTAATGCTTATGGCAGTAACATCACCAATGTTCTCCTCATTCTTGGCGTTTGTATGCTCATTGCACCAATTGCGTTGCATCGCATCGTGTTGAAACGTGACATTCCGTTTCTTCTTGGAGTGATGGGCCTTTTAAGCGCATTTTGTGTTGGCGCTCATAACGGGCTCTCTCGCCTTGAAGGTGCCTCGCTCTTTATAATCTTTATCATCTTTCTCTCCTACCAAATCTGCATTGCATGGAAACAACGTGAAACTGCAACAGTCAGTGAAGAAGAGGACTGCGAGTGTTGTTCAAAACAGATGTCTGTTAGCAAAATGCTTGCTTCGATTGCTGGTGGTTTAACCCTCTTAATTCTCTCTTCTCAGATGCTCGTTTATTCTGCTAAGTGGATTGCAGAAACCGTTGCACAAGCAGTGGGCATTTCGCAGTCTGCGACACAGCTCATTGTTGGCGTGACCATCATTGCTTTGGGAACGTCACTGCCTGAGCTTATGGCATCGGTTGTTGCAACACGCAAGGGCCAGGATGATATTGCCGTCGGTAACGTTATCGGTTCAAACTGTTTCAACCTTTGTATTGTCGCAGGGCTTGCATTAATGATTCAGCCTGTTGCGGGTGAAAATCTTCCCAATGGTTTACGTTATCGAGATCTCTTCTCGATGATTATCTCCACGCTCCTTTTGTGGGTGCCAGCACTCATTGTTTGGGCGCGTATTCGTAAACAAAAGCCTTCTCCCCATATTACACTCGGTCGACCCCTCGGTATTCTCTTCCTCATCTTATGGCTCATCTACACCGTTTGGGTTGTTCTTGCCACCAATTAAAAGGAAAGAATTTATGGACTTGTTTATCACAATCTTCTGGCTTTTCGTCTTCACATGTATTCCAGCATTGGAATTACGTTTTTCAATTCCAATGGGTATCTTTGCCTTCAGCGACCAGCTTCATTGGACAAGTGTCGTTGCAATTTGTACTTTGGCAAACATTCTGCTTGGCATTGGCGTCTTTGAAGTGCTTGCTCCAATCTTGCGTATTATGCGTACATTTAAGTTCTTTGAAGAACGCATTTGGCCACACGTTGTAAAACGTCAAGAGCGCCTTCGTCCCGTTATGGAAAAGCATGGTCAATGGGGGCTTGCTCTTTTCATTGGCATTCCACTCCCTGGAACAGGTGCGGTAACGGGGGCTCTCGGTGCATTTTGTTTTGCCTTTAAGCGTAAGACCTTTTATATTGCTAACGTGCTTGGCGTTCTCCTCGCGGCTGTTTGCGTAACCACGGTGTGCTTACTCATTCGTTGGGGAGCAATTGGTGAAGATTCTCTCATTTCTAAGCTCTTCATCAAACAACAACATGAAGAACCCGTTGCGATTGAACAAACTATAACCCCTTCGACAGAAGTTGCACCATGATTAATTTAATTCCTACGCTCAAAAAGTTTTGCGCACTCCATTCCACTCCAGGGGATGAAGGTGCTGTTTTCAACATGCTTGAAGAGTGTTGGCGCGCCCAAGGGCTCGATATCCAACGGCTCGGTAAATATGCCATTCTTGCAGAACCTGCAGAACGACGTAAGGCGGATACGCTTCTTCTCGTTGCTCACGCAGATAGCCCGGGGTTTATTGTTGCTTCAATCGCCTCTCCGCTTGACATTGAAGTTCTCGCATTAGGAGGCGTACATCCAGAAAATGGTCAACGGCTCGTTCTCAAGTGTAGCGATGGAACGCGTGTTAATGCGACGCTCATTTTCGATAACGACGAAGAGGCCTCTCAATGGCGCCACCAAAAACCTATTAAGGCCCGTTTAGATGAGCCTTGCGCACGCATTCAAAAGGGTGATCGCCTTTGTTGGGAGACTTCTTGGAAGGAAGAAGATAATCTCATCCACTCCCCCTTCCTTGATAATCGCATCGGTTGCGCATTAATCGCAGAGTGGTATAATCAATGCAAGCATGCACTTCCGAACTTCAACGTCATTCTCGCGGCAACAGCAATGGAAGAGGTGAATGGCTTTGGAGCGAACGTTCTTGCACGTGATGTTAAAGCTGATGCCGTAGTCGTTCTCGATATCACTTATGAGAATGAGAAGCAAAATGTTGAAATGGGCAAAGGTCCCGTGATTACACTGTCTGACAATTCTGTTCTTCTTTCTCCCGAGGAGCGCGACCAATGTTGTGCGCTTGAGGTTCCTTTGCAGACAGAAGTATATAACTACTCTGGCACAGATGCACGCGCTTTTCCCGTATTAGGACGCATGATGCCCGTCATTCCACTTCTTCTTGCAACGCGTGGTAACCACTCCCCGATTGAGTCGATTCATTGTGATGATCTTGCTCATTGGGATGAAGCTATCATTGCCATTACAGAAATCCTCTTCAAACGTTAACACACTATGAATCCATTAGATAACATTCGCATTGTTCTCGTTGGCACCCTTTACTCTGGTAATGTCGGCAGCATCTGTCGTGCAATGGCAAACATGGGACTTCGCCACCTTACACTCGCAGCGCCACGTATTCTCGATGATTGGTCAGACGGCAAACGTATGGCTGTCCATGCAACCGATATCATGGATGCTCGCAAAGAGGTCGCCACCTTCCAAGAAGCAATTGCCGATTGCGCAGCTGTTGTTGGGACAACCGCACGTGGCGGTCTCTACCGTGCGACGGTACAACCTCCGCGTGTGCTCGCGCCAGAAATTCTTCGTATTGCAGCACATGCGCCCGTTGCAATCGTCTTCGGTCGAGAGGATCAAGGACTCCATAATGATGAAATCGCACAATGTACACATCTTGTGCGCATTCCTGTTGATGAAAGTTATCAAAGTCTTAATCTCTCTCAAGCGCTTCTTATTGTTGCTTATGAACTCTACACCGCAACTGGCACCTATGTTAGCCCCGTGGAAGAAGGATCCATCCTTGCGAGCCATGCAACGAAGGAAGCATTTATGGTGCGTTGGCGTAAGGCAATGATTGACATCGGCTTTATGGATGAACAAAAAGCCGACCATATGATGCAAGGATTTCAACGCGTCTTCTCTCGTGGAATTAAAAGTGATCCAGACGCACGTATCATGATGGGCGTTGCACGTCAAGCAACATGGGCAGGCGAAACTGCTCGTTCCCTTATAGATCAAACAAGCAAATAAGTATAACTTAAAAATAAATAAGGCTCTCAAAAAACGAGAGCCTTATTTATTTACCAATTGATTGTCCTAACTATTCTATTAAGGATTCAAAGAGATCCATTTGGAAATCATCCTCTGGCGCACTACGTGTTGTTCGTCTACGTGCACGTGGAAGTTCTGCCTGAATCGCTTTATTTTCCTCGAGATTCGAAAGAATTGTTTGTGCTCGCCCAACAACACCCTCTGGCATACCTGCTAATCGAGCCACGTGAATACCATAACTCTTATCCGCTGTGCCAGGGACAATACGTCTTAAGAAAACAATTGTATCGCCTTGCTCTCGAACTTGAACCGTATAATTCTTTACACCCTTTAACGCCGCAGAGAGTGCGGTTAGTTCATGGTAGTGTGTTGCAAAGAGGGTTCGCGCTTTACGTTCAGGCGTATTATGCAGATACTCTACCACACTCCAAGCGATTGAAATACCATCAAATGTTGAAGTGCCTCGACCAATTTCATCGAGCACAATGAGCGAACGCGATGTTGCATTATTGAGAATGTTCGCAGCTTCTTGCATTTCAACCATAAAGGTAGAACGTCCACGTGCAAGGTCGTCCCCCGCCCCAACACGTGTAAAGACGCGATCGATCACACCGACAATCATTTCATCCGCAGGAACAAAACTGCCAATATGAGCCATAATGGCAAGAACTGCAACTTGACGAATGTATGTTGACTTACCTGCCATATTCGGACCAGTAATCAAAATAAACTGTCGATCATCACCGTTCATCTGCGTGTCATTCGGGACAAAACGTTCTGCGCCTGGTTGAAGTTCAACAATAGGATGACGTCCGCCTCGAATCACGAGATCTGTACTCGTGTCGACAGTGGGGCAGCGAAAACTTTGTGCCAACGCACGATCTGCAAGCCCTTGCAACACGTCAATTTGCGCAACCGTTGTTGCGAGTTGCTGCAAGAGAGAAAGTTGCGCCACCGCTTTTTCACGCAATTGCTGAAAGAGTTCATACTCAAGCTTATTAGCTTTATCCTGCGCACCAAAAATACGTTCTTCGTAAACCTTCAACTCTGGCGTTATAAAACGTTCGGCATTTACTACTGTTTGTCGGCGTTCGTATGATGCTGGTACATTGGCGAGCTGACCTTTACTCACTTCAATATAAAAACCAAAGACATTATTACGGCGCACACGGAGCGTACGAATACCTGTTAATTCCTGTTGTTCTGCTTGGTATGTTGCAATCCACGAATGTCCTTGACTCGCCGCTTCACGATACGCGTCAAGATCAGCATTATAACCATCACGAATAATACCACCTTCTTTCAATGTAAGAGGCGGAGAGTCCGCGAGAGCCGCACGGAGTTCTGCAGAGAGTTCTGGTAAGTCTGTCAATCGTTCTTGGAGTTGTTGCAAAAGCGGTGCATCAACGTTGACTAAGCACTGTTTGAGCCCTGGTACTTGCATTAAGGAATCGGTTAATTGACGCAAGTCACGTCCATTTCCCGAACCTGATGCTAATCGCGTCATCACACGCTCAAAGTCATACGTGTTGGCAAGTGTTAAACGCAAATCTGAAAGTAAACGGCGTTGATCTATAAAGGTTTGAATTGCGGCTTGGCGTGCACGTATAGCCTCCACCTCTCGCAATGGCGAACGGATCCATGCACGAAGCAAACGTTTACCCATGGGCGTACACGTACCATCGAGCACGCCAAGCAGCGTTTCGCCTTCTACACGACCTCCTGGCGTAGGAAGCAAATCGAGATTTCGACACGTACACTCATCTAACGTCAAATAATGACTGTGATTACGCACATTCAATGTTCGAACGTGATCAATCGGTCGACGTAATTCATATCGCACATAATGAAGTAATGCGCCAGCTGCATTCACCCACAACGGACGAGTATCTGTGCCACAATATCCTTCAAGCGAATGAACATGGAAATGATAACAAAGTGTATCTGTTGCCTGATCGGTCATAAATCGCCAATCATCAATCTTTGTTAAAGGACCTGCAATATCACGAACAAGTAACGATGCAAGTGTCTCATGTTGTTCTTCTGCAATGACAGTTTCGCTTGGAGCAATGCGACGCACTGCCTCAACAAGCGCCGCGGGAGATGTTGCAGCTTCAACCGCAAGCTCACCTGTTGAAAGTTCAAGCGCGGCAATGCCGTATGTATCCTTCTTTCCCGCAAATACAGCAATAAGATAATTGGAGCACTGCGCATCAAGAATCGCCTCTTCCGTGACGGTACCTGGGGTAACAATACGTGTAATCTCACGTCTTACAATCCCCTTAGCGGCCTTTGGATCCTCTACCTGTTCACACACAGCAGCCTTTAAACCTGCACGAATGACCTTCGCGAGATAGCCATCAATAGCATGATATGGCACACCACACATCGGCACACCTGCACGCTTCGTAATTGCAACACCAAGAATCGGTGCGGCGCGATGTGCATCTTCAAAGAACATCTCATAAAAATCTCCCATGCGGAAGAAAAGAATGGTGTCTTGATCAAGTTCTTCTTTTGTGCGACAATATTGTCGCATCATTGGGGTTAAACCATCTGTTTCTTTTGCCATAATCGACTTCTCTTAAAAATTAGGACGCGTATACCCTTGTTGAACAGCCTTCAAGACGGCTTGATACATCTTCTTTGCCTGCTCTGGAAAACGATTCACAACATTCAACGTTTCACTCGGATCTGCATCAAGGTTATAAAGTTCTCCCTTTAAAGGATCCTTTCCACCTTTAGGATAATCTCCTTCTGCACGTGGCACAATATACTTCCAATGTTGGTCACGCAAATTAAGTTGATAATTCTGTGCGAGAATTGAAGTACGTGTAGAGCTCGCGGTTGGCGAGAGGAAAAGTGCGCTTTGATCAAACGAATCTGGCAATGCGCCCTTCGGCAACGGAACTCCAACAAGCGATGCTAAAGTCGCCCCCATATCCACCAACGAAAGCATCGCATGGCTACGATGACCACCGTCTAATACAGCTGGCCAAACTGCAATAAACGGCACACGATGACCGCCTTCATATGGCGTATACTTATGACCACGCCAATGTGCTGAAGGACGATGATCTCCGAGCTTCTCAACCGCTTGATCCTTATAACCATCATTAACCATTGGACCATTATCAGAGGAAATAATAACTAGCGTTTCCTCCTCTATTCCAAGCGCCTGCAACTTCTCAACAACACGACGCACGGTATCATCAAACTGCCGTGTCGCATCCCCACGAGGGCCAAATGGTGTTAATCCAACAAATCGTGGGTGAGGAACACGTGGCACATGAATATCATTCGTACCTAAGTAGAGGAAAAAGGGCTTATCTTTGTTTTTCTCCATAAAAGCATTCGCCTTTTCAACAAAAACGTCTGCCATATCCTCATCAATCCAACGTGCGGCCTTTCCACCCTTCATATAACCAATGCGACCGATGCCATTAACAACCGCTTGATTATGGCCATAATCCCAATCCATCTTGAGCGAGGCGCGATCACGTACACCATCCATCTCGCCCTCAAAATTGTGTCGATAACTTACCTCAATCGGATCTGAGGGATCTGCTCCCACCACACGATCATTCTCAACATAAACACATGGCGTACGATCTGCTGTCGCAGCCATCAAGAAGGAATAATCAAAGCCAACATCCTTGGCATTTGGTGCAATCTCACCATTCCAATCCGTCTTTCCAGGGCCTGTACCGAGTCCAAGATGCCATTTTCCTACTGCGCCAGTCACACGCCCTGATGCTTGCATCAATTTCGGTAATGTCACCACATCTTTACGAATCAATAATGCGGCATCGCCTTGCGCAACCATTAATCCAGGATGGCGCCACGCATACTCCCCTGTAAACAACGAGAAACGTGAAGGCGTACACGTTGCAGCCGTCGCGTGTGCATCCATAAACTGCACACCTCGTTTCACGTATTCATCAATAAAAGGAGTCAAATTCGGCGTTGTGCCATAACAACTCATATCACCATACCCCACATCATCTGCGAGGATTAAAACAATATTACGTGGTACTCGTCGTGGTACATTCACAGCCTCACATGCACGCAAAACGTTTGGACGCGCAACCATCAGTGCACCCAAACCCATCATCTTCAAAAACGCCCTTCGATTCATTTAAAAATCCTCTTTCTACAAACTAAACACTTAAACCATACTTCTCAGCAAAGGCTCGATACACCTTCATCAATTCTGGAGTAAGGAACGTTGGTAACTGTGCCGCAATTGTTTCATCAGGACCATAATAGGCTTCAGCAAGTGCGCCCGCAATTGAAGCCTGCGTATCGGCATCCCCACCAAGTGCGATTGTCTCACGCAAACATGCCTCAAAACTCTCCGTACATAAAAACGTCGTAAACGCATTTGGAACAGACCGATACGTACAATCAAATCCACGCGCAGCTTCATCTTCGCGCGCAGCTTCAAGCGAACGCAAGATAGGTATTTCAAAAACCTCTTCAATCGCGTCAACAATCTCTTCCTTGTCCTGACCTTTACGTGCAAGAAAAATTCCTACCGCTGTTGCTTGTGCGACACGAATACCTTCTGGATGATTATGTGAACACGCCGCACTTGCTGCCGCCTCACGCATCACATCATCCATTGTATTAAATGCCCATGCAATCGGTGAAACGCGCATTGCCGCCCCGTTACCATAACTGTTATATGGTTCTGGCCGTTTCTCTTCAATCCAAAGAGACGCAAACGAACGCCCATAACCCGCATGCGGATATTGATTAGCAAGTTCAAAAATTGTATCCCGATAAGGACGCTTCTCCAATATTGCCTTTGCAATTGCAAGCGTCAAAACCGAATCATCCGTAAAACGTCGTTTAGGATGTGCTAATGAAACGCGATTCACATCCCTTTCTGCATGCCACTCATAGGGTGCACCACAAATATCTCCCCATAATGCACCTGTCAAACAATGTTTCATTGTCCCTCCTCCGGTTGCAAACCATCCAATATCTTTTTCACCTGTTGCTGATAGCTAAATGATGTCCAATCATCACGTTCAACACCCTCACCCTCGGCATAAATATGAGCGAGCATAAATAGCGCATTTACAACTCTTAAATTCGCCGCTAATCGCAAACTCGCAATCGTCTCGAGGGAGGTCGACTTTACAGCTCCACCCAATCCATAAAAACAACACACGCCATTCATAAAATACCCAATTGGGTGACCATCTTTTGTCGAAGCTTTAAAATAGACCGCAGGCGTCTCCGCCCCCTCAATCTCGTATTTCAACGTCAACCATCCAAGTAAAAGAGCGGCGTCTGCCCCACACTCCGCATCCTCGCACACCGAACACAGTAAGTCAAATGCACGCTTCCGCGCCATTTCATCCTGTTCATTCTCCAACAATAAACGTGCAAGCCACAACTTTGCAGGAGCAGAAACCTTTACAATCTTCTCAAGCAATACCTTTGCTTGTTCAATATCTCCCTCGCGACAATACTGGAATGCCAAGAAGAGCGTCCCCTCTACATGCTCCAATTCCATTGCGCGCGTCCATGCTTCCTTTGCTTGCTCAATCGACACCTCGCGATAATAGCCAGCAGCAAAATAAAGCCCTTGATAGAAGAAATCCTCTCCCGACTTCGGAGTAAAAAGCTGAGGCAAATCAGCTGCCCGACGTAATAACTCTCGCCGCAAATAAGCAGGTGCATAACCAAACGTTACTGCACGCGAAAGCATTCCCTCTCCCAAAACACGATTATACGGCATTCCATAACCTTCAAGCGCCGCACAGCCAACAGCAAAATCTGCCGCTGGCCAAAACGTATTTGCAGATGTCACAAGCCACCACTCCAATGCTGCTTGAGGCACTTTTCGTGCCAAAGCATCACCGCGCGCCATCCAACGTTCTGCACGCAATGGATTATTCATCTCCTCAAGCATCGCGAGCAACATTGTCTCTCGCTCTTTCACCGAAAGCGACGCATCAAAAAACTGCGACACTATCGGCGCCGGCACTTGTTGTGCAGGGGCTTTCGGCATTATTAATTCTGGCGTTGATCGAAACCACAACCATGCCCCAATAGCCAATCCAAGAAGGACTAGAAAAATGCCACCCAAAATCAACCACTTTAAACGTGTCATGAGCGACCTCCACGTTCTTTCAATGTCTTCCAGCAAAAAACAAAACCTATAAGTAGAAGGATTGCAACAAGCTGCATTGCAAACGTTCCCGCTTGTTGACCGAAATGATGAGCCACCGAGCACGTCAATCCACTACCAAAGGTTTGAAATGTCGGCATCAAACAACATCCCGCAACATAAGCCACGAGCGCATACTGACCAAACATTATCACCCATCCAAAGCCAAGACAGATCTGTAAACCATCAACGACAGCATAAAGCAATGTCAAAGCGAGCAGCGACCATCCCATCGCCATCAATGTAAAGCTCACGGTATAAATCGGCTTAATTACCGGAACCCACGCAGCAAGGATCCAGCCGCCGAGCAATAATGCAACCGCTCCAAGCCCAAGAAAGATTGCCTTACGCAACCACGCACCCGCCCCCTTAAGAATCTCGCCTACGTTTGCCCCTAAGAGTGTCATCGCACCAAACATCAATGTTGTAAGCACCCATGTATACTTCGGATCGCCATGTCCACCAGGGAAAACCATCGTTTCTACGTGATAGGCCAAATTACCCGTCATTGAATAATCACCCCACCACGCAAGCAAACTTCCATAAAGCGCCATACATGCAAAAGGTGCAACAAAGCGAATCCACATACGCGGTGCTAAATAGACCAACACCGTAATCACATAACCTGCGGCAATTGCTTGCAAGGTATTCGTGTAAAAATAAAGATATTCCCAATCAAGGTAAAGCGCATTCCCTTGAATAATAAGCCCCCACACCCACAAAATGGCCACACGCTTTAAGAGATGCCTCCAAAACGTTTGCGTTGGGCGTCCCGCTTCCAAATACTTCGGCAACGCATACGGCACGGATGCTCCGCACATGAAAATGAAACACGGCATCACCAAATCCCACAGACGAAGTCCTTCCCACTCAACATGTGACAACGCCACCGTCCAATCACCAAGCGGAATCCACGCAGCAAATGCCATAATCAACGGCTGTACCACCGTCAATAACAACATCACACTTCCTCGTAAAAGATCTAATGAGCGTAAACGCATCTCATTCCTCCAACCCATTAACACCTTCAACCACCGGCAACAATGCAGGCTGGCGATAAATCAATAATCGTAAAAGCAATACTGCCCAAAATGACTCCTCTCGCGAGCCTGCTTGCCAAAAGCCCCCTTTTGCATCCATTTGTTGGGATGTCACGAGATACAAGGCAAGTTGTGTACGCCACTGAATTGGCGCTTCCTTCGGGAACTTTGCGTGCACACACTTCGGAAATAAATCACATTGCACATAGGCATAAAGTTCAGATGGCATACATGACAATGTTTCCAACGTACCTTCATTCAAAGCCTTAGTGATTGCATCGTATCGTGACTTTGCACGTGCATCAACCTTTTCAACGGCAGATGTAAAACTTGCCCATGCCGCAGGAGATACTTCTACCATCGACTGAGACGAAAAGATTAAAGTCTTATAAACGTCATCATCTATCCCCGCAATTGACGTTACGCCTTGTCCTTTTAGCCAACGCTGACCGCGAGCAATACTCTCCTCCACCTCTTGTTCAATCGAAAGCGACAATGAAACATCTGTTTGCATGGCAACCAACGTCATCGACGTAGCCAATCCCGTCACACGCATCAACAAAAGCAAACAACAAAGAAATACAACCTTTACCATCTCAATACACCCCATAACGTTTCGTGTATCCTTCTGCTGGCAAAGCCTTCACAAAGCGCGAAGGTCGCAAATAGAGCGTATTCCCATTTCCTGGCAATCGACGAGATGAAGGGACACACAAGAGCAATTCATCTTTTGCACGTGTCAATGCCACATAGAAAAGTCGCCGTTCCTCCGCTTCATTTCCTTCTTGCAAGGCCTTTGCCGAAGGGAACATATCCTCATTACACCACAGCAAAATAACAACTGGCCACTCCAAGCCCTTCGCCTGATGAATCGTAGACAACCGAACCCCAGGAGGCATATCCGCACGTTGAGAAACCTCTTCGGCCTCTAAATTCGTCATCAACGCCACCTCGGCGAGAAACTCCGCAACATCACGACCACGATCAATCATTGCTGCAATTGCGGAAATATCATTCGCGCGATCCTCCGCATTATCGAAGCTTCGCATCAAATACTTCTCATACCATCCGTCCAAGAACTGCATGACCGCGCGATTTCCGTGATGCGTCAAATCCTCTTCCCAATACTGCGCGAGCAATCCATCAACAATCTGCCAATCAGCCTTCGCCTTCGCAGGCATCAACGACGTCAACTTCAAACGATCTTGTTCGCGTGAGGCATCAAATGCACCCCCCATCTTACTCCAAAGACGTTCTGCCGTCTTCTCTCCAACACTTGGCAAGAGTCCCATCATTCGCGTAAAGGCTAACGCATCTGCATGCCCTGATGCCATCTTCAAATAGGCCACCACATCTTTTGCATGCACACTCTCAAAAATTCCCTGCCCCGACGTCAACTCATAATTCACCTGCTGACGCCGCAATGCCATTTCCAACTCCATCACATGGAAATGCGACCGATATAAAACGGCAATATCCTGTGGACGATATCCCGCATTAAACGCCCGTTGAATCTGACGCAACACCAACTGCGCTTGCTCTTGTGCATCATGCAAATACGCAATCAACGGCAATCGCCCCCCCTCACGTGTCGGCAACAACGTCTTTTGGAACTGATCCTTGTTCCCTGCAATCGAGGCATTAGCCAATGTCAATACCGGCGGCACAGAGCGATAATTCCGCTCCAACTTAATAATCTGACAACCTGGCCAACGTTCGGGGAAATCCATAATATTACGGAAATCTGCCCCGCGCCACGAATAAATACATTGAAAATCATCCCCCACTGCCATCACATTGCGATGATGCGAGGCAAGCAAATCCACCAACTGCGCTTGAATGCGATTTGTATCCTGAAACTCATCGACCAACACATGACGAAAACGTTCAGCGTAATGCGCGAGAACCTGCGGATTCTCCTTTAACAAACGCAATGTATAAACCAACAAATCGTCAAAGTCAAACGCATTCTGATCCTGCTTAAGCACCTCATACTGCGCGGCAATCTTTGTTAACGTCTCATGAAACTCAATTGGAATATCCGAGCCATCGAGCACATCCGCCATCGACAGCTCCAAATCCTGCGCCTGCTGACTAATGAGCGATTGCACGACCTCCTTCTTCGGGAAATCCTTTGCTAACTCAAACGACTTCATCACCTTCTTCAACAGACTCAACGAATCATCTCGATCAAGAATCGTGAATAACGTTGTAAATCCCACCTCACGCGCATGACGTCGCAAGATACGATGACACACATGGTGAAACGTTCCCGACCACAACGTACCAGCACGCGAACCCACCAATGCCTCAGCACGCTCCAACATCTCCCTCGCAGCACGATTTGTAAACGTCAATAGAAGAATCCGAGACGGATCCTCCCCTTGCTCAGTCAACCATGCCACACGATGCGTTAACGTCCGCGTCTTGCCTGTACCTGCAGCAGCCAAAACCAACACCGGACCCTCCGGTGCAGTCACTGCTGCTAACTGCTCTGGATTTAATCGTTTTTCCCACTCAATCATAATACATATATTATATCAAAAAATTATACACACCGCAATCTCTGCCGTAGAGCACGTCAAACACATTCACTCTTAAACGCAACCCACGCGAAAACATCCCCTCAAACATTTCAAATCAAGCCACTCCCTCTACCACCCTCTACAACAACATCCTAAAAGGCCCAACAACGTTCGACAACAACATCCTAAAAGGCCCAACAACGTTCGACAAAATAAAAAAGCCACGCGTGGGCGTGGCTTTTTCGTTTCGCATTTACGCAACCAAATTAGAATGCGTAGTGTGCGAATGCCTTGTTGGCCTGTGCCATCTTGTGGGTATCGTCGCGCTTCTTGAGCACGTTACCGGTGTTGTTGTAAGCATCGATGATTTCGAGCGCAACAGCACGGGGCATACCAACACCACGGCGACCAGAGGCATACTGTGCCATCCAGCGGAGAGCGAGGGCCAACTGACGACCTTCGGAGATCGGCACCGGAACGGGATAGGTAGCACCACCGATACGGCGGGACTTAACTTCCACTTTCGGCTTCATGTTATTGATAGCAGCGTCCATCACTTCGAGAGGATCCTTGCCAGTTTCCTTGGCGAGTTCTTCGATTGCACCGTAAACGATGCGTTCAGCGATGGTCTTCTTGCCGGACTTCATAAGGGTGCGGATCACTTTTGCGACGAGCTCGCTGTTGAAGCGGGGGTCGGTCATGTGGGCACGCTTGATAGCTCTACGACGTCTTGCCATTGTCTATACTCCCTTATTTCTTCTTACCGCCCTGCTGAGCGGCTGCGTCCTTCTTGACGCCATACTTGGAACGGGAACGGCCACGGCCATTCACGCCGAGGCTGTCGAGGCAACCACGGATAATGTGATAACGCACACCAGGAAGGTCCTTTACACGACCGCCACGAATAAGAACGACGGAGTGTTCCTGGAGGTTGTGACCTTCACCAGGGATGTATGCAGTGACTTCGTAACCAGAGGTAAGACGCACACGAGCGACCTTACGCAATGCGGAGTTCGGCTTCTTAGGGGTCTGCGTCTTAACGACGGTGCAGACGCCACGGCGCTGGGGGCAGGCAACGAGCGCGGGAGACTTGCTCTTCTTGCGCTGAGGGGTGCGGCCCTTGCGCACCAGCTGATTGATTGTAGGCATGTATTCGATCCTTTAAAATCGGATAACCTTAAAGTTATGCCCGCACTTACGGGCGACGAGGGTTCGGCATGAACGGCGGGACGGGGCTCTCGTCCTCTAATCAACAAGGTCTAGCTACTGACCTCGGGTTCTACTACCGAGAAAATCGCGCATAGTATACCACAAAGTATGCTCGCGCATCAAGCTTTTTTATCCTATGGCGTGATTTTTTATTCTCACGCCAAAGGATTAACCTAAAAAACTTAGGCCTTGGTCACACGGCCAGCCTTAAGGCAAGCAGCGCAAACCTTCATGTGGCATGTACGGCCGTTCGCCAAACGTGCGTGCACGTTCATCAAGTTAGGCTCAAAACGACGCTTCGAAATACCAGTGGTGTGCAAACCGATACCGCCCTTGGCCTTCTTGAGACCGTGACGAACGATGCGGGAACCGACCATAGGCTTCTTGCCGCAAATTTCACAAATACGAGACATGATTCAATCTCCTTAAATTAAAAGATAAGATACGTTGTTTAGGGTTTAAGGAACGTGGCCATACGGAAACGTTCTTCACTAACTTCTGTGTGATCGATGGGGGTCTTAGAACGCGAGGGGGTGTTGAAGGCGCCTTGGATTTTAGGTTTAAGAGCATCGCGTAAAGCTTGACGTACGCGATTTAATCCAGGGTGTGTCTCGTCAACGAGCGACATCGGAATCGGCTGCTCGCCAGTCGCTTCAATAAAGGCTTGAAGCTGCTCCTCTGCAACCTCTTCATCCATCTTATTAGCCAAGATAAGATAAGGACGTGCAGCGAGTTCTGGATCGTAGCTTTCAACTTCAGCCTTGAGAACGCGGAAAGCATCTTCAGGGCGATTTTCGGTGTCAGCCATATCAAGGACGTAAACAAGCATGCGTGAGCGAGAGATATGACGCAAGAAGGTCAATCCAAGACCAACGCCCTCCGCGGCACCTTCAATAATACCGGGAATATCTGCAACACGAAGCGTTGCATAATCCTCATAAACAACAGTCCCAACAATGGGATGCAATGTCGTAAAGGGATAGTTTGCAATCTTTGGCTTTGCAGAGCTGATGGAGGCAAGAAGCGACGACTTACCCGCGTTGGGGAAGCCGACTAAACCTGCATCGGCGATTGTCTTAAGCTCAAAACGTGCGGTGAACGATTCACCTTCATCACCGGGGATAAACTTTTCAGGAGCCTGATTGACAGAACTCTTGAAGTGAACGTTACCCCAGCCACCACGACCGCCTCGTGCGATCGTTATTTCATCGCCATGTTCAAGCACTTCACCAACGAAAGCGCCCGTATCCTCATCATACACTTCCGTGCCACAAGGAACATCAACGATGAGATCCTCACCATTACGACCATGCATCTTTTGCCCAGAGCCATTGACTCCGTTTTCAGCAAAAAGACGCGGTTCGTAGAAAACACGCAGGAGGCTGTCAGCATGGGTGCTCGCGCGAACAATGACGTTACCGCCACGACCGCCGTCACCGCCGTCAGGGCCACCTTCAGGCACATGCGATTCACGACGGAAGCTACCACTCCCATCGCCACCGCGACCTGCGCGCACCTCGGCTACCGCTGAATCAACAAATGTCCTGGTTTTCATGTCTTCTAAAAACCCTAATCGTATCCGAGTTGAAATTATTCAGCGGATTCAGGAAGAGGCTTAATTGCCACAACCTTACCGTTCTTCTGGAATTCAACAACGCCGTCAATGAGAGCGAAGAGGGTGAAGTCACGACCGCAACCGACATTGGCGCCGGGGGCGAACTTCGTACCACGCTGACGAACGATGATGGAGCCGGCGGTCACAACCTGACCGGCGTAACGCTTGACACCGAGACGCTTCGAGTTGCTGTCGCGGCCATTACCAGTGCTACCTGCCATTGGATGTGTTCCTTTCCGGGTTAAGCGATGGATTTAATCTTGAGAACCGTCAATTCCTGGCGGTGACCGACGCGGCGTTCATAGCCCTTACGACGATTCTTGCGGAAATGAATGAGCTTATCGCCACGCTTGTGACCAAGCACTGTTGCGATAACCTTGGCGCCTTCTACGAGGGGCATGCCAATTTTGAGTTCGTCGCCCGTGTTAAGAGCGAGCACAGAGGTGAGCTCGATGTCAGAACCGACTTCACCAGCCATGCGGTTGACTTCAATGACGGTGCCAACCGAAACTCGGCACTGGACGCCACCGGCCTCAACGACTGCATATGCTTCCATGGATGTGTCCTTTATTTAGGGTTTACAAAAGGGGTTTCTGTTATCACCTTCTGATAACAAAAGTGCGCATAAGATACCAAGATGCACACCAACTGTCAACACTTTTTTACAAACACCCCTTATACAATAATCACAACTCATTATAAACTCAATGAGATAAAGTTTGCAAAACAGCATAATAAAAAACCATAACTCGTTGATTTTTCGAAGCGTTTGCGCCGTTTTAGTGTAAAAATAACGCCCGCATCCTCACACAACAAAATCAACAATAGTCAATCCTCGTCTATCCACGTAAGCGCCTCTCCCTTTAAAAGACATGAACAAGGCGTCATAAACATGCCATCAACCACTCATCTTTGGGGGTGTTTCCAAACAAATATCACAAGCTGTTGATTTAACAGGCATTATGATATTTTTCACAAGTCACAACAAAATTTAAAACCAAGGCCGATTGTTTTCATTTTCAAACCCTATTGATTTGAACGCCAAAACAATAGGGTTTGAAAATGAAGCTTTATAAACATTTCATCTACACGTTATCAATAAGAAAACAATTCACACTTCTTGAGCATTTTTCCCTCAATCTCACCCAGACATTATAATTTATTTCCACCATATATACTATTACTATTGTATATTTGGAAGACAAGGTCTGTTTACCCCCTACTCCATTTCTATTAGCGTCACCTTTCTTATTCCCAAACGGGAGGAATTTCGGAATGGGTAGCAAGGTGATGGGCGAGGAGAATTTGTTCTTTCGTATTACGATTTTCCCAAAGAGGAGGCAGCATATCAAGAGGGAAATATCGCGCTGCAGTTGTCTCAATATTAGGACGAAAGTTTCCATCAATTGCAGAACAATGATAGAAAAGTTTAAGGCAACCATAGGCCATCGGTGGTTGATTATGATTGGCATACCATTGCGTCATTATCAATCGAACAATTTCAACGCGTAATCCAGCTTCTTCAAAAGCTTCTTTGATTGTATTTTCTGCAGGCGCAAGCGTGACTTCACACCACCCACCAGGAAGTGACCATTTATTTTGATCACCTTCACAAACGAGTAGGATTTCATTCGCTTCATTTAAAATGACCGCTCGCGTATCAATTTTAGGCGTCTGAAAACCCGTTTCATTACAAAAGAGATTTTTTACACAGTGCGTAGGCAATCCACTAATATTTGCCATGGCATCTGCGGTGAGGTCGCGAAGTTGTTGAAAACGTTCCTTATCATATTTGTCACCGGGATATGCCAGCCCGGCTTGTGCAATGCTTTGACATTGTTGCAAAAACGTTAGCCACTGAACCTTATTCCCCATATCATCCCTCTCGTCTAGTCGCACAAACAATATTAGTGTAACAAAATTTCACCTTCTCGTAAATCTATTCACGACAAACAACCCGCCATTCAAATGTTAACCCCATCACCAAACGACCCTTTTGTTTTTATATAAATCCAACGCGTATGGTGATTAGAAAATAAAAAAACCATCGGTGAAGACCGACGGTTTTGTAAATGTTGAAAGCGATGCTGATTAGGCTTCGGGCATGGTCTTGCGAAGACCCTGACCACGGTCGCCTTCTTTCCACTGGCCGCGCTTGATCAACAAATTGATGCGCTCAAAACGCTTGAGAACGTTGCGCTTGGCAGTGATCTTGCCCGAACCTTTAAGACTTCTGTGCTGGCTCATTTGAAGCTCCTTAATATCATGGGGAGATACCCCGCCTAGAAAAAAAGTAACGATAGAATATCAAAAACAATCTTAAAATGCAAGTGTTTTTATCACTTTTTTTGTTTTTCTCCTTTTAGCGTATTGCATTAAGGATTTTTTCTATAGCGAGAATATCGTTTTCGTGTACATTGGGTTCTGCACCACGAGCAACTGTAAATGTTTTGATAGCTTCTTTGATCGCTTTCTTTTGTGCGGGGGTGCCTTGTTCTTGGAGAACGCGGATTTTCTCAACGATTTCAATGCCATTGCGGAGGCCTTCAAGACGAAGTGAGGAGCGATTGCCAGGATAGATAAGGGAGGTGTCGCCACTTGGCCAAGAGGTGTAGTCTTGGGAAACAAGCGGATCTTCTACCCAAGATTGATAAGCCCAACGAAGAAGTCCATCTAAGCCATAGTTTGCACTCATCACTGGCAACCAGGTGCTTTCTGCAAGGCTAGATGCCATAAAGGTATTGGGGCGTGCAGGATAGACGCACACATAGAAGGTCGTTGTCTTGCCTGCTTCACGGCGTTGTTTGGCAACGGGGACGAGTTGTTCGCAGATGTGATAGGCGTAGGAGACGTCTTGGAAGGATTCATTGATTTCACTCGGGCGATCACATGCTGCAACAATTTTAAGTGTGGGGGCATATTTTTCTACAATCTTAAGTGCAGGGATGAGAAGGTGATCAGGACGTTCGTCCATCGCAATGCGGGTAATCGATTCCCACCCTTTATCGCGAAGGTGTTCGACAAACTTTGTGAGGAATGGTCCCCAGAAGGCTTCATAGGCTTCGGTCCCTGGTTCAAGGCGTGGACGTGCGATGGTGCCACTCTCTTCGTCATAGTAGGCAAAGGTGAGTGACCACGGGATCATCGTATAGCAATTGATGGTTGCATTTTCAAGGCCAATGGTTTCACGCATAAAGGTGACCCAACGGTCAAAGTCTTCATAGTTGTATGACCAAGATCCATCTTTATGTTTTGTTACGTGGATCATCGAACGGAAACGATCGTAGGTTTGTGCATTCCAAGCTTCGTCAACAAGGGTTGCGGTAATGGTTTTTTGCCCCATATCAGCGAGACGTTTCATTTGCGGTTTGAGAAGGGTAAAGTGTTCTTCAGACCACATACGAACATCATGCCAGCGTGCAACCGCATCGGGGTGTTGCCAAAAGTCAAGGTGAAATTGCCAATCGGAGGGTGGCGGAAGTACTTTGTCATTCACGACTTCAATGCGAATCAATTTCGTGAGGGTTTTGCCATTTACATTTACTTTAAGCATGCCCGTGATTGTGCCGATTGCATGATAAGGTATGTCGAAGGTAAGGTAGAGCGGACGAACAACACCATCAAATGTTGTTTGATCTGTGCCGTCGAGGATGTCTGCCACCAAGCGTCCATCCGCAAGGGTGTAACGCACGATGTCAATTTGCAACGGATAGGCTTTGAATCGCAATGGACTTGCAGAGTCGTAGAAGTAGGTTTCGTTTGCGCCCTGGTTGAGCATCAACATACAAGGGTGGATAAGAACTTCTTGGAAACCCGTGGGGGATTCAAGGAGGACTTGCGCTGTAACGCGTTCTCCTCGCCAGCCACGCATAATCACATCACCTTCTGCAGTTGCAGGAAGTGTCGTCAATGTATCGCGATCATAGCGTTGCATTGAACTCTCTGCATTCACCATACGCGGATAGGTAATACCTGGAAGCGCAACGGCTGGCGCCGCAGGTTCTGCAGGAAGAGGCTCATAGCGTGAGTGTTTCATAGGAAGTGCCATAAGGTTAAAACTCGCTGTGAGTGCGAGAAGGGTTACAAGCAATTTCATACGCGACCTTTCATCAAATGAATTCTTTTTGATTATAGCATAAGTTCGCGCGGGATGTAAAACGCTTTATCCTTCCCTTTATAGCGAGGGTTCGTTTGAAGGCAGGTGTTGATCGAGTATTTTGCGTGTCGCGGTTGTAAGCGGAAGTGACGTTGGGAGAGAAACCCATTGCTGTGTATCAGAAAGTGTAACGTCCTCCGCAATACGCCAGGTATAAATCGTAAGCTCAAGATGAAAATGAGAAAAGGTTTGTTTATAAACACCAAGACGTTGTGAGCACCTTGGTTTTGGGGTGTTCAGTTGGTCGCAGTGCGGAAGTTCCCAAAAGCCCGCGAGCAGGCGCTCTTCTTGAGATTGCGCGAGGAGAATTTCGCCAGCAGCATTACGAAGAAGTGCAACGCTAAATTTACGCGTGGGCAACGTTTTTGTTTTTTCGATTTTGGGGTAATCCGCTTGAGAGCCATTCGCAAATGCTTTGCACGTCTCTCGCAATGGGCAATTATCACAAGTCGGATGACGCGGTGTACAGACGAGAGCTCCAAGTTCCATCATCGCTTGATTAAAATCCCCACTTGAAGGTACGGCTTGAATAAAGGGCGTCAGCCAGAGCGCAAGATCGCGCCGAGGGGCATCTTTCTTAAAGTTGTCGTCAAGACAGCGATAACGTGCAAAAACACGGGCCACATTTCCATCCACAACAGGTGTTGCTTCTCCAAAAGCAATACTTGCAATCGCTGCAGCGGTATAAGCACCAATACCTGAAAGCGTTTGGAGTTGTTCTGCAGTTTGCGGTAGTTGTCCATGGAAATGAGCGATGACGGTTTGTGCCGCTTTCCGAAGATTTCGCACACGCGTATAATACCCAAGCCCTTCCCACGATTTGAGAAGCGCATCATCCGTTGCTTCAGCAAGCGCTTGAAGCGTTGGGAAGGATTCCATAAAACGCACGAAATAAGGGCGTACGGTATCAACCTGCGTTTGTTGCAACATGATTTCGCTCACCCACACCGCATAAGGATCAGGATGTCCACGCCATGGCATTTGGCGTTTATTCGCGTGATACCAAGCGAGAAGATTTTGAACCCATGTGTGAGCGGAGAGCGATGACATCGTCGTACGTCAATTACCAACGTTCTGCGTGAACTTTTGTCGCATCAAAACGTGTACGCGGAGGTGGCATTTCTGCAGGAACACCAATAGCGATTGCACTCACGGGCACGATTCCTTCAGGGAGTCCAAAGGTCTCGGTAATAGCAGCAATGCGATCTTCATTAGGTTGCACACCTAACCAAACAGCACCCAGACCCTGTGCATGCGCTGCAAGCAAAATGTTTTGAATTGCAGCCGAGGTATCATGCATCATATACGCATATGAGTTGCGATGTGCCTTCTGCATGTCACCACAAACAATAATACCAAGCGGTGCATGGCGAAGCATTTGTCCATAAGGAAGTGCATCTGCAAGTTTGTCTCGCATGGTTTGGCTTTGAACAACAATGAAGTGCCAAGGATCACAGTGCATTGCACTCGGTGCAGCCATTGCCGCATCAAGCAGACCTTGAAGCTGTTCCTCCGTCACTGGATCACTCGTAAATTTACGCACACTACGGCGTGCAAGAATGTCTTGAATCGTCATCTCAAATCTCCATAACAAGGAGAGCGAATGTGTCACCATTCGCTCTCATCTTTTTGTTTATCGCAACTGGCTTAAGAAGCGAATGTCGTTTTCGTATAAGAAGCGGATATCGGGGATTCCATACTTAATCATTGCAATACGTTCAACACCCATGCCAAATGCATAGCCATAAACCTTATCTGGATCATAGCCAACATGCTGATAAACGCGAGGATCAACCATCCCTGCACCCGCAATTTCAATCCAACCAGACTGTTTGCAGACGCGACATCCCTTACCCTTACAAACATGGCAGGTGAAGTCAACTTCTACGCTTGGTTCAGTGAAGGGGAAGAAGTGCGGACGGAAACGAACACCAATATCTGGACCCATCATTTCACGTGCGAAGTAAGCCAACGTGCTCTTCAAGTCAGCCAAAGAGACTGGACGTGTGTCGACGTAGAGGCCTTCGATTTGATGGAAGTTTGCCGAGTGCGTAGCATCGGTGGTATCACGACGATAGCAACGGCCAGGGTTGATAATACGTACCGGCGGAGGATTTGCCACCATGGTACGAATCTGCACAGGACTCGTCTGCGTACGTAACACGGTTTCCAAGTCAAACCAGAAGGTATCACTTGGGTCCATCGACGGATGGTGAGGCGCTGTGTTCAATGCCGTAAAGTTGTTGAACTTCGTTTCCACATCGGGACCATCGGCGACCGTAAAGCCTAAACGATGGAAAATCTCGGCGGTTTCTTCAATCACTCGCGAGACGGGATGAATCACACCTTCACGCGTCCAAAGACCCGGACGCGTAACATCAAACGCGGCTTCAGGTTCTGCAGCAGCTTGGAGCGCAAGCGTCTTCGCTGCGAGTGCTTCTTCAAATGCTGCACGCCATGCACCTAAGGTCTTACCAAATGCAGGACGGTCTTGCGGAGGAACATCCTTCATCTGCTTGACCATTGCAGGAATTAAACCATTTCGCCCCAAATATTTCACACGTAAAGCATCCACTGCATCAGCGGTTGTTGCTTGCGTGAGTGCATCAAGTGATGCGGCGTGTTCTTGTTGAAGTTCGTCTAAAGTCATTGTCGACTCCTATATAATAAAAATGTCGGTGTAGTATAGCACACTTCCCTTAAAGATGCAAATAGCGATTCCTTAAAGCCAAAAGTACCACGTTTTATAGCTTCCATCAGCGTGTTTTTCAATGCGGAAAAGCTTATGCAAAAAGCCAAACGACCACGTTTGATTCTTTTCATTGGATTCCGTCGTAATGAAGGGGAAGACATAACGCGTCTGCGAACCATCCTTATACTTGTTATAACGATAGAAGAAGCCAAGGAATCCAAACGTTTCGGTTTCCTCCGTTACATTAACCGTCTGATCAAAAAGAAGTCCCCAAACAGAATTGTGCTTATACGAGCCATCGCGCTGTCCATGCCATTGGTAAGGAATACCAAAGAACGTATAGCGATCATCCGCGTAATCATCACGCACGAGACGTTCGCCAGCCGGATGCGATGGATCGCGTTCCCACGTGCGATTGTCTCTGAAGTTGCGGTGAAAGAGAATACCCAACGCCCAACCCATGGTTTCCCGATACTCATCTTCACGGACTTTTGTCAAACGGCAAGGGTCGCCAGCCAAGCAGTTTTTACACTGAAGCTCGCCCTTATAGTAGTGCCAAGATCGATGGCCATACCCTGTTTCCGTCGTACCATAACCACCACGACGATAGAGAAATCCAAGAAGGCCAGCCGTCTCAACATATTTGGTAATTTTCTGACCGGTTACGTTTGAATCTTCCATAATTAAAGATGACACGCGTTGGTTCGATCGGTGTAAGTAAGGGAGACCGAGTAAAAGACGATGGTTGATTCGATAGGAATCTCCATCACCGAATTCCGTTTCATAATGTGCAAGGAGGTTCCAAAGCAAGCCCCATTTGAAAGACGAGGCTTTACCATACGGTTCACGCGAAACGGAAAAAAGATCAAAGAGTATGCGCGTGCGATAGTCGCCAGCCACCCGTTGCCCCGCTTCATCAATACGATAGTCATGCGACACAAAGAAGGCCTGCTTTGATTTGCGACTTTGAGGAGAGTATTCAAAACGTTGACGCTTTTCAGACCAATTCCATTCGCGTTTTTCCGACGCGCCACCAAGTAGCGTCCAAGCGAGTTTCCAAGAGGTGTTGAAATTACGTACCGATGGCGTCTCTGTTGGCGCAGGTGTCTTTTGGAAACATTCACTTTGCAAGACACGCTCTTCATGTTCGTATGCCCAGAGGTCTCCCAGCAGTGAATACCAGACGCCCTCGGTCGTATTATTCACAGCACCGGGTTGTTCAACACGTTCGCCGACGGTTGTCTTTGTTGTATGATTCCACAACAGCCAACCGAGGCCAAGCGATTTCTCACGCACACCAATATCACGATTAGCAATCACATCCTCCAATTGATACGTCACCACATCTGCATCGTAGTAGAAACGTCCAAGCAAGCTAAAGCAACGACCTTCCTTTGGATTATTATTCCACTTCGTACGCTGTTGGTCATACACCTCAACGGTTTTCTCTCCCTGCTGACGGAAAGGTGCATAAAAACGTTCGTAGCTATATAATCCCACGAGTGCAAGGTCAAATCGACGTTTTAAGCCAAGGCGTTCGACCTCGCCCGCGTCTGTTGTTGTGGTAAGATATTCCCGTGCGCCATAATAGCCAAGCGATAACAATACCTGCGTTGTGGACTTCGATTGCGAATTCGTTCCGCATGCAATCAAAGGAAGAATCGGCCCCACATACCACGATTCCGAAAATTTGCCCGTATATACACTCGGCTGAGAGGCTAAAAACTGACGCGATGACGAGACCCCACCCAACAACGTCCACGTTGTTTGATTATGATAGCGTTCAGTTTTGTTATCTGTACTCCAATAAAACGGCAAAAACCACGAAGTGCGATCATTTTCCGCTCGAACCGCACCCGCAGTCAACGCATACCACCACCATGCGGTTTTCGATTGATTCTCTCCGTAACCAGCAAGGGGTGAGAAAAGATATAAGCCTTTATCATCGTAACTACGCGAGAAGAAAAGCGGGAAAAGCAACCGATTTTGTTGTTTAATGGAAGCATCATACCACGACCACCATAAAGGGAAAAGGTGATGCCAAGCATCGTCGTTTCGATCATGGCCATACCACCAAAGAGGGAAGAGCCAACGATGTTCATAATAGGAGTAATTTTGTCGTGTCTCTGGTGCATCAGAGAGTGCGCCATCCCACGATTCCTCACGAATATGCCCATAGAGTCGTAATCCCGACCCCGCATAGAAATTTCGTTGAGAGCGTTTGGTTGCACCGTTCTCTCTTGCGTGTGCCAAACTAAATTCATACGTTCGGTTCTTTTGCATGTAAGGGAGCGACCAGAAAGAATAGTCATCATCATTTTCATCTGTAGTCGTCTCATACCAATAGAGAGGAATTGTAAAGTGTCCACGCCAACTTCCATCACAATAAGCATTAAAAATCAGTGGCACCCCACGCGTGTAGGAATTGGCCTTGCCATAGGAATACGCTATAGGGAGGAGCGTCCACCCCTCACGATTTTGCCAATAGAGGGGAAAGAAGCGATATTCTCCGCTTTTCGGTGAGAGCGTACAAAGCAAAGCAATATCATGAATTCCGTGGTCATAATTGTAGAAAGGCAAGAATGCAAAACACCCAGGGGAATTTTTAATCAACGGCCATAGGTAATAGCTCGCCCGTCCATCACTGATGTAAAAGGGCCATACCGAGACTGCATCTTGAGGCGGAGTAGCGAGCTCCACGCCTTCATCATTAAGGCTTTTACCTGAAAACAATCCGACTTCATTATAATTCGTACGTGCGGTATTCAAACACCCCACCGTTACAAGGAGCACACTCGCATATAACCCCAAAATAAAATTCCATTTTTTCATAACATAACTCCAAAAAACATAACTCCAAAAATAGCAATCGCTTCTAGTTTATCAAATCCACCTTTCTATTACAAGTAAAAACCAATGAATATCATCTCCCTACTCGCTTAATGCAACGGCTTGTACAACCAACTTCACTTTACTGTTTTTTTACTTGTAATGAAGATATAAATCGTGTATTCTACAAATTAGGAGGTTGATTTATGAAACAGTCTTTTGTTCTATTTTCGTTATTAACAGCTTTAATGGCAACGCCTACCGCATCGGCAAAGATAATTCTCCCCCCACGACCACCTGTTATTGTCGTGAACAATTTGCGTACAGATGAAAAGCCCATTGAGATTACAAAAAGCGAAAGTATTATTGTTGAAAATGCCTATTTTAAACGCGTAAAGGTCTGTTTTACTTTTACCAATCCTAATGCACGCAGTATGGCTGGAGAACTTGAGTTTCCCATCCCTGAGGGTGCTGTGGTCTGTGGTTATGCGCTTGAAATTAAAGGCGAAATGATCCCTGGTGTTGTATGCGAAAAAGAGAAAGCACGCGTTGCATTTGAAAATGAAACACGTAAAGGTGTTGATCCTGGAATCGTAGAGCAGGTGAAGGGAAATCTTTGGAAAACACGCATTTTCCCCTTAGAAAGTAAAACACCGCGCCGCGCAGAGGTAGAATATATTGCCCCCATTACAGATTTAAATACTACACCTACGACCTTGGTTGAACGGGATGGCGAGGAGTACTTCCTAGCCACACGACAAGACGCTATAGCACAACCTAATATCCGTGAATCCATTGCCCACTTTAACAAAGGTGTTATTCTTTGGGATGCAAGTTTAAGCGCAAAGGCTTTGGCAACGACATGGCGTAAACGCCTTGAGGAACTTCCAGAGACAGGCGAGTGGCAATTATGCTTTTTCCGTAATACCCCTAGCAATTTAATAACCATCACGACAAAAGTAGAATTACTTACACATATTGACCAATGCGTCTATGATGGAGGCACGCATTTAAACGCAGCCTTCGGTGCACTTCCGCAAGATGCGGTTGTCCTCCTCTTCTCTGACGAAATAGATACAATGGGATTAACTTCTCCAAATTACGAAACGCGTCCTGGACTTATTATTGCGAGCCGAGGCGAAGCACCCAAATACGCGGTAGAAGTCCGAAAAATAACAGCAGAACAAGCCGCTTCGTTCACAGCTACTGAAGGTAAACTTCTCGCAACAATGTGGGCTGCACGCCACATGCAAGCCCTTGCGTCGCAAGCAGATCAACGAAAAGAAGAATTTCTCTCGCTCGGTCGTCGTTATGGCATTGCAGGTCCTGGGCTTTCTCTTATTGTTCTTGAAACTTTAGAACAATGGATTGAACACGATATTGAACCGCCACAACATCTTACGCTTCACGCGGAATGGAAACGTCAAAAAGCAACCTCTGATGACGCCATCGCTCAAAAGAAAGCTCAAGCCGAACACGAAAAACAACTTCTTACCTATTGGGAAGAACGCGTCAAATGGTGGAACGACCCCAAACCTCGCAAACAAACACCGAAAAGTGGACTTTTTGATGGGCTCTTTACACATCGAAGAGCACGCGCAACAGAATCTGTTGCCGCAGAAGAACGCGTAGCCTATGCAACAAATGATTTTGGGGAAGATTGGCTCGCAGAGGCTCCGATAGCTCAAGCCGCCCCTGCCGCTGTTGATGCAATAGATGCAGAAGAGTGTGAAGGCGTGGTTAAAGGAAAGAACGACGCATCCACCCACACAACGGCGCCCGCAATTAAACTTCAACCATGGAATCCTAAAACTCCCTATCTTGAAGCTCTTAACGCAGCCCCAATGGGTGAAAACTACGCCGTCTATTTAAAACAACGCGAAAGCTATGCCGATTCGCCAGCATTTTATCTTGATTGTGCAAGTTGGTTCTTTAAAGAACATGGGGATGCCGAACTCGCAGAACGTATCATCTCCAATCTCGCCGAATTCAAACTTGAAGATGCCAAGTTATGGCGTACCATGGGGTGGCGTTTGCGTGAAGCAGGACGTTACACATTGGCAATTCACGTCTTTCGAAAGATCCTAACGCTGCGTAGCGAAGAAGGTCAAGCCTATCGCGACCTTGCCATTGTTCTCGCAGAAGCCGCAAAGCGCAACTTCGCATCCGAACCACAAAAGGCCAAACAGCAAATTGAAGAGGCAATGGCTCTTTTAAAGAACGCCACCTTTGATCTTCATAACCGTCGTAGCGGTCGTCGCGGAAACGATTTCCAAGTTGCAATAATCGCTTTGGAAGAACTCAATGGTCTTATCACTTGGAGCGAAGCTCAAGTTTGGCCAACCAATGAAAAGCCCCTCATTCCAACCTTCGATCCCGCCTATCGCCGGGATTTACCGGTAAAACTACGCATTGTATTGAGTTGGGATGCTGACGAAACCGATATTGATCTCCACGTTCTCGAACCCAATGGTGAAGAGGCATATTATAGTCATCGTCGCACAAGTGAAGGTGGGTTCGTCTCCGAAGATGTCACCACAGGGTATGGTCCAGAAGAGTATCTGAAAAAAGACCTTGAGACGGGCACATACAAAATTCTCACAAATTACTATGCCTCGCACCAAACCTCCCTCACAGGAGCCACCACCGTAACAGCCACCATCTACACCGATTGGGCTACCGCGAACGAAAAGCAGCAAATTCTGACCCTTCGATTAAATGAACCCAAAGAAAAGATGTTTATTGGAGAAGTCACACTCGAATAGATTTGACTCCTCCCCAATCGTTCCAGCGTTTCAACAGATTGTACGATGGACGTGCGGCAAATTAATTTGCTTAAAATATTGCCGTGCCAATCTATTTCGTGCCATCTATTTCGAGCCACATAATTGCTAGTACAAAAACAGGTTGATTGCACGATTTCTGCCACCCTAACACTAGTACAAACCATGTTAAACTAATACAAAAGGTTTTGAATTTCAAACCAATACGGTTTGAGCTTCAAATCAATGCTGTTTGAGCTTCAAATCAATGCTGTTTGAGCTTCAAATCAATACGGTTTGATTTCTTCAACACTTTGTACTATATTTGCCGTACCACAACTTATTCATTTACAATAACTTATCTTGAATATTTTAGGACGGATAATTTTAGGCTTAAAATCAGTACAATCTGTACTATCCGTGCAAAATTTAAACAGTACAATTTTTGATGGGACAAGATATTTGAAGGGAAAATTTCCGCTCGGGAAGAAATCTTAAATAGTACAATTTTTGGCCGGGGACTTTTTAGACCTATTTAGAAAACTTTAGAAAATAGTACGAAGCCCTGAAGAAGTGAAACAATTATATCAGTTTTTCAATATTTCCGTACTATATTTTGCCGACCGTAAACTATTGTAAATCAATAACTTATTTTGAAAATATTTATCCGGGCAAAATTTGATTGAAAAACAGTATAATTCGTACTATTTTGTCGTTTAAAATGTCTTTTGGGCATTCCAATGAAATAGTACGAATTCCTTTTTGGGCAAAATTTATTGGGCTTTAAATTGTTTTAGGAAATTTTAGGAAATAGTACGATTGGCCGAAAAAGTGAAACTTTTGACAGATAAAACTGTAGGACGGGCTTTGCATTTTGTACGCTTGCATTTCTGGAAAATGAGTACAAAGCAAGATAAATTCATAGAATTAACTTGACACATTGATGCATAATAGGATACACTGTCTCTAGTGCGTCTAAGTTATGACCTTTCATTGATTGAACGCTGGGCGAACGTTCAATGAGTTTCTCTAAAAGATTGCCGTTCGGAGCTTCACGATGAAATGGATAAACGTTAAAACCGTTGCAACCCTCCTCTTCTGGGCAGGCGTGCAAAGGGGATACGCTGAAACCTTACAGGTTCCCAGTGATTATCTCGGTGTATGGCAGGCAGCGCAGACGAACAGCGGCACCAGCTATCTTGTCATTCGCGACGATGGGACCGCAGGCGGATTTGGCTCTTCCGCAAACGGCACACCCATCCGTGAGGGAGAGCTCACCTATGAGGTGACAGCAGATGGGCTAACCTTGCTTGAAATGCAAACCCCAACAGGTTCAAGACCCTTGAACCAAACGACAGGAAAGCGTAGATCTTGGATTTCGTTTGATGCCAAAACCGAAACCTTAGAACTTTGCCTTCAGGGTCGCTCGACCCTCTTTAAGCGCCCCACAACGCACGTCGAGGATCCCTTTCGACGAACACCCCCCATGGAAGACGCCGTCGTCGGTGTGTGGCAGTCCGGCGGCGGATTTAATGCCTATGGCCTTGTCTTAAGCGAACAAGGCGAGGCGCTTGTTGCGTTATCCCTTTCACTCGGCTACGGCACATGGTGTATCGTTGAAGAAAAGAGGATTGAAATAACCATCATCGAAGGAACGCCCGATTTCTTCAAAAAAGGAACGCGCCTCTTCTTCGACTATGATACGCGATGGGATCGCATTCAACTCGATCGCACAAAGTGGCTCACCCGCAAAGGCAAACAAACGCCAGAAGAAGAACTTCGCCCCTACAAAGAACGCCTTGCCAAAGAAGAAGAGCGAAAACGCAAAATCCTCCATGCCGCCCACTGGAAAAAGCAAGCCTCACCGCTTCTCACACAATTCACCACCGAAGCCGCCGCCGCGAAAAAAGCCTATGATGCCCTTCCTCTAGCAGCGCAATATCAGCTTCAAGGAGAAGCCACCGACATCATCCAAAAGGGCGTCTATGAGACTGATGGCCTCGCGCTCGTCGCCTTCCTCACCGAACAGTCCCTCCTTCTCAACGTTGCAACCCAGAGCACCGAGCGAGCGATTCGCGCAGCTGCCATCAAGAAAATAAACGCAACAGAGGACCTTGTCGGTCTCCTTGACAACACCGCGCATTATGATGTTATTTACGAGGTTATCCAACGTTTGGCAGAGACGACAACGCCTGAAGGAGACGCCAACCTCGCCTCACTCGTAACCAACCACCCCTCTCAAAGGGTCCGTTTTTATGCCATCCAAAAGATCAAAGATCCCGCCATCCTCCTTGATCGAGCAAAACATGACAACAGCTACGATGTTCGCAACCATGCGGTGCAACGCCTTTCAGACCCCGCACACTTACGTGAAGTCATCGACGTGGGCAAGCACCCAGACGCGCAACGCGCCGCCCTCTCGAAACTCCAAAACATCGCCCCTGACGCCCTAAAAGAGATCGCAAAAACCGCCCCCCATTGGACGCTACGCTGTCAAGCGATTAAAACCTTCAACGACGAAGATTTTCTTTTCGCCATCGCCACCTCCGATAAAGAGGACGAGGTTCGCAAGTGTGCACTCAAAAAACTTTCCAATCCTTCCATGCTCATTACGATTGCAAAGCAAGACCCGTCTGAAGATGTCCGCAAAACCGCCATTTATAACATCCAAGATCCCGCCGTACTGACCGAAATTGCCATCCACGACCCCTCCGAAACGGTCGGGCGTTCGGCCTTTATGCGTTTGGCCGATAAAAAGTGGCTAACGCAAGCGATTTTAACCGACATCGCAAGAGAGGGACGCCACCACGAGATTCGCGGCATGGCCCTTATGCGCATCGCCGACCCCGAAGCACAAAAAGCCGCCCTTATCAAAGAGCAGAAAAAACGCTCCGCCCCTTAAGCCCCTCTACCCGATTCCACTTTCTAGGCCTCGTCGCAACCGCTTTCGGGGGTAAATTTCGTTATTCGTTGCCAGTCGGGGCTTTGCCCCTCCTTGCCATAGGCTAAAGCCATATGGCCGATAGACTCAGTGCTCCTCATCGAGCTAACGCTCTCTTGCGGGCCTTCGCTATTGTTCGTGCGCTTCGCTTTTCGTTGTTCGTGGGTGCTCAATCCCAAGGTGTCCTCGCGCAGCGAGCCTTTCGAGTATTTCGAGCATTTCGTGGTTAATCCCTACTGGCAGTCCTACGGCGATAGCCGCTATTCGTGTAAATTCGTAAAATTCGTGGTTCCCATCGCAGGTGCTTGATATCCCTCGAGGTAAAGGCGCTTTGCCTCCTCTGGATCTAAATAAATCATCTCTTTAGAATCATCCTGCTCAACCACACCAAGCGATGCTGCCGTTATAAATGCTTTTTCCTGTGTCATAATCTTATCCTCTCTTTTTCATTTCTTCAATACTTTGTACTATATTTGCCGTGACACAACTTATTCATTTACAATAACTTATCCTGAATATTTTATGGCTGGCAATTTTAGGCTTAAAATCAGTACAATTTGTACTATTCATGCAAAATTTAAACAGTACAAAATCTTTCCGTGCAAATTAATTTAAGGGAAAATTTCCTCTCGGGAAGAAATCTCAAATAGTACAATTTTTGTCCGGGGACTTTTTAGACCTGTTTAGAAAACTTTAGAAAATAGTACGAAGAGCTGAAGAAGTGAAACAATACGGTTTCAGTTTTTAATATTTCCGCACTCTATAGTGCCGACCGCAAAGTATTGCAAATGAATAACTTATTGTGAAAATATTATACCGGCAAAAAGACCGCTTAAAAACAGTATCAATCTCTGAAAAATCAAACTCAATCTATAAAGCTTTAAATTTCACTCACGCCATCCTCGTTTTCATCTTCAATGGAAGGTAAGATGTGCACCTCTTTTTTCTCTCAAAATAAAGAAGATTATTTCTTCTTTAATAGCTCTATTTTTGCTATAATATATATGTTTTGTGTTTTTAGTTTGTTTATACTGGAGGTTTTCATGGCTAAAATTGCAGTTTTGTTGCCTTGCTATAACGAAGCCGTTACAATCGAGAAGGTCATCCAAGACTTTCGCGAACAACTTCCTGATGCTGACATTTGGGTTTATGATAACAACAGCTCGGATGGTTCTGCCGATTTAGCATTAAAGGCAGGCGCACTTGTTCGTCGTGTACGCCAACAAGGTAAGGGCCATGTCGTTCGCCGCATGTTCCAAGAAGTTGAAGCTGATGTTTACGTGATGGTAGACTCTGATGACACCTACCCTGCAGATGAAGTGCATAAGCTAATCGCACCCATCCTCTCGGGTGAGGCCGATATGGTCAATGGTGATCGTCTCTCTTCTACTTACATGACGGAAAATAAGCGTCGTGGTCACAACTTTGGCAACACCTTGGTTTGTACGTTAATCCGTATTCTCTGGGGTCAGCGCGTGAATGATGTTATGACGGGATATCGCGCGTTTTCGCGTCTCTTTGTAAAGTCGTGCCCCGTACTTGCTCAAGGTTTTGAAATTGAAACAGAAATGACCTTGCACACGATCGACAAGCGTATGAGCTTAATCGAAGTGCCCATTCAATATCGTGATCGTCCGGAAGGAAGTGTTTCGAAGTTAAATACTGTGAGCGATGGTATTCGCGTCTTAAAGACGATCTTCAACCTCTTCCGTTTCTATCGACCAGAAGTCTTTTTCGGCATTGTTGGAACGTTTTTCTTAGCACTTGCATTTATCCTTTTCTTGCCTGTGCTCATCAGTTACTTCCAAACAGGTACAGTTGATCGTCAGCCCACCTTAAACTTCTCGGGATTCTTG
>JAZLBT010000016.1:0-32242 GCA_045613865.1 Candidatus Spyradenecus sp. | reverse complement strand
CATTCGCCGCTTCTATCCAAAAGGCACAGATTTCTCAAAGGTCTCCACAAAAGAAATACTGGAATTACAAGAAATTCTTGTTAATTACCCTAGACCCTCACAATACAACAAGGAACTCGTAGCATGAAAATATTCAACCTTTTTCCCCGTACCCCCCGCGGTTTAACTTGCAATTCACAGAAAGTAGAGCGATAGTTACGCCTTTAAAAATCATAAAAATAAACGTAAAAACGAAAAAATTCAATTAGTGCTTGATAATAGGACGTTTTTTAGTTGAACCACTACGATTAATAACTGCGGCGGGTTTCGCCTTTGCACGGATGGTGGTCTTTCGTGTAATCGTTTGTTCTGTTCTTTCTTTAGGTGGTGCTTGTCGGTCACTCGGACGAAAAATACTAGCAAGCGTACGCGCGAAGGATTTGGCATGATTCAAAGGAACATCGGTGTCATATCCCCAAATCATAACACCATAACCACCTTTTTTGAGATCTTTGGCTTTAGAACGAATAGTTGCAATGGAGTTATAGGAGTATAACATCCCATTATGACTAAAAACATCTTTATTTTGCAAATGTTTGGAATGACTTCCGACAACCCAACTAAAGCCATTTTGATTCCATGTGAGGCGACCATCTGGATGATGTTCATTGGTATAACATGGCATACCAATATTAATCTTGCAAGGTGGCAATCCTGCATAACGTGTTGCAAAATCTTTACTTTGGTGATGAAGCCATAGGGGTGAATGTCCATCGGTACTTGCCGCATCATAGGTCATCATATTGAGCATATCGAGCTGTTGATGTAAGCCTTTAAGCTCATCATGTCCGAGACCATAATGGTCAACCGCTTCAGGGAATTTATAATTCGACATTGCAGAGGAAATCATTTTGCCACCACCAAGGGCAAAAAGTTTGGGCTTTAATGCCGCAACCAATGCTTCAAATCCACGCCAATCACTAGCTGACTCGGGGTATTCCCAGTCAATGTCAACACCATCTAAATCATATTTCTTAACGGCATCAGTAATGCTCTGAGCAAGTCGTTCCCGTGAAACAGGATGTCGCGTAACGCCTGAAAGTTCACCCTTACAATGTGCAATACCTAAAAGAATGCGAACAGGTCGATTGCCTCGACCTTCTTTTAACTTATGAAGTGCTTCAAGAAAGCTTGCCTCATCATACTGCTTTCCACAATCCCAACCATGCCCAAGTGTCCCATCGCCATTCACACGCATGTAAAAGAAAACAACTTCAGACACATAATCATAATAATTCTTATTCCAATTTTTAATAAATCCCATTCGATAATACGGCACAACATGGCGGTCAAATTCATAAACAACACCTTCGCCAACAGGATCTTCATTTTCAACTTTGCAAACAATGCCATTGACATGAACGTTGAGAATTGAGGCATCAATCGTTGCAGCCTTTGGCATTGTTGTTTGCACCTGTGCGGTTAACCAAAGGTGCTCATTGGGTTTAACGATAATCTCTGGGCCAGAACCATTTTTCCAAAAATCAAAATGAATTTCACAACCTTTTTCAGTCGTAATTCTTGCGCCCTTTAACTCAACGGCGCGTGCAGGTGCAAAGTAATTGACGGAGGTCTTATAAAGTCTAAAATTGCGTAGCGATCGAATAACAGTCTTTTCAGAGAGTCGAAATCCAATTCGCCAAAAACGTTGATCCTCTTGAATCTTTAACTTCACGCCAATAATGGGTTGATCAAAAGAAGCATTACGATAATAGAGTCCTTGCGTTTGAAGTCCTTCCGCGCAATAGCTTTCATTCCCATCGCCGGGCAATGTTGCAAATGCTTCGGCAAAGAGTCCAATGAATGAGAAGAGGAATAAAAGTTGCTTCATAACGCCTATAGCCTATCAAAAAAACAGTATAGAAGCAATGCTATTTGACCACTTGATGAAATAATAAATACACCCCACATGAAGGTGAGGTGTATTTATGAGCGAATGTCTGCTACACTTACTTTACGCGTGCGAGAATTTCGATTTCACAAAGGCAACCCTTGGGAATATCGCGAACAGCAACGCAAGAACGCGCAGGCTTCGATGTAAAGAACTTAGCATAGACTTCATTAAATGCTGCAAAGTCAGCGATGTCTGCGAGGAAGCAGGTGGTTTTGATGACATCATCAAAGGTAAGACCTGCGGCTTCGAGAAGCGCACCGCAATTTTTGCAAGACTGTTCAGCCTGTGCTGCAATGCCTTCAGGAATAATACCCGTTGCAGGATCAACAGGAATCTGACCCGAAGCAAAGAGCATACCATTAACAATTTTACCCTGAGAGTAGGGGCCGATAGCGGCGGGGGCTTTATCAGTAGAGATAACTTTCATGATTTTCCTTTCTTAAAATGAATTAGTGACGATACTTTATCGCGCAGAGTGCACCACATTCAACACATTCTGGACAAGGTGTCTTTGCATTTGCCTTAATTTCTTTACATGTGAGTGCGCCACATGCTGCAAGAAATTCAGCTTTGATTTCTTCAGCTTTTTCGGGGCACATCACAAGTGCGCCATGAAGCGCACCACAATAGCCATGAGGCGCACGACCACCACCACAAGCTTGCATCTCTGCTACTTGTTCAGGGGTACCACCGCATCCTTCCACAACAGCCTGTGCGCAGTTGTGACATTTCGGAACGGCTGTAAAAAGGGCTTTTGCTTTTGTCATAATTAAAGTCGCTTTAAGAGGAGTTTTTCAACCACTTCAACGTCGGCAGGCGTATCAACACCAACACCTTCGTCCTGACAACGAATCACACCAATACGTCCACCTAACCAAAGTGCACGAAGTTGTTCAAGCGACTCAGTCGATTCAAGAACGCACGGAGGCGTCTTAATCAACTTTGCGAGGAAGTCCCCACGATAAGCATAGATACCGAGATGACGCCAATAGAGACCAGAGGCTAAATCGGGTTCGCCATCACGACGACAAGGAATCGGCAAACGCGAGAAGTAGATGGCACTATCATCTGCACGAAGAATGACCTTTACAACCATCTTTGACATCAAATTCTCAATGGATTGAATCGGGCAAGCGGCTGTAGCCATTTCTTCGCCTGTGCGAATCATACGTTCAGCAAGTGCGTCAATAAGCGCGGGATCCATCAACGGCTCGTCACCTTGAATATTGATGACGATGTCTTCTGGATTTGCATTTGCAGCAACCGCAACACGATCCGTCCCAGAGGGAAGATCAGTTGCCGTCATTACCACTTCACACGCATCACCGATCGCATCACGAATACGTTCATCATCTGTCGCAACGAGCACGCGATCCAAACGTTTCGCACGCTTTACTGCATCAATAACCCAAAGCACGAGTGGACGACCTAAAATCGGCGTCAACGGTTTTCCTGGAAAACGGGTACTCCCCCAACGCGATGGAATAACACCAATAACAGCCATTTCTGAGCTCCTTTTCCTAGTAATTAATGATATTCGGGTTTCGCCGAACGCCCTGTTAAGAGCATAATGGCATCATCTGCCGAAAGATTGTGATAACACATACGATAAACCACCTCTGCAATAGGCATTTCGGTTTCGTATTGAATCGCAAGATCGTGCAACATCTTGGCATTGTCAACACCTTCTGCAACCATTTGCATTGAATTTAAGATGGATTCAATTGACTGCCCTTTACCGAGACGTTCACCTACTGTATGATTACGGCTATGCTGTGAGGTACACGTAACAATCAAATCGCCAACCCCCGCTAAACCGCTCAACGTTTGCAAACGTGCTCCCATCTTAAGGCCAAGACGCATGAGCTCCGCCAATCCACGTGTAATTAAGGCCGCACGTGTATTGTCACCAAAACCAACACCATCCGAAACGCCAACAGCAATTGCAAGCACATTCTTAACAATGCCGCCAATTTCAACGCCAATTACATCGTCGGTTGTATAAACGCGGAACGATGGACCATTAAAAATCGTCTGCGCGGCAACCGCCATCTTATGATCGGCACATGCGCACGTCACTGCTGTAGGGACTCGACGTGCAACTTCTTCTGCATGCGAAGGACCAGAGAGAACAACAACGCGTTGCGACTTTAGAACCTCCTGTGCGACTTCACTCATACGTTTGCCTGTCTCAGGGCAAATGCCCTTGGTGAGACTCACAATCAACGTCTTCTCGACATTCAAGTGTGGAGCAAGTTTTTCGCAAATTGGCTTAAAGAACTTCGACGGAGACGCGAGCACCACTAAATCTGCAGTTGGTACGCATGCGGCCATATCTGCCGTCCATTGAATCGAAGCCGGAAATTCAATTCCAGGGAGATAGCGCGGATTTTTACGCGTTGTACGAATTTCTTCAATGTAATCTGCAAAAGGCCCCCATACAGTCACTGTGTGACCGTAAGAATCGAGCAACTTTGCAACTGCGGTGCCCCATCCGCCATCACCAATAACAACAACGTTCATTGATTTGCCTCCTGCTGTAAACGCTTTGCTTCACGCGCTGCACGCTGCTTTGCAGTAAAGGCAAAACGATTTTCTGTACCATTACATAAACGGATAATATTCTTCGTATGCTTCAAAATTGCCAAAAGCGCAAGAATTGAGATAAGAATCTTAAACCAACAGGGCTGTCCGCAATAAAGTGGCGACCAAACGCATCCCGCTACAATCACTGCCGCAAGACAACTTGCAAACGAAACGTAGCGACTTAAAACAAAGAGAACAATCCAACCACCAAAACCAATACAAGCTGCAAGCGGGGCGACACCAAAAAGTAAGCCCAAAGCTGTTGAAACACCCTTGCCGCCTTTAAATTTAAGGTAAACAGGGAAAATGTGCCCTAACATTGCCGCAGTACCGCACAATACCTTTAAGAGTAAGAGTGAACCTTCTGCGATTGTCTCATCTTCTGGCATGACCAGCGTCACCAAAAGCGCGCAATAAACACCGCCAAAGCCCTTTAACATATCAAGCACAAAGGAGAGAATTCCCCACTTCGCACCAACGCAACGAAATACATTCGTCGCACCAATGTTCTTACTTCCCGCATTGCGAATATCAATCCCCTTTGCGTTCGCAATAATCAAACCAAATGGAATTGCACCGAGTAAATACGCTATCAACAAAACGATAAATGAACTTATAGTCATCGTCATAATCATTAATCCTTCTTCTTCTGTTGTTCAACCTGAAGATGAGCAATCAACCCAGCAACAGCCAATGAATAACCTTGCAAACCAAATCCTTGAATCTGCGCAAGACAAACCGGCGCAGTATACGAAATATGGCGAAATTCTTCGCGCTTATGCGTATTCGAGATATGAAGTTCTACCGTTGGAATGCCGACGGCCGCAATTGCATCACGAATTGCAATCGACGTGTGCGTATAGGCTGCAGGATTAATCACAATACCATCATAAATCGTGCGCGCTTCACCAATCTTACGAACGATTTCACCTTCAATATCACTCTGATAGCAATCGACATGTACGCCCAATTGCTTTCCTGCTACCTTTGCTAAAGCTTCTGCGTCTGCGAGCGTTCCTGAACCATAAATATTCGGTTCACGCGTTCCAAGAAGTCGAAGATTCGGACCATTAATAACAAGTATTTTCATAACCTTCCTTTAAAGATAAAAGCGATCCATCCAATAAGGGAGTATCTGCGCGGGCAGAAGATGTCGATCCAACTGCGCCTGCATCGCCTCTAAAATAGATAAATTCTCAAACAACCGCGCTAATGAATAGCACTTCGCACGCTGTTCCAAAACGGCACGACACTCTGGAAAATGAAGAGCCTCAAACGCTCCATCAGTTGAACGCACGCGAACTAAATCTTGCATCCACTGCTCCAACGTCATCCAAAGATCCTTACGCCATGCCTTCGAACGCGCACCAATTCGTGCTTTCAAAACATCCGCAGCCTCATCAATCAACGTATTCTCTTTATGCTCGGCGCGAATTTCAGCCTCTGCTCGCTCATCCATCTCATCAATGATTTCGCAAAGGCGTTCAGCACGCATCGCATCGAGTAGGGGAGACTTCTCACGAATATCCGCGAGCAAATCAATCACGCTCGAGCGCCAAGGCTCGGCAAGTCGGGGCTTGCCTCCCGCTTGAAGCACCTGGCAACGACTGATAATCGTCGGCAACATTTCATCTAAGCGGTCTACGAGCAATAAGAAAAGTGTTTGCGGAGGCGGTTCTTCCAGCATCTTCAAAAATGCATTGGCAGAACTCTCATTCATACGATCTGCCGAAACGATGACTGGTACCTTCCACCCACCTGTGAGCGACGACTGCTGTGCAAACGGAAGAATCCGTTCAACCATCATCTCCACGTCAATAATACGTGAGACCTTTTCAGGTTGATACCACGGCATATCTGGATGGGTATGATCCATCACGGTGGAAGTGCCAAGCAACTGGCTACCAAGCCACTCTGCAAGCGCACGACCTTCACCTTCAACAGGGCCAACGATAATATACCCATTGGGTAATCGCCCTGCTGAAATGACTTGCGTCAAATTCGCTTGCAATTCACTCATCATCAATTACTTTTCCTTGCCATTGACGCGGAGTGCATCAAAAACAACACTCGAAATGTAAATCAACGTTACCGTCGCAATGATACATGCAACAAGAGCACGTAAATGAATAATTCCACTCGCGCAATCATAAACAAGGAACTGCAAGGGGAACCACGGCCACTGCAAAATTGACTCGGGGAGCGTACTCGTCATCGACATACATACGAGTGGCGGTGCAAGAAGTCCAAGTAAAAGCGAAAGCAAAAACGTCGATGCAGAGCTACGAAGTAACAACGACACGAGGGTGCCAATACTGCTCCACAAAAATGCCTCAACTAAAAGAGCGCTACCCGCTGTCCAAAAACCAATCCATGTCCATGGCAACTGTGCGCCTGGCATCATCCAACGGACCAACACCCACACCGCAATGGCCATACCAATCATGTAAATTAATGCTAAAAAGGCTGCTGCAATAATCTTAGCAAGCACCCAACCGCGCGCACGAAAAGGCGTTGAAAACATTAATCGCATCATCCCGCGTTCACGATCTAGGGTGAAGCCACGCGAAGCCGCTACTGCCGCAAGAAAAGGAAGCCCAAACGCGGTTGCCAATCCCCAAATAGATGAAAGTTGCACTGCATGCCCCTCTTCATGACGAAGAAACAAAATGAGCAACCCACACCCTCCGGCAAGGGCAAAAAGAAGCGGTCCCAACCCATGCGAAGAACGAAGAAGGTGGGAATACTCGCGTTTAACTAAAACATATAACGACATCATAGCTTTAACAACTAAACATTATTCGGAAGCGCAAAAGTCTTTGAAGCTTCATCAGCAGAAAGCTGCTGAATCCCAGGCGTATCTTTCTTGAGCACAAGAAAACGCGAGCAACAAACCGAAAGCAGCTCCCAATCGTGGCCACTAATAATTACATGTGTAGAAGAAATGATCTCGCGAATAATCGTTACAAAATCCGCACGCATCTCAGCATCCAAGCCAGCAAAAGGATCGTCCAAAACTAAAATCTTTGGCAACGTTATAAGTGCTTCTGCCAAAGCAATGCGGCGACGCGTTCCATGTGAAAGTCGACCAATAATCTCACCGCGAATCTTCGATAACCCACACCGTTCTAAGGCATCATTCAAACGCCGACGAATGCGGAGAAAATTCTCACCGCGTAAATAGGCTCGTAACCGAAGATAACGCGCCACCGTTAATTCTTCATAAACTGGCGCGACCTCTGACATATAACCAACATTAAGTCGATATCCTAAGCCCTGATGCGAGAAAAAACGTTTCTTGCGCATCGATCGTTCCCCATTGACAAACTGAATTGTCCCCGACTGTGGAACCAATGCCCCGGCAAGCAATCCGAGCAATGTACTCTTGCCAACACCATTTCCACCCACAATACCAAGACATTCGCCAGCCTGCATCGTAAAGGAAACATTTTCCACGCCACGATGCGGACCATAGAGAAACGTCACATTCTGAACGTCTAACACGAGAAGAAAATCCTTCGTTAGAAATTAATTCGGTAAGACATGATATCCTGCGGCTTCGAGTGCTGCGTAAATTTCGCCCACTTGAGCAAAATCACGCGTCTCCATCTGGAGGCTCAACACACATGAAGCCAACGCCGTATCCATTAGGCCCGGTCCATAACTTACGCCAATCACATTTCCGCCACACTTCGAAACAATGTTCGAAACCATCGCCAATTGACCAGGCTTATCGGCAAGCGACAACTTTACCTCGGCACGGCGACCACTGGCGAGCAAGCCACGATAGATTACGCGACTAAGAATATTTACGTCAATATTACCACCCGAGAGGATACAGCAAACCTTCTTGCCATGCAACTCGGGCAACTTATCAAAAATCATCGCCGCAACAGAAACAGCACCCGCGCCTTCGCAGACCAACTTGCGCTGTTCAATGAGGAAGAGAATCGCTGCTGCAATTTCATCTTCCGAAACCGCAACAATACCGTCAACATAACGATTCACCATATCGTATGTGAGATCACCTGGACGCTTCACTGCGATGCCGTCAGCAAAGGTGTTTACAGAAGCAAGTGTCAACTTATCCTGCGCTTCCACAGAGCGCTTCATGCTTGCTGCCTGCGCTGCTTCAACACCATACACCTTGCAATCAGGCTTCAACTGCTTCACTGCATATGCCAAACCAGAGATTAAACCGCCCCCGCCAATCGGACACAAAATCGCATCCACATCGGGTAACTGTTCAAGAATTTCAAGTCCAATCGTTCCTTGACCTGCAATCACATCGGGATCATCAAACGGATGAACAAAGGTCATCTTCTCTTCTTCACAAAGCTTCATCGCATATGCGCAAGCTTCATCATACGTTCCTGGAACCAAATGGACTTCTGCGCCATAGCTCTTAGTGGCTTCAATCTTTGCAATCGGTGCGATATCGGGCATGCAAATCACTGCACGCGCACCACGTTGTTGTGCACCCAATGCCACGCCCTGCGCATGGTTACCTGCGCTACAAGCAATCACGCCACGTCCAAGCTCTTCTTCAGTTAATGTAGAAATTTTGTAAACGGCACCGCGTACCTTGAATGAACCTGTAACCTGCAAGTTCTCAGTTTTCAAGTAAACTTGAGCATAAGTCGACAACTTTGGTGCGTAAATCAAATCCGTTTTACGAGCAACGGTAGAAAGCACCTTTGCGGCATCTTGAATCTTCTCAATCGTAACCTTATCCATAACCAAATGCATCCCTTACGAACAACCAAGAAAAACACTACAAGTACGCCTTTATTATAGCACACTTTTTTAAAAGATACGATAGAAAAATAATCAAATCACATCTTTTTAAAACCTACGCGAGAACACTCCCACCCAATAAACCTCCTTACGAGAAACAAAATAAAAATAAGGTAAAAACGAACAAAACATCCCTTATTTTTAATAAAAACATGAAAAGGGCTTGTCATCCATCCCGGACTATGCTTTAATAATAAAAAACACAACACAACAAAAGAGGCAAATATGCTTGATATAAAACGCATTCGCGAAACCCCAGAAGAAATTCGTGAAGGATTAACCCGTCGCTGGATGGATACCAGCCTTGTTGACGATGTCTTAGAAATTGATACCCGTCGTCGTACCCTCATCACAGAAGTGGATGCCCTCAAAGCAAAACGTAATGGCGTCTCAAAATCCATCGGTGTTCGCGTTAAAGCTGGCGAAGATATTTCTGCCGTTAAAGAAGAAATGCGTCTCCTCGGTGACGAAATCGCCGCAAAGGATGTTGAAATTCGTGCACTTGAAGAGGCTTTCCGCACTGCGATGCTCCGCATTCCTAACGTGCCTTGCAAAACGATTGCTACCGGTCCTGACAGTAGCCATAACCGCGATATTCGTCACGTTGGTCAAGAACCCACCTTTGATTTCGAACCGCTCGACCACATTACGCTCGGTGAGAAGCTTGGCATCTTTGACTTCCCCCGTGGTGTTAAGCTCACGGGTACGGGCTTCCCCATTCTCCTTGGACAGGGCGCAAAGCTCCAACGTGCACTCATTCAGTATATGCTTGATATGCACACGCGTAATCACGGCTATACCGAAATGTTGCCGCCTTTCGTTGTGAATACCGCATCGATGATCGGTACAGGTCAACTTCCCAAAATGCAAGAAGACATGTACCACTGCGAAGTCGATGACTTCTGGTTAATCCCAACGGCTGAAGTGCCTGTCACCAACTACTACCGTGATGACATTCTCGATCCCGCACAGCTTCCTGTCAAGATGACGGCCTACACGCCTTGCTTCCGTCGTGAAGCTGGAAGCGCCGGTAAGGATACCCGCGGCATTCTTCGCGTTCACCAATTTGATAAAGTTGAAATGGTGAAGTTCGTTGAACCTTCCACCTCTTATGACGAACTCGAAAGCCTCGTCAAAGATGCAGAAGACGTTCTTACTTCCCTCGGCCTCAGCTATCGTGTTCTTGAACTTTGCTCCGGCGATATCTCCTTCTCTGCTGCAAAGTGCTATGACATCGAACTTTGGGCCCCAGGACAAAAGGCATGGCTCGAAGTCTCGAGTTGCTCCAATTTCGAAAGTTTCCAAGCGCGTCGTGCAAACATCCGCTACCGTGGTCCCGATGGCAAACCTGCCTTCGTTCACACCCTCAATGGTTCCGGTGTCGCACTTCCGCGCCTCATGATTGCAATCCTCGAACAATGCCAACAGGCCGACGGTTCTGTTCTTCTTCCCGAAGCCATCCGTCCATACTTTGGCGCTGATCGCTTACTCCCCGTGAAATAATTATGGCAAAGAAAATCGGTCCCTTACAAATGCGCCACTGGGGAGCCCCCGTTCTCCGGCAGCCTTGCCAACCAGTGAATGTCATTACTCCCGAACTTCGTCAACTTGTCATTGACATGGTTGAAACCATGTATAACGCCAATGGCGTAGGCCTCGCTGCACCTCAAGTCGGGCGTAGCGAAGCCCTTTGCATTATTGACGTTCCCAGCGATGCAGAAAAAGAGGAATATGAAGAAATCAACGCTTCAATTCCTATGCCGCTGGTTATGTTCAACCCCGAAATTCTTTCCAAAGATGGTGAACAAACTGATGAAGAAGGATGCCTTTCATTCCCTTCTATCCACGCACCTGTAACACGTGCCGATAAGGTTTGCTTTACCTTTAATGATATTAATGGGGAACGAAAGACCTATACTGCCTATGGTCTCCTTGCTCGCGCTGTACAACACGAGCTTGAACACCTTGCAGGTGGCGTCTTTATCGATAACATCAGCGATAAGACCCCCATTCAACAAAAGCTTGAGAAACTTGAGAAAAAGACCAAGAAAGCCCTCGGCCTTCCCGTCTAATCTATCTCAATATAATCTTAAACAAAAAGAGACCTCCCTGCGAGGCCTCTTTTTTATTTCCTTTGCTTACAAATACTCTGACTAAAATCACTGAAGTGCGCTAGAGAAATCATCATTGGAATGTAAATGATCGTGTGACATTTCCTTATGACGGTGTGTATGATTTGTAGAATCCGCGCCATGGGTATGGAGATGGGTATGAACGTGGGTATGTTCGTGAGTGTGAATACAGTCGCCATGGGCATGTGCATGGGTATGGGTGTGAGTATGTTCATGCGTATGTTGCAATTCAACGGTGTCTTTAATCATAAAGTAGGTACTTACTGCCATCACGATGAGAGCAACATAAAATTGAACGGGAGGCCTTTCGCCTAAAAGTAACATGCCAAAGACAACGCCGAGAAAGGGGGCAATCGAGTAATATACACTCGTCTTTGCAGCCCCTAAATCTTTTTGTGCCTTAACATAAAAATAAATACTTAAGCCATAAGCAATAAATCCAAGCAATAACACGCTACCCATCCAAAATAGGGAGGGGAGATATTCACCAATGATAAAAGCAACAATTAAACTACCGATGCCAGAGAATAGCCCTTTGATAATAACAATTTCGGTGGAACTTTTATGGCTTATCATGCGCGTACAATTGTTTTCTATCCCCCAACAAAAACATGCACCGAAAACAAAGAGCGAGCCATGATTAAATTGAAATGCTTCGGCACTCTCAAAAGAGAGGATAACACTTGCGATGGTCACGAGGGTAATTGCAATTGCTAATCGTCGAGAAATCAACTCTCTAAATGCGATGAAGGCAACAAGTGCGGTAGCAACAATTTCAAAATTATTTATAAGTGATACATTTGCTGCACTAGAAACCTTTATGCCTAACATAAGGAGAATGGGAGCAAGAATATCCAATAAAATCATTGCAAGGGTATAAGGTAATTCTCTCCTTGTGAGAGATTGGGCGGGAGTCGTTTGACCTATACACTTTAAAATAAGACCATAGCTAAACATGCCTAAACCTGCGCCAAGATATAAAAATGCCGCCATCATCGTTGGTTCAACAGTGTTGAGTAAAACCTTCGAAAATGGAACATTAATAGCGTAGAGTGCAGCTGCAATAATTGCGTAAATTGTTGCGATATGCATTGTTTTCATAGATGATTATGAAGCCTTTGGTGAAAATTGAAATCACCTCTATCTTATCATCTTGTGAAAACGATTGCATCTAAAGATTGAATCTTTCACACATTGTATACTATCGTTACACGCCAGCGGATGAATATCAAACGTTATCGATAACCACAAGAAGATGTACAGCTCAATGATGGGGTGAAATTGAAGAAACATATCATGTAGAGGGACAACGGCACAAGTATTGGTTAAAGTGAACCATTTGATGTTTGATCCGTATTGCATAGTTTTTGGAAAAACCTTTTTGCGTTTCAAAAAATGCTCATTTTGAAGGCGAAAACGGAGAGCGCTCATCTTGTTTTGGGAGAACGTTGCGGACGCGTATTCAAATGCTTGTGTTTTGACCGTCAAATGCTTGTTTTCATTTCTTCGGCCCTTCGTACTATTTTCTAAAGTTTTCTAAATAGGGCTAAAAAGTCCCCGACCCAAAATTGTACTATTTAAAATTTCTTCCCGAGAGGAAATTTACCCTTTAAAAATCTTACACAGTAAGCGTTTTTAAAGAGCGTTATCATGCGCGGAAATGACGCAGGTGATACGCAGCTAAAACGTAGTTTTTTGACAAAATGGCAAAAAGAAAAGGATTAAGCGGTCAACAGAGGCATAACCGCCTTTTACGGCCGAAAACCAAAAAAATACCTTTTTTGAAGAAAATTTCTTGCAGTTTTTGACTTGATTTGACATATTTTTATGTGTTGAATCCCGCCACGCGAAAGCGTCAAAAAGAACAACGTATAATGAAGGAATGTTTCAATGGAAACCACACATCCTGATGTAGAGGCTTATTACCCCAAAGTCCTTGACTTTATCCAGGGCCACAACCATCTTTGCATCTCCTCCATTCAGCGTGCAGTCACGCATGGGTTCAAGTTGACCTGTGCAATTGTCGACCGCTTAATTTCCGAAGGTCACCTCCGTGTGAATCCGAATGGGGGGTATGATGTTGTCAAATCAACCGCCACCACACCTAAAACGACCTCACCTATTGATGCCGCTATTCAACTCAAAGATGATGAACTACGCTTTAGTGAAGACGGTAGAGCTTTACTCCATGTACCGAATGATGCCACCGAGGTGACAATCCCAGAGGGTGTCACGATTATTGGTGATGAGGCGTTTTTAGGTTGCACCCAGTTGACCTCTCTTTTGATTCCTGACGGTGTTAAAAGAATTGGCGGCTTTGCCTTTTGGAAATGTGAGAATTTAACCACCATTCGCCTCCCCAAGACGCTCACAATGATTGGGGCACGAGCATTTTTGGATTGTAGAAGCCTTACGTCAATTGTTATCCCCGAAGGTGTCACAGAAATCGGCGAAGGCGCATTTTGGGGTTGTTCCCATTTGACAAAACTTATCCTCCCATCCCTTAATGTTGTATTTGGGACAGCTGTTTTTAGAGGATGTCAACAATTAAAGGAATTGCTCATTCTCAAAGATCTCGACCACTGCGGCCCCATCGGCGGCCCAATTAATCCGAATGAAGACAATGAAGACTAAAGTATCTAGGGACCGTTGATGTCGTCCATGACAAACGCCTTGACATGCACAACCCCTAAGGTGTAGAATAAGCTTAACGTTGGAAGTCTATTTCAATAAGTAATTATAAAGAAAGGATGTGTGAAATGAGTGCGGATTTAAACTTATTTTTTGAAGCATTAGCAGCTCGAGCTTATAAGGAAAATGATCTTTCAGATGTAACCTATGCAATGTGTCAATCCGATAGCGTTTTCAAGAGGTTTTTCTTAGACTTCTTCTTTCCGAAGGCGAATTTAAGCTCAGAGGATGCTATTTTTGAGCGAGAGCATAGCGCCGATAATGGGCGACCAGATTTTTGGATTCGTGTCAATAACACGACCTACATTGTTGAAGTGAAGATTTGGGATGGCAGTCACCATTTTGAGCAGTATAACGAAACGTTGCGAGAGGAAAATCAATGTGAACCAAAGTATGCATGGCAATATTTGGGCTATATCACGAATTACAAACTTGAGCATGAAGAAGTTACTGTCAAAACATGGAAAGATATGTACGAAGAATTGAAATCGAAGAATGGCTTCGATGATCCAACAATAATTGCATATATGTCATATGTCAAAAGTGTTTGTGGGTTTGAAACATGTAACATTGATAACTTTGAATTTAATCCAGAAGACTTTGAATACATTAAACAGATTTGCCAAGAAATTGACAAGTGCGTTGACGGTGGTACTGATACCAAACCCACAAATATTGAGGCCTATAATCGTTCCGTTAACTTTAAGACTAAGTGTTGGATGGGACGTCACTTTGAATTAAAAGAGTTTAAAGATGATAAATCCATCTGGGGCTTTTTAGGTGTCACCTATAAGGGTGACATAGCAAATATTTGCGTTTCTTTCCGCGATCAAAATGGATGGGCAAAATTACTTTGCGATAACCATCGAACGCAGATTGAAAAACTTAAATCCAACAATGCAATTGCATATGAAGGCTCAGAGTTAGTTTTTTATATGACCAAGGAAGAGAAGAACAGCGGGACGTCCATAAATGACTTCTTTAGGAACGTCTTAAAGGAAATCAAGGAAGGTTCTTTTGATCGTGTAAGCAAGGAGCGTTATAACGATAAAGTTTTAATTGCAATGAAGAAGCTCCCGCTCTATCTTGAACAAAAGTTTTTTGATTGGAGCCCGAGTCCATTTAACATTCAAATCTCGGAGAATCAAAAAGACTCTGAAAGCCCAAATTCATATTGCGGTCGCTATTTTGAATTAATTATTAATGATGACAATAATGACCAAAAAACACTTCCTATTCGCGGATGGGTCGGGGCGCTATATGACTCTGACTTTAAAGAACCTAAATTTGTAATTCAAATCGACAAAAACAGTGTAATCGCTCATACGTTTGAATCTTGGGATAAAGAAGATGGGGCATGGAAAAATTTAATCTATAAAGGAAACGAAAAACTTAAAGGATGGTTTGAAAAATCCATTAAAAAGATCTGTGCCCCCACCCAAGAGTGATAGAATGAATGTAGAAGGTGAAAGTTACAAAAGAACACATCTGACGCCACTTGCGGCACTATGCAACTTCAAATACAGACCTCACGTTTGCATTAAATGGTAAATCCTATCATGCGTAATACATTACAAAATACGGACCACCAAGAAATCCGCGATGAGCTGAATGTTGCACAATATAACCGCAGTAAGAATAGGTTTGTTCAGAGGTGGATGTTAAAAAGTTGCGGAGATTTGTTTGACAGTGGGCGGTTTATGTTATGCTACTACTAGCCTTGATAGGTAGTATGGTGTTGATCATTTTAAGAGATTGTCTAAAAGAGAGAATTAAAGAATGGCTATGCAGTTACGGATAAAAGATGCTAAAAAATGGGAGCTTAAAGGCAAAATTGTTGTTGATTCAAATGGACGCCTAGTAAAAGGGAAAAGAGAAAAATGGGAACTTGTAGGCTATACGGGAAGGAAGCCGAAAGGGAAATTGGTAATTCTTGAAGGTGTGACGGAAATTGGCGAGTCTGCGTTTGAGGGTTGCACGGGTTTAACGTCCATTGAGATTCCTTCAAGTGTGACAGAAATTGATTCGAGTGCGTTTGATGGTTGCTCGAATCTTCAGGAAATTCATGTGGATGAGAATAATTGTGCCTATTCATCAAAAAATGGGTTGTTACTGAATAAGGAAGGAGTAACATTGGTCTGTGTGCCAACGGGCCTAGCATCTGTTGTGATTCCAGTAGGCGTGACGGAAATTGGTGAGTCTGCGTTTGAAGGGTGCACGGGTTTAACTTCGATTGAGATTCCTTCAAGCGTGACGGAAATTGGTGGTTGGGCATTTCGTGATTGCACGGGCTTAACTTCGCTTGAAATTCCTTCAAGTGTGACGAAGATTGGCGCGGGGGCGTTTTGTGGTTGCACTAGTTTAACGTCTGTTGTGATTCCAGCGGGCGTGACGGAGATTGGCAGCCATGCGTTTTTTAATTGCACGGGCTTAACGTCCATTGAAATTCCTTCAAGCGTGACGGAGGTTGGGGAGTTTGCATTTTTTTGTTGCACGGGTTTAACTTCGATTGAGATTCCTTCAAGCGTGACGGAAATTGGCCGACACGTGTTTTTCGGTTGCACGGGCTTAACTTCGATTGAGATTTCTTCAAGCGTGACGGAGATTGATCCGACAGCGTTTGAAGGTTGTTTGCATCTTCAGGAAATTCATGTGGATGAGAATAATTGCGTTTATTCATCAAAAAATGGGTTGTTACTGAATAAGGAAGGAGTAACATTGGTCTGTGTACCAGCGAGCCTAACGTCTGTTGTGATTCCAGTGGGCGTGACGGAGATTGGCACGTGGGCATTTTCTCATTGCACGGGCTTAACGTCCATTGAACTCCCTTCAAGTGTGACGAAGATTGGCACGTGGGCATTTTCTCATTGCACGGGCTTAACGTCTATTGAAATTCCTTCAAGCGTGACGGATGTTGGGGAGCGTGCATTTTTTGATTGCATGGGTTTAACTTCGATTAAGATTCCTTCAAGCGTGACGGAAATTGGCCGACACGTGTTTTTCAGTTGCACGGGCTTAACGTCCATTGAGATTCCTTCAAGCGTGAAGGAGATTGGCTTGGGGGCGTTTAAATGTTGCACGGGTTTAACGTCAATTATGATTCCTTCAAGCGTGACGGAGATTGGAGCCGCTGCGTTTTCAGGTTGCACGGGCTTAACGTCCATTGAGATTCCTTCAAGCGTGACGAAGATTGGTGGCTGGTCGTTTTGTGATTGCACGGGCTTGAAGTCTATTGAAATTCCTTCAAGCGTGACGGAGGTTGGGGAGTGTGCATTTTTTGGTTGCACGGGCTTGAAGTCGTTAACGATTTTATCGTCAGAGATTACGATTAGGGAAGATGCTTTCAAAGGATGTACTCAGTTGAAGACAGTTAATCTTCCAGAAGGGTTTCAGAAGGATAACATTTTACAGAAGGAGTCAGCGTTTGAAGAAGATGATGAGGAGGATTGGCTCTCTGAAGATGAAGAAGATGATTTTTGAAAAGGTGAACGACGGCGTAGTTAAAGAAGTGTGAACTGCAAGTTAAATCGCGGGGGCGTAGGGTGATATTTTCCCTCTAGGACATCCTTTCTTCTGAGAAGTACTCTTCTCGCCCTGCGGTTATATTGTGCGATGTTCGCTTATTCAAAGGGCTGAGAAACTGAAATAAGGAGTTATAAAAATGGTAGTATATTGGACATTACAAAGTAAAAAAGTTATTGAAATGTTAAATCGGGATAAGGTTTATTATCCCAACTTTGCTTTATCCCCACAGGTTCACAGTGAAACATACTCAAAATTACTTCATGTTTTCAATAAATCCAATTCTACTAATTATGAAGGGCTAATTTTTTGTCTCTTTAAAGACGATGGGAATTCCTTTCAAGATAAAGAAGAATTTTTGAATTATTTTAAGAATCGCCCTACAGTATTAGATGCGTTAAACAATGGGTGCTATTCACTTTTTTCAAATAGTCATGTTCTTGTTCGAGTAGAGACGGATTGCTTTATAAAAGAAAATCTCAATCATTGTGTGGTTGACTTTTGGAATTTTATTATGATGATTCCCGATGAACAGGGGGTTGCAGAAAATGCATATTACAATCATCAATGGAAATGCCCAGATTTGGAGGGTGTAGAATATCTTGATTTTGTAAATCTCCTATGGGATTATATGTACGATAAAAAACTTTTTTCTCCATTATTTATGTCTACAGCATTTCAAGCGGTTATTCCTTATCTTGATTTAAACAAAATGAAAATTGAGACCTTTGAGCTTTTTTAGAAAATAAAAACCTTTTTGCCTCCACTACTCCCATCTTCCGCCCTCCCTATGTTCAAAACTGAATGGTGAAAGATGGGAGTGGTGGAGATGAGCACTTAGTTAGAGTTATATCCAAAAATACGCGTCAATAAAGTGTCTTTCCACCAAGATTCACGATTTAATATAAAACTATCATCAACTCGTGAATTGTAATTTTCAAGAATAGAATAGGTGAAATAACTTTTTACATATTCAATGCCCTTTGAATCCACCAACGCTTTTAATTGAACATTCCCCCCATGACCATTCGTAACATAGCTCCTCCATCTTGAAAGAAGCATGCCATTCGCACTTGTCGCAGAACCAACATAAAACTTACCAGTGTTGCTATCGGTAATAAGATAAATAGCTTTTTGTGATTCTAGAGCTGCTACCCAATCACGTTTATTATTACTAACAATTCGTGTTAATTGGGCATATGACAACCTTACATTATCATAACCAGGAAAATCATCTCCCTCAAAGGTCGAAGGAAGAACTTGTTGCACAATTAAATCATTTTCAATCCTAGAAAAATGTCTTACTCCAGTTTGATGGGATTTATGATATTTTACAATAACGCGACCAAAAAGGGATGCATATTGGGTCAACTCGTTCCCATTGTAATTAATTCCTCCTTTTACGTCTAACTCTTTTGTCACTCTTTTGATTGTTGTCAAAAGCCAATTATCATTGCTTAAGTCAATGAAACAAATAGCGATATCTCCAACATTAAAATACCTTTTATTTTCACGCCAAAATAACCAATTTATATTAACTTCATCAGGATTACTTTTAAACACTTCTATGGGAGCATCTACTCCGTTGAAAATGTTAAATTTAACTTTAGCACGATCTATTTCTTCTTTTGAAAATCGAAGCAAATCATTTAATTTGAGCTCTTCCATAAGCGTTGCTTTCTTCATTAAAATATGCGTAGAATACGTTAATTAAACGTTTGAAAGCATATTACGACCTCCAAACTATATGCTAAGATTGTAGCATTATTTTTTTAAAAAAGTAAGAAAATTTCTACTGGTATAAAGGTTAAATCTTGCACAATATAGCTGCGGGGTAAGATGAACGCTTTTTAGAGGAAAAGATGTTCAATAGGAAAACATCATCCTATGCCACCACAATTTTATTTGTAGTTCACACTTATTTAACTACACCTTCATATTTTGGATACACACCTTCAAAGGCATAACAATAATGGACACACTGTCTAACGCCTTCGTACTATTTTCTAAAGTTTTCTAGAAAGGTCTAAAAAGTCCCTGACCAAAAATTGTACTGTTTAAGATTTCTTCCCGAGAGGAAATTTTCCCTTAAAATAATTTGCACGGAAAGATTTTGTACTGTTTAAATTTTGTATGAATAGAACAAATTGTACTGATTTTAAGCTTAAAATTGCCGGCCATAAAATATTCAAAATAAGTTATTGTAAATGAATAAGTTACGGCACGGCAAATATAGTACAAAGTATTGAAGAAATGAAACCTATTGTTTTAATTTTCAAACAGGTGCTGTTTGAGCTTTAAACAGGTGCTGATTGAACTTCGTTTACGGCACGTTTGAACTTCAAAACAATAGGCTTTGAAATGCACTATTTATGAACAAGTTATCAACAACCCTTACAGGGCTTTCATACGTGTGTCGTAAATCATAAAATCGACGTTTAAAGTGAGTGTCAAATCTGCTCTAAAGTGAGATTTACAATGAAGGTTTTTTCTTGATTGTAGTTTGATTTGTGGACGGGGATTTCTTTTGCAGGTGTTGAAAAAAGAAAAGGCCCACTTGCGTGGACCTTTTTGCATCGTATGTCATTCTAAAGATTAGAACTGAGACATAGCCGTACGGGAACGGGCGCGGATGCGAGCACGAGCAGACTTACGACGAGCCTTTTCGCAAGGTTTTTCGTAGTAACGCGTGTTACGAAGCTGCTTCAAAAGACCTTCCTTATCGAGAATCTTCTTCAAACGCTTGAGACCACGTTCAACGGATTCGCCCTTTTTGAGACGGACCTGGATCATTATTGCTCACCTCCTTTCCTCTTCTTTGTAAATCCCTTGACTTACAAATGAAGCGCACAGTATAGCAAAGCTCTCTACGTGTGTCAAATATTATTTTGACCATCAAGAGGAAATGAAGAAAAGCGAAAAAAAAGATGCTATTTTTTGCCCAATATGCTATACTACTATTTAGATGTTGGACAAGACAACACGTCCACCAATGAACACAAAGGAGTTGACTTATTATGAGCGGTATTTTTAAAGCTTACGATATTCGTGGTATCTATGGTCAGGATTTGACGGAAGACGTTGCCTACGCAATCGGTAAGGCATATGTAACCTTTACGGGCGCAAAGAAGGTTGTGTTGGGTCGCGATTGCCGTCCACACTCGGTGCCGTTGCAGGCCGCGCTCGCTCGTGGTATCACGGAACTCGGCGCAGATGTGATTGATATTGGTCTTTGTTCGACCCCGATGAACTATTATGCAAATGGTTCGCTCGGTGCAGAAGGTTCCATCATGATTACGGCATCGCACAATACGGCTGAGTGGAATGGCTTCAAGCTTTGCCGTGCGTCTGCAGTGCCGATCTCGGGAGTAACTGGTATTGCAGATATCGAAAAGATTGTTGCTGAGGGTTCCTTCGCACCTGCAGCCGCAACGCCTGGTACAATTACCACCCATGATATTTTGCCGGCTTATCGTGAACACATCAAGCCGTATATGAATTTTGCACGCCGTCCGAAGTTGGCGATTGACTATGCAAATGGTATGGGTATTCCTGAAGCAGAAACTTTCAAGGATGACATTGATCAAACCGCCCTCTTTGGCGATATCGATGGCGCATTCCCCAATCACGAAGCAAATCCGCTTCACCATGCAACACTCGCAGACCTCCAAAAGACTGTTCGCGAAGGCAATTATGACTTTGGTGTTGCATTCGATGGTGACGCAGACCGTGCTGGCTTCATTGATGAAAAGGGTGAAATCATCCCGATGGATCTTATCACCGCACTCATCGCTCAAGACGTGCTCTCGCGTGAAAAGGGTGTGATTTACTATGATTTGCGTTCTTCTCGCGTCGTGAAGGAAGTCATTGAAGCGGCTGGAGGCACGCCGATGATGAGCCGCGTGGGACACGCCTTCATCAAGTCGCAGATGCGCGAACACAAGGCCATCTTCGCAGGTGAACTCTCCGGTCACTACTATTTCCGTGATAACTATGTTGCAGAATCTTCCTCGATGGCAGTGATCGCACTCTGCAACATTGTGACGCAATCGGGTAAGCCTCTCTCTGAACTTATCGCACCGCTTCGTAAGTATTGGTGCTCGGGTGAAATCAACACAACCGTTTCCCGCGATCCTCAGGAAATCTTGGCTGAAATCAAGGCAAAGTATGCTGATTGCAACGTCTTTGAACTTGATGGTGTGAGCGTTGACAATCCGACTTGGTGGTTCAATGTCCGTTGCTCGAATACCGAACCGCTTGTCCGCCTCAACCTTGAGAGCACCGCAAGCCGTGAGGAAATGGAAGCAAAGCGTGACGAAGTGCTCGCCCTCATCCGTGCTTAATTGATTGTTGATGCCATCCGCTCTACGCAAAGGAGCGGATGGATTTTATAATGGAGAAAAACATGTTAAATCAATCTGTCTACGACGAACTTCTCGCAAAGTATCAGTCTCACTTCGGCAAAGCACCTGCTGTTGTTGCTTATGCACCTGGTCGAATCGAAGTGCTCGGTAACCACACAGACTATAACGAAGGTTACGTTTTCTCTGCTGCAATTAACTTTGGTACCTTCTTTGCAATCTCTCCGAATACCGATGGTGTGAACCGTATCGTTGCAGGCGACTTGATGCATGAAGTAACCTATCCTCTCGCAGACGCAAAGCCTGTAACAGAAGACACATGGGCAAACTATGTCATCGGCACCACCATGGGAATTAACGCCATCCAACCGCAGACCGCAGGTTTTGATGCCATGTTCCTTGGCAATATCCCGCTCGGCATGGGCCTTTCTTCTTCCGCAGCACTTGAAATGTGCACCGCAAAAGCCATCTGCGCACTTTACAAGATTGAACTCGATCAAGTGACGACGGCAAAAATTGGTCAGGCTGCAGAACACAACTATGCAGGTTGCCCTTGCGGCTTGCTTGACCAGATTTCTTCGCTTTGCGGTGAAGATGGCAAGCTCGTGAAGACAGACTTCCGCTCGCTTAAGATTGAAACCGTTGATGTTGGCTCAGACGTTTGCTTGTTGATGTGCAATCCCCATGCGCGTCACGCACTTGTCGATGGCCAATACGCTTCTCGTCGTCAAGCATGCGAAAGCGCAGTTGGCTACTTCGCAGAAAAGCTCGCTACACCTGTCACCGCATTGCGTGACGTGACCTTGGCAAACTGGGTTGCCTATCAATCTGGCTTAGATCCTATTGTCGCAAAGCGCATTGCACATCCGATTGGTGAAACGGAACGCGTCCTTCAAGGTGTAGACTATCTCGCAAAGGGCGATCTTGTTGCGTTTGGTCAATTGCTCTTTGATTCGCACGAAAGCTCGCGCGTCCTCTTTGAAAACTCCTGCGAAGAATTGGATAACGTTGTTGCAATTACCAAAACCCTTCCCGGTGTATTGGGTGCACGTATCTCTGGTGGCGGCTTTGGTGGTTCTGCTGTTGTTCTTGTTAAGGTGGCAGAAGCGGATGCTGTTGCGAAGGGCATTGCAGACGCCTACAAGGCAAAGACAGGTGCCGTTTGCGATGTAACGCGCATTCAGCCGAGCCAAGGCGCTTGCGTTGTTATGCAGTAACGATGCGAAAAGGTTGGCCGACCTATACTAAGATGTTGGCCGACGCCGCGGCCAACTTGCTAAACGCATAAGGCTGCTCACTACACGCCTTAAGTGTTACACATAAAACCCTGCGTCATCCCATGATGATTCGCGGGGTTTTTATTATTTTGTGGTATTTTGCGTCACGCTTGCGCTGCAATTGGGATTATTAAGCTGCAATCGGGGCATCATTCCGCTGCAATCGAGGTCGTTAAGCTACAATTGAGGTCTTTAAGCTGCAATTGAGGTCGTTAAGAGTTTAGCAAGTCGACCGTGGCATCGGTCGACATTCCAGTATAAGGCGGTCGCCATTTTAGTATAAGGCGGTCGCCATTTCAGCGACGATTTCCCCCATCTCATGACAGCGCTTATAAAGTGTGGCCTTGTCAGGGCGAGCGGAGGAGGGGGGATAAAGTGAAAGATAGAGCAAGCGACCAGCGGCACATAGACGCTCCTTTTCTCGTGGCGGATGCCACCGTTCGCCAAAGCCCTCTGGTGAGAGAAGAATAAACCCGCCGCCAGCTTTATAAATGGCATTGCCACAAGCTTTTTCACAGGGGCTCATAAAGGTCGAAATCCCAACAGCGCCCGGGCCTAGACGCGAGGCTCTTTGCAATGCTCCTTGCCATTCCTCGCCCTCTGGCGACCAACGGCGCGAACACCGAAACGGCTCAATAACAGGGGCATTAAGCAAAGAGATGTCGCCATAAGCATGCCACTCCCGACCAAGAAAACAAACGCGGTCGATCTTATGAAAATGCTGAGGATGAGAGCGACGCAACCATGCGCGTTTCGGATTTTCGCGAATATAGCGCGTAAACGCCTCTAATTGCCCACGACGCATAAGGATCCAATCATGCCAAACCGCTTGAAAGAGCCGTGGATGAGTAGCGTTTGTGCGGAAGCCTTGTTGTGCAACCGTGGCTTGTTCAAGAAGACGCATCAAATGGGGAACAAGCACAAGTAGACTCTTTGCATTCTCCACCGCTTTTATTTTAATGAGGAGATGAAGATGATCCGGCATAAGAGAGAAAACTGTAATCGGCTCAATGCATGACCAGCGAAGATGAAAGGTGCGAATCACCTTAATGAGCGCGAGGGTCAGCGGTGTTTTCTCACAATAGTGAAGCGTGGGATCACCGACGATGCGAGAAAAAGGTGGTTGCCCCTTGCATTGGCAAAGTGTGACCATATAGTAAAGTGGGCGAGTATAGTCAAAACCTCTCAGTTGCATAACTTGGATTATAAACTATCGCTACACCCCCCGTCAAGGGAAAACTATGCTGAGATGTTGGCCGACGCCGCGGCCAACTTGCTAAACGCATAAGGCTGCCCACTACACACCTTAAGTGTTACACATAAAACCCTGCGTCATCCCATGATGATCCGCGGGGTTTTTATTATTTTGTGGTATTTTGCGTCACGCTTGCGCTGCAATTGGGATTATTAAGCTGCAATCGGGGCATCATTCCGCTGCAATTGAGGTCGTTAAGCTGCAATTGAGATCGTTAAGTGTTTAGCAAGTCGACCGTGGCATCGGTCGACATATCAGTATAGGGCGGCCAACATCTGAGTATAATGCGACATTTTTGGGTATACAAGTAATTTTATGCTTGCTTTTTAAAAGAAAATATCTTACACTATTGGCATTGGTTAACTTAACTAAGTTAATCAAAATTTTTTAAAAATTGCTAAAAGCCTATGAATATAGCCTTTTGGCGAGATATTAGAAAGGCGACTATGAAAAAGTGTGGAATTTTTGCTATCGCAGCTTTGATGACGATCTTGTGTGGTCGCCTTAATGCTGCGGTCGAATCCGAGATCGTTGGATATACCACAACAACGATTCAAGGTAAGAAAGTCGATGGTTCCTCTTCTTGGTATCAAATTGCTATTCAGTTTAAGGGTCTCGGAGAAACCGAAGACAAAATTAAGCTTGGAGAAGCTATTGATGCACAAGGATTGACCCCCACAGCATGGCGTCAAAAAGCCTCTGCTCCTTGTATTCAAGTTTATAATGGTACTGGTTACGATTACTATTATTACACAACGCAAGCGCGTACAACAGATGGTAGTCTTGTCACTGGTTGGGCGAATGCCTTACAAGAGTTGGCATCTAATGTTTATTTTAATGTTGGTGATGCTCTTTGGTTTAAGGCTGATAATATTCTTGCAGATGCAAGCGCTTCAATTACTACAGCAGGCACTGTATCCCTTGCTCAATCAGAAACAGAGATTGAAATTGCTTCAAATGGGTTAAATCTTATTGCAAGTCCGTACCCTATGGCGGTTGTAGTGAATGATATTGGTTGCTCTTTTGCTCCTATAGCATGGCGCAATAAGTCTAATGGCGTTTGTATTCAAGTTTACAATGGTACTGGTTATGACTACTACTATTATACAACGCAAGCGCGTACAACAGATGGTAGTCTTGTCACTGGTTGGGCGAATGCCTTACAAGAGTTGGCAACAACAGAAATTCCTGCTGGTGTAGGTTTTTGGGTAAAGACGCCTACAAATCAAACAGGAACACTTACATTTTCTCTTAATTAAGTTACTGATTCATTGAGGATAAATATGAAAAAAATCTTTTTTACTCTTTTAGCAATTTTCGTTTCTGCTTCTGTTTATGCGGCTCAGTATGATTGGCTTTTTGATGCAGAAGGACATTCTCCATTTAATGGTGCTACTTATCTTGCGATTAATAGTGATGTTGCAACTTATGCTTCTACTTTAGAAACTGCGGGATATGACGCATTGGTTTCTTCTCTTTCGGATGGAACATTTACGACTGGAACTTTAACTGCGTATGGTCAAGCGACAGGTTCTTTTTTGAATGCATCTGCTGATTTTGGTATTATTGTATTTGAAGGAACTGCATCGGGATCTACTTTCTATTACATGACAACGTCTACTGCAGGGTTTACCTATGATCCTCCTGCAACGGGTACTATGCTTGAGGTCTATGCCTATACGGTAGATGGCGATTTGGATATGGCCACAGGTACAATCTTTGATGCTGGTACTGGTGGTGGTTCTCAGGGTGGTGTTCCTGAGCCGACGGTGTTGGCATTGCTTGCTCTCGGTGTTGCTGGTGTTGCCCTTCGTCGTAAGGTTGCCTAAGTCGATTGTGACACGAATGGAAAAGAGACGCGGTTTGGACTGCGTCTCTTTTTGTTTTTGGATTTGTGTTGTCGTTTAAGTTAAAGGGGAGGGTTATTTGTTTTTATTACGGGAGAGGAGCCAGCCGAGGAGAAAGAGGGGCCAGGTGAATAGAAGGAGCAGCCCGATGAGCCAAAGGTCTCGGAGGCGTTCGTTCTTGACGCGGTCAATCTGATTTTTCTTTTGCATAAGGATAGTATAGCATAAGTTTCGGAGGTTGGGCGAGGGAAAGTTGTTTGCTTCTTTTATAGGGTTATTTTTTTATGTACTTTTGGTGTTGAGTTATGCTATAATATGTGGCTCTATAATTATTAAGGAGATCGTAATGATTCAGTTTATTGCAAATGCCGCGACCACGAATCCCGTGATGATGGATCTTGTTGAAGCTTGGAAGAATGGTGGCAGCTTGATGTGGGTGTTGCTGATTATGAGCATGATCAGTGTTGCGATGATTCTTTATTTCATGGTGACATTGCGCTCGAATAATGTGACGCCGGTTCGTTTGCTTCGTGATTTGCCGGAGTATTTGTCGACGAATGCTACGGAAGCGCGTCGTCTTTGTGAAGATACGCCTTCGCCGCTCGCTTCGGTGATGATTGCAACGTTGGATGCTGTGCGTAATGCTCCGAATGCTTCTTCGGATTTGATTTCAAAGGTGGCAGAGAGTGAAGGTTCTCATCAGTCGGAGATTATTCAAGGGCAGACGCAGTGGCTTTTGGATATTGCAACGATTGCACCGATGGTCGGTCTCTTGGGTACGGTGTTTGGTATGTTGCAAGCATTCGGTGCGGTTGGCTCGGATGTTGCTGCAGCAAAGCCTACATTGCTTGCAGCTGGTGTTTCTAAGGCAATTATTACGACGATCTTCGGTTTGATTGTTGCAATTCCTTCGATGATTTTCTATGCATGGTTCCGTCGTCGTGCGGTTCGTTTGGTAGCGGAGCTCGAAGGTGTTTGTGCCGAGTTCGTTGCTATTCTTGGTAGCGCTCATACGCAGGAATAAGGTATGAATTTTCGTAAACGTCAAAGTGCGCTCCCGCAGTTCCAAATGACGGCAATGATGGACATTGTCTTTTTGTTGCTTTGCTTCTTTGTGACGTCGACGGTCTTCTCGCAGTGGGAGTATACCATGGATATCCAGTTGCCAACAGCTGCTTCGGGTGAGATTGCAGCTGGGATGTCGAGCGAAATTAAGCTCAACATCACGCGTGAAGGGATTGTAATGGTGAATCAGAAGACGTATGCGGGCGAAGAGCTTGATGCGTTTTTAAAGCGTATTGCTGAATATTTGCCGGATCAGACGGTGATTATTCGCGCAGATGCAGAGACGCCGCATAAGGAGTTTATCAAAGTGGTGGATGCTTGCAAGCTTGTGGGGATTCGCAATCTTTCTCTCGCGTCTCTTGAGAAGTCTTCGTCTGAAGGTTTGACGGAAGGTATTGAGTCGCTTCCGCCGCCACCAGTGGAATAACTTGAAAGGCGAGGGTTACGATGCAAACGTGGATTTTTGAAGCATTGATGTTGATTGCGTTTGGCTGCAGTTGGCCAGCGTCGATTTTGAAGTCGTTGCGGACGCGTTATGTGCGTGGTAAGTCTCTCGCCTTTATGTTTATTATTCTCACGGGATACACGGCGGGGATTACGCATAAGATTTTAAATCCTCCACCGGCGGATGCAGGTGTGCTCGCTCGGTATGTGATTTGGCTTTATGTGATGTTGTTCCTTCTTGTATCAACGGATATTGTGCTCTATTTTCTCTTTCGAAAGAATTCAGAGCCTCGACAGTAAGGTGAGGCAATGCTTAGAACATTGATGCTTATCTTTTGTTTTGCGGCGGGATGGTTCATTCCGTCGCTTGCTCTTTTTAAATCGTTGATGCCGCTCTGTCTCATTTATATGTTGACGGTGGTCTTTTTACGGATGGATTTTAAAGAGCGTATCTTTGATTGGCGACAAGTAGCGGTCATTGTCGTGAATGTCGGGAGCGCATTCCTTTTTTGGTGGGTGTTGCTTTGTTTTAAGGTGCCTGAACGGTTCGCTCAAGTTGCCTTTTTTACAGCGATTACGCCAACTGCCACAGCCGCGCCAGTGATTGTTTCATTACTTGGGGGGCGAATTGGATTTGCTTCGGTGGGATTTGTCTTGTCTGCGCTTGTAATTAGTGCGGTCTTGCCGATTGCGATTCCAGTCGTTTTGCATCAGTCGGCATGGATGGCGATGCCGATGATTTTCTCACGTGTTTGTTTTGTTACGCTATTGCCAATGGTGTTTGCAGTGTGTTTACGGAAACGTTTTGGTGAACGCGCACAGCAGTGGGGAAAGCGTCTTTCTCCATCAACGCTCTACACATGGATGGCATTGGTTGCGATTATTGCAGCGTCGGCATCGCATTTTCTAAAGCATGAGGGGGCCTCGCTTTGCCGGACGGATATTTACTGGGTGTTGGTGATTGATGTTCTAATTGGGATCTTTTCTTTTGGAGTAGGTGCATTAATAGGTTGGCCGAAGCATCGAAGGGAGTGCTCGCAATTGCTTGGACAGAAGAATACATCGTATACAACGTATTTGGCGTTTGCATGCCAAGCGGATTTCGCAGCCTTAGGCCCAGCTTTTTATGTCTTTTTCCATAATTTATGGAATGGGATCCAATTGATTTTTCATCGTGATGAGGATGAGGTGAAATGAGACGGCCTGCGATTGCGCTTTTTGATATTGATGGAACACTTTTTGATACAGAGCGTCTTTGGGCAGAGGCGTTGGTTCTTGTCCTTGAAGACCTTGGGATTCGGCAAAAGACAACGCATATCATGTCGCTTATTTATGGCATGGCATGGCCGGATGCTTTTGCGGAATTGAAGAAGGCGTTTGCAGAGGCGTTAGAGGGTTTTTCTTCTGCACGATTAGGTCATTTGCTTTGTGTTCGTTTTGCGGAGCTCTTTGCGATCGATCCGCCTGTGATTCATGCATCAGCGCGTTTGTTGAAACGTTTACGTGAAGCGGGCGTTCCGTGCGCGTATGTTTCGGGTAGTCCGCGTAAGACGATAGAAGAGAATCTTCGTCGGAGCAATCTTTTTGATGCGTTTGATCATACGGTGAGTGTGCCATCAGACGATGTTTTGCGTGGAAAGCCGTATCCGGATGGATATCAACTTGCTTTGGAGCGTGCGGGATGCATAGCAGGGGAGGCAGTTGTTTTTGAGGATTCGCGTGTTGGTAGTACGGCGGCTTTGGCAGCAGGGATTCCGCGTGTGTATGTATGTCCTCCGCCAAGTGCTCCCACGCAGGATTATCCTGATGGCGCCATACGTGTTGAAAGTTGGGATGATTTGTTTAAGGAGTTATGAGTATGGCAAAGGTAACGAAACGAAAAGCCTTTCGCAATCGTTATAAACGCGAAGATTATGATGCGATTCATCACGCACTTCAAGCAGCTTTTGAATCTGTTGATGCTCCAATCATGGATTTAATAGCTGCACAAACAAATGATCCATACAAAATTCTCGTTGGCACCATTCTTTCTGCGCGTACGCTTGATCAAACAACCGCAGCTGCTATTCAACGTCTTTTCCCTATTGCGCCAACACTAGAGGCATTAGGAAACTGTTCAGTAGAAACGATTGAAAAGCTCATTTATCCGGTGGGATTTTATCATGAAAAGGCAAAACATTTACATGCCTTGCCTGCCGCCGTCAAAACATTGTTTAATGGAGAGATTCCTCACACGGTTGAGGAACTCGTTCAATTGCCTGGTGTTGGTCGCAAGACGGCGAATCTTGTTGTCGCACTCGCTTTTCATTTGCCTGCGATATGTGTAGATACTCACGTGCATCGAATTAATAATCGACTTGCGATTGTTAAAACAAAGACTCCGCTTGAAACGGAGATGGCGTTGCGCGCATGTTTGCCAGAGGATTTATGGATTCCTTGGAATGCAATTTTTGTTTCCTTTGGGCAGACGCGTTGTAGGCCCGTAAAGCCACGATGTGAGGGGTGCCCTATTGCACACTACTGTACTGTGCAGCAAACGTCTAAATAAGCCTAAAAGAGCCCCGTTTGGAGGCTCTTTTCTTTTTGGGCACTTTTGTTTTTAAATTGTTTTAACGAAGTGATATAAAAAAGTCCCGAGCGTGAACCCGGGACTTTGTTTTCATGCAACTAGCATGAAGGTGCTTACTTCTTTGCGCGAGCAGCCTTGATTGCAGCCTGAGCAGCAGCAAGGCGAGCGATCGGTACGCGGAAGGGCGAGCAGCTCACATAGGTCAAGCCGATGGAGTTAGCGAATTCGACCGAGCGAGGTTCGCCACCATGTTCACCGCAGATGCCGAGACGGATGGAGTCATTGACATCCTTCGCCTGGGAAACGGCAAACTTCATCAACTTACCAACGCCAGCCTGGTCGAGAACGATGAACGGATCGTAATCATAGAAGCCCTTGGAGACGTAGTCGCGGAGGAACTTACCAGCGTCATCGCGCGAGAAGGCGCAGGTGGTCTGGGTAAGGTCGTTAGTACCGAAGGAGAAGAAGTCAACTTCCTTAGCGATTTCATCGGAGGTGAGAGCAGCGCGGGGCACTTCAATCATCGTACCGATGAGCACTTCGAGCTTAACACCCTTTTCAGCTTCAACCTTGGCGATGGTGTCAACGATGATCTTCTTCTGAGAGAGAAGTTCCTTGACGTTACCCACCAACGGAACCATGATTTCGGGGCGGGAGCCAGCGACGTTTGCAGCAGCTTCGCAGATAGCGCGAACTTGCATTTCGGTAACTTCAGGGTAGGAGATACCGAGACGGCAGCCACGGTGACCGAGCATCGGGTTGAATTCGTGAAGTTCGTCGACGAGCGCCTTAACTTCTTCAACGGAGATGTTCATGACCTTGGCCATTTCAGCCTGACCTGCTTCATCGTGCGGGACGAATTCGTGCAAGGGCGGGTCGAGCAAGCGAACGGTGCATTCGCGACCATCGAGAGCCTTGAAGATACCTTCGAAGTCTTCACGCTGGAGGGGGAGAAGGGTTTCAAGCGCAGCATTGTACTGAGCGAGAGGAGCTTCGAGCTGAGCAGAGAGGGCAGCCTTTTCTGCGTCAGAAGCAGCCATTGCGATAGCTTCCTTGAGCTTCTTCACCTTTTCAGCAACGAGAATCATGCGACGGAAAGCGATGATACGATCTTCGGAGAAGAACATGTGTTCGGTACGGCAGAGGCCGATACCTTCAGCGCCGAAGCGAACAGCGACTTGCGTGTCACGGGGAGTATCAGCGTTGGTGCGGACGCCCATGGTGCGGTACTTGTCGGCGAGAGCCATGATTTCAGCGAAGGGACCCGTCAATTCAGGTTCAACCGTTTCGATACGGCCTTCATAGACCTTACCGGTAGAACCATTGAGGGAGATCCAATCACCTTCCTTGAGGACGATGTCAGCGATCTTGATGGTCTTGTTCTTGGAGTCGATGATTGCATCACCGCAACCTGCGACGCAGCACTTACCCATACCGCGAGCAACAACAGCTGCGTGGGAGGTCATACCACCACGAGCGGTGAGGATGCCTTGAGCGGAGACCATGCCTGCGATGTCTTCAGGAGAGGTTTCTGCGCGGCAGAGGATGACCTTCTTGCCGAGCTTGCTCTGAGTTTCTGCATCTTCAGCGGTGAAGACGACGGTACCTGTTGCCACGCCCGGAGAAGCGGGAAGACCAGTAGCGATAACCTTTGCCTTCTTTTCTGCGAGAGCATTGAAGACGGGGTGGAGGAGCTGGTCGAGTTGCTGGGGTTCGACGCGGAGCACTGCGGTCTGTTCGTCAATGAGGCCTTCCTTCACGAG
>JAZLBT010000015.1:0-112527 GCA_045613865.1 Candidatus Spyradenecus sp. | reverse complement strand
GGTATGAAGAAGGTTTTGTTTATTTTGGCTTTTTTGGGGGTCGCTTTTGCTCAGGCAGAGGTGATTGATGTGCGTGTTCAGGGGGTGGCGAAGCAGTCGCTCTCGTTGTCGGGTGTGCGGTCGCAGGGGGCGGGCGGAAGTTCGTTTTTGGCGACGTTGAAGAATGATTTGTTGCGTTCGGGTTGGTATCGGTTGATGTTGGGCTCGAATGCGCAGGTGAAGGTGGATGGTGTTGTTTCGGGGGCGGGTGCGGTTTCCGAGGGGTTGACGGTGAATTGGCCCGGGAAGCGGTTTGCTTGGAATCGGTCGGCGTCTTCGCCTGAGCAGGTGCGGAAGCATGCGCATGCTTTGGCGGATGCGATTGTTGAGTCGACGACGGGTGAGAGGGGGATCGCGCAGTCGCGTTTGGCGGTGGTCGGGATGTCGGGCCGTTCGCGTAATGGGCAGGCGATTGAGGATTTGTATGTGTGTGATTATGATGGGCATAATTTGAAGCGTTTGACGACGGATAATTGTCCGATTTTGGCGCCGCGTTGGTCGGCGGATAAGCGGTCGATTTATTATACGAGTTATAAGCTTGGTTTCCCGGCGGTGTTTAAGGTGGATGTGGCGTCGGGGCGTTCGGAGCGGTTGGCGAATTTTCGTGGGTTGAGCACGGGGGCGGTGCCTTCGCCGAAGGATCCGAATCGGGTGGCTATCATTTTGTCGCATCAGGGTAATCCGGAGTTGTATATCATGGATGTGCGGACGCGGAAGTTGGAGCGTATGACGAATACGCCGCTGGCTGCGGAGGCGAGTCCGTGTTGGTCGCCGGATGGTTCGCAGATTTGTTATGTTTCTGATGAGCCGGGTGCACCGCATTTGTATGTGGTGAGTGTTGCGACGAAGAAGCGTCGTCGGTTGACGTTTGCTGGCGGCGAGAATGTTCAGCCCGATTGGAGTAAGTCGGGGATTGTCTTTGCAACGAAGCGTGGTTGCCCGTATCGTATTGCGGTGTTGGATCCGGCGAGGGGGGATAGTTCGTTGCGTTATTTGACGGCAAAGAATGAACAGTTTGAGTCTCCAAGTTGGGCTCCGGATGGTCGACATGTGGTGGCTTCGCGTAAGCAGGGCAAGGCGTTGTCGATTTGGATTCTCGATGCTATGGAGAAGGGTGATGAGCCGTATAAGCCTTTTAGTTCGAGCGCGGGTCAGTGGTTGAATCCTGCGTGGAGTAAGTAAGGTTTTTTGGTTTTTTTGTTAATGAAATGAAGGATGGTATGAAGATGCGTACATTGGTTATGTTTGGTGTTTTCGCTGGTTTTATGGCGGTGTTTGCTGGTTGCACGAGTGCTCCTGAGGCGATTCCTGCTGATCAGCAGTCGAATGATGCGATGACGGCGGGTGACGTGGGTGGTCTCACGGTGGATCCAAATGCCGCAATGTTTGACCCGAATGACCCGAATTATGGGGCTTATGGGGATGATCGTTTTGAGAATCGCACGCCGGTGACGAATCATGGTTTGCAGCCGCTTTATTTCTCGTTTGACTCGTATGTGTTGCCGGAGGCTGAGCTTGTGAAGGCTGAGGCTGCTGCGAATTTGCTTTTGGCGAATCCTTCGTATGTGATGATTATTGAGGGTCACTGCGATGATCGCGGTTCGAATGAGTATAATTTGTCGCTTTCTGAGCAGCGCGCAGGTACGGTGCGTGATTATATTTTGGCATACGGTATTGATCCGGCACGTTTGCAGACGCGTGCTTTTGGTGAAGAGAAGCCGGCGTCTACGTCGCATGATTTGAATCGTCGTGCGGAGTTTGTGCCTTATCAGTAAGGTGGTGATGGGGCGGGCTGTTGGGCTGCGCCCCTTTTTTGCGTGAAACGTCTTGAGCGGTGGTGGCTGGTCTCAGGACGTTTTGTTGTTGTTTTTTGGTTGGATGGTTGAGCGCGGTTATGTCGTTTCTTGAGACGGTGGTGATTTTGGTTGTGGCGGTGGTGGTGTTGGGGCCGAATCGCTTGCCGGAGGCGGCGCGTAAGTTGGGGCGTTTCATGGGGATGGTGCGTGAGGCTGGGGAGGCGTTTAAGCGTCAGTTGATGGCGATGGATGAGCAGGTGGCCGCGCAGTCGCGTCGGGTGGAGGAGGATTTGGATTGTTTGGTGCCTGAGGATGAGGTGGTTGCTGGGGCGAAGGATGTTGCGTCTGGGGCGCCTGTGGGGTCGCAGCCGATGTCTGCGCCAGTAGAGGTGTGGGATGTGCCGCCGGCGCCGCAGGTTGTGGCGGACGAGGTGAAGGGGGCGCGTGATGGGGAGTAGGGATGAGGTGAAGGCGCGTTTGTCGCGTGTTGCGGGGCGGAGTCGTTTCGCGCGGTTTGTGCATGAGGCGTTTTCGGAGACGGAGGCGGATCGTCGTGCTGAGGCGGAGGGGATGTTTGACCCGCCGGTGCCGTTTGTGGTTCATTTTATTGCGTTGCGTAATTGTATTGTGCGGTGTTTTGTCGCGTGGGTGTTGGCGATGGTGGTGGTGGCGCCGTTTGCGCCGCGTGTGGTGGATTGGTTGAAGGGGCCGTTGGTGGCGTCGGGGTTGACGGCTCAGGGTGTAGAGGTGGTTGGCTTTGAGATGGGGATTGGGTTTGGTATGTTTATGACGGTGATGGTGTGGGGTGGAACGATTTTGGCGTTGCCGTTTTTGATTTATTTTGTTTTTGGGTTTGTTTTTCCTGGGTTGAAGCGGCATGAGCGGAATTTGGTGTCGGCGACGTTGTTGTCGGGGTTGGTGTTGTTTTTTATGGGGGCGTGGTTGTGTTATGGGTTTACGTTGTCGCTTGCGATGGATGCGTTGATGGCGATTAATCGTTGGATGGGGGTGCCGGTGACGATGTTGCTGGTGGAGGGGTATATTGGGTTGGTTTTGAAGATGTTGTTGGCGTTTGGGTTGGCGTTTCAGTTTCCGCTGGTGTTGTTGGTTTTGGGGTGGCTTGGGGTGATTTCGTCGGCGGGGTTGCGGCGGCATCGTGGGGTGGTGATTGTGGTGATTTTTACGGTGGCGATGTTTTTGACTCCGCCGGATCCATTGTCGCAGATTATTATGGCTGTGCCAATGTGTTTATTGTATGAGGTGACGATTGGTTTGATTCGGTTGCGGGAGCGTTGGGCGGCCGCAGCGTAAGGAAAGGTTTTGGTTATGAGTTTCGAATCTGGTGCGTTGGCGTTTCATTTGTTTTATTTGCCAAAGGCGTTTAAGCCTGATGAGATTGCGCTTTTCGAGGCGCGGATGATGCCGCCGTTGAATACGTTGGGCGCGGAGCCGATTCATGGTTGGGCAGGACCGCAGCACGCGTTGGATCGCGATTTGTCGGAGGAGCATTGTTGGCACGGGGATTGGTTGTGGTTTTCGTATGTGAAGGCGCAGAAGAAGCCGCCGGCGTCGTTGGTGCGTGCAACGCTTTTGTCGGAGTTGGAGTTGGAGCGTCGGGCGCGGAATGTTGAGGTGCTCCCGCGTGCGGCTAAGACGGATGTGCGTGAGCGTGTGATGGAGGATTTGACGCAGCATGCGCAGCCGTCTTTCGCCTCGATGGAGTGCGCGGTGGATTTGCGCGGCGGGACGTTGTTTGCCGGGGCGATGAATGATGGGGCGATGCAGGTGTTGTGTCCGTTTTTCCGTGAGACGTCGGGGCGGATGCCGGTGTTGTGTTGCCCAGAGTCGGCAGCGTATCGTTTGAGAGGGCTGGATTGTAATAATCTGGAGTTGTTGAATATGACGCATAATCCGGAGATTAGTGTGGCTTCGGAGGTGTGTGTGGGCGATGAGTTTTTAACGTGGCTCTTTTATCGTTGGGAAACGAAGGGGCCGGATTTCATGTTGGGTGATGAGAAGTGCGGGATGATGTTTGAGGGGCCGTTGACGTTTTCGGGTGAGAAGGCGCCGGGGTGTCATGAGACGTTGTTGCGTAATGGGACGCCGCTCGATACGCCTGAGCTCGGGATCGCGGTGTGGAATGGTAAGCGTTTGCGCCGGGCAAGGTTGACGCTCGTGAAGAATGATTGGATTGTCTCGGCAACGGTTGATGGGCGTGATTTCTCGTTCCGCGCGATGCGTGTGGATCCCGCGAAGAAGCAGGCTCAGGCGGATGCCGTGGATGAGATGCCGTCGATGGCAACCGCCGCTGAGAAGCGTGAGGGGAACCAGAAGTTGACGGTGGATGAGCGTTTGGATCGTGCGCGTTTTTACACGGATGCGTTTTTGCACCTTTATGGGGAGTTTCTCGATTTGCGTGCTGATCCCACGGGTTGGAAGACGGTGCTCGCCGGGATGCATAAGTGGATTGATGCGCGTATGAAGTAAGTTGGGCGGGGGCGTCGGTTGTTGTTGCGATCGACGTTCTGTCTATGGGGCGCTCGTTGTGCGCAGAGGTGGGGGTTTGTCGCCCCCACGTTTTTTGTGTGGTGTTGGGCTCGCTCGTTTGGGGGCGGGCTTTATTTTTTTGTTGATGTTTTTTTGAAAAGTGGGTATACTATGCGTGTATGGGTGCATATGTGCATGGATGGGTGATGTTTATGGGACGCCGGGTGTTGGCGTTTCTGGGGGTGGTATGGTGTTGTGTTTCGGTTGTTTATGGCGCGGAGGTGGAGGCGTCGAAGCGGCCGATTAAGGTGGCGTGTGTTGGGGATTCGATTACGTTTGGCTTGACATTGGAGGATCGTTTGACGCAGGCGTATCCCGCGCAGTTGCAGCGTTTGCTCGGCGAGGGGTATGAGGTGCGGAATTTCGGTAATTCTGGACGCGGGGTGTATTTGCACACGTGGCGCGGATTGGAGCGGCGTGGCTTTTGGTATACGAAGGAGCATCGGGCGGCGTTGGAGTGGATGCCGGATGTGGTGGTGTGTAATTTGGGTATCAATGATTGCGGGGAGTTTTCGCGGTATGAGGTAACGCATCCCGGAGCGTGGATGCAGGATTATTGTACGTTGCTCGAGGATTATGCACGGTTGCCGTCGAAGCCGAAGATTTATATTTGGGGAAAGTTGGCACCGTTGCGGGAGGGGCAGGCGTTTTATCGGAGCCCGGATCCGTTTTTGATGCAGGGGGAGATTGAGCGTGTGGCAATCGTAACGGGGGCGACGTTGATTGATATGTTGGAGCCGTTGCGTGAGGGGGTGGATTTTCTTTTCCCTGATCAGTTGCACCCGAACGCAGAGGGCGCGCGTATTATTGCAGAGACGACGCATCGGGCGTTGAAGCGCGAGGAGATGCAGCCGGTGTTTGCGTTGCCGGAGGGCTTGGGGAAGGACGCGGAGTTGTGGTTGTGCGTCGGCGGGGAGGGTTTGATGTGGCCGCTGGGGCGGTGTCCAGAGGCGGCTGCGGAGGTCGCGGCGTTGGGCGGGCATTTGGTTTATGTGTGGGATGCGTTGTCGCAGGGGTGGACGCGGGTGACGGTTGAGAATATGCAGTCGTTGAGCGCGATGGCGGTGTCGTTTGCCGTGCGGCGCGCGAAGGCGTCGGGGCGACCCGTGGGGATGTTGTTGGTCGGGGCCAGTGGGGCGCCGGCAGAGGCTTTTCTGAATGAGCAGACGATGGCCGCGCAGACGCGGAAGGGAAGTGCGCTTTACCCCAATTTGTTGCAGATTGTAACCGATCGCCGGCAGATGGATATGAATGCATCGTTCCCTATGACGTGGTGTAAGCAGGAGTATCGGCGGCGTTTGGCAGAGGATGGCCGTTGGTGGGGACTCGGGGTGATGTATAAGCGCGGGCTTATGCCCGTGCGGGTGTTGAAGGTGAAGGGGGTGCTTTATGCGCCCGAGGAGACGTGTTTCACGCTCGGGGAAGAAGGCGCAGTCAAGGTTGACGAGGATTATGTGCGTGAGACGTTGGCGGCGGTTGTCGATGTGTTGCAGTCGCCGAGCACACCGCCGCTTGTTATGGTGGGGACGCAGAAGGAGGGCGCCGTAGGGGAGGCGTATCGGCGTTTGCAGAAGGCGGTGTGTAAGGAGAAGGGGGTGGCTTATCTCGATCTTAAGGAGCCGTCTCAAGCGGAGGAGGTTACGCGAGTGGTAATCGCAGAACGGTTGTTTCAGCGATTTCAAAAGTATTTAAAGGAAGATTAAGGGCGTATCCCTTATAGAACAAGCGCTGTTATCGTTTTTCCGATAGCAGCGCGTTTGTTTTAGCGTCCTTGGCGGAGGAGCTTTTTGTAGCGTAGGTAGCGGGAGAGTTTGTGTCCGCGCCAAGTGAGCCAGCCGCGAGCGTGGATTTCTTTCAGCTCGGCGATGAAGGCTTGGTAGAGTTCGGAATCGGGCGCTACGTTTGCGTGTTGGAGTCCTTGAAGTTGTGTTTTTAAGATTGTTGGGACGAGGGTGCGCTTGAGGTAGGCTTGTTCTTTCTCGAAGTTGGGTTTGTTGTAGCAGTCGATGACATGACGCAATCCGACCAAGTAGTCATGGAAATGCCTTGTGGTTAGCTTTAAGTGCATAATTGAAGCTTGGTTATTCGTAGTATAGTAGTGAAGCGCTGTTTTAAGTAGGACTGTCTTGGGGGATTTAGACAAAATTTCGTATGTAAATGGATAGTCTTCGAAATAGATTCCTGAGATGAAGGTGCTTGTACCGATTAATGTACGTTTAAAGAGTTTATCCCACGCATTAAAGGTGACTTTAAATTTATGTTTTTTTGTAAAGGCGAGTGGTTTTTGTGTGGTTTTAAATGGTATTTGATTTAACGGAATGGGAGTGGGTTGGATTGTCAGGCTAGTATTTTTTTTAAATCTAAAGCAAAGTAAATCCGCTTGGTGTTCGGTTATTTTTGAGATGGTAATCTCGAGCATTTGGGGATGCAAAGCATCATCTGAATCAAGGAAGTATATATACTCTCCGCGTGCGTTTTTCAGTCCGTTGTTACGCGCCATTGAGAGGCCTTGGTTTTCTTGGCTAACCACTTTAATACGGGGGTCTTTTTGTGCGTAGGATTCGAGGATTGCAAGGCTGTTATCTGTTGAGCCGTCGTTGACACAGATAGCTTCAAAGTCACGATACGTCTGCGACAAGACAGACGTAAGCGCGCGTTCTAAATACGCTTCTGTGTTGTAGACGGGGATGATAATGGAGACTTTGGGTGTCATAAGGGGCGAGATTTAATCTTTGGGTTGTTGGTTCTCAATGTAGTTTTCGTATCTTTGTTTTTCGATACATTTTGCAATTTTTAAGAAGCGCTCAAAGGCATAAATGGTTGCGAGGATAAATCCATAGACGCCTGCAAATATGTAGCGTTTGAGGAAGTAGTAGCGGAAGAATTGGAAGGGAAATTCAAAGAAGAGTCTGAATAAAGAGTATCTGCGACCTGTCGCGTTCGCGGTTTGTACAAGTTCGGTTGAGGATTTGTTTAATTTGTAAACCGTGTGTTCAATGTTTAGATAGGAGTAGTGGTGGACGGGAGCTTTGAGTTGTTGCACGGTTGTATTTTCATTCATCACGATACGGTCGTGCGTAAGATCGTCTGGCATTTCTCCCGCGTTTTTATTGTAAAGTCGGATGAGGTTGTAGGATTTTGCGAAACGTCTAGGCTTTTTGTCTCCAGGATACATATCGCGGATATAGATTTGATAGGCGTCAGCCGTTGGATTTGCCTTAAGTGCGTTGATTTCTTCGATGAGTTCGGGGGAGAGAACTTCATCTGTGTCAAGCGAAAGGAGCCACTCGTTTTCGCATTGGAAGCTTGCAAAGCGTTTTTGGGCGGAGATGTTTTTCCACTTGTTGAAGATGAACTTTGCGTTGTATCGTTTTGCGATTTCTTCCGTGCGGTCGGTCGATCCAGAGTCAACAACGATGATTTCGTCTGCGACTTTTGCGACGGCTTGTAGGGTTAATGGCAAACGCTTTTCTTCATTTTTCGTTATGATGTAGACGGATATTTTCATCAATACTCTCCCATTGTTAGTATTAATTCTATCACAATTTATATGGAAAAGCAAATTTAATGTCTCGAGGAGGATGAAAATAAGTATTTTTGTTGTAAGGTTTTGTTGGGGGAAGAAGGGGAAGGGCTTGCGTTTTTTTGCGAGGTGTGGTATTTTATTGTTTTTATGTCGTTGTCATCCGAAAACGTTAAGCAAAGGAATGTTATGGCAAGTGATGATGCAATTGAAGTGAATGGCGTTGTGGTGAAGGTGCTTCCCGCGACGATGTATCGTGTCCGTCTAGAGAATGGCCACGAGGTGTTGGCTCATATCTCCGGCAAGATGCGTAAGTTCTTCATTAAGATTGCAACCGGTGATAAGGTGACACTTGAAATTTCTCCTTATGATTTGACAAAGGGTCGCATCATTTATCGTCACAAGGCTTAACCTTGCTTCGGAAGTTTTTCTTCGCTGTTTGTTGTTTGGTGAGCTCGCTTCTTTTCGGGGCCGAGATTGCGGTGGTTTATGCCGAGCAGTCGATTGGTGAAGGCGAGCGCGCGTATGCGAAACGTGTTGCTTCACATGTGCAACGGTGGTATAACGAGGCAGGGATAACGGTTGATTTTATCTCGGATAAGGCTTTGGCGCGTACGCCGTGTAAGTTGGCAATCTTGATTTATTGCGACCAGCCGCCTGCGGAAATTTTATCTGCTGTCAAAGCGAAGATGGATAAGGGGACGCGTTTTGTTGTCTTCTATTCAAGTTCTACAGGGCTTGCGAAGCTGTTTGGTTTGAAGCCGGCGGCGTATGTACGCGATTCGACGGGAGCGTGGAGCAAGATGGTTTTCCGTGGACCGAAGCCACAGGGTGCTCCTGTTGAGATTTTGCAAACGAGTACAGCGCTTCTACGCGCGCACTCGATTGATCCGAAGACGGTGCCCATGGCGGTTTGGCAGAATCGCGCAGGGAAGGAAACGGACATTGCATGGTGGCGCACGGCGACGGGTTCGTATTGGATGACGCATATCTTTACGGGCGATGGCAATGAGGATGCCAAACGTCGGTTGTTGCTTTCAATTGCAGGGGAGTCGATTCCGCAGACGTGGACAACAGCAACGGAGTTTCGTTATCGTTCGTTGAAGCAATGGTTGGCCTCGGGTGCGATTGAGGCACGTATGCGTACGTTGCCATCGTCTTCTCCGCGTCGCCAACAAATGGAACGTACGTTTCAAACGTTGGTTGCAGAGCAGCGGAAGTTAGATCGCTTGTTGAAGCAGAATAAGGGGTATGAAGCGTATCAAGTGGTTACAGATTTGCAAATGCTTGCTGCGCGTGTGTATGGGATGTCGTATTGGGCAATTTCGGGTGAACAGTGTGGGGTTTGGGATCACTCGGGGCAGGGGCTTTATCCAGGTGATTGGGAGCGAACCGCAAAAGAGCTCGCAGGGTATGGCGTAACAGACGTTTATGTGAATGTCGCAGGGGCGGCATTTGCGCGCTATCCTTCTAAGATTGTTCCGCAGGTCACAACAGAAAATTGTCTTGCTGAGGCGATTCGTGCATGTCGCAAATATAAGTTGCGTGTTCATGCGTGGATTCTTGCGTTCTCTGGTGAACGTTGTAACAAGGCGACGCGTGAGTTGTTTGCTCAGCGCGGGTGGTTGTTGCAAGATGCGAATGGTCAGCCGCTCTCTCAAACGTGGTTGGATCCCTCGCATCCGCAGGTGCGTCAGCATCTCCTTTCGCTCGTGAAGGAAATTTCGACGTATTCCGTGGATGGAATTCATCTCGATTTTATGCGCTTCGCCGAATTACCGCAGTCGACCGGATTGGCGATTCGAAAGCGCTTTGAAGCAATTTATGGCAAACAATCTGCGTGGCCTGCATGTGTAACTGATACAAAGGGTTCGCAACGAAATAATTTTGCACAATGGCGTGCTTCGATGATTACAGATGCGTTGCAAACGATTCGTTTGTGGATGCAAAAGAATCATCCGCAGAAGGCGTTGACCGTTGCGTCCTATGGGGACTATCCAAAGTGTGTTTACACCGTGGGGCAGAATTGGCGCATGTGGCTTCATCTCAATCTCGTGGATGCGTTATTGCCGATGAACTACACCGAGGATGAAAATTCTCTTCGCGATTGGCTCGGAACGCAAACCTCCGAAGCGCGTTATGCAAAGAAGATTATTTGTGGTATTGGCGTCACGGCGAATGAAAGTCGTTTGTCGCCGATTGATGTGTTGAATCAGATTGACATTGCGCGTCGTGCAAAGTGTGGAGGCTTTGCGCTCTTTGATTTGGATGAAACGTTGCGTCGAGACGTCTTGCCGGTTTTGCGTGAGGGCGTGACGCGTGGTGCACAGTAAAGGATAAACGTTATGGCATATGCACCTTTTGAATCGCTTCGCCCAATGCTTGAACAGTGGCTCGCTTCACACTGCGAAAATCATTCGTGTGAATGCAGCGATAATGATTACCATTTTTGGATTTTTCAACGTGGCAAACTTGGCCGTGGTATGATGGAATTAATTAACCATCCCGATCTTTCGCAAGGAAAGGATGTTTTTGCGATTTCGATTCTTCCACCGATTGCCCCACTTGCCTCGCGTGACGAAGCTGTTTCCTTGCTTTCCTTTGCAGAATGGTTAAATGGGATTTGCGTAGTGGTGAAGGACTTTGGTGATGGCGGTTCTGTCGCCTTCCAAATAAAGTGCCCCATCTCAGAAGTGACAACGGAGAAGATCACCGCCCTTTGGGATCGTCTTTGCGATGCGTGTACGCAACTTCAACTTTAATAGAAGTCAACCCCATTTTAAAAGGCATGCATCATCCTCGATGTATGCCTTTTTCTTTTGATACATCAAGGACTTTTTTTAAAAGAATAAAATAAATGCTTGATTTTTCATCAAGGTTTGTGATATATTGCACTATCTTTTTTATTTGCATCCCGTACTATTAGGAGTCAGATATGGCACGCAAAATCCCCTTGGCCAAGGTCCGTAACATCGGTATTATGGCGCACATTGACGCTGGTAAAACCACGACGTCTGAACGTATTCTTTTCTATTCTGGTAAGAACCACAAGATCGGCGAAGTGCACGATGGTGGCGCAACGATGGACTGGATGGTCCAGGAACAAGAACGCGGTATCACGATTACCTCCGCAGCAACGGCTGTTATGTGGGGCGACTACATGATCTCCCTCATCGACACCCCCGGCCACGTGGACTTCACCGCTGAAGTGGAACGCTCCCTCCGCGTTCTCGACGGCGCTGTTGCAGTGTTCTGCGCAGTTGGTGGCGTTCAGCCCCAGTCCGAACAGGTGTGGCGTCAGTCCGAAAAGTACAAAGTACCGAAGCTCATCTTCGTGAACAAGATGGACCGCGTTGGTGCAAACTTCTTCTCCGTGATGGACCAGGCTCGCGAACAGCTCAAGGCTCGCCCCGTTCCGATGGTTTGCCCTCTCGGCGCTGGTGAAACCTTCGAAGGCGTTGTTGACTTGCTCGAAGAACGCCTCGTCACCTTCGATAAGGCTTCCAACGGTGTTAAGCAGATCTACTCTGAAATCCCCGCAGAACTCGCTGACAAGTGCGCTGAAATGCGTCAGGAAATGATCGAAGCTGCTGCTGAACAAGACGAAGACCTCATGAACAAGTTCTTTGAAGAAGGCACCCTCTCCAAGGAAGAAATCATCAAGGGTATCCGTAAGGGTTGTATCTCCCGTTCGATCATGCCTGCTTTCTGCGGTACTGCATTTAAGAACAAGGGTATCCAGATCCTTCTCGACGCAGTCGTTTCTTACCTCCCCAGCCCGCTCGATATTCCGCCGGTCGTTGACGAAGCAGATGAAACCATCGTTCGTCATGCTAAGGACGATGAGCCCCTCTCCGCTCTCGCATTCAAGATCATGGCTGATAAGAACATGGGTAAGATCATCTTCACCCGCGTTTACTCCGGTACCCTCCGCGCTGGCGAAGAAATCCTCGACTCTTCCATCAACAAGAAGGCTCGTATCTCCCGCCTCTTCCGTATGCACGCTAACCACCAAGAAAAGCTCGAAGAAGCTTATGCTGGTGACATCGTTGCTGTTATCGGCCTTCCCAACACCCGCACCGGCGATACCCTCTGCGACATCGAAAACCCGATTCACCTCGAATCCATCGACTTCCCCGCACCGGTTATCTCGATTGCAGTGAAGCCCGTCTCTCGCCAGGACAATGAAAAGCTCGGTAACGCGCTCCACACCCTCGCTCAGGAAGACCCCACCTTCACCGTCGCATTCGACCAGGAAACCTCCGAAACCATCATTTCGGGTATGGGTGAACTTCACCTCGAAATCATCGTTGACCGCTTGAAGCGCGAATTCAACGTTGAATGCGAAGTCGGTCGCCCCGAAGTTGCTTACCGCGAATCCATCGCTGTCGAAGGCGAAGGCGAATACAAGCACAAGAAGCAGTCTGGTGGTCGTGGTCAGTATGGCCATGTCTGCATGAAGTTCGCTCCGCAGGAAGATGGCAAGGAATTCGAATTCATCAACGACATCAAGGGCGGTGTTATCCCTGGCGAATACATCCCCGCAGTCGAAAAGGGTACTCGTGCAGCAATGGAATCCGGCCCGCTCGCAGGCTATCCTGTGCTCCCGCTCAAGGCAACCCTCTTCTACGGTTCTTACCACGATGTCGACTCTTCGGAATTCGCCTTCCAGACCGCTGCTCGTCAGTGCTTCAAGGAAGTCTTCCTCAAGAGCCAGCCTCAGCTCCTCGAACCGATCATGAAGGTCGAGGTCGTTGTTCCCGAAGATTACATGGGTGCAGCAACCGGCTCGCTCTCTCAGCGTCGTGGTCGTGTTGAAGGTATGGAAGAACGCGGTGGCGCACGTCTCGTCCACGGCTTCGTTCCCCTCGGTGAAATGTTCGGTTACTCCAACACCATCCGTACCCTCACTCAGGGTCGTGGCTCCTTCACCATGGTGTTCGACCACTACGAACCCGTACCGAAAAACCTCCAAGACGAAATCGTTGAAAAGCGTCGTAAGGCAGGTAAGGTCCACGGTTACTCCGATTCCGAAGACTAATCCTTCGAAAACGAACAATGAAGAAACGCCTCACATTCGTGGGGCGTTTTTTTGTAAAGTAGATGTGCCTCGTGGAAGATTGTGAAGTTGCTACGTAGTCGAAGTATAGATGTATATTTGTCGTGTTGTTAAGAATTTCAAACGTTGATATACATGCTTTATGCGGTTGTGTGATTTGAGCGTTTGACTTTGTGCTAGTCGATAGGCCCGTCTAAAGCAGCTGTTCCTTTTCGATTTCATTTCTTCGGCCCATCGTACGATTTTCTAGAATTTTCTAAATAGGTCTAAAAGACCCCGGCGAAAAATCGTACTATTTAAATTTTACACAGATAGTACAGATTGTACTGATTTTAAGCTTAAAATTGCCAACCATAAAATGTTCAAAAGAAGTTATTGTAAATGCATATTGAAGAGATGAAATTTTCGAGAATGTCATTTATTCGTGGGAAGACGTCTGTTTATGGTATTGGATAATGGTGGAATCGCTTTATGGTGATGGGATGCGATTTGAGTTTTGTTTCTAGCGATGGAGAGGGGGAGATATTTAACTACGAAGAAGGAAATTATTTTAAATTGATAAAATTACGGGGTGTTTAAACGAAGTGGATGTCAAAGTAGAAAGATTTTAAGACGATTGTTCTTGTTGTATTTGCGTGAGGTTTGTTAAAGTGCGATTTTTCTCTTTGCAGATGATTAAGGTGGGTGTGTTGTCGTGCGTTATAAAATAGAAGTGATGTGTGAAGGATTAGGAGGGGTAGGGGGCAAAGAGTGGAATTATAGGGGGCGTAATTTAAAGAAGGAAAAGGGGTGATTTTAATGGTTATGAATGTCAATTTGAAACAGGTGCTATTTGAAGCTTAAACCGCACCTGTTTGAGCTTCAATTGCGGCACGTTTGAGCTTCAAACAGGTGCGGTTTCAAAATCGTGGGTTATGCACAGCTTATCAACAGGTATAACAAAGGTTGGTGAAACGTTGCGTGGGGTGTAGGCGATTGGAGATTGAAGACGTGTGCGACACTTTTAAATGAGAAATTTGATTGGGAATTTTGTTGGGGAATGATGGGATGGGGGGCAGGGAAATCATTTTCCAGAACGAAAATCGAGTGAAAAAAGGAGGAATTTTGAGGGGTGTTGAGAGGTGGTTAGAGTGGGGGTGGGAGGGGATGGAAAATGCTCTCTATTATAGGTTAGTAAAAGGTGGGTGTATTTTTTCTCTTTCTTCAAAAGAATGCTTGCGTATTTGGGGTAGATGTGATAGTTTATTCCCGTATGATTGAATTAGAGAAGAGGTCTAAAAATGTTTTATAGGCGTCAGCTACACGTGCTGTCGAGAGGCATCGCGTGTTTACTATTTGTCTTTGGAAGCCTGATTTTACAGGGGTGCGGCGATAATTCGCCTCCAGAGGCAGAGACACAAAAAGACTCCACGACGACGAGCGCAGATGGGCTTGTCGCGCGTGAAAAATATTACGCAGATTTAGACGCGAAGTATCCAAATGGTCGTCCCGCTTTGACAACGGGCGATGAGCGTGTTAAGGATGAGGCTTACAAAGCTGACTTGAAACAGTTGGGAAATGAGCGAGCACAGGCGGCCGATGCCTATGCTGTTGCAAAAAAAGCTGCCGATGATTATCGTGCATTATTGGTTAAGAATTGGACGGCTGCGGTCGAGGCTCGTGGCATGAAGGTGAGCCAGACGTTGATTAATGAAAAGCTTGCTCAGCACGCACATTATCAGTCGTTGTTAAAGGCCGTAGCTGAAGCAGAAGAGGCAAGCCGCAAGGCAACGGGTCGCGTTTATCAGCGTATTAAACAGCAGACGCATGCGGCTCAAAATGATTATGATCAAATGCTTTCGACGGTTGAGACGCAGGTGAAGGAAGCGGGGCTCCCGACACGTGCAGATGCTCAAAAACAGGATTCTCAAACAGCAACACAGGCGGTTGCTCAGTAATTTTATAAAAAACCCCCTTGAAATGGAGTGGTACACGGTATGAAAATGAAACACATGTTGATTGCTTCTGCGGTAGCGGTAACCGCATTTTGGAGCACAAATGCATATGCAGTAAGTTCTGCGGATCTTACTGTAGAGAGCGTGTCTCGTTCGTTCGCTGAGAGTAATAGTGGTGGTCCAGATGCGACAACCCTTGCTGTTGGCGATATTGTTTACTTCGATGTGAAGTTGAAGTCGACAGTAACGAGCACAACAGTGACGACAACGTTAGGTAAGGCGAGCTATGAACATGCCGATACGGCAAAGGCTGGTACACGCCCCGCATTGTTGTTGAACATTCCATTGAAGGGTCTCTCTTCGGTTGCAACGGTTGATGGTAATCCTCAGGGCTACAAGGCAGACGTTGATGTGCCCGCTCAGACGTCTTCGGCTGTTGCTTACTATGTGGATTCGACTGCTGCTGGTACGCTTCGCTTCGCTTATGTGGTGCGTCCGGGTGATATGGTTGACGATATTGACCTTGCACGCAATGCGGATGGTTCGTTACGTTTGTCCGGCACGGTTGAAAATATTAAGTTGTCGGTACAGGAACGTGCCTCTACGGGCACAACAATGACACAGCTCTCGCTTGACAGGGATGCGTTTGACGGCTCTTCTGTGACAGCGGGTGCTTCTTGTGCAGTGAACGGCTTCGCAATTACCGTGGGCGATGCCGGCAAGCTTTACAAGGGTCTTGTGCCTGTTACTGTGGCAATGCCAGCTGATTATGTTGATCAAATTCCTGCTGCGTTCACGTCTGCTTCGGTTGCTGCAGGTTGCAAGCTCTGGGTGGAGGATGCAAATGGCAATTTGATCCCTGCAAAGATTAGCGTTTACCGCGACGCAACATCGTATATTGCAGGTGCTGATGCAGATAATACCGCACTTGTTGCAAAGGATGCAGATGGTTATAGCAAGTATGCCGCCTCTGTGGATGGTCATAGCACCACTGCACCTTTTGTTGCACAGACGTTTTATGTAAGCATTCCGCAGGGTGTTACTACATCGGCTCCTGTGCGTATCTGCTATGGTATGCCCTCAACGAATGCCACTTACTCGCACGTTTATGCTGCTGCAGAATTTGACTTGTTGGATTCGCCTGTTGTGAACAATACGGCAACTTCGGGCTATACAGCAACAACGCTTGACATTCCCAATAAGGATACCGCAACGTTTGCAGATGCAGACCTTTTGGCTGATTTTATTCAGGGTGGCTCGGACGATGTCACAACGCCTGCAACATTTAAAGAAGGCGATGGCAATGTTGTCTTCGTTTCTGTGCCTGCAGGTTCTACCGCAACGGTGGAAATCGATAAGAATAATATTGATCGTTTGAGTGGCGCAGGTACGCTCTATGCAATCGTTGAGCAGATTTCTCAATCGAATGCGAATGTCTCTCCTGACAAGTATGTTGTTCCTTTATATAATGCAACGGGTGACTTGGAATCGATTAAGTTCACGGCAAAGACGAATGCGAAGTCGGGCCAGGCGCTCTATCGTGTTCATATCCCCGGTCTTAGCAACGATCAAGATACGCCGATGTACATCGTTGTGATGTCTTCGACGAAGGTTGAGAATATCACCATTAGCGTTGCCGAAACAGGTGACTATTTGCAGGAATATCGTCCTGCGATGGCGGGCGACGCAACGACCGCGCTCTCGATTGCAACGTATACTGCAAGTGTTGAGTCCGTTTCGACGGCGAAACGCTACTTCGTTGTGCACCCCGTCTTCTCTAATGGCACAACGGAAATTACGGAAGACTACTATTATAAGGAAGAGATCCGCGATGAGAATGATGCTATAATCGAGACGATTTATACGCCTGTAGTTGATCTCTTGAAGACGATGCTTCAGGTACAGTCGACGGGTTCGGGTGTAAGTAACCTTGCAACGGATCCCTTGCGCCTTGTGATGACCTTTGCCCCTGGTGAAACGGCAAAGTCTTTCTATGTTGCTGCATTGAACGATTTTGCAAGCAAGCTTCTCAATGCTCCCGTTTATAAGAAGGATAATAAACTTGGTACCTATGATGCTACCGATGTTGCCATCAAGATGCCGCTCTTTGCTGTTCGCGCTGGTACCGCAACGGGTCGTATCACTGGCAATGCAGATATTTGCTCTCCGATTGCAGCGCCGACAATTGCTAACCGTGCTCCGTTTGTGACGGGTGCAACCGCAGCACAAACTTCTTCTGTTGGTGCAACGATTCCCTTTGCCTTCTCCATCGCAGATGCAAAGACCGATTATATCGTTGTTGAAATGAATTTCGATGAAGCTGTCGCTGATGCTCGTGAATATCGTTTGATTGCAAATGATGAAGATATGATTCAGCAAATGGGCGAAGCCAAGTGGAATGATAAGGTTCGCGAACTCGAAAAGAAGTATTATGGTGAAAAAGCCGACGCCGTCGGTTCCTTCGCAAAGGGTGGAGCTTGCCGCATTGAACGCGAAGGCTATGAATCGCAAGTTGCCTTTACTTATTCCTACGATGCAGCTGGTCAACACAACTGGAGCATGACGGCCTATGACTCGTCGGGTGCCTATGTTGCTTCCGAAAATCGTCCTTCGGGCCTTGTTGATATCTCTTCTGCACAGAAGTTCACGTTTAATGTTTATAACACCTATGGTGCAATGTCGGCTTCTGGTTTCATTGCGTGGGCTGAAGACGTTGCGAAGAATGGTACAGTTGCTGAAGGTGGCCAGTCGAAGTGGACCTTTACCCGCACGGCAACATCCGCAACCTTAGGTCGTGGTACGGGTACAACCGCAGCGGTTGTTGCAATTCCTTTTTCTGCAGGTACAAACAAGAAGACCCATGCGGGTAAGAAGTTTGACTCCTTTATCGGTGTAAATCCGACGAAGGACTCCTTCTTCTACAAGTGGGCAGCATCGGAAGATTACATTGGCTTGCTTCCACTTGAGTCGACCGACCCCTTGCAGTCGATCTATTCGCCTACCTTGCAAATTAATCGTATGTTTGCGCCTGGTGATGCAGAAGTTGATCCGAAGGAATCGGAAACATGGGCAGATATTGTGCTCTCTGCAATCTTTACGCTTGAATATGACGAAGGCGATGCTTTGCGCGCTTACTCGATGGAGACGAGCGATCGTAATGGTCTCTTTGATCTCGGCGACTACAATATGGACGGCGTTCCCGATGGTTGGTTGATTGCAAACTTCACCAATGGTCGTGAACTTGTCGAAACCAATGTTGCAGCAACGGTTGCTGAAGGTGATCGTCTTCCTTTCGCAGGTTGGAATGGCGGTGATACTGTTTATGCCGCTAACTTTGTAAACAATACGCTTGATAATGCTGGTGCCAATGATACGGTTAACCTTTCGTTGCCCATTCATTGGACGCGTAATAATCCTCAAGGACCTTGCTCGGTTACAGGTGAACAGTTCACCTATAAGCAGCGTATTCGTGGTCGTGATGATGCATTGAATGCTGGTGATGGTCATGGTAATTGGCTCTCTGCTCCTGCATGGGTTGTTGCGCTTCGTCCTGCTGTGACGCAGGCAAAGTTGGATAGTTTTGGTGGGGCTTATACAGAAAAGACTGCTCCTAACGGACATGATAAAGAAACCTTTATTAATGCTGGTACGCTTCGTAATGATGGTTCTTTCGTTCCTTCTCAGCTTGAAAAGCACAAGCTTTACATGGGCTCTGAAATCGTTTATCGTAAGGTTGAAGATACGATTGCCGATTGGGAAGACACGGGTATTCGTGTCGCTCGTACAGAACGTCATCAAATTCCCTATCTCAATGAAGAAAAAACAGATTTCGTAAGCAAACACATCAATAATCCAGATGAACCCCAATGGTGGAATATTCCTCAGGAATGGCATGAGGCTGGTTGGCGTTGGGTGCTTGGCGATGGTAATGACGAATCGAAGGTTCGTGGTTTCCCCTTAGGATGGAATCATCTTCATGGTCGCCCAGAAGGTCACATGGTGCTCGTTTGTACGGATAAGGATAGTGTAGACTACGAACAAATTGTTGACCTTTACAATTATGCGCTAGACTATCATGGTAACCAAAAGGTTACGTGGGCTTACAATGCAGAAGAGACCTTTGTTGATAAGACCTCTGTGTCGGAAGAGACGGGTCTCTATACGGCAACGCGGAAGGTTCGACACTTCATTCCTGTTTACGATGAAGCAACGGGGGCAAATCTTGTCTATCCTTTCACCTCGTCTGATGAAATGCCGGGTAAGGATGATGCCAAGCAGGCAGGTACGCTTAAACATCTCGACATTCGTGAATTAGGCGGTAAGATGATGCTTATCTCCGCGGTGAAGACGGAAGCAATGATGCGTCAGCTTGATCCTGACTTGGATGGTGTTGCTGAAACAGAAACATCGAAGACCGTGAAGGCGGGCGAGTCTTATCCTGTTTGGGTGAAGACGGGAACAGTTGAGATTGAGTATGTCACTGACAGCACCACAGACCCTGTCACAACGAAGAAAAAGCCGGTTGATACCTATGCACAGATGACAGATAGCGAAGGCAATTTGGTTACGACTGTTGCAATTGAGGAAATAAAAATTCCCAATATGTGTCAGGTTTTCTTGACGACATCGTTTGACTCAGCGACTCCATCGGCAGAGGAAAAGACTGTTGATACAATGGTTCATATTCCGATGGTAGATGAAGCGGGCAATGCAAAGCGTGCATGGATTCCGCTCTTTGATCCAGATGCTCCGACGGTAAAGGATGCTGTAATTTACGAAACGATTCCTCAAGGTGAACGTTTCCTTTGCTACGAACTTGCACAACCTAATTACATTGGTATCAATGATCAGGTTGAGATGCATTCGACCGCCACGCCGATTAAGGTTGGCGAAGGCAAGCTCGCCGCCCTCTCGATGGCAGATATTGAAGCGCTTGATAAGACCGCAGAGGATTACGCAGAGCAGATGGATGCACTCATTAAGGCTACGGGCATCACTGTAAAGGATGTTATCCTTCAGCTTGTTACGGACATGGAACCTGCTTCGACAGACTTTGTCTTCGAAATTGGTGACAATGGTTTGCTCTATTGCACCAAGACGACGGCTGACATCAAGGCTTATAAGCAGAAGATGTATCTCGCTCCTGTTTACACGCAAGAATATGTAGACGAAAATGGTGCAGATGCAACGGTGAAGGTTGACACGAAGACATATGCAACAACAGAAATGTTTGCCTTCCATGACTGGTTGGTGCCCGCGGGTATTGTCCTTGATGAGTACTTTACAAATGCGTGGGATCCGCTTCAGACGTGTTGGTTGGATCGTTTCGGCGGTGAAACCAATGGTGGTGATATCGTTAATGGTGTGAAGTACTACTTCTGGTACTATGCATCGCGTATGCGTTTTGCTTCCGCCTTCCAGTGGACGGATGAGAAGGAAACGGTTGAAGATACCTCTGATGACGTAACTTATACGCAAATCAATACTTCAATTTGGCCGGCAATCGATATTCGTGACCTTGAGTCGATGGATACAACCAGTGTTGCTAAGATCAATATGAATGGCAAGCGTCGTGGTGGTGTTGGTAATCACTTTGGCATGCCGAACCGTTTTGTGATGGGTCGTCGTTTGCGTAATGATTATAATCCTGATGCAGAAGTTGGTTCGCCTGCTGCAAATGCACGCCCGAACCACAAGTCTGCAATGGGTAATTACTGGGATGTTATCACAGCTAACGATATCTATGGTGGTATTGCTGGTGACCCTGATAATGACGGTTACAACACGATTGAAGAACTTGCATTGGGTACCAATCCGCTCGACTGCGATACGGATAATGACTGGATGCCCGATGGTTGGGAAGCTGGCTGGGGTGCCGATGATAATGGTATTCCTTACGTGAATCCCTTCCTTGACGATGCAAATGAAAACCCTGATAATGACTTCTATGCACGTTTGGAAGTGAAGAAGTTTGGCGTGGTGCACGATCTCTATGAAGTGGAATTCAATGGTACGGCAGCTCCCGCAGATGCACGTTATTATGTGAATACGTATGATGCAGATGGTATGCCGATTCAGCTCGTGAAGTGCTGTGCTTACTATGATGCTGCAACGAAGGAAATTCGTTTCACCTTGCCCGCGAACGGCACAGCAAATCCGTTGGAAGAGGGTGAAGTTGTAACGTTGGAACGTTTCTCCAAGACAACCTTTGCATGGGATGATTTGGATGATGAGACTGAAAAGATTAATCTCACCAACATTGTGACGGATAAGTCCTATCAGATGGAAACGAACGAAGCGGTCATCTTGAAGCACCATGACGTCTACACGACGGTTGGCTTCTCGCCGTATACAGCATGGGCTGTTTCCGCATCGGGCGGCATGATTGGTGATGCACGTTTCCAATACACCTCGGAAAATACAACCGCCTTCACGAATATGGAAGAATACAATACCGCACGTCTTCTTCCGCTCGTAAATCAGTTGTCTCCTGTTAGCATGGATACGAATGGCGATGGCATCCCAGATGGTTGGTCGCTCTATGTGGATCTTGATCCTACGGGTCCTGCAGCAACTGCACGAGAACAAGATACTGACGAAGACGGTCTTACAACAAAGGATGAGTTTATTTGTCAGGCATCGGTTTACTCCTATCCTGATCTCGGTGGATTGTCGAATCCTGGTTGGACGAACAAACTTTATCCGACCGATCCGAATAATAGTGATACCGACTTTGATGGTATTGAAGATGGTCAGGAAGGTTCGGCAACCTTTATCTACACGGCAGATGGTACACGTAAATCGATCTGGGAAGGTCGCGGTTTGAACCCCTGCTCAATGGATACCGACTGTGATGGTATGTCGGATGGTTATGAATTCTACTGGGGTACCGCACCGCAGGTTGCAGAAGATACTACTGAAGACGAAGAAAATGTAGAGGGTGAAGACCCTGAAGCAGAGACAGAAGTGGTTGCTATTCCTGAAAATATCGACCCGACCTATGAAGGTGATGTTGATATTGACGTTGATCATGATGGTCTTACGAACTATCAGGAATACATGACAAGTGCCTTCCGTCACTTCCGCTATGACCTTTCTCCGAGTGTCTCTCGTCTTTACACGAAGTCGCTTGATAATGCGAAGGGTGTTGCACAGTGGGTCTCTGAAATCGATATGGATGGTAAGCGGACGTATGGTGTAATTTGGAAGTCCTTCCCTGACACTTATAACGTTTATGAAGATTTGATGAATCCAGACATGATGATCTCTTTGGATTATGTGATGGATACAGAAGTCAATCCGATTAAGGTTGCACGTGCATCTGCAGATGGTGAAGAAGATGCTGCATTGCGTTTGGTGAATTATCTCTTTGCTCGTACGATTGCGCTTCCCACGGAGTCGCAAATTGATGCTCGCAAGGGTCTCTTGACGCAGGGCTCTGCAGAACGTAATCCTGTGGATATTACAACAATTCCTGGCGTCTCTCATGATAGTGTCATGATGGAGTATGCAACGAAGGTTAAGGAAACTGCAACGTATTTGGCTGCAATTGACCGTTTGGCCTTTATTGATCCTTCGGATGAGGATTATTGGATGGCTGTAACGGCAATTCATAAGGTCGATGAATTCTTTAGCGATGACAATGACATGATCACAAGCCTTAAGGCAATTGATCAAAAGGTGAATGGTTATGCCTTTATCAAGACCTTTGAAGAAGGCCAAAAGATTTGGGCTGCACGTCGTGATCAGATTGTTGCGAAGTACAAGGACGCACTCAAGCGTGCTGAAGATACGTATCGCTCGGTTGATAACATTCGTGCATGGGTGAAGGAGCAGACGGGTACAGAACCTGATGCACCGACGGTTGCACGTGTTGGTAATGGTGGTGCAGGCAACTATGCAACAACCATTGCAGAGACGACGTGTCCGCTCTTGCAGGCTCAAGTCCGGATGGCTTATCGTGGTTACAATGGTGGCCTTTGGCGTGAAGATGGAAATCTTTACTTTGGTCCTCTTGGTTATATCAAGCCGGGTTATTTAGAGAATTCTGCTAACCGCTTGGGTGATATGCTTCAGATCAAGGAAGAATTCCTCACCTTCCCGACAATCTCGACAACGAATAATGATGCTAAACGTTCCAAGGTTCCGCTCTTTGCGACAAGCCCGATTTCCTCGGATTCGGATTTGGATGGCATGGATGACTATTGGGAAATTGTCCACGGCCTTAACCCGCTTTTGGGTGATTACCGCGAAGAGGTAAAGGACAATGCTACGGGTCGTCATATTGATATGTTGCAAGCTGCTTATTTGGCTAGTAACTATAAGAAGACGGATATCTCTGCTACCTATAATCCTGTGATGAAGAATGCCATCATTGGTGACTTTGCAACGCAGGCAACGGGCTTTGATTATTACTCGTATCCTTGGTTTACGGGTGTGCCGTTTGCAGATCCGGATGGTGATGGTCTTGTGAACTCTGATGAAGCTCCGAACGGGGAAGATGCTGCAGTTCACCATGGCACAGACCCGTCGCCGTTGTGGATGACAGATCCAAGCAATATGAACTCTTTCACGCTCCGTTTCTATGGTAACAATCTTGCTGGATTGACCGATGAAAATGGTCTCAATGTGAAGGAATACTTTACGTCCTATCCTGGATTTATTGTGAAGTATCCTGACGCTTCTCGTCAAGCCGTTGAGGATATGCCCTTCTATCCGTTTGAAGTGAACGAAGGTTTTGATACCGATGGCGATGGTATTGCAGATGGCACAGAAGTTTCTACGCCTTATGCATATTACAATGGTGATCCTCAAGATCCCTTCTCGCCGACCCGTAACTTTGCCGCTTACTTTGGTGGCGAAGGCGCGATGCAAACGCCGGCCTTGATTGACTTTGGTCCGACGGCACTTCGTCGCTTTACGGTGGAATGCTGGATTCTCCCCGATGATGTTCAGAATGAAACTGATGTTGTTCTCGTGGATCGTCCGTGGTCGTTCTCGACGAATAGCCTCTCTACGCAACACTTGCGTCACAACTTCATTCTTGGTTTGGAAGTGAAGGGTGACAAGCTTTATCCTTATGCCTGCTTCACTGCAACTGGTGGCTCGGTTGATGGCGGAACAAGCGTGCCTGCAATGTCGGCTCGCGCCGTTTCGAAGACGCCAATTGGTAAGGAAGTTAAGCAGGATAATGGTTCTGTCACTATTGATCCAAATGCGGAATGGACGCACGTTGCTGCAACGTATGATGGCAACTCGTTGCGAATTTATGTCAATGGTAAAGAGACGAATAGCGTTTTGAGCTCGCTCTTGCCGGCTACTGGTGTGGTTGTTAACTCTTATGATGGTGATTGGAGATATTACAATGTCTATCAAGCACCGTTTATCTTGGGTGCAACACCTACGAACAACTGGATTGCTGATACCTCTGACTATTTGTCTAAGGAAGAAGAGGCTAACGTTGTTGGTATCAATACCTTTGGCGAAGTCTTCACCAAGTGCTATAAGGGCTACATGGATGAAGTTCGCATTTGGAATGGCGCCCGCACTGAGACTGAAATTGCTCAGGATAGCAAGCGTACATTGACGAAGGACGAACTTCTCACCTATCGTTTGACCTCGATGATTGATCGTTTGAATAATGGTGATGTTGAAGAATACTTGCATGAGGACGGTGAAGGTATTTATGAGAATACGCTTACAACCTATCCTGTTGCGGTTTACACCTTCAACAATCTTCCTTCTTCAACGGAAGAAGACGCAGATAACGTCTATGAAGTCTATCCTGGTCAGAAGTTGATTGGTGATGAAACTATTCCTGGTTCCTTCACCTATCGTCGTAGCTCTTACGTAGGTGATGAAAAGCCTCAAGCAACAGATCTCTTCTGCTCGTATTATGACATCAACACGCCTGACTACTTGAAGTCTACGAAGTATGGCGAAGAACGTACTGCTCGTGTTCCGATGGTTGATGCGTTTGGTGATAAGGTTTATAATCCTACAACGGGTAAGCCTATCGCAACAACGACAACGAAGAAGTTCTATGAATATGTGCCGAAGGCAATTAACTTGGTTTCTCGTTTGCCAATCTTCGATATTGAGGTGCTTGACAAGGAAGGTAATCCTCGTCTTCACAAGATGGAGACCTCGGTCCTTGAACCGATTAATCCGAAGATGTCGGCATTGCCGGAACTCGGTCAATATCGTATGTGGGATACTTGCTTCTGGCGTAAGAACAAGGCTGGAGACACGGTTGACGCAACGGTATTTTTGAAGGTGAATGCTAACCCCTATGCTTATCGTTATGAGATCTTCCCGACCTACGATCAGGATAAGCAGACGGTACAAGAACCTTTCACCGTGATTCGTGATACAGACCTTATGGTTTATGGCGATGCCTTCACGAAGTACTCTGCTATTTGTTGGGAACCCGAAGGCTCCTTCTCTTCGCCTGATCAGAAGGAAGCTCCGACTGAAGGTACAGAAGGTACCCCGGAATGGTTCCTCCATAATAAGGATGGAGTTGACACGGGTGATAAGATGAATGACATCCAGCTTTCTGTTGGTGGTCAAATCTTGGAAACCGAAGTTCGTAAGGGTGCAACGCGCGACACCGATGGCGATAAGATGCCTGACTGGTGGGAAACATATTATGGTCTCGATTATGAAGATCCGATTGGCAAGAATGGTCCGTACTATGATAATGACGGTGACTTCTTGACGAACTATGCAGAATATCTTGCAAACTCCAATCCGGGTCTCTACTCGACGGCTGGTAATGATATTCCTGACTTCCATGTGCCGCTCTATTATCGTCGTGGTGCGCCAGTAATGGGCTTGCTCTACTCCGATGCAGACTTCATGGAAGATCATTGGGAAGCGACATTCAAGTCTTCGAATCCTTCTGTTGATTCCTTCGATATGTATGCTGACCCAGATCATGATGGTTGGTCGAACTTCGCAGAAGCTCGCGTCTCTACACGTGGTGTTCACTCGACGAACCCCTTGGTGGATGTTGAACAGACCATCAATGGTAAGGTCGCTGCTTATCCGACGCCTGCTTTGAGCATTCGTGTGGATTGCTTTGAAGATTTGGATTCTATCCTTAATTCTGGCAATAATGACGAAGGCGAAAATGTTGCAATGTCGGCTAAGGTTGTCGTTCATGCCTTTACGGTGAAGGGTAATATGTCCGCTCCTGATGCAATCTTCGTGCTTCCTTTCGGTGAAGCAGCTGAAGGTGATAATGCAGAAGGTTTGACGCAAATTATCGGTCGCATGAATTATGGCACGACAACGGGTTATCTCGAACCCGGTAATATCAAGGCTGGTTCTGTTGAAGTCAAGACTTCTTACTATCAAGAAATTGGCGAAGACGGTACGTTGAATGGCTACACCGATGGTGAAGGTGTGACGATTCGTGACGACGGTAATGGCTTATTGAAGGGCTTCTTCAAGACAGAGGTTGTCTCTGTTGATGAAACCACGGGAGAACCCGTGCTTGATGAAGACGGAAAGCCTGTTCTTAAGGCTGTATGGTCTGAACGCGCAATTGGTACGATTAATTACATCACAGGTGAATATTCTTACACGATTAGTGAAAAGGATTACATCACTGATGAGCTCTACAATGACGAAGGAAAGTTCGTTGCCTACTTCAAGGACATCTATCTTAAGGCCGCATATGAAATGTCGCCTGTGGAAAGCTTCCCTGCAACTTACACCTTCTCGCAGCCGCTTGAAGGTGGTCATATCCGTGAAGGCAAGAATAACTTCTTCGTCTTCCTTGACCTCAATGGTAATAACATGTGGAACGAAGGTGAACCTGCCGGTGTACCCGATCAGCATGATGTTGACATCGGTTATGACACCATTAATCGTGAACTCCATGTTGCATTGACAAAGAATGCGCCTCCTGGTGCTGTCCGCGTCGAAATGAAGACAATCCTTGACACCTTCATTGCAGAAAAGAAGGCTGCTGAGGCAATGGAAAACAATGGCACAGGTGATGCTGAAGGCGAAGATGATAATAATCAGGCTGCTGAACAAGAAGCTTCGCTTGAATCGAAGATTAAGAACCCGCTTACGGGAGATAATTTGAAGTGGTCGAACTTCCTCGGGGAAGTGGGTGAAGAGATGACCGAAAACTTCAAGATTATCTTCTACGATTGGGAAACCATCTCGAACACGATTCATTCGGGTGCAACGGCAACGCTCACGCGTGCTTATGAGCAGGATTATAATACCGCAAAGCCTTATATCACAGAAGATGAAATCTTTGCTGCAAACCCGACGGGTCTCTCTGTGGCATTGTCTCCAAATGTGACTGCAATGAAGTATCTCGTCTGTTACGCACCTGTTGCGAAGTTGGCGGATCCGGAATATGTTGCACGTACCTATGGTATTGCAACTGCGATCAACAACTTCGGTCGCTTCAGTGTTGAACAGACGCATCTTCGCGATCCTGAATCGGCCAATCCGAATGGTGGTAAGATTATCACCAATACGGATCTTGCCTTTGAATGGGCTTCGACAACTCAATTGCCGAGCTTTGATGTTAAGATTGTGAAGACAATGGATGCTGCAGGTATTGCCCTTGCCAAGGAACAGACGGTCTTTGAAAAGACGGCAATCCGTGGCGTCTCTGCAATTGCTCGTAGCAATGAGTCGAGCTCGAAGTTCTACTATCGCTACGAAATGCCAAATGCAATCGGCGATTTGAACAGCGATGCAACCGCTCTCTTCGGTAATGGTTCCTATAAGTATGTCCTTACGTTACATCCTTATACGGGTACCCCTGTAGAACTCGTTGGTTACTTCCAGGTTCAGTTGACCGACTCTCGTGATTTGGTCGATGGTATTGGAACGGTTGAAACCTATAAGGGATCTGATGGCAAGTATACTGCAGGTGCAAAGGATACAACATTCAATGCGTTGAATTCTTACTATGTCCGTGCGAACATTCGTTACAACGGTGTTCTTAACACTGACGACGACTTCTCGCAGGGTCTTGTTCGTATCGAAGCTCACTACTCGGCCTCCTTCAATGGTACGCCTGTTGCCTCGACGTCTGACTACCTCAATTATGATGGTACGAATCCTGCACTTGATAACCTCAACCACACGGTTATTATGGAAAAGGATAAGACTTATGTTGATGGTAATGAAGAAATCTTCCATTCGACGCTTATCCGTGCAGAACTTCGCGGTCTTGCAAGCGATGAGCCCGTCTATTTGGTGGCCTACTTCGACCTTAACATGAATGGTAAGCGCGATACATGGGAACCGTGGGGTTATCTTGCAAAGGGTGCAACATCCTCTGATAACTTCTACTATGATCCGATGTTGGTCACGCCGAAGCGTTCGGGCACGAGCATTGATGCAACCTTCTATATCCAGGATGTGGATGTTGATGGCGACAAGCTTGCTGATGCATGGGAATGGATCCAGTCTGGTCGTCCGAGCACGCTCTTTGCTGATTGGTGCAATACGGTTGTTGGTGGTGCTAATGCATACACGAAGGCCGGTGTGCTTTGGACGGAAGCGGGTCTCACCTCCCTTGGTGCACAGGTCTTTGGCTTCAACGTTCTCTCTGTGAATAACGATGGAATTGTTGATGTCGGTATTCCTGCTGAGGCCTATCAGAATACGATGTCGAACTTTGGTTCGATTATGCCTGCTGCAAATTGGCTTGAACTCGCTGCTAAGGGTTACACCGATTATAGCGTAGCCATTAAGTCGGTTGTCTTTGATGGTAACAATGTTGCACTTCAGTGGAGTGTTGAAGCTTCGAAGACTGAGGCCACGGGTACGACAGAAACCATCACAGAAGAAGACATTACAGACATCATTGCAAAGACGAATGCTGTCTATAACTTCTACGGAAAGGAAACCCTTTCTGATGAATGGACGTTGATCAATGCTATTGAGGTTTCTCTTGCAGATGGTCAGGTGCTTAAGGGCGCATCCGTCAAGCTTAATGAAACGGCTCCTAAGTTCTTTAAGGTTGTTCTTGAAGTAAAGACGAAGTAAGAAATCCTTAAGGAAACAAAAAGACCCTCAGCATTTGCTGGGGGTTCTTTTTATTTTAAAATAATTGAAAATTTGTGTAGATTAAATTTAGAAGTTACGTTTTATTGTGCGAGGGAGCGTTTCGTAAGAACGGTTTTAAAAGGTGCATGAAAGTAGAGGCGGTTTATTTTTGTTTATTAAGGCGTTCGTTCGCGGCATTACGAACATCAGGATCTTTATCGGATTGTGCAATTGTTTTTAGAACATCGCAATCGTCGATTTTCTTGAGCGCGGCGAGACGTGCAGGCCAATGGTTGTTTGACAAGGCGATGTCTTTAAGAAGGGTAGGGTTGGAAATATTTTCGATTGCTGCACAACGAACCATGGTTTTTTCATCGGTTTGTGCAATCTCATAAAGGACGGATTCATCAGAAATCTTTTGTGTAGCAATTTCACGCAAAATCCAGTTTTCATTTGTTTTTGCAATTGTTTCGAGATGCGCGGAATTGGTTAATTGGCGAACAAAGTTTTCCTCAGCATGGATATTTGTTGTTTGTTTTTGTGACACTTTTGTGTTACATCCAATGAGAAAAAGGAGTGTGATGCAGGAAAGAATCGGTGTTAATGTATGCATTATCGTAGACCTTAATGATTAAATTGTTAGAACTTCACTTATTGTAGAGGATTTGAATCCCCAAAGTCAAGAAATTGTTTAAGCGTATGTGATGCTTTTGCTTTGCATAGGAAAAGGAGGTGGAAAAATAAAAGTTCTTTAAAATACTTGACTTTTTTAGAAGAGTGTGATATTTTTTGTTATAATGGTACGCGGGCAATATTATGCGAAGGTGCATTGCGCCCTAAAATCAGGAGAGAATGTTTCATGGCGAAGGCAACGAAAAAAGAAACCCCTGTGCAGAAGAAAAAAACACAAGCAACAGCTGGGTCTGCAAAGCGTTCGGTGAAAGCAGAGGAGCCTCAGAAGAAGAGCGAGAAGAAGTCTTCTAAGGTAGACGAAGCAAAAAAGGTATCAATGCCATCAAAAACTGTGAGTAAGAAGGGTGTTGAGAAAGCAAAGCCGTCGCAAGAGGTTTCTAAAAAGGGTGTTGAAAAGGTTGCGGCAGCGCCAAAGGGTTCTAAGAAAAAAACTGCAGAGGTTGCTGAGAAGCCTGTGAAAAATAAGAAAGGTGTAGAATCGACCTCCTCCAAGAAGACAACCAAGGAGAAAGAGGAGCTTGATCCTCGTTTGGTGAATTTGCCTGTTGATGAAGAAGGCTTTGTGACGATTACACTTGGAGAGGATGATTTCCTTATTGATGCTCCTGGTGAATTTTCAAATGATGAAGATGATGTACCAGATGCAGAAGAGTTGTCTGATGAAAAGCTTTTGGCCGGTGTGTCAGAACAGGATTCTGAGAATGTAGGTGGTGTTGAATATAACGAACATGAACACTCGGGTCTTGTTCGTCCGGCAGAGCGTACGATTCGTCCTGACGACGAATCGGATATGTATGCTCATGAAGGTGAATGGGGTGGATTAGCTCAAGGTTCTGATGTTCGCGTTGTCTTTACGAATTCTGAAGAGGATGCAAAGAAGCAACAAGCGTTACAAGATATTGAAGAGCTTGAAGAGCGTGAAGAATGTCGTGAACGTTTGAAAGATTTGTTGAAGCTTTCTGAAACACAGAGTCGTGTATTATCGCTTAAGCAGGTGAATGAATATCTTCCTGCTGATATCATTAAAGACACCTCGATTGAGCGTTTCTTGAACTTACTTGCAACGATGTCTGTTCGTGTTGTTGCAGAGGAAGATCTTGAAGATGCAATGGCAGAGCAACGTGAGGAATTCGCGTCTGGTCGTGTTGATTTTATTGATGACCCGATTCGTATGTATTTGCATCAAATGGGTCAAGTCTCGTTGCTTACACGCGAACAGGAAGTTTCTATTTGTAAGCGTATTGAAAAGAGTGAAGCAACGATTGTTAATGTCTTTAATCGTTTGCCTATTGCTCCAGATTTGTATGCCTATGTTTTAAATGGGTTGGATTGCGGCAAGGAACGCTTTGATCGTGTTGTGACGGATAAGTATTCGGAAAGTCGCGACACGTATGTAGAAACAATGCGTCCAGAGCAAGCACGTCTTAAAGAAATGCGCATTGAGATGGAAGCGATTTATAATGAAATCGCTGCGACGGCAAAGAATGATACCGAGACGTTGTCTGGGATTAACCGCCGTTTAGAAGAGTATTGTAAGAAAATGCGCGCAAAGTATGAATCTTTGCAGTTCAAGCAAAAGATGCTTGAAACAATTTGTATGCACGCCGAAGAAACCTATTATAAGCCTTATAAGGAAATGATGGTGGTGCATAAGAAACTGAAACGTCAAGGTTTCAGTAAAAAGCGTACACAAAAGCTTGCAGAATTAGAAGGCCGTATGTCGGTTGCAGAGAAGCAATTCGGTATGCCTGCAAAGATGTTTATGAACGCTTTTGAAGAGCTTCGCTGTGCACTCCGCGCAGGAGCGCAAGCAAGAAAGGAGATGGTGGAAGCCAATCTCCGTTTGGTGATTTCAATTGTAAAGAAGTATATGAACCGCGGGTTGAGCTTCTTGGATTTGATTCAAGAGGGCAACACAGGCTTGATGAAAGCTGTTGAGAAATTTGAGTATCAGCGTGGTTATAAATTCTCTACGTATGCAACATGGTGGATTCGTCAAGCTGCAACGCGTGCAATCGCGGATCAGGCTCGAACGATTCGTATTCCTGTGCATATGATTGAAACCATTAATAAACTTTTGCGTGTCCAGAAAAAACTCCTTCAGGAGTTGGGCCGCGAACCGACAATGGAAGAAACCGCCGATGAAATGAACTTGCCTGTGGATCGTGTGAAGACTGTTTATCGCATGGCCCAGCAGCCCATTTCCCTCCAAAGCCCTGTGGGCGACAGTGATGACGCTCACTTTGGAGACTTTATTGAGGACAAGGCTGCAGAACGTCCTGAAGACGTTGCTGCATTTACCTTGCTCAAGGAACGTCTCCGTGAGGTGCTCTATTCTTTAAGTGAACGTGAGCGCCAGGTCCTTGATTATCGTTTCGGCTTGACCGATGGTTACTCCCGTACGCTCGAAGAGGTCGGAAAACTTTTTTCCGTTACTCGCGAACGTATTCGTCAAATAGAATCCAAGGCGTTGCGTAAGCTTCGCCATCCCACACGTATAAAGAAACTCCATGGATTCCTTGGTGAACAACATTAAGGGATTTATGGTGGCGCGGGCCCGCAACGGCCGCGTTGACCCAAAAAGAAAAGAGGAAATGCAGAGATGAGTTGGTTCTCCATCTTCTGGCCCTTTGGCAAGAAAGCACCCGCCGATAAAGGGCAAAAGGAACTGATCGAAATCTATGTCGGCAATCTTAGCTATGACATGACTGGCGAACAATTACGTAAGGCGTTCGCAAAGTATGGCACAGTGAAGAGTGCACGCGTGATTGAAAATCGTTATAATCATAAGAGCAAGGGCTTTGGATTTGTTGAAATGATCTATCGCTCTGAAGCAGAAGCTGCAATCAAGGCTTTACATGATAAAAATGTCATGGGCCGTCGTTTGCGCGTAAACGAGGCAAAGAATAAAATTAAAGAGTAAGAACGAGGATTTATATCATGCCTACATCAAAAAATAAAACGGCACCTATTCAGCCTGTAAAACTTCCCTCTGAAAATCCTTCCATTGATTTAACCGCAAAGGGTCTTGCACAGGACTTCCTTTGGAATATGCGTTTTTCGATGGCAAAGAGCAATGATCGTGCAACTGAACGCGATTGTTATAATGCACTTGCCTATGCTGTTCGCGATCGTATTGTTGATCGTTGGATGGCGACACAAGACGCTTATCGTAGCGCTAAAGTTCGTCGTGTTTATTATCTTTCTCTCGAATTCCTTATTGGCCGTCTCTTAGGCAATAATGTGATCAACTTGGGGCTTGAAGATCAGTGCCGTGAAGCAATGGATTCCCTTGGTCTTGATTGGAATCGTCTTCGCGACTACGAAATGGACGCAGGTCTTGGTAATGGCGGTCTTGGTCGTCTTGCCGCTTGCTTCCTTGATTCGCTCGCAACGCTTAATCTCCCTGCAATGGGTTATGGTCTTCGTTATGACTATGGTATCTTCCGTCAGCGTATCGTTCAGGGTGAACAACGTGAAGAACCGGATAACTGGTTGAAGTATGGTTATCCTTGGGAAATTCAACGTCCTGAATATACCTGCCTTGTTGGCTTTGGTGGTCATGTTGAACATTACAAGGGTCGTACGGGTCATGATGAATGGGTTTGGGTGCCTGCGCAGCAGGTTCAAGCCGTGCCGTATGATTTGCCAGTTGTTGGTTATAAGGGTACAACCATTGGTACACTTCGCCTTTGGTCTGCACATGCAACAAATGAATTCTCTCTTGAAGAATTTAATCGCGGTTCGTACATTGAAGCTGTGGAATCGAAGGTGCTTGCAGAAAACTTGACTAAGGTTCTTTATCCAAATGATTCGACCACGCAGGGTAAAGAACTCCGTCTCCGCCAGCAGTATCTCTTTGTTGCAGCATCGGTGCATGATATCCTCCGTCGTTTCCGTGATGAAGGTCACGATTGGAAACACTTGCCGAAGTATGTCTTTATCCAGTTAAATGACACGCACCCAACGCTTGTTATTCCTGAGTTGATGCGCGTTCTTGTTGACGTTGAAGGCATTTCTTGGGATGAAGCGTGGAAGTATGTTCGTGCTTGCACGGGTTATACAAACCACACAGTGCTTCCCGAAGCGCTTGAAAAGTGGCCTGTGCCGTTGATGGAGCGTGTGCTTCCTCGTCATATGCAAATCATTTATGAGATCAATGCACGCTTCTTGCAGCAGGTGACAAATCTTTATCCGGGTGATATTGCACGCCTTGGTCGTATGTCGCTTATCGATGAAGCTGGCGAAAAGTATGTCCGTATGGCAAATCTTTGTCTTGTGGGTACTTCCGCTGTTAACGGTGTGGCCGCGCTCCACTCTGAAATTTTGAAGAAGACGATCTTCCGCGACTTCTTTGAATTAATGCCGGATCACTTCTCGAATAAGACGAATGGTATTACTCAACGTCGTTGGTTGCTTAAGGCTAACCCCCGTCTTGCAAATCTTATCACAGATAGCATTGGCGACAAGTGGATTACGGATCTCTCTGAACTCTCTAAGTTGAAGGAATTTGTGAATGACGCTTCTTTCTTGGAAGAGTTCGCAGATATCAAGCGTGCAAATAAGCAAATTCTTTCGAATACAATCTTTAATACGCTTGGTTTCCAGGCAAACCCAGATGCAATCTTTGACGTTCAGGTTAAGCGTCTTCATGAATATAAGCGTCAGCTCTTGCTCGTGCTTTATATCATTGTTCTCTTTAATCGCTTGATTGAAAAGCCTGATATGGATATTCATCCTCGCGTCTTTATCTTTGGTGCAAAGGCTGCTCCTGGTTATTGGATCGCGAAGCTTATTATTCGTCTTATTCATGGCGTTGCAGATGTGGTCAATAATCACCCGCTTGTTAAGGGTCGCATTACGGTGGCATTCCTCCCAGATTATCGCGTCTCTCTTGCAGAAAAGATTATTCCTGCTGCAAACGTTTCTGAACAGATTTCGCTTGCGGGCACAGAAGCCTCTGGTACAGGCAACATGAAGCTTATGCTCAATGGTGCGCTTACGCTCGGAACGCTTGATGGTGCAAATGTTGAAATCGCAGAAGAAGTGGGTAAGGATAATATCTTCATCTTCGGTCTTAAGACGGAAGAAGTGGAGAAGCTCCGCCCGACGTATAACTCTCGTGCTATCTATGAGTCTGATCCAGAGATTAAGCGTGCTCTTGATATGATTCGTCGTAACGTCTTCTCCTTGATGACGCCTGGCATCTTTGAGCCGCTTTTGAAGAGTCTCATTGACTTCAATGACTACTACATGTTGCTCAAGGACCTTCCTGCCTTTATTAAGGCTCAAGACAAGGTGGAAGCACTCTATCGTAAGCCGACCGCATGGACAAAGGCCTCTGTGATGAATACTGCATGTGCAGGTAAGTTCTCCTCTGACCGTACGATTGCTGAGTATGCTAAGGATATTTGGCATCTTGATTCCTTTATTGCGAAGTAAGGGATATTGAATCAAACAAGAAGGCATCCAACATCTTGGGTGCCTTCTTATTTTTTTGTTTTGTATTGTTAAGAAGAGTAGGGGGGATAAGATGGAGAAAGTACGCGAAAATTGAAAAAAAAGAGTTAATTTTTTATTTAAGAAATCTTTTTAAAAAAGAAGATGCATAAAAAAGGCACTTTAAGCGCATTTTTGAAATATTTTTTTTGACACATTGATTAACAGTTGCTTTTGACTGTTTTTTGACATATAATATAGTTAAGTATGAGAGGACCGTTTATGAAGACGCGAAAGAATTTTTCACTCGGTTTTACAATGATTGAGTTGTTGGTTGTCATTATGATTATTGGCATCCTTGGCGCAACGTTGACAGCAACTATTGGTAAAGCATTTTCTTCTGCAGAGTCTGCAGATGCGCGTGAAGATTTACGCCGTTTGGGGCAATCTACACTTCTCTACAAGATGCGCCATGATGGTCATTTTCCTGCTGCGGGTGGTTGGTTTAATGAGTATCGCCTTCGGAAGTCTAGTGGTTATGAAGAACGTTATGGCCGTGCTGCAGGATGGGTTTATTTTGGCCATGAATGTTCTTTTGAAATTGGCGATGGCGGTGGTAATGGGTATGGCTTTAGCTCGTCGGATGATGCTAATCCAGATGATTACGTCAATGAGGAAGGTCTTTGCCGTTGCTTTAATACCTCTCAAAAAGAGGGTGGTATTAATGCGCAACCCGCGACTTGGTTTGACGAATCTTCAACAAGTTCTATGAAGACTGGTGCATTGAATACAATTCGTGTTGGTGCACTTTTCGAGTTGATGAATAGTGATTTCGCCTCCTATGTGAATAAAAACTTTGCGAAGCGTGCATTCCGCTTACGTCATGTTCGTCGAGAAGAACATGTTATGCGTTCGTATGCAATGAATGTTGTTGCAGGTGCAGACGAAGATCTTTACGGAACAGAACGGGAATATTGTACAGGGATGCAATTTAATCGTGGTTTTTCGTCCTCTATCAATTACGGTGCGAATACGTTAAAGGCTCGAACTGGAAGTGGTAATGAAACGGCTGAAGCATTGCCATCTCGAACGGTTCTCTTTGTCGAGCTTGATTTGGATAATGACAAGGTGAAGACAGAACCTCTTGCAGGAGACCAAGTTTGGGATTGGGATGCCCAAGACGAATGTCTCGGTTTCAATTATGACAATGATGGCAAGATGCAAGCATTTGTTTGTTTTGGCGATGGACGTGTTGAAGCAATTGACGATCCATCAACGGATTCCTCTAAACCCGATATGAATAAACGCAAGAAACTTTCCAAGTGGTATGGTTCTGGCGGCGTCAATGTAGACGGGGAGAAGATTGACTGATATGAAACGCTTATCCTTTTCAAACGTGCTTTCAGCACTTGTGGCGGGCTTTATTTTCGGGTCCGCCGAACCTGTTTTTTCGGCAACAACATCTGTGCCTGTTGGAGTTTCTCAAGAAGAGCCGGTGCTTTATGCATTAACACTTGTTGATGCTGATACAAAGGATCCTTTGACGGAGAATTCAACAAGCGCACAGGTTTGCTTAACGGTGTCGGTTCCTCGTACGGGAACAAAGGGAATTGCGACTACACTTCGAGCTATTCCTGCAACCCTTATGTATCGTCCGCATGGAGGCGAAGGCTCTGCGTGGTCTGGTGCAATCTATTTAACCGCAGAAGATTCGGGTTATTATCCCATGCCTCAGCAGGGGGATATTAATCGAGATGTGGTTTCTTCTGGCGCTTCGATTCCTGACACATTGACCTCCTTGACTGTGGGAACAGTGCGCGATCCTGCGCGTTGGGAACGCCGTTTTTATAGTAATGTGCTTGTGATTGATTGGAATAATCCTGAAAATATGAATCCGCTTTTGGATTCGTTGATTAATGGTCGTGCAACGTATGAGTGGTATGCGGCATCGCGGTACGGTTTAGGCCTCTTCACGATTGTTTCTGATATTCAAGACCATGGCCGTAAGATGGATTTCACAGACCCGCGTATTTGGCGTGGGGTTAATCGTGATGATAATACAGATAACGTTTGGAGCGATTCTTATTTTGGTCGTGAGAAGTACAATGCTTATATGCTTGATTCCATGGCTATTTCTGGGACTTCGTGGGAATTAAAGAAAGTTGCATTGGGTTCTGCGGGAGGCAATTACGTAGACGAGGGTGCATTGTTGTTAAATGATGTGGACGTGACTCTTGAAAACATCAAGAATTTACAGACGTTTGAAGATTGTCCGATGGTTGTCTCTCCAACCTACCCCGATGGTATTAGTAAGATTGTCTTTAAGACGAAGATTGTTACGGATGCAACAGAATCTCCACAGTATCTTTATGTACAGGTGAAAGTTGGAGGTGTTTGGACGACAGAAGGTGTTTCTGTTAAAGGGGCAAATGGTACGTTTGTAAAGCAAGATTTAGGTAACCCTACAGCAACACTTATTACACCAACACAAAGTCTTACATCTGTTACGGTGAAGGTGGACGAAGAGGCTACAGGGAATGCAGGGGCTCAATTCCGTATTTTACGTGTAACATCATTTGGCAACGAGGTTACGATTGATGACGCGTATGCGACAACGATTCTTATTCGAGAGTTGCGTGTCTCATCAGCTACACCAATGGCAACAATTGGTGCACCACAAATTAAGGATAATGATGCAAATCTTATTGGTGCAGCATGTAATGTCTATAATGTAGAAAAGAACGAGGGCGAACGTTATACGGTTAACTTTAAGGTTACCCCTAATGTAAATCGGGTGCCACGAGGATATGAGGCATCTCTTGGGCTGTCGCGTCGAGCAGACAGTGATGAGGCTTGCGGAACATACAGTGCGGCAATGGAGGTTGATAGTGAGTCCCTTGTTGCATCATTTATGGGCGTAGACTCTAAGCGTCTTACAAAAAATGGTCTTGGTGCATTTACAAATGTGGCAGAGAACTCCTTTTGCCGTGATGAAAAAGGCAATGTAGTTTCGCTTTTGCCAGGCGTGTATAATCTTACATTAGATTGTAAGTTACTTGGTTCGTTTGAGGCTGGCCGAGATGTTTTGGATAAGCGTGAGCAAACAACACTTCTTGTGAAGGAATTGCCAGTAGATGACAATGATTCAACAAAGGGCTTCTATCCTTTAACACTTGAAGTTCGAGAGCAACTTACGAATGCTACGCAAATCGATATGGTGTTAACATATCGTACGCGAGCAGGAGAAACGTTTGGCTATGTGATGAAGGATGCAGAAGTTAATTTCATTCCTGATGGTCGTGAATCTCGCTCTTGGTATGTGATGCTTCCTAAAGAAATTGCAGTTTCTGCAGAGGGAAATATTATATATTCTGGGGATACCGAAAAGAAGGATTCAGATGCGATTTATGCCTGGGTTACAGATGCGACAGACGGGGATGCGGAATACCATTTAAATCTTGTAAACTTCCGAGTTCGTGTTCGTCAACCGAACGGCAATGAATATTGGTATGGTCAAAATGAAACGGTTGTTCAAGGTGGCATGCCAACGACATTGCCTGCATATCCAGGAAGTACAATTTCGTTAACAAATGGTGAAATCTTAACAGCGGGTAAAACGCCTGAAGAGATCGTTCCCATTTTGGTTGACATTTCCGAGCTCAGTGCGACACATCTGTGTGTCACCTTTAAGGAGCCAGAAGATATTGCAACGCAGGCTGGGACACTTTCTGTTTGTGGTGCAAATGAACAAGATTTTAATACATGGGATGCTGCGTCAAATGGACTCTTTGCTGACACAGAATTCCATGAGAATGTAAAGTCGGCGGTCGCGAATTTTGATGCAATCATCTCGGGTGATGGAAAGATTTCAAGAGGTTGGATTCCTGATCAAGGTCCACTTGCAACAACCTCTGAAATTACGGATCATTTTACGGTTGGCCGTGCTTATGGTGATAATAAGCAATCGTCAGGGGATATTGGTATTTCGTATCAGTTCTTTGTTGGCGATCTTGCAAACATTGCGGCAGACTATTTTGCATCTTGGGGTGCTTCGAGTGAACCTGCGTCACATAAGTATTTGCGTGAAGATGAAGATGATTCGAGAACATGGACCGAGGGCTTTGAATTTGGCAGTTCTTACGGTAATCAGGTTGTATTAAAACTTGACGCGAATAGTATGATTGAGACGCCATCGGGATATCAACCCGATGCGATGGTTCGATTGTCTGGTAATGCTACCATTAAACAGTCTACGGATGCTCGTAGTGATATTTCCCTTCTTAAGGGTATAGGAGAGGTTCGTTTTAAGCTTAGTCGTTCGGAACCCTATGCGATTGACCGTATTGTTTTTTGCAGTGATTCGTCAAAGACGTTTAAGGGTGTTGGTACAACAATTGCTATTAATGATAAAACAAAGTCTGGTTATTCAACTTCGCTTTATCTTTGTAATGTTGGACTTACTTCCACTTATTACGAATTACGATTGTCGCAGATTTTCATTTATCAAGATGGTCGCGAACGTCCTCAAGAACGTGTTGTCATGGAGTTATGGCAATGGACAGGGGGCGTTGCTACACGTAAGTCGTTCGAGGTTGATAATGGCACTAAGGACTATCATGTAACGAATCAGGATTCGATGCAAAATAAAGAAGCGCGACTTTGGATTGATGATGCGGGCTTCTTGAATGCATCCTTTGCGAATAAAACAATTAAATCAACGAGTACAGTTCCCCAAACAACATTAACGCATATTGCATTTGGTTCGGCGGAATGTTGGCCGATCTTTAACTCTATTGTTTATATGAATGCGACCAATGGCGCATTTGAGGGTTTAACATATACCCCAGACACAACAAAAGTGGAACTTCTTACGTCAGACGCGAAGTGGGTCGTGAATAGCGCAAGTGGTTCACAGTTACAACTTCAACGTGGCAAACGCCCCGCGGACACCTCTGCTCAGGTTCGGTTAGATGGATATTCTGCTTCGGAGGGCAAATCGGAGCAATTAGCCGTGTTTACCGCGGGAGATACAGAGCAAGAGTATTCTATCACGGTGGGTCGAGCAGATCTTTCGCTCTCGCTTGTGGCAACAGATGGGAACGAAGTCTTCATTGATGATTTGACGGTTAGCTCGTGGCAGGGTGATGATACGAATCGTAATGGAACGAAAGTTCCTCTTTATACCAATACACATTGGAATGAGTCGGAAACGGATGGTTTCTCTGCTGTTGGTGTTTGGGTACAGCCAGTAGACGAATCGCAAAATAGTGCGCAGCCAACGGAATACACGGGTGAGCAGTGTCTCTTGATGCAGTATTCTCGACGTAACACTTCTAACGGACTTTCTGCAGGATCGACGAATAATATTCATCATACAGCAAGTACATTGGCGCTTTATACGCCTTATTCGAGCGATAACTTTGGAACGATTTCTTTCCGTTATCGTATTCCTTTACAAAGTGAATTTAAAGACAATGTACAGAATCCTTCGGTGAGTTTGTTGCTTCAATACACAAATGCCCGAAGCTCTCATACTGATAATTTGAATGATTCTTATCCATTGTCGAGTTGGGAAAATGTTTCGACAGAAATTGAGCTTCCTATAACCAATGGTGAATGGCGAACGATGTCAATCACACCGCGTCTATTAGAAAATTCGAAATATGTTTCGATGGAACGTGGTATTCTTCGACTCGTCATGGTTTCTCCGATTGATAGTACTGATGACCCCTATGTTTATCTTGATGATTTCCGTATTACGTCAAGTTCTGGCGAGGTGGCGCTTTGGAGTGCAGGTAACATTCGATTAAGCGAAGAGCCAATAGCATCTCTTTATTGGAAGGATCGTCTTGCGAAAAATATTAATGAAAAGACGTTCGCATGGAAGAGTCGTCTTACGCGCGCCGTACTTTTTAATGACCACATCACAGAGGATGTTGTTGGTGGCATTGAAAATCCTTTGCTTCAGTCTTATGTAGAGTCTCCGATTTTGGAAAAGGGTGCGGGGATTATTAGTTTTGCTGCACGTCTTGACGAGCCTTCTTTGGAAAATCATTATGTTTATGTCTATGGTTATGAGAGTGAAACCATTGATGCTCATGAATCATTGTCCTTCCCAGATGATTATACGTATCTTACACGTGTAAAAATCGAGGATACGCTTTATCGTCAATATGATGTTGATTTGACTAAAATAATTCCGAATTATAAGAGTTTGAAGCGCATTCGCCTTCATGTTCCTGTAGAGGGTGGAGTTGTTGATGGTCGTAATGGTGTACCTCAAGTTGAGGCGTATGGTCGCATTTGGTTGGATAAACTTTCTATCACAGAACCAATTGCTCCCTCTGTACGCTTGAGTAATGTTTGTTTCTCAACGCTTCCGGGAGACAATTTTGAAAAGCATACGAAAGTGTTGGATGGCGCCAGTGGTATTTTTGACGTTGCCGATGGTCGTAATTCGCCGCTTTCTCAACCACTTGCGGGTTCTCCTCTTGCGGTAAAAGTGACAGTGGATCGGTTGCAGCAAGTGAAGAAAGATTCAATTAAGGTCTTCTTTACGTGGAATGTTCCAACGGAGATGAAACGTGTTACTTCGGATTATTCTTACCGAAATGCTTTGGATACAACGGTTGAAGCTGCAACAACACCGATTTATGCATGGGATCCTACGATAGAATCGAATGTTTCTATTACTGAAAATCTTGGCGACACAAAGGCAAGCTTTGAAGAGGCTGCCCAAGCATTGGATGCTTGGGGGCTCGAAACATGGTTTGCAACAAAGCGTGCTGCAATTGAAGACACCTTCATGCGTTTGGATGCAGCAGAGAATAAAGCAAATTACGATGCGTTAACCGCTTCTGGTCTTGAGAGTTTGACAAGTTTGCAAGGAAATACCATCTTGCTTACGCGTCAGGATGAGCCGTCGGAAAAGCAAACCTTTAGGACAATCTCTGATGATGCGGATGCGTTTGATGAAATAAAGAAGTTGAAAGTAAATGGACTTGTGCGTTATGCCGTATGGGCGGTTTTTGAAACAGAGGATAGTACAGAGGATAATCCACGCTATGGATATTCGATTATTGATGCTGGCTCGTATACCGATTTCCCATGGTATTTCCCGCGCAATCTTAATACGGAAATGCGTACACGTTGTAATGAGCTTGCTTCAAATGCGGAAAATGCAGGTGTTGGCGCCTTTGACACAAAGGGTTCAAGCTTCTTTACGCCTTATTTTTGGCTTTATGACACCGTTCCTGGAGAAGTCTTTATTAATGAATTTAATATGAACGATGCATCAAGAACATTGATGAAACGATTTATTGAATTCTGTACACCGGCAAAGAACTCCATGAATGGTTGGTTCGCGGATATCTCCGATGCAAATTTACTCTCTACAGTTGAGACCTTTGCAATTAGAGATGAAGGGACTCCGCTTGTTCCTGATCCAGGTGCAGTTCCTGCACAGGGCGGTGCAACTCCGCTTTCGAATCGAACATTTTATACCATCATTAATGCGAATTCGAATCTTCTCGCAAATAATGAGAATGTTACGAGTGAACCTCATAAAAATGCGGGTCGTGCACAAACGGGGCTTTATTCTGGTTATGAAAGAACGAACAGTGCTGCTGTTGCGCTTCGCCTCTATCGTCCAACGGGTGGTGCAGAGCATATTGTGCTTTACAGCTTGTGGCAAGATGGTCAAGGATCATCTGTCAATGCCGAGTCTCGTCTGGATGCATTAGCAACAAAGTATCGTACTGCTTATAAACAAGAAGGCTTCGGTACAGAATGGTTCCAAAGTTTCCGTGAGGAAGATTGGGATTCCTCGACGAATAAGCCCGATGCGAATTATACATCTGCAGATCATGCACGTCGTCTCGCTGTTGTGAAGACATTTAAGACAAATGCCGATGGCATTTATGACAAGAATGGCACAACAGAGAATTTTATTGGTGATGCTCGTTCTTCAAGCAAGGAGCGCGTAAACTCGATTGCAACGATCGACATGGGTGGTGCTTGGGTTATGCGTACCAATGCGAATACACCCCTTGGAACGGAAAATGAGGAAAAGGGGCAGCTAGATGTTAGCCACCTTTTTGCCTCTCCGTTTAATATAACGCTCAATTTGACAGAACAGGCTCGTCCAGGAGATACGAATAAAGAGGTTCAAGTTACACCTCGTCAAATTAACCTTGATCAGTGGTTGATTTACTATGCAGATCCAAATGGTAATACAATCTCTTCTCAAGTTAATGGTCTTGGTCAGCATATGGTTGACTTCCTTGATGAAAATGGGATTAGTACAACAACGATCTTTGGTGGTCGTGATATGATTTATCGTACGATTCCTGATGGATCAAAGGTTAAAGTTACCTATACCGCCTTCCCGTTTAATAAACTTGAAAAGGTTACATTAACTGCGACAAGTACAGAAGATGGTGTGGCCGTTGCAACAGAAGAAGCGCTTAAAAACTTAATCGTTGAAGATGAGACTTCGTTTAGTGTAACGTTTGCTTCGGATGTCAATCAACCGAACACGATGGTCGCAACCTTTGAGCCAAAGAATGTGGATCGTCTTGTCCTACAATTGATTCCAGAGCTTAATGATGGAACGAAGTATTCCTTTACCTTATCTGCAAATTATATTGTTGCAGCAGAGGGTGCAGAGGATATTATTACGGAGGTTTCGCCATTCTGTGGTGATGCGCTTACGGGTGATGCGAAGTATCAACCGTGGTGTGGTAGCGCCTTCGGATTTAGTGTGAAATATAATACCGCGGAATTAGCGGCAAAGAATGCACGCCTTGTTGGGGCGATTATCACGTATCCCACTGCATATCTTGATGATACAATGTGGACGGAGTGGAAGAATAAGATTCTTGCGTTAACGGGTCTTACCTTTGACAAAGCTAAAGCCGAGATGAATGCGTTGGGAGACGCTGGTTATTTGCGCTCTGCGGTATTAGACTTGACGCGTAAAGTGAATGACACTTTAAGTGAGATTTATAGCCCAACGTGTGTAACGGTCTTGGGTGATAGCTATATGAAAAAGGATCTTAATGGCAATATAATAATTAAGGAGCCAAAGATTCCCTATCTTGCCTGGGGTGTTTATGCCGTTACGGTACAATCGGGTGCATCGACAGAGACAATTCAGTATTTGATTCCTCAGGATACTTCCAGTCCTCGTTATGCATGGCCAGAGTGGTATGCGCCATTAAAGCAAGAAGGAGAAATCCCTTACTTCTACCTCTATAGCACACCTCCGGAATCGGTGTGGTTGAATGAGGTTAACCTTGTTAAAGGTACGGGAACGGAGCCATTTGTTGAAGTGGTTATTCCAAAGTTGCGTCAGGGTATTCTTGGGGCAGGTCTTGGTGAAGGTGTACCAGAAGTTACAACAGATGGATGGAAGGTCCAATATACTGTTCCAGGTGGAACAGCGATGGACTGGGTGGATATGAGCGATGCTCAAGCGCTTGATGCGATTTCATCTTTCTCTTACAAGTTTGTTGCTAAGACGGCAACTGATGTAAATGAAGATGCTGTTGCCGTTGCATTGATTCGTCCGTGTGGTGCAGGCGAGGGTGGCGTTTGGACGGGTGTTACAGCTAATGGTGGAAGTAGTATTCCTGCTACCACCGATGTTTCTACTACGCTTGGCCACTACATTGTAGAGGGGCAAACGGATGCCTTGAATACAGCAGGTTCGATTCAGTTGGTCGGTGGTACAACGACCGATGAGTTTGGTGACATCTTGCGTGAAACCCGCGCAGAGCGAACCTTGTGGCGTTTTGTTGCCTCTGAAACTAACGGCACAGAGAATGGCGCCAATGGTGATGTTGGTCTTGATTCGAATCCCGAATGGAATCGCATTCGTGTGACATCAACATTGTTGAATACGGTTTATGGTGGATCGCCTTGTGGTTGGCAAGCCTTTGGTTATGTGCCAACGGAAACGACAGTTATTGGCGCTACAGCAGAAGAATCGTTTGCTGCGAATTCGTGGGTTTCTGATATCACAAAGAATCAAATTCAGCGTGTGATTACCTATCGTCCTCGCGTGGGATATACCTATGATTACTTGACGCTTCCTGCAGAATGGATGGGTAAAGTACTTCTTGTTGGCAAACGTCTTGCAAAGGGTGAAGAATTCTCGCAGGGTGATTTGTTGATGCTTGCACGGGAAACCTATTATCGTGCAGAGACTGCCACGTCAAATGCAGAAAAGGCTCGCATATATGTTGAGCTCGGAGGTTTTGCAACTGCAGAGGTCGCGGGTGAAGAATCCTTTACGGGTCGTATTATCTTTAATGGCGATGCGGTGGTTGATGAAACCTCGGGATTGCTCTTCCAAGATACAGATGATTATGTGGTTGCAGTTCTTCTCATTGCAGAACCGGCGTCTGCAACAAATAATCTTGTTATGGCAATGCGTCCTGGTAGCATTGAATTTGGTGCATGGCTTGTATCTCAGAGCTTCTATGGATTGGATAGCACTGGTGCTCCTGACTTAACAAAGGGTGGTGAGGTTGTAACCAATCCTATTTGGGATGATGAAATCGGTAATGGTGAAGGCGAACATTGTGATAAGCATGGTTGGATTTATCAGCCGTTGATTGGTGATACCTTGTCGATGTCGGCAGTGATTCGCCCTGATAATGGTTTGTATGCTCGTGAGACCATTATTGAAGAGATGACCTCTGAAAAGCCAACGGTTGTTCCGATGCTTGTTTGGGCATTGACCGATAAAAATAAAGTGCCTTCCGATCTCTTTACGGGGGCAGCTTCTCAAAGTGCAACAACTTTCCTTGCAAACTGGGATATTTCAAAGTTGTTTGGCGCAATGCCTGCAATTGGAGATGGTGTAACGGCAGATTTCAAGAAGTTGCGCACCAATCTTCAACTTGCTAACAGTGGTAAGTCGATGAGCTTGCCTTATGTTAAGGGTGGTATTTTGCCGATGACGCTTCAGGGTATTCGCGGTTCGATTGATGATCAAGTTGAAACAGAGGATTTCGAAAATAAGACCTCGCTGACATTACAAGAGGTTGAAGCCTTGAAGAAGGATTCGGAAGCACCGTATCTTGCCTTCCGAGTGATGACGAATGACGAACTTACAGCGGCATTGAATGCGGGTGATCCGTCGACAACAGACGATGATGGCGCGTTGGCAATGATCCAGAATGAGGACTCGCTTGTTCCGTTGACGGCAACGTTATCGATGAAGAATGCTGAAAATGAAAGTGTGTGGTCGGAAGGCGCCATTCTTCGTTTCGCAGTTGTTCTCGTGGATGTAACAACGGGTGAAATTATTGATTGCCAGGGCGTTTCGAATTTCTCGTCTGACAATCTTCCTGTTTACTGCCCGTGGTATGTTCCTGAAGATCGTGCGGATGTGAACTATGTGGCAACGAGTCAAAAGGCTGGCGTGGCACCTTATGCATGGATTTATTCCATCGGTTATAATGATGTCTGGATTAACGAAATTCGTCCTTTCCACACAGATAGTTATGGTTCTGCGATTGAACTTGCAATGCGTGCAACGACGGTTACAGAAGTTGATTTCGGATCTAAGAAACTTTATCGTCCGGCACAATCCTTGGATGGTTGGAAGATTGTTGTGAAGTATGCACCGATGCCAGATGTAACGACAATGGATGCTAAAACAAAACTTAATTGGACGCGTTCGACCGATATGCTTGCAATGGATCATCCGCTTTATAATCGTACGATTGAGTTGAAGTCTTGGATTCCTGGTAAGCGTATTGTTTCGACGGATGCAAGTGCAGATAGCATTGATTATTATGCAATTGCTACAAGTCATAATGAAATCACGAATCTTAAGTTTGATGAAGCATATAATCCGTTAACGGCAGAGTTGTCGCGTTTGGATTATGCTACATGCCTTAAGCAATCGGGAGAATATGTTGACGATGGCTCGGGAACGGGTACACTTGTCCCTGCAATGGATGTTGATCAATTCGTCTATTTGAAGACGCCAACAATCCCGGTGGAATTGTTGACTGAAGAGAATGGTAAAAAGACGAAATTTGGTGATGATGCTACTATTGGTACGATGGAAATCTTCCCGAATTATGACGCATTGGTGAAGTATCTTAACAGTGAACTTGGCGTAGATTATGCTAAGGATGGACTTGTTTTTGGTATTGAGCTCGTGCGTAATAATGGTGTTGTTGCCGATGAGATTCTCTTCTCGCATAATAACGAAAATGCAGTTGATTCGTTGGGTGAGATGTTGACGCTTGATGCGCGTTTGTCGGAGATTGCAACCCTTGAGACGCAGTCTTTTGCTTCTTCTAATATTATTCGTTATGTCAACATCGCAATTGGTAGATTAGCGGGTAATACGTCTATTCTCTTTGTAGATGTTTATAAGAAGAATGGATCTGGTCTTGAGGCGATTGCAAATCAACAGCGCGTGTGGTACCCCATGGATTATTTAATAAGTTCGGGTGTTTCTACAATTCCTGGCCCCAATAATAATACAAGTGCGACTTTCTCTGGCGATTATTTCAAGCAGCCTTATTCCTCGATGTCGTTGGATGAATTTATAGCCTTCATCTCGCGGACGTATCGAATTAGCGCAAGCTATATGGGTGGAACGTTGGGCTTGAATGCGCTTGAAGCAAAGATGCCAACGCCAACCTTTGATCTTGCTCGTGTTTATACAGATGCAGAAGGAAATGACATTTTGACGGCGTTGAAGACTCGAGCTTCGTCGTTTACGGTGGCAAATCTCCCAGTGAATACACGTTATCGTTTGACACTTGAGCCGGTTGCGGATGAGTGGTTTGATGTTGATGTAGCATTAAGTAATGCTGCTTCTAGTCAGGTGAAGGTCGCAACGGATCTTGTCACAACGTTGAACACGACAAAGAAGACAATGACGTTAAGACGCTACTGTATTGACTTTGATCCGTCAAAGGATGATAATGGCCTTGGCTTACGCTCGGTATCGACGTCTTCTTATGATTCGGCGCTCCTTGATACAGACAAGAATTATGTTGTTATGTTGGTGCCGAATAAGGAAGCGCAAAAGATCCTTGTAAAGTTGAAGGACTCTGCTCCTCAAGATGCTGGCTATGAAGCATGGTTAATCGCCTCTGGTACACCATCTGACGTTGCTCAAGCAATGAACAGTGGTACGATTGATTTGTCAGAAAAGTATTGGCTTGGCTTTGATGACGCACTTACGGATAATGGTGACAATGTCTCGCTCTGCTTCTCGGCTTTCGGTATAATCGAAAACAATGCAGAAAAGAGTGTTCAGGCATCGGTTACACTTATGAATGGTGCAACAGAGATTAAGCAACTCTATGCAGATGGTACACTTGTTCTTGTTGGAAAGGAGACACTTTCTGATCCTGCATGGTATTTTGTCCAAACGTTGGATGTCGCTTCGGATGTGAATACCTCTGGCGGCGCGCCACGTATTCTCAATATCGCAACGGATTGTAAATACTTCCAAGTTGTCTTGATGTCGCAAGAAGACGTTAAAAAACTTGAACGTAAGAAATAATCAAAAGGGCGGGTGAAAACCCGCCTTTTTAATTTCTACACCCTATGTGAAGAGATGTTTTAAGTGAGTGAACCCTATGCGTTATAAAAGGGAGCTTTATTCTCTAAATGAAACCGTATTGCTTTGTGTCTCAAACAGGTGCTGTTTGCCCGTTAAATAGGTGCTGTTTGTTCGTTAAATAGCACCTGTTTGAAAAAGGGACTTTTTACGCGTCTTTGATGAGGGTAAGAGCAGAGAATCGGGGGGTGAAGAAGGTTGTTTTGTATGAGAGAAACGAGAGAAATATTTGTGAATTCTCTTTTTGAAGAAAGAAAAATCTTGCTATTTATTTGGAGTTTTGGTATTCTTCATTGCGTTTTGCGGGCGTAATTCAATGGCAGAATAGGAGCTTCCCATGCTTCTTACGAGGGTTCGATTCCCTTCGCCCGCTCCATTTAGGGCTGTTAGCTCAGTTGGTTAGAGCACTACCTTCACACGGTAGGGGTCGCTGGTTCGAGTCCAGCACAGCCCACCATTCTTTGTATAACTGCATTGCAGTTTATACATACACACACGAAAAGAACTCACCACCGAAACGAAGTCCTTCGTTTCGGTTTTTTATAAAATTAACGCGAGTCTATTTTTTATAACGTTTTAGTGCGATAGAAAGCTTGGTTTGAGATGCTTAAAATCGCCTTGGAGGGATAGAAAATAGCATCTTTAGAGTGTTTTTTGTGATATTCCTTCTTTTCAAAAAAGAATGCTTGCGTTTTTGCGCTTTTTTTGTTTTTATATTAATATCAAAGTAGCCCTATGAAGTGCTTTGTAATGGTGCACAATTAGCACCATTTTATATAAACATACGTGTCACATACGTGACCAAAGAAAATAAAGGAATTATATCATGGCCATACGTGCGATGATTTTCATTGATGGATGTTGGCTTTATAAAGGTCGACAAGCGCTCTTTAACCGATTAGGCGAAAAGGGTTTTGAAGTAGATTATAAACGAATCCCTGATATTATTGCACAGTCTTTAGCAGAGATTAGTGGACAAGAGGTGGATATTGTTCGTACGTGTTATTATGGAACAATTCCAGTTAATAAGGTTGGCTATAATCCAACGAAACAAAAAATCTTTTATGATTTCTTGGGCGAACAGTGTGGTTATGAAATGGATATTACGGAAATTGATTTTCGTTGCGATCCGAGTGTAACACCTGAAACGAAGTGGGTGAATGCTAACCTTGCTTCTGAAATGACATGGTATGCAACTGTTCCAGGTGTTTATGATGTTGCAGTACTTGTCGCAGGCGATGCTGATTATGTGCCTGTACTTCGTCGTATTCGTCGCCTTGGGAAACGAGTACAGTTGGTTGCAATGACTTCTCAGCGTAACATTTCGATTACGAGTAAGATTTTATTGACCGCTCCTGGTTGTTTTGATTATCCACATATTTATATGGATGAACACGCAAAGGATTTTCGCTTGCAACGAGAAGTTCAAAAGCGAGTTTGCATGTGTTGTGAAAAGGAAGAAGAAACCACGTGGGCAGGAGAAGAATTCTTCTGTGCGGAATGTCGTGTAAAGCGCTCTCGTAAAATTCGCACATGTGATAATTGCGGAAAGGAAGAAGAAACGTCTTGGGATAAGGATTTCTTCTATTGTTCGGAATGTCGCTCAAAGTATCGTAATGAGAACCGAACAGATGAAATGTCGACGGAGCCAACTACGACAGATGAAGATGCCCGTCCCTTACGTACATTCCTCAGTCCGTCAGAATAAGTGGTTAATTTTTAAAATAAGAAGAGCATCCCTGTGGGGTGCTCTTCTTATTTTAATCTAGTGGAATAAATTGGAATTATTTACCAACACAAAAAGAAGAAAAGACATTATCAAGAAGGTCTTCGCTCCAAACACGTCCAAGGAGTTGTCCAAGAGATTGTGCAGCACAACGGAGTTGTTGTGCTGCTGTGACATAGCCCATTTCTCCTCGGGAGAATTCGTGATGTGCAGAGAGGAGGGCGTTATAAGCTTCTGTAAGACCGGCATATTGACGTGCATTTGCAAGCGTTGCGTGAGTCGTTTCGCCAGCGGAGAGTTGCAGCTTTTCGCGAAGCGCGTTACAGATTGTTTTACGAGCTTCTTCCGGTTTAATTTTTGCAGAAATAGAGATCGCATTTGAGCACGGTGTGGCGTTATCGAGAAGATCAGCTTTTGTTTGAATGCAGATTGCGCCTTGTGGCGGGGTATCTTCTGTTCCTGTTGCAATGAGATAGAGGACTGCATCGGCTTGTTCAACCAAATCGCGTGCACGGGCAACGCCTTCGCGTTCAATTGCTGTGGGTGCATCACGTAGGCCTGCTGTATCTGTAAGACGGATGGGCACACCATCGAGAATAAACGTCTCTTCTAAAGAGTCTCGTGTTGTTCCTGCTTCATCACTTACGATTGCACGGTTGTATCCAAGCAAAAGATTTAGAAGTGTTGATTTTCCCGCATTAGGTTTTCCTGCAAGAACAACAAGTGCACCTTGTCGAACGAGCCGTCCTTCGTGCCACGTCGAGAGAATTTTTTCTACACGTTGAGAGAGTGCATTGAGGCGATTGTGTGCTTCGGAATAAAAGTCTTCGGGGAGTTCGCCTTCGTCAAAGTCTAAGAGGTGTTCTGTTTCAACGGAAAGGCGAAGCGTATCATCGTATAGTGGAAGGAGCGTTGCCCCTAGACGTCCTTGTAAGTTCGCACGTGCCGCTCGCTCTGCGCGAGGTGTACGTGCAGAAATAAGATCGGCAACGGCTTCTGCTTGGGTAAGATCTAAGCGCCCGTTAAGGAAAGCTCTACGTGTATATTCTCCTGGTGCCGCAGGTCGCGCACCGAGTTCATAGAGTCGCTCAAGCACTAACTGTGCAACAACTGCACCACCATGTGTTTGGAATTCAACAGTATCTTCTCCTGTATAACTGTGGGGCGCGCGGAAAAAAAGCACGAGAGCATCATCAAGAATGTCATTGTTCGAGTTATAGAGGGAAGTGTGTACAAAGGTATTTGCGTGGCGTTTGCTTGGAGGCGTTTTGAGCGATGTTATTTGGTCTGCGATGGGGTATGCCTCTGGACCACTTAAACGAATAATTGCAACGCCACCTAGACCTGGTGCGGTTGCAAGTGCAGCGATGGTTTCGTAACGATTATCCATAAATAAACTTTGCGCTATAAGCATTAAAAAGGTCCTCAACGGCAGAACATTGAGCAATAAAGGTTGGTTCAATCCCCGCCTCACGTAAAGGTTTTGCTGTTGGTTCTCCCATTACGATGATAGAGACACTTCGGGGAGCTCCACTTGCTAGCCATGCTTTTGCAGCAGAGGACGAAGCAAGAAAGACTGTGTCGTGCGGAGGAATGAGAGGCTCTGGCAATGCAATCGTTTCGTAAAATGGTAGATCTTTTACTTTTGCCCCTCGTTTTTTGAGAGCCTCTGACAATGCTGTTCCTGCTTCAACGCTACGGATACGAAGGATTTTCATACCGCTGAGATCGTTTGGAAGAGTTGCGAGAAGCCCCTTTGCGGAGAAGTCTTTTTCTGGACATATAACATCGATGTTATATGGTTGGAAGTATGATGCGGTTCCTGGACCTGTAACAGCAACTTTCTTTGGCATATAAACGATAGGAGAGACCATTTCGCTAAAAAAGAGTTTTGCCGCAGTGGGGGAGGTGCAAACGAGGAGATTATAGCCTTTACTCGGTCGGATTTTAATACGATCAATGGGGTTAAATTGAACCAATGGGGAGAGAATTGGTATGCCACCAAGATCGGTGATTATGCGGTGAGCCTTTTCTGCAATAGAGTTGCTTCCTGTGACCCAAATGCGTCTTCCTGCGAGCGGTCCTAATGGCTGGAAAAGGTGTTTTGCTGCTGGTCCAACAATAAGAAGTGCTGGGCGATTGGTAGAACGATTATGAAGCTGGCCAACCGTCATCAGTTCAATTGTTTGATTGGGTGTTGCTGCATCTGTAACGATGGCACAAGGTGTATCAGAAGCGTGTTGAGCGGTAATGGTTTCAACAATACCAAGCGCCATAAAGTAAACGGCATTTATGGCATCGCTTTCACTACGTGGTGTTGAGACTGTAAAGCCACGACTCTCGCCTCTTGCTGTGAGTAAGAGGCCTGTGGCGGTCGTTGCCGCAGTAAGAGCAGAAACGCCAGGCCAAACTCGGAATGGAATGTTTGCATGAATGAGCGCATCGGTTTCTTCTGTTAGGCGGCCAAAGAGCCCAGGGTCTCCACCTTTAAGTCGAACAACGCGTTCTCCTCGACGAACATGTGTTTCGATGAGTTTCGTTATTTCTGGCTGTTTAAGTGTATGAACACCATTTCGTTTACCAACATAGATTTTTCTTGCGGATGGAGCTTCATTAAGAAGGGTTGCATCCATAAGAGCATCATAAATAATTGTATCTGCTTGTCGGATTTCTCGAAGTCCTGCAAGTGTACATAATTCTGCAGAACCAACCCCTGCACCAATAAAACGTACACTTTTAAGCCACAAATTACGTAATTGCTGAATCCGCTTGTCGTCTTTACGATGGGTAATGGCTAAAACACCTTGACCTTCTGGAACGGGAAGCTCTTCTAATGAAAGATAGCGTGTAATTCGATGTTGCAACCCCAAGCGATGAAGTGCTGCCGCTGCAACAAGAATAGCATCATATTCGCCACGATCAAGCTTTTCAAGGCGTAACGGAATTGTTCCTCTTAGGGATTTACATGTTGCATTAGGAAGATTTTGTTTAACCCAGTTAATTCTTCTAATGCTACTGACTCCAATCACCTTTGGATTTTCACAACGACAAATAAGACTATCCCGCGGATCTTCTCGCCACGGAAGCCAGAACCAATCTATATCGTGAGTATAGCCGTTAGGCGGAAGATCCTTTGCCGAGTGAATCGCAAAATCAATATCTCCACAAATTAATGCATGGTCAAGATCCCGGGTAAAGAAATCGTCATCACTTATGGATAAATCTGTGGTTTGGTCTCGGTCTCCAGGAGAAGAAAATGGAATTAGTGTAAATGTTACACCTGTGCACGCCGTTATTTGTTGGAGGGCTTCTTGTGCTTGTAAGAGTGAAAGTTGAGAGTCACGAGCTCCGACACGAAACGTGTTAGACATGACGATAATCTCCCGTTTGATAGACGGTGTTGGCAATGGATAAAATAGTATTTACGCTATTTGTTCGCTTAAGATAGTCGCAACGGAGGGCGTCAAGATCTCGTACATTATTATCTCCTACAATGTTTCGTGGAGCGCCAAGATCAACCATTGGAATGGGGATTTTTTCTGCAACAAAATAGGGGGTGTCCATTGTGCATGCAGAGATAAAACGCGAGGCGCCTTTAATGGCGGACTCCCATTCGTTGAGCGGTCGACAATCCCAATCGTCTTGCGCAGGGCGAGAATGGTAGAGAAGTGTAACGTCAAGACCCATTTTACGCGCGTGATGTGCTGTGGCCATGCCGAGCGAGCCAGTCCCTGCAATAACAACACGGCCAGTTGCACCCTCTAATGCCAAGGCTTCAACTTCAATGTTTGGGAGGTGGGGCGCAATGGCATTACGAAGTTTTTGTGCGCGTTGATAGGCTTCTGCATAAACTTCTGGTAATGCTGCTCGTGCCCAGCCAGCTTCTCGTGCATGGTCAAATGCATCTCTAACTTGACCTACAATATGAAATTCTCCAATCATGCGAGATTCTAGACCAGCGAGTAAATAGGTTAGGTGGCGCATCGCATCTTCGCTTTCATGGGTGTAGGATGCAGGGAAGTTGAAGATGTGGTGTAAGAGTTTACTTTCAATTAATGCATGTGTTGCCCATGCAATAAACATTGTTCGATGGCACGTTGTTAAAAAGACCCATTCATAAAGACCAGAAAGGAAGTTGAGTCGTTGAGAGAGAAGCTCTTTTGAAAGGGGGAGGGGAATTGATTCGTTGACACCAAGAATAAATAAACAACCATCCGTTTGTTGAGTCATAAAGCGTTGAAGCGATTCCATTATTCGTTTTGCGGATCGACAACTACGTCCATTTGTAGAAACAGAAATTTTGGCATCATTCGTGGAGAAGGTTGCGGGAACAATAAAATCACCTTCAGCCCAATTTCCATCCGCACAACAACAAAGGATATTTGCCTTTTTGGCAGCTTCAAGAACTGAACGATTAACGAATTTGTCATCTGTACATGCAATAACAAGCGCGCAATCATCCAAATCTGAGGGATCAAATTTCTTTTGATTCCATTCAATTGCCATATCTTTAAATTCAGGAACTGCCTTCGGGCAAACGAGTCGGACACTCATCCCCGCAGCGAGCAGGGTGTGGGTTTTTCGCAAGCCAACGCGGCCACCGCCAACAACAAGCGCCTTTTGCCCTTCGAGCAAAAGGTTAACCGCTAAAGTTTGCCGTGTTGGTCGCATACCTTATCCTTCATTAGATATATAATATGATATATTTTATCATAAATACAATTAAAAGACAAAAATTAATCCTTAAAAAAGCAAGATGCGTTATAGATACAATCTGAAAGACAAGAGGTAAAACAAAAGGCGCCCGAAGGCGCCATTCGTTTAATCATCATCAGAGGCAAGTTCATCGCTGATGGGTTGATCTTCTGGAGAGAAGATTGAGTCGCTTTCTGTTGGCATTGGCGCCGCATTGGGGTCAACCGTAAAGACTGCCTTTTTAAGTTCATCAGGGTTGTCTTTTGTTCGCTCGCGAGGAACATAAGTTGCGGTTGCGTAGCCATAACGGGTTTCGTACTTTCCGAATCCGGCCCAACGACCGAAGTCAACATTGTTGACGATAACACCAAGAATACGAGCGCCAACTTCAGTCAAGCGACGAGCTGCAAATTGGATTGGCCCAAAGCGGGTTTTATCGGGAGTGGCCACAAGAAGAACGGCATCCACAAGGTTCGCAAGCACAATAACGTCACCAACTAAACCAAACGGCGGAGAGTCGATAATGATGTGATCATAATTGGAACGAGCCCAATCAAAGAACTCTGTAATCACATTTGTACCCATAAGAACCGAGGGACTGATGGAGTTGGATGCACGAGACATGACCACGTGGAGGTTAGGAACCTGGGTTTCTTGCGGAAGGGTATCAAAGAGAGCCTTATCATTGCGAGCAAGAATATGTGGCAAAGAGGGGAAGTTATCATTTGTACGACCAAAGATACCCGCCAAACGCGGACGACGCATATCAAAGTCAACGAGCAATGTGCGCTGACCCGATTGTGCATAGGCGATAGCAAGGTTGGTTGATGTACACGTCTTACCTTCTGCAGGCTGGGTTGACATACAGAGAATAACACGTGTTAAATCATGATAACGTGGAGAGTCGAGAAGGTTGCGAAGGCCTGCCATTGACTCTGCATATTGCGAGAATGGAGCATCGTGCATCGTAAGAGCAACTTGCGAACGTTGCTTACGACGTAAGTGCGGGAAGACGGCAAGTGCTTTAAGACGAAGGCGCTGTTCAATATCAGAGACACCAACGAGTTTGTCTTCCATATGGTCAAGAAGAAGAACGAAAATAGTGCCAATGACAATACCGAGAATAATACCTGCAGGGAAAACAATGTAAGGATTTGGACTTGACTGTTCTTCTGGCGGCAAGGCTTCACGAACGAGTTTGATTGTTGCAGCATTTTCGTCAGCCTTTAACTGTGCAACGCGAGCACGAGCACGGAGGTCGGCGGCTTTTTCAACTTCGAGTTCACGCGCACGTTCCAACTGTTGAACCGCCATTTCCGAGGCAATAATCTCTGTGTCAAGAGCGATGAGGCGAGTACGGAGATTGTTTGCATCCTCAAGAATGGGGTCACGCTGACGCTTAAGAAGTTCAAGTTGAGCTTCACCTGTTTCATAGGCGCGTAAAGCTGTTTCTGCAAATTGTGTACGATAAAGCTCTTCTTCGCGCACCTTTAACTTTACATCGGGGTGGTTTTCTGTAAGACGCGTAAGAAGTGTTAATTTTTCGGTAGATGCTTGTTGCCAACGCTGATAAGTTTCAGCGATTTCAGTTGAGCGCGGAATAGATTCGGGCAAAGTGCCGAAACGCGTGGGATCATCTTTAACAATGGCGAGAGCAGAGAGAAGTTCGGTTGCATTCAAGATTGCGGTATCGAGTTCAATACGACGCGAATCAAGAGAGGAAAGTCGCTGTTGGACATTTTCGCGTTCACGCTTTGAGGAGTCGATTTGACGGCCTTGGCGAGCTTCAAGAAGCTGGCGATCAAGGTCGCGCAAAATGTGCTCTTCATTATCAACCATGGTCATCAACCATGCAACAGCAGATTCCGCTTGTGCGCGATTGAGATCTTCCATGTAAATGCGGCAGACATCAATGTAAATATTTGCAAGTTCAGAGGCGAGAATAGGATTACTTGCAACAACCGAAACGCGAACCAAACGCGACATCGGCATAAGCTCCATCTCTGTGTTTTCCTTAAGACAACGTTCAAGTTCGTCTGTGGAAACTTGCGAGCTAACATTCTTTGCACGATATTTATCAATAACGGCTTTTTGAACTGCTTTCGTGTTAAACAGTTCGCGACGCGTATTGAAAACTTCCTTCAAGGGTGAAACGCCACCACCGAGACCTTCATCTGCATAAACGCGCCCTTCAACGAGTGTTTGGCCTTGAACGCGCATTTCGTAATATGCTTCAGCTTCAAACTTTTCAGGAAGGAGTTGGAAGATGACAAACGATGCAAGGAGACCTAAAATAAGAAAAACAAAGATGGTCATCCAGTGCGTTGAGCAAACCCGGAAGATACGACCAATACTTAAAGAACCAATCCCTTCGTCTGGATTTGCTCCATAAGCATTGCCGCCATATGCGTTTCCGCCGTAAGCGTTGGTGCCATAAGAACTTCCACCATAGGCTGGGGCTCCATAGGATGTTCCCCCTGAGCCGAGGAGCTGAGGAGAATATCGGTGATAATAAAGGCTACGTCCTTTTGTTTTTCCAGAATCGGACATTTTAAATCCTTTCAACCCCATATTGGGGTGTTCGTTGAGACATCAACATTGTATGTGTCTTTACACTCCACATAATCTCATATATAATACCAAAAAGAAGAAAGTGTTACAACTTTTCTTTTCTTATATAATATTGTTGGGTGGATTAACGAAAGCAAAAACGAAGCTGATTCTTGTCTTTTTGACAAAGGGTTACATGCATACGTGCATAGGTATAACGTCGTGAGGCGTCAAATGTTTGATCAGAGACAATCATAATTTTACTTTGTGCGAGAGCGGGCGTGCTTCGAATTTGAAAGATGATGTCTTCAAGAGAACTCTCTGGCAAATCCCCATCAATAATAAAATATTTAGGCGTTGTTGGTTGAGAAAGAGATGCAATATCTAATGCCGCGCGGTCTACGATTGTTCGACAACCTAACACTTGTGCGACTTCGTTAATGAGGGAAATAAAGGATTCATCTCCAGAAATAACCATCCACAAGGGGCCGAGTGTTAAAGGGATTCTTAATTTAACACGCGTTCCTGTTGTTGTCATAGGGACTGGGGATTGGATGGAGAACGAACCTTGATGCATTTCTGTGAGTTCTTTGACAATTGCAAGACCTAGCCCAGTTCCTGTTACGTGACTTCCAACGCGATAATAGGGGAGAGAAACTTGATGAATTGCTTCTTGTGGAATACCGACGCCATTATCATCAAAAAGGAGAATCGCATCTTCACCTTCTCGTTGAATCGAGAGTGTAATTGTGCCTTTTTCCTGTGTATATTTGATTGCATTTGCAATAATATTAACAAATACGCGTTCTATCTTATGAGGGTCGATTAAGGCATAACAACCATCACTAATTTCCTCAAAACGAAGTGTTTGGTTTTTTGCTTCGGCTTGGAGTCGAAGGGAATCAATAGCACTCGCGAGAAGTCGTGTAAGAGAGTGCGTAGTTTTTTGTAAAACAAGCGTTCCTCGTTCAAGTTGTCTTAAATCAAGAATGTCGTTCACTGTCAAGAGAAGCCGACGTACATCTGTTTGTAATCGTGCAATATAGTCCGTGGCTTTCTCGGGGAGTTGTCCGCAAATTCCACGGTGCATATTTGCTAACGCATATGACATTGATGTAAGAGGAGTTCGCAACTCGTGAGAAACATTAGAAACAAAGTTCATTCGTTCACGATCAATGATGCGAAGACGTTCATTTGCCTCTTCAAGATCGCGTAACGCTTTGACACGAATACTTATATCACGTATTGAGAGCATACGCGTTGTATCAGAGAGCGGGTGCAATGTGACCTCTGCGGTAAATGTTGCGCCGTTGATACGAACGACACGCGCTTCTTGAACGAAAAAGGAAGATTCGCCTTCTGTAGTTAAGCCATTATTATATAATACGTTATGCGCTTGTTGCTGGGATGCAAAGAGCGTCGTTGCGGGTTGACCAATAAAATCCGCTTCGGACGCCGCGTGAAAGAGATCAATTGCGCGTTGATTACACGCTTGAATAGATCCATGCACGTCTAAAATAAAGACGGCCTCATAAAGGGCATCGAGCGGAATTCCGTGAGAAAGCATTACTTCATTTCGTAAATAAGTGGCGATTGTTGAAGTGTCTCAAAGAGAGAAAGTGGAATTTCATACAAGATAGGGGAACCATGCACAAGGACTTGAATGGACGTTTTTCCTGGCTGAGGCTTTTCAAAAAGAAGAATCTTTCGAAGGCTATTGTTGTCGTTCTTGAGATCAAGAATCATACGATGAGAGAAGTTGACATTTCCCACAATATCAGCACCCCATGGTGCATTTGGATCGTCTGCTGGTCCAATCACTTTTGTCGCACGTAAATCGCCGAAAATCTCAAGCCATGTCGTGATGATTTCGGGATTTACAAATGCACCTGCAGGACTAATTGTCTGCCATTCGGTTTCGACAGATGGATTGTGTGTAAGTACAACATTTGCCAAGCCTGGCCGTTGCAATGTAATTGTTTGAATGTTTTCTTTTGGAATAGAAAGAAGCTGTTTGCTTAACAGGGCATAGGTCACATCGTTTGCGAGAAGAGGGAGTAGGAAACTCTCGTTTTTCAATGCATAACTGTAGTGATTGTCTTCACGATAGACTTCTGTCTTTTGTGTGGTCTTATTGCGATAGAAGGTGAGTTTAATTGGCGTTTTTGTTAGATCATCTTCTTCAATTGTAATAACACATAATGGCTCCTCGGTCGGTGCAACACCTGTGTTAACAAGATCTCCTCGAAGACCAAGCAGTGCTGCTTGAAAAGCCGCCATTGCATCAACATCGGTCTCGCATTCATACGATTGTTGCATCCACTTGCCTTGATTTAATGTGTAGGTTGTGTGGAGCGCTTCATTTTTTTGACGGAGAAGAATCTTTGTCGGATTCTTAACATCTGCGATAACAGGGATATCTGTCGCATTCACAATAGAATTTTCATTGTTTGTAAATGCATCAGCGATATCTTTTGGAATTGAGACAATGGCTTGGTCATTCGAAAGTAAACAAAAGACATGGTTTGCTCGGATGGGGTCATTCTTGCCGAAACGAAGTTTTAGCGGGTCCTTAAGACCACGAACATAAACACTCAAGCGAATCGCGTGCTCTTCATCAAGACCATATTGAATAAGTTCGGTACTTGTGAATTGTGTCGGTGTCATTTTAACAGAGTAGTCATCAGGAGTTAAATAAGAGTCAATCAAGTTAGACTGCGTCAATCGTTCTAAAAGAAGGCGCACTTTTTCTCTTGAAAGCGTTAATGTAAAGGGTTGCGTAAGTTCCCAGTTGCTTGTATTTGACTTGCGTTGAATACGAGTAAAGGGAGATCCTTTAACATGCCACTCGAGTGCATTGATTTGACTTGGTCGAATAAATGCGAGCAAACTTTTTGTTCTGAAGTCATTAATTGTACGTGGCAGTTTTGCAAAGTAATTCGAAGGGATGGCGACAAGTTCACCATTTTGTTCTGCGATAGTGGATTCATTTACAAACGGCTGTTCATTGCCGAAACTTGCACTATATCGTTGATCGGTTGTTGAAAGAATGAGCTCACGTGTTGGGATAAACTCGCTTTCTTCAAGGCGACCTTGGGGGGCGGTTACACGCATTGCGCTTGCGGCATCAAGAATGGCAGAGATGGTGCGTTCGTCACAGTCACTTCCCGGAAAGGGCTTGACAAAAGACCAACGTTGCCCAGTTCGCTTAACGACAACAGGCATAGTGCCATTTAACGTGCTGACATGCCACGAGATAGAGGTGACATACTGAGATTGTACTGGGAAAAGAGGCTTTCCAATGAGAGAATCTTCAATCCGAGCATAGGTCTTTGTTAAGAAGAGACCCACACCAGAAAAGATAGAAATAATAATGAAAAGGATGATGCTATGCTTGAAATTCATTTGCGCCTCCGGAAAATCAACCATACAAGAACGATAAAGACAGGGGGATAAACACCCACTAACATAAGAAAGTCCAATCTCCAACTTCTGGAGTCTTGAGCAACACGAAGGATGTTGAGCACATTTTGTTGTCCTTCTGTAGAAATGCCTCCCAACCAAGAAATTGCATTAACAACAAGCTCGCGATTTGCCGTTGCGTAATGTGTGAGATAACGATTTTCGAGGAAGTGTGCATCGCCGCACAAGAGAATACGGCCAGTGCGCAATGTTAAATCATCACCCATCGTGGCGTCACGTTCAATGGCGGCCATAATTGTTTGTAAACGCGCATCCTTTTCTTGGCGACGATCGGGCATCTGAACAATGGATTCAATCGTCATCTGTTGGATTTGCGAATAGACGAGTGCGCGAGGCGCAACAAATGTCATTATTACGGAATCGTCAAATTCGTGTGTAATAGGATGTGTTTTGGAAAGTGAACGCGTGAGACCTGCGCCATTCATGTCGATTTGAACAGGTTGAATCGGTTGATGCCCAATTTCAATTCCCCAACGTTCTGCAAGCGGAGCAATGCCACCATCATCCTTTGCTGGTAACGCACAGAATAAACGACCGCCATCATTTACCCAGTCAAAAAGAATTGCACTTTCATCTGTGGTAAGTGGAAGTTGTGGTGCAACAACAAAGAGAATGCGAATGTCGTGTGGAATGGGTGCTTCAGCATTGAGTGTGTCAATGGTCACTGGCTCAATGACATAGCCTTGGTTTTGTAAAAGTCGAGCAAAGCCAGAGAGACCACTGAGCAAATCCGCATTTGTGTAAGAGGGTTCATTATGACCTGTTAACCAACCGACCTTAATAGACCCACGTGTCAAACGATGAATGCCTGCGGCGATCGATTCTTCTGCCTCTGCGAGATGGAATAAGCCTTCGCCATTACAAAGATGTTCAGAGGGGATAAACGTTGATTGACCAGCGTGCTGCAAAAAGACGCCTTCGCCCTTTGCGCCTAACGTTTTAAGGCGCGCAGCTCCGGCAAGATCAATACGCGGATCAATATAACTTAATTGCATCTCCATCGAGCCGCCTTTTTTTGCCACCTGTGCAAAGGTGCGAAGAAGACGACCTGCGGGAATGCTAATGGGTGAATCTTTCGAAAAGATTGCCGTCGCCTGAACATGTCCCTGTGTTGTATCAAGAATATGTTGACTACGCTCTGTTAAAGGGGCTTCACCCCAATGAGAGAAATCGGGATTAGGAATCCAATGTGCAAGAAATGCATCTGTCAAAATCGCAGCAACAATTGCGAGCACACATGCAAAAAATGCACAAGTAAACCAACGATATTTCATTGGTAACATTTTCATTTTACATCACTCCTCTCGCTTGTCTCATTGGTCGATTCCGCAACGGGACTTACATCCTCCTGCGCGCCTTTGGGCTGCTCGCGAGGTTTATCTGGAATCAACTGTACAACGCTTGGCGTCATCTCAATGGACTTCACACGACGATTATAAGGGAAAATCAGGTTCGGCTTAACATAAATGGGCGCATCATCTTGCTCCGTGGTGTTAGCAATTTGCGGTGGCTCAACGACCGCGAGCAGCGATTCAGCAAGAATGGCGTCTAACTCTTCTTTAACGCCTTCGATTGTGAGCTTAATTGTTTCAGGCTTTAATTGATACGTCTGCCCCTCTGCAGATTGTAAGACGCGCACGCCCACACGATCAAAGTCTCGTTTACTTGCATCGCGTAAAACCTTCACATCTGCACGAACCGTTGCTGGACTCACCGTCCAACTCGAACGAGAATCTGGCGGTTGAACGCGTAATACAACCGAGAAATCTTCCGTGCGGCCAATCGCTTCAATGGGTTCTGTGGGTAATTCAATCGACTGTTCGACAAGCTCATCAAGGCGTTCGCGTGGACCTGTAACCTCAACATAACCAGGATCAAGCGTGACACTAAACTTTGTTGTTTCTGTTTCGCCGTGAACAAGCGGCGTTTCGACATTGAAATAACGCGTTTCACTTGTGTCATATTCGGCAACCACCTGTGCTGGCTCAACCGAGACAATATGCAAATCTCCATCAACCAATACGTTTCGACGCGTTAAGGTTACGGGCACTTGCGTTTGCCCTGCGGGGGGTTGTTGCAAACGCACGGTTACACGAGGCGGTTCACTCCCTCGCAACGATAAACGGCGAATTTCAGATTCAGAACCACGAAACGTTACGCGCACTGCCGCTGGCGAGAATCCGCGTAATGCGTGTGCACCATCCGTTAAATCCGCCTCAACCATCAAACTTAAGGTTTGTGTATGGCTCACTGTTTGACGGATACTGAAAAAGAGAAAAAGTCCAATCCCCAAGGCTACAAGCTTCCACGGCCAATCTCTAAGAAGCCAACGTAAAAACCGCACGCTCGCTTGATAGCTGTGAGAAAAGAATGTTGAAAAACTCATTTATCACCCTCCTTCTTTGGGCGACGAATCAAAAATGCAATAGGGCGCAAATACCACGGCAAGTGATAATACTTTGAATGCTGAGGCGCCAAATGTGTTTCAAGAATACTCCGTAATTGATGGTCTGATAAATTTCTTAAGAGTGCGCCTTCACGCGCGATTGAAACTTGACCACGCTCTTCAGAAACAACAAGAATAATGGCATCACACTCTGTTGAAAGCGAGAGTGCCGCACGGTGGCGCATCCCCGCACCGTGAACAGACTCCTCGTTGTCGATAGGGAAAATACAATGTGCTGCGACCAAACGTTCACCACGAATAATTGCGCCACCATCATGCAATGGTAAAGGCGGCGTAAAGATTGTTGTTAACAACTCCTCGCTGACTAATGCATCAAGCGCAATCCCTGATTCCGCCCAACGTTCTAGCGATACTGTTCGTTCCAAGGCAATCAATGCACCTAAACGCGCATTGGCTAATGAACGGGCAATGCGAATAATACGTTCAATTGGTGTTTCAGGAATATTTCCCTGAAGCAATTGAATGGTTGTGTTACGCCCTAAGATTGACAACGCGCGACGAATCTCTGGATGGAAGACCACCAAAAGTGCTAACAAGAAGAAAATCGATGACCAACGCAAAATTTCGCGTAATACATCGAGATCCAAAACGATGGTTAAAAAGTAAATCGATAAAAAGAGACCGCCAACGCCAATTAACATTTGCGCAGCGCGTGTGCCACGTAAAAACTTGAGCACCCAATAGACGCCCATCGTCAACAAGTAAACTTGAAAAATATCAAGAACATTCGTTACCCATGAATCAAACATCCCATCAATCCTTCCAATCATCCCAAAACTCGAGCCATCGCCTCAACATCATGCACGCGAACAATATTCGTTCCCAAAGCAATCAAACGCTTTGACGCCCACACCGTTGCATCCTCATCCGTGTCGACCAATGATAAGAAACGCTTCTTTGAGACGCCCGCCAAGAGACCATAAGGTAACGTTGCAAAACGCTCCGTTGCCTCCATCAATGCAATACAATCCTTTGCCGTTTTCGCAAATCCAAATCCGACATCTACAACGATCTGTTCACGCGCAGCCCCTAAAGCCTCTAACTGTGCACCGGCAGAAGCAAGTGTAGAATAAACATCATCGACAACAGAAGTATAATCACAACATCCATCCATTGTCTGGGCATCTCCACGCGAATGCATCAACACATACCCTGCACCTGACTGAACGATAAACTCCCACATTCCTTCATCAGGTTGACAGCCGTGAACATCGTTGACAATCACGGCGCCTGCCTCAAGCGCCGCCTTTGCTACACGCGTTTTGTACGTATCCACGGAGATGAGCACATTGGGGAATGTTTGATGTAATGCTTCAATGACAGGTACAACACGATCACATTCAAGCGTTGCATCCAAAGGTGTTGCACCAGGTCGCGTTGATTCACCGCCGACATCAAGAATGTCTACCCCTGCAGCAACCATTTGTGCCGCGCGTTCAAGTGCGTGTTCAATATCGGCAACACGACTTGCTGCAACAAACGAATCTGGTGTTACGTTAATAATACCCATCAGCAAAGGCCGATCAAGCCTTACCGTCAAATGAGCACATTTCCATAACTTCATAAACCAAACTCCAAAACGTCGTAAACTATCTTAATTATAACATAAAAATAATAAATATAAAATAGGTATTAACGATACAAGAATAAAAATTAAACAAAATGAGACACTCAAACCAAGTAGATTTTGCTTGTTGACAAGTTGTTTATAACTGCCTCGTTTTAAACGCGCTCTGTTTGAATCTCAAACTCGCCCTGTTTGAATCCCAAAGTCGCCCTGTTTGAATCGCAAAGTCGCCCTGTTTGAATCCCAAACGTGCCATGTTTTATTTGCCATTTCATGTGGTTTGATTTTGAAGCATTGAGGAGATGTTAAGATATCAAATTAACTTATTTTGTACTATGAATTTTGCGGCAGAAATGATTTAGGGGAATAGCTTTTTGCGGTCGGGTAATAGTACATTTCAATACCGTTTGTACTATACTTTTTTCAGTCGAAAGTTTGTCGAAATAAAGTATTTGCCCGCAATAATTTATTCGTCACCCCAAATAGTACAAAATGGTTTAAAACTTGAAGTTAAGAATTTGTAATAATCTTTATTAAATTGAATGGGAAGCGAAACAACGATGCTTTTACGATTTACTTTTCGGAGAGATTAGAGAATGATCGTTTAATTTGTCTTGACTCATTGACGCGGGTTTGTTATTAATAAATTGAACTTTAACGAAATGAAAAGAGGATTGCTATGAAATGTGGATTGTGGATATTTTGTCTTATACTAACATTGGGTTTTACAGGCTGTGCAACAGGACCTCGCGCACCTTTTGTTCCTTCGCAAGCGATGCTACTCACGGCAACAGTTGCGCCACTCTCAACAGAGTTTAATGATACGCCAGTGGATGAATTGCGTGTTGGTACTGCATCAACAACCAATATCTGTGGTCTTTTTGCAATTGGAGACTGTAGTCTTTACACTGCGGCAAGAAATGGAGACCTCAAGACAATCGTTTTTGCAGATTACGAAAACTTTAGCTTCTTTGGTCTCTATCAATCGACGACCGTGAGGGTTTATGGTAAATAAGTCTCGATGTTTTTTAATCGTGCTTTGCATGTTGAGTTGCGTCCTTTTTACAGGGTGCGCAAATTTCTTTGATGCACCATTAAAACCGTCGACAGGGTGGTTCTTAACAAGCTATACAGTCCCTTTGACACTTGACGTTAAGGCGTGTGATCCTACCGCTTTTCCAATTGCAGAAAACGAGAATTTTTACTTCTTTTGGCCACAGCCTCGTATCGACATTGCATGGAACAATAAATGCTTGTCTCCCAAACAGATAGACCAAGGAATGCCGCTCCGTTATGCAGAGCTTGAAGTGCTCACAATCTTTTGCTGTTTTGGTCGATATCGTGTGAAATATTATTGAGATTGAGGTGTGATTTAAATGAAAAAAGACATGCGTGAAAGCATGTCTTTTTTCGTCTTTTTGAATCGTGGAATTTACAGGGCTTACCACTTCGATTCGCGAGGCACATCACTCTTTTCACGACGCGGACGACCGAAGCCACCGCGACCACCCGGACGGCCACCTTCGCGACGAGGGCCACCGCCGAAACCACCACGACCACCTTCACGACGATCGCCAAAGGAGCGACGTTCTCCTCCAAACCCACCACGGCCGCCACCGAAGCCACCGCGACCACCTTCACGACGAGGACCACGATCAAAACCACCACGGCGAGGCGGACGGCTATCACGTGCTTGGGGATTCGATTCGTTCACACGAATGTTACGGCCATCGAGCTCGGATTCATTGAGCGCAGCAATGGCGGCATTTGCCTCTTCTGGATTGGGCATTTCAACGAAACCAAAGCCTTTAGAACGACCGCTCATGCGATCGGTTTTGACTTCTGCCGAAGCGACTTCGCCGAAGGCTGCAAAAGCAGCACGAAGGGTTTCGCTGGTAGTTGCGTAGGCAAGATTGCCAACATAAATATCCATTTGGATATATCCTAACGTTGTCGTGAGGGTTGTGGGTGTGAAGTGATCCACGACTTTGAAAACTTCACAGTTGGTCTTTTGTGACCATTGACTAAATAGGATACCTTATTAGCCGAGAAATTACAAGCGGAATTTAGATTTCCATTGAGGGGTCAATATCGAGTGAGAGCGGAGCATCGGTTTGTTCCGCACCTCCGACGGCGGCAAGTCCCGCAATCATTGCCGCATTATCGCCACAATACTTGGGCGCTGCTAGAAGTAAGCGAACGCGATACTTCTCTGCAAGTGTTGTTAAAACTTCGCGTAAACGACTATTTAAGGAGACGCCTCCACCAACGACGAGCGTCTTATATCGACGTGCGCGGATGGCTTTTTCTAGACGTTTTGCAATGGCATCCACAATGGATTCTTGATAGCATGCGCAGATAAGGTCAATCGTTGCGTCATCTTGTGGCGGATGTTTTTGCAAATAGGTGAGAAGGGAGGTTTTGAGACCACTAAAGCTGAGGCATAAGTCCGCGTTAAGCCCAGGGGGTAGGGGGTGGTCAGGGTTGATACGACCCTGGGGAAAGGGAATTGTTTTACGTGCTTCAACGGGAATCTGCTTCGCGCGTTTGTCGATGATTGGGCCGCCGGGATAACCAAGATCGAGAAGTTTTGCGGCCTTATCGAGCGCTTCGCCAGCGGCATCATCAATGGTTTGTCCGAGAAGTTGCCATTGGTGAGGAGCATCTGCATGAAGGATGCACGTATGTCCTCCGCTAACTGCGAGAGCAAGTTGCGGATAGTCCGTAGGTTGAGGTGGTTCTGGTTTGTCGAGATAGACAGAATGTAAGTGCGCGTGAATATGATTAATGGGCAAGAGTTGCTTATTCAACGCGAGAGCAAGACCTTTCGCCGCGCTCCACCCAACGAGCAAGGAGGCTGCAAGACCTGGGCCACGCGTTGCAGCGATGGCATCAATCTTTTGCCATGGATCAGGATCGTTGGGGAAGGCTTCGCGAACAGCTTGCTCAATAATCGAACGAATCTTCTCGATATGTGAGCGAGAAGCAATTTCTGGCACAACACCACCATAGGGCTGATGAAGAGGAACTTGTGAGTAGATGATGGAAGAGAGTACCTCATTCCCGCCACGAACAATTGCCGCGGCGGTTTCATCACAAGAACTTTCAATCGCTAAGATGGTGCGTGTCATAATTAACTCACTTCTTTTGTTTCGGCAAGCGGATGTTCAACGTGCTCATCGTCGGTGCAATAAGATTGCGATCAAATTCAATGAGCGAGGAGAACTGCCAATTTTCGAGCATTGCTGGCTGAGCGCTGTGGGTGAGGGTATAGGTAATGCGCGTGAAACCGTTGTCGGAGGTGAAGACATTGCGTGTGAGCGTAATGAAGCCACCGCCAGGGAGTTCCATTTCGAAGGGTTCTGGACCAGAGATGATTTCAACATCTGCAGGCAACCAGAATTCGAGGACGTGCTTTTCTTCCTTAGAGGCGCTCTGCCAAATCGGATTGGTGCGCTTTGTTCCACGCAAGCCATAGACTTGGCCGACGAAGTTCGCAACAGGAATGCTCATGATGTCACCCTGAATGTTGGCGTAGGAGAGAGCCTCTGCCGAAACACGCGTTTCCGTTGGATAGCTTGAACCAATGAAATAGAGGCAGTTAGGCTTTGCAGAAGGCGCGAGAGCTTCAACTTCTGCCAACGCGGTACGGCGATAGGTTTCAGGTGTGAAATCGCGCTTTGTACGACGCATGAGACCTGCAACAACACCCGAGAGGATGCGCTGCTCAGTGATGATGGCATCGCCATCGCTATTAATCACATAGGTGCGAACGGATTCAACATTATTTGCAAGACGATCAAGTTGCTTGAAGTGCTTGTGACCTTTACGGGTGTAGAGCATACCATCTTCGAGCATGCTAACACCAGGCATATCAAATTCGCCTTCGTCGCCAATGCAACGACCATCTTCAAGTTGAATGTAGGGGGTTGACCACATCGACCAACGCGGCATTTCCTTTACAAGATAGTTTGCGCTATGTTTTGTGTTCAACTCAATATCGGAGTAGACGCAAGCAAAGACAATGTCGCAATCAATACCAAGTTCACGCAAGATGGCATACTTCAACAAGAGAACGTCCATACGATTGCCATAGCCATCGTTGTAAACAGTCTCAGGGTTCGAGAAGGTATTGGTGGTAAGCGAATGCCATGCAGGACCAACGGTGCGAATCTTCTGTGCAACAAAATCAATGGTTGCACGCAATAATGCTTCATCATCATCCGAATCAACGCTATTCTCAATCGATTCAGCAATCGATTCGATGAGATCGCTCTTGCGAGCATCCTTCATCAACGCATCAATTTGCTTGTAGATTAAAGGAAGTGAAACAGCTTCATCTGCGCTCTTCCATGCATATACGACGGAAGGAAGATAGTGGATGGCTTCAGGAAGTGCACGTTCGTTTGCAACAGAAGGAATTTGTTCTGCGGTCCATGTATAGCTGATGTGATCTACAGTGCCATCATTATCCGTATCAATGGTTTGTGTAGACTTCTTGATGCTTGCATACTTCATGTTTAATTCATGAATAACGATATCGTTTACCTTAGCAAGCGGAAGGGTTAATGTGAAGCTGTCGTTCTCAACAGGATAAGCACCACCAAAGGTCTTACGGCCCGAGACGGGCAAGAGTTTCTTGGAGGAGCGTGTATAGTCGATAATGGTGGCAGCACCGATATCAACAGCAGGAAGAGAAACAACCAATTCCTTATTCTTCGGGTAACGAGGCGTTAATTCAGAGCCCATCGCATCCAAGAGGTTGAGTTCCTTTTCGGAGATGGGAAGAACGTCGCCCGAGACCGTCTGCACTTCGGCAGTACGAAGGGTAAAGGTTTCGAAGGTCGGGTTGTAGTAGAACTTTTCTTCCGCAATATCGCGCTTGCCCTTGAAGGTTAAGACACGCTTCTTGCTATAGGACTGTGTTTCGGAGATTGTAGGATCGTCGAAGAGTTTAACCGTAGCGCTTGACTTTTCAACGACAACGTCGGCCTCGTGTTCGTTTTCACGAATGAAGAAGGGCTTCAACGATTCATTGCGGGTAAGCGCTTTAGCGAAACTACGCAACGTTAAATAATCTTCAGGAGTGTAGACGCATTTGGAAAGTTCCATTTCGCGAACAAAGACAAAGCAATCCTTGTTTTCGCGCTTACATGTAACGCTGTAAGAAGCGCCGTTTGCCTTGATGATAGGATCTTCTGGCAACATGTAGGGCTTACCAAGACGTTCAATGCCATTGAAGGTTAACGTTTCCTTAACACCACATGTTGAGGAGATTTCAAAGTCATATTTACGTGTAGGAGTGTCAATGCCACCAAAAAGGATGCTGACAGAGCCTAATGTACGGGAGAGGAAGGGCAAACGCAATACGGTGCGGCCCTTTGCGTCAGTGTTTGCATATCCCGGTACATTGATGACAAACATCAACTTGATGGGTTGGGTGATGTCTTGAGGATTTTCTGGCGTGAAGGTCATCTTTTCAAGGGTTGCGCCAGGAATAGCGGCCTTAATGATACCGTCAAAGATTTCTTGTACGCGACGCGAAGCATTGCGCACGAGGACAGGACGATACATCGTGTCATTAATACCTGTCAATAAGACATCTGCAGTGATGGCAAGATTTCCTGACGCATCCAATGTCGCAACAGTATTAATGGTTGCCATGTTTTCAGAGGGTGGCGCAACATCGGTGATGCGTAAAGTTTCACCTTCCGGGCGGCAAACAAGATAGGTGCAATCGTTTAAGTACGACGGCAATTCTGCACGCGAGGTTTCATCGGTAGGATCAACAAAGGTATATTCGCGATCGCCTGTATCGATACCTACAATTGCGTGGTTGAAGTAGGCGAGAGGAACATCCTTTGCGAGTTTCTGGCCTGCATTAATGAGCACAGGGAAGGCGTTGATTCCAGCTTCACGGAGCATCGCAACCAAGAGCGCACCCTTGTCGCGGCAAACGCCATAACGATTATCAAAGGTCATTCCAATGTCATGTGGGGCGTAGCCTGGGGCCTTGTCTTCTGCGATAATCCCCATGTAACGAATTTCTTGAGCAACGAAACCGTGGAGTGCTTCAATCTTTTCTTTTGCTGTGAGGCAATCTTTGGTTAATTCGGTGACCTTTTCCTTAATGGCGGGCGTAACAACCATGTGATTTTGGCAGAGGTCCCAATACCAAGTGGAAACTTCTTCCCACGATTCAAAGGTCGAGAGCATGACGCGCTGGAGTTGCGTATACTTTTCAGGCATATTTTCTTCCAAGAAAACCTGAGGAACATTACGTGCAACCCATGTGTAACGCGTGTTGCCATTGGGGAGGACTTCGCATGAGCTCTTCACTGTGCCAGGAATCTCGCGGATAACCTTCATGCTCTTGATGGGTAAATCTTTGGGCGCATTGACAGTATATTCCGAGTAGATAATTGGTGCTTCATCACTCTCAAGGATGTTGAGATCGGAGAAGGTGTTTTCGATGCGCGGACGGATGGTACGATAGGCGAGCACAACATGGATTTTGTCGCCAATATTCATCGGGGGCAACGAAAGAATCTTCTTTTTGGAAGCTTGGTCGTAGATGTTGGAATCATTGTCGCGGTTTGCAGTAACGATGGAAATGTTCTTTTGTAAATCGATCATTTCAACCGAGCCATCCTTACGGAAAATTGTAGCTTCCATAAAGGTTGCGTCAGAGTCACCCTCGCGGAAGAAGAGGGGAATTGCATCCCAATCTTTCACGCCTTGTTCGGTTAATACTTGAGACCAAAATTCAACCCATGTGATACTTGAGCCATCAGGTTTATATTCAACATAGCATTTTTCGGCGATGCTAAACGAGTGAGCATCAACGATCAATGCGGGATCAATAGACTTCTCAATTTCTTGGACTTGTGCCTGCGTTAAACGTTCCGAAGCTTTCATTTGCGGGAAAGCCCAGAGTGCTGAGACGCAAAGGAGGCAGCAAGACAACCAAATATTACGTAATTTCATTGTTGCATTTCCTATTTAAGATTGAACTAAATGTAAGAATCGATAATTATATCATAAATCTATATTATTAGAATAGAAAATTTTATATTTACGAGACTCTTTTTTTACTGTATACAAAAAAGAACACAAGGGTTACATATGGTCACCCTTGTGTCGTTTAATCGTGTGAAGGAGATTATTGAATAGTGTATTTTGTTAAACCTTCACGGCCAGTACGTGTTGTTTGATAGATGCGCACGGGATGTAAACCTGCTGCAAGCGTCAATGTGATTGCGCGAGGTTGTAAACATTCGCCAGCTTCATAACCGAGCGCATGCACACCATGTACCCAAAGATGAAGACCTCCAGCACCTTCTGCTGAGAAGGTGACAGGTGTTGTCTTTGAGAGATTTAACCATGCGGTGGTTGCGATTCCATAAGCGCCAGTTTCAGGTGCTTCCACGAGCGAACTCTTTGGCAACACATGAAGTTGTGGCACCCATGGCCAACGATCTGCACCTTCGGTGTAAATATTGCGTTCGCTAATGGTGAGGAAGGCGTCATTTACACGTGCTGGCGCAATGGATGGGATTGGAGCTTGATCGATTGCCGAACGTTGTGCGGTTGCATTGTGGTATGCATTCGCTGGTGCACCATAAGCATTTACTTGTTGTTGTGGTGCGAGACGGAAACGTAAGAGGTTGTCTGTCATAATGCGAAGACGTTCTGCTTCGGTTGGATCGTTCGCAAGATTCTTGGTCTGTCCAGGATCTTTCACCACGTTGTAAAGTTCGGCAGTGCCTTCAAGTCCACGGTTACGAACGACTGCATAATCCCCAATACGGAGCATTTGTTCAAACCCAAATCCGTATCCTGATCCACCATCAACATATTCGCAGTAAATGGGAGAAAGGTGTTGTTGCCCATATTGTGTGAGGGACGGAAGAATCGACGTGCCATCGCAATGTGCGGGCGCTGGCAACCCTGCCACCTCTGCAAGTGTTGCCATCCATGCAGGGAATTGGAAGGGTACATCGCATTGACGTGGGGTGGGGGTTTGCGAGGCGGGAATGCCTTGTGGCCAAACAACAAATGTCGGCTCGCGTAAACCGCCTTCATAACTCCAACGCTTCATGCCTTTAAATGGACCATTCGAATCAAGCTGGTGATCCACCCAATTAATTCCCCATGGGTTTAGATATTCTCCTGCTGGACCATTGTCAGAGGTGAAAATCAGCATTGTGTTGTCATAGAGGTTGTGAAGCTTGAGGAAGTTAATTAAGTCGCCCATCGCATCATCAAGTCGACGTACATTGGTTGCATAACGACGCTTAGAGTCGTTGTCATAATGCTGATAATCTGGATGAATGTATGTGTTACAGGTGTTTCCTTCAGGCGAGGCTCCGCCTTCCTTAAATGGCAAGAACCCGCGCGCGTCTTTTTCCCATTTGACGCCACCACCCCAACGCATATCGGTGTGGTCAATTGCAGGGTAGGGTGACCCCGGCACATGGAAGGATGCTACCGACTTTAATGTCATGTCGCCTTGATTATTCTGTGAACCAGAACCATGTACGGTTGTATAGCACGCATAACAGAAGAAGGGGGAAGAACGTTGTGCTTCTTTGTGCGTAAGAATGAGTTGTTTAATCTTTGCGGTGAAGAGATCTGTATCATAACAGTAGCGGCATTCTAAGTCTGCGATTAAGCGACGATAGTAGTTGCCTTCATTGTCTCGTTCAAAGCTCGATCCATCAGCGCCACGAGAGAGTTGAAGATAGCTTTTTTCATATGCGTCTTGACTTTTATAAACCGCATCAGAAACATTCTCTACGAGTGGAGACCCATCCTTGGAGTTTCGCCAATCAACATTGGTCTGTTGTGGCGTTTTACACCAATGATAGAAGGAGTGTCCATGGGCATGCGCGGGGTAGCCATACGAATAATCAAACCCTGCATCACATGCCATCGCGCGACGGGGTTGAACGCCAGAACCTGCTGTTCGGAAACTCTCATAACCGCCACCGATACCCCATTTCCCAATATGCCATGTGTCATACCCCGCAGCCTTCATGATTGTACCAATGGTCATTCGTGGATCAATGGGACAGTCAAAGGTATTATCACGCATACTGCAATGACCTTGGTGTTTCCCTGTGACCATTGATGCGCGTGCTGGAGCACATACAGGTGCGGTGGTATATGCGCTTGTGAGCATAACACCATCTTGCATGGCGGCATCTAAATGCGGTGTATCAATGTGTGGTAAGCCACTTTCTTTGCGTCGATTCTGCCAAAACGCACCAAGGTCTCCCCAACCTAAATCATCGCAAAAAACTAAAATGACATTGGGGCGTTTCGTTGGAACGGTGTTTGTTGCGACTTCTGCGCCGAGTGGAATAAAAGAACCAAAGGCAAGACCGCCAGCACTTGCGCCCATAGCGGTTAAGAAAGAACGTCGTGTTAATTGCATACTTCAACCTCCTTTGCTTCGCGTTGATAAACAGCAAGTCGCGTCTTCCCATAGAGGCGATCTTTTAAAAGTGTATATCCTGGGAGTTCAACAGCATCCGTGCGATAGTCTGTTTCAGTAACAAGAAGGCCTTTTTCAGTGAGAATTCCTCGATCAATGAGCGCTTGTGCAAGAGGCGCAAAACCATTTTCCTGCGCCCATAAATAGGGTGGATCACAAAAAACGATATCATACGCCTGTTGATGGGCGATGGGGGCTATTGAAGAGGGGCGACCGTTACGTTTCTGTTGTGCTTCACTCAAGCCAAGCCATGCAAGAGCATTGGTATTCTTTGCCATGAAAGGGTCAACTTGAAAGTTGGCAAGATTTTTAAGCAAGGTCTGATAGACTCGGCGATCTTTTTCAAGAAATGTTACTAACCTTGCACCACGCGAGAGCGCTTCTAATCCAACGGCACCAGAACCTGCAAAAAGATCGAGAAAGCGTGCGTCTCGAATGACATACATTAGCAAGTTAAAGAGCGCTTCACGCACACGATCTTGTGTGGGGCGTACAAGGTCAGACTTTGGCATTAACAAGGTGCGTCCGCACCATTCACCACCAGAGATTCTCATAGGGTTGTGGACTCCTCGTGTGGAAGAGGAAATAACTCCTCAGCTTGTTCGATAAAGGCTTCTTTCGTCAACACCAAGGGTTCGTCATCGGTGCGGCGAAGTTCAATAAATTGTAATTCGTCACGCATATAGGTGTGTGCATTATTGAGATACTTGAGTGTTTTGGGGAGTGAGATGATGTTCATCCCATCAGCATAGAGAAAGGCAGTGGGCTCCAATGCTGTTACCGTGTAAACCGTCCCGTCAAGATGCAACACATCAGGGATTTCCCAACGTGTTGTTGGGGCATATTGCAAGGCATGCAAATCGGGTTGCGTTACAAGCGCGACACACTTTGAATGAATAAAACGAAAACGCGTTCCAGCAATCGCTTTTCCAAGATAAGGTTCAGGATCTACGGTGGTATAATTTGACCTTAATACATGTGACTCAACACCATACACACCTTGAACCGTATTTCGTTTTCCTGGAATAAATCGATCGGGAATCCATCCCATTGTTGTGGCCAAGAGATAGAGCAAGAACAACGAAATAAGGGTTAAAAGCCCAATGCGAACAACGAGAGAATTACGTTGATCATGTGCAGTAAAACGTTCGCGTGCGAGGGGGTCTTTCACGAGGTTAACTCCTGTGCGCACTGAATGGCGGCAATCATACTTGAGGCAGATGCTCGACCTTGCCAAGCAAGCTTAAACGCAGTACCATGGTCTGGGCTGGTTCGTAAAAATGGCAATCCTAGCGTCACATTTACGCCTTGATCAAAGGCAATTAACTTGAATGGAATCAACCCTTGATCATGATACATCGCGACGTATCCATCAAAGGGTTGCGCACCTGGGGTTGCAACAAGTGCTGTGTCGGGAACAAGTGGGCCAACAAAGTCGCCCAAAGCCTTTGCCGCTTCCATGGCGGGGATAATTACACGCGTTTCTTCATCGCCAAAGGCGCCTTCTTCTCCCGCATGCGGATTTAACGCCAATACGCCAATTCGGGGCTTACGTCCTAAACGCGTGGATAAGGCATTCGCAAGATTAGCAAAAACACGATGTAAACGGTCTTGGGTTAACCACTTTGGCACATCCTTGAGCGCGATATGAATGGTTGCAAGAGCCATAACCATCTGAGGTGCAAAGAACGCCATTGTTGCTTCCTCGCGACCACACATGCGAGCGAGTAATTCTGTGTGCCCAGGGATATCATTATAACCTGCGAGATGCAATGCGGCTTTACTAAAAGGTGCAGTGATAATAGCTTTGACCTCGCCTTGTAGAGCTGCTTGCGCAGCTGCTACCACAGATTGATAGGCGATCTCCCCTGTGCGAGCTTGGTTTTCCCCCGGAACGATGTCATCAATCGCCAAATCGTCACACACCGATTTCCAAACAATATTCTGCGGAATTGCAATACCTGCAATAGCGCACGCCTTTTCAAAGAGTGCACGATGGGTATAGAGATGAAAGGTGTGTGCTGGAAATGCAGCACATGCACGTGCAGTGATTTCAGGTCCAATACCTGCACAATCACCACCAGAAATCGCAAAGCGTAAATTTGATTGCATAGCCTTTATTATAACACAAAATAGAAATCATCGCGTGTCACTACAACAGAATCACGCCTCTGTGGTCTCAAAGAGCCATGTCGAGAGATAGCGATCGCCGCCATCGGGTAAAAGGGTGACAATTGTTTTGTTGGTATAAGCTTCATCTGTTGCTAAACGTTCAACAGCAGCAAGTGCAGCGCCTGAGGAAATTCCAACAAGCAATCCTGCCTGACGTGCCGCTAAGCGTGCGGCTTTTCCCGCGTCTTCCGCCGAGACCGTTAATACACGTGAAATGAGTGACGTATCAAGAATCTTTGGTATAAAGCCCGCCCCAATCCCTTGGATACGGTGTGGACCTGCAGGTTGTCCAGAGAGAACCGCTGAGGTATCGGGTTCGACGGCGATGATTTCAATGGATGGATATGCACGCTTGAGTGAACGAGCAATGCCCGTCAACGTACCGCCAGTCCCAACACACGCAACAAAAACATCGGGTGCAACCGGCATATCTGCAATGATTTCGCCAGCTGTCGTATGTTCATGAATGGCAGGATTCGCGGGATTTTCAAATTGTTGAGGAATAAAACTTCCAGGGATGTCCATTTGCAATCGTTGGGCTTCTGCAATAGCACCATTCATCCCCAATGCACCTGGTGTTAACACTAATTCAGCGCCATAAGCAGCAAGCAACTTACGACGTTCAATACTCATAGTTTCGGGCATTGTAAGAATGAGTTTGTACCCTTTAATTGCGGCAGTGAGCGCAAGTCCAATTCCTGTATTACCACTTGTGGGTTCGATAATCGTTGCGCCAGGCGAGAGAAGTCCCTCCGCCTCTGCGGCTTCAATCATCGCTCGACCAACGCGATCCTTAACACTTCCGCCAGGATTAAAATACTCCACCTTCGCAAAACAGTTGGCCGCGCCAGACAGATGGTTTAAGCGAATCAAAGGGGTGTGACCTATGGTCTCTAAAATTGAGGAATAAACCGCCATAAACATCTCCTTCTATTAACGCGTAGGGGGGTGAATTAATGTCTGCAATCGGCGCACAATTGCTTGCCGAGAATGAAAGGATTCAATCTTGCATGGAAGTGACTGCGCGAAGAGTGATCCATAACTTTTACGAACAATACGAGAATCTGCAACCACAACCATTCCACGATCTGAACGACTGCGAATGAGACGACCAAAGCCTTGCCGAAATTTGATAATTGCTTGTGGCAACGAGAGCTCTGAAAACGGCGAACCACCTTCCGCGCGAATTTTTTCACTGCGTGCAACGTTGAGCGGGTCATTTACAACATCAAAGGGCAAACGTGCAATAATAACACACGAGAGCGCGTCGCCAATAACGTCAACCCCTTCCCAAAAACTCTGTGTTCCAAAAATTACCGAGGGGCGCGATTGCTCACGAAAGATCTCTGTAATTGCATCACGACTCATATTAGCCGACTGTACAAGCAACTCGATTCCACGATCTTCCAAGTGCTTTTGCATCAAATCCGCACACCGTTTCATCATCTCATACGATGTAAAAAGCGCGAGCGAACGCCCTTTGGTCACACAGAAAAGAGAATACATCAAACGCGCGAGTTCGAGTTCGTAATCTGCGTCTTTGTTTGTGACCTCGGGTAAATAGTCTGGCACTGCTACGCAACACTGTTGAGGGTAGTTAAAGGGACTTTCCGCAATAAATTCAGCGACAGGTTTTTCCGCGGCAATCAATGAGAGTCCTAGCCGCCGACGAATATGCTCAAACTGATTCCGGATACGAAGTGTCGCCGAAGAGAAAATCACCGAGGTCTTATTTTTGTAAAGTAACTCTTGGAGCTGCAAGGCAATACTGAGTGGCGCAGCGTTTAAACTCACCGTGCGTTCCTTCTCTGAGAGTGTCTCCATCCAATAGACGGTGTGTTGGTGCGCCCCCTCGAGCAACATTGAGAGACTGCTTGCAAACTCATCAAACCCACCACGCACAACTGAAATTAACGAGAGCAATTCCGCAAAGGGCCCTTCGGTCATATCTGGCGGGGAAAGACTCTTAACCGAAGCTTCTAATGTATTCAGTTGTCGTGAAATTTCATAAATCGTTTGCTTAACAACATCCTCGTGTTCTTGAACAAGCGCCTTGGGTAAAAACGTCTCTGCGGGTATAAAATTTTCTGAGGAAAGACAAAGCTCTCTTCGTAACTGTGCACTTCCATCAGGATTTTGTGGTAATGACTGATCTGCAACAGAGCGATACCTGACGGCACTTTCAGGCGTCTTCGTCATTACCGAGGTATAGAGCATTGCGAAAAATGCCTTCCCTTGTTTGGCGAGTGTTTGACCTAACGAACGCAAGTCTGCGAGTACTTGTATCAAACGCTCGCGTTCAGCAGGATTGCTCACCGCACGATCAATAAAATCAATACGCGCATGATGCAGAATTGATCCAGCTTCACGACCTTTACTCGGCGAAATCCGCTGGCACAAAAGATACAACGTCTGAGGTGAAAGTGATTGAGAGAAAGAACCCGTAGCGACATTCTCAATGTTGTGCGCTTCATCAAAGATAATCTGTTGATAAGGCGGTAATAACTTGCCTGAACTTACTAAATCCGCAAAAACAAGCGCATGATTGACGATGATTAAGTGCGACTGAATCGCTTGTTGGCGTGCACGCAATAAAAAACAACGACGATAATGCCGACACTTCTTTCCTGGACACTCCACCCCACCACAACTAAATGAGTGTAAAAAACCCATATCACCACGCGCATGAGTCGGGCGGAATCGATCTAAATCCCCATCAACTGTTCCGGCTGCCCATGCAACTAAGTCGGCAAACAACAAAACCTCATTCTCAGGCAATGCTTCAAACGCGCCATCAAGATATGTACCAAATTGCTTCAAACACAAATAATTGCCACGCCCTTTAAGCACCGTTGCTCGACACGAAACGCCTTGAGGCAAATGATCGCGAATAATCTTCTGAACCAACGGAATATCTTTTGTTAAAAGCTGTGACTGTAAATTGCGTGTATTTGTGGAAATGACAATCGGCATATTATTTGTGCACGCCCACAATGCTGCGGGTACTAAATAGGCCAAGCTCTTACCGACACCAGTGCCCGCTTCAGCAAGTAAAAACGTTTTTTCGTTAAACGACTTTAAAATGGCGTGCGAAAGCATCGTTTGTCCAGGGCGCGGCTCATAATGCGCATATACCTGAGCCAAATCCCCCTGTTCACCAAACACCGCATCAATCTTTTGATCTGGCACATTGAGCCAAAACTCTGATTGCGAAAGATCGCGTGCAGCAGCCAATCCTACAAGAGGAAAAGAACTATACCACTCCTTCTCATCGCCACCCCCGCGAAACAACTGCTGTGCAATTGCACCTTCAACCTCTGCAGCAAAATCCGTCTTGCCTGCGCCTGTAGCGCAAGCCAACATCACTTCTAAAGCCCATGTTGGTAACGATTCCATGACACCGAGGGAAGTTAATCGTCAAAACGATAACGCACCGCTTGAATGGACGTTGGCAACTTGCTACCACGCTCCAACTCAATAATCGCCCCTTCAAGTTTTGTGGGTCCCGAAGCCACCTCAAAACGTGCAGAAATCCCCGTTGTAAACTTTTTAAGCACGGGCTCAATCTGACGACCAATCACCGAATAAATCGGCCCCGTCATTCCCACATCTGTAATATAAGCAGTCCCCTTTGGCAAACATGTAGCATCACTCGTTTGAACATGTGTATGCGTTCCAAAAACAGCTGTTACACGACCATCGAGATAATACCCCATGGCAATCTTCTCACTCGTTGCTTCGGCATGCACGTCAACAAAAATAGGAATATTGGCTGGCAACTGCGCCAATGCACGATCCACCGCGTGAAACGGATTATTTGCCGATGCCATAAATACTTGCCCAACAACCGAAACCACGCCTATTGGTCCTAATGCCGTTTGTGCAACAGCAGAAATTGCGCCAGGCGTTCCTTCTGGGAAATTTGCCGGTCGAACAATACGCTTCTCCTGACCGATTTGCGCATCAAATCCCTTCTGCCCCCACGTATGATCACCGAGCGTCATCAATGTCGCTCCCGCGTCAAACAACTCCTTGGCCACAGCAAGCGTGATCCCACTCCCCGCAGCAGCATTCTCCGCATTTGCAATAATCGCATGCACTTCACCCGATTGTAACAACTGCTGTGCCACACGCTTAAAACATGCTCGCCCCGGAGAACCAACAATATCACCAACAACTAAAACCTTCATTGCCAAATCACTCACATAAAACGTTAAATATATCATCAATAGTATACCAAAACCCCCACCTACACGCAAGATGAGTGTATACATCTTACTCACCTAACATGTGCACTATTGTCACATCCACAAAAGATATGCTACAATGACGACAAATCAATGACGCCCCTCTTAAAGGAGAAAACGATGAAGACATTTGCCTGCTTTTTAACAATCGGTTTGGGATTTTCTATTGCGTGGGCCACATCCGTTGACCCCCTTGTAACACCCAAAGAAGAATCCACGCCATCTGCACCACTCTCGGCTGAAACGCTTATGGCCATGACACAAGATGCGCGTTGCAAACAAATCCTCATTACAGGTCTTGTTAATGGCCAACCCGTTAAGTTGATGCTTGATACAGGAGCGACACACACCGTTCTTCATACTAGTACTGCGGAACGACTCAAAAATGTTCAGTGGGTCGATACAAGCAAAATTAATTTCCGTGGGAACTCTTCCCAACGCCCCAAAATGCTTCTCGCGAACCTTCAAGTCGGCCCTGGCGAATCCGAACAACACCCACTTCTTGTCGTTGACCTTTCGGGCGTTCGAAGCATGATGGCAGAGCCAGACACCCTTGATGGAATTGTTGGCATGGACATGCTTAACTCGCTTCCCTTTACCTTCGATTTTGCCAAAAAGGCATACTACTGGGGCCTTCCAAAGCGAGGAGAACTTGTTTCGCTCACTGGTCAACGAGATATGAATGGCCGCCTCATGATGCCAGTCACCTCAGGCGAAAAAACCTTCAACATTCTCCTTGATACCGGGAGCTCCGTCACCCGCATCCATACTGCGGACTGGGCACCAGGAGAAGGAGAAAGCATCTCTGCACACATCAGTGACGTTGATGCAGCTGCACACATCACAACGCATGAAGGCAAACGTGGTGACCTCATCCTTGCAGAAGGTGTCATCGCGAAGGATCTTTGCCCCCTCCTTTGTGCAGAGGTTGAAAAAACCATGCTCGGCGTCGATGCCCTTGCCAAGACAGCGCTCGTCCACCTCCCGCTCCCCAATCAACGCTTTGGAGCCTTCTTCCTCATCAAGGAATAAGCACGCATGCTTTGAACAAAAAGGGCGGGGAATCCCCGCCTTTTTTTATTTTAAGTAAAGCAAATATCCTGGAGCAAGGGTTGACATCGCTCCAGGTGTATTTTCAAGCGCACGACCATTCAGCCCTTCCTCAGGGCAATAACCACACGTACATACACCAATGTTAGCTGCATCTGGAACATCGCTTTCTGCCCATCCCAAACATCCTTCAACGGTGCCACCACCCTCTTTCCCAGCAGGGATTTCACCATAAAAGGTACAGTGAATGAGCGAGTACTTTGTCTGCGTTGCAGATTTGTTGCGCATAATACAACATTGTAAGGTCGCACCACTTGCAAAGTGTTCAACGTCACCTGTAAAGATACAGTTTTTCACTGTGCCACCACAAATTGTGGATTGTGAAAGTGTGTTATTATTCTCTAAGACAAAACCATCAACAACCGCGGTCACATTGAGGTCAAAGAGGTAGGCGTTATTCGTCTCCTCCTTCAGCGAGAGGGTCGTTGGCGTGCCATAAACATTGCGTACGCCGGTGGTCGAATTAAAGCCACCCATAAGCTTAACCCCATCAGGAACAGAGAGAACGTCGACAACCAGGTACTCCCCAGAGGCAACATGCACTTCTGTGCCAGCAGGAATATCCTTTAACACATCGTTTGTCAAAGGTGCAGCACTCTCCCACGATTGTCCATTCCCTTTGCCCGTTGCAGTGACATAAAGCTTCGGCGCGGCAAATGCAAAGTCGGCAATTACATTTCCTGTTGTGAGTGGAATATAAGTGCCATCTTTTCCATTGAGATTCTCCCACTCAGTTTGACGAATAACGCGCAAATCGTCATCCACAAATTCCTTCTCTGTTGTGAAGGTCTGCGTTGCGCTTTCGTTGCCGACAGTGACCGAGACTGTATACGTTGAATCCATCGACAGCCCTGTGAAAACATACGCGCCCTCTGCATCCGTTTGAACACTCTGCTCATCCGAGAGCTGCACCGTAACATCTGCCATCGGTTTGCCATCACGTACAACGCGCCCCGCCAAAACACCCTTTAAATCCTGTGGATGCGTATTGAAATAAGCCGCAAGAAACTGATCCGCACTTTCATCTCCAAATTCAGAGAAGAACGAGGCCTTATACCAACGCCCACTTTCCGATCCCCAACCATAGTGGAAATGATACACCTCCGTACCATCCTCAGCAAACCCAAACCCATCACATACAATCGCATGGGGGCCTTTTCTGTTTGCGAGGTTAATCGCCACCGCTACAGGCGCGCCCGCCTGCAATGACGCACGAATAGACGCAACAATCATCTGCGGAAAATCCGCCTGTGCGAGTTCCCCATCAGAGTAATTAAGCGTCATTCGATACCCCACGCCTTCATAACCAAAATACTTTGCAACGCCAGTGTTCCCCAACGTCCCCGCGGTGCCAGTCGGCCGATAAACCGTATTCCCCAACGCCCCCAAATCACGCATCAAGCGGCTCACCCCCGTACCCTGCTTACAAATATCCTCCCATAGATACTCCCCCGGTAACGTCGTTCGCGTCTCAACACCAATGAGATTATTGCCATGATCATAGAGGTACACATTTCCCGTTGTTGGCGTTGGTTTCCAACCTGTAGTGGGGAACTTCGTCACAAGTCCATGATACGTCACAATCTGTCCCCACGCAAGCATATCGCATCCACACGGATAACTCATCCCCAAATGAACATACGCATTTAAGGCTCCTTCTTGATTCCATGCCACCGTTCGATAACAGAGCGGCGAAACGACAACATGCGCGGGCGCAGCCTGCGGCACCGCCGCCCCCGCGAGTGTAACGCAGAACAATGCACCAATTGTTAAGCCTATTCTTTTCATATCCACACCTCTTAACATCCGTATGAAATTGCTTGCCTCTAAAAAACAATATTCTAAAGGCCATTTCTAAGGAAGAAACAGGACCTTATTCCTTTTGCGCTTTTAAAAAGTCTAATGGGAATATGTCTACACAATGCCCATCTCACACGCGTGAGAATGTCTTTGGTATTACTTTTCGTTGACTAATTGATGATAGATTGCTAAGGTGTCTGTTACCATCCGTTCTGCGGTAAAGCAATCAAGAATGTGTTGGCGAAGCCCTGAATAACGTGTTGTCGAGACCTTTTCAATTGCGTTGGCGAGCGCCTCAACATCTCCTGGTGGATAAAGGATACCATCCTGCCCATCACGAATAATATCTAATACGCCTCCGTGTGCAGCGGCAATGACTGGCGTCTCCATCGACAATGCTTCCGCAACCGTACGTCCAAAGCTTTCAGGTTTATGCACATTACACGAACAAACCACATTAGAAAGTGCTGCAATCTCAGGGATTTTCTTTTGACTTCCAACCAATAAAACTCGATCTGCGACACCTAATGCCTTTGCTTGTATACGTAAATCATCAAAGACATGCTCTTGGTGCTTCTGAGGGCCACCAATAACAAGCGCGACTGCATTTGGTATTCGATCTTTCAAGCGTGCAATTGCAGAAATAAGAGTGTCAATTCCTTTTAATGCAGAAACGCGACCAATCGCAGTGGCCACAAATTTACCCTCGAGGTGATGTTCTTTCTTGAAGGCTTCCATCCAAGCAATATCAACCTTCTCTGGAGAGAAAAGGTCAATCTCCACGCCACGTGGAATCGTATGAATACGTTCCTCTGGTACCCATGGATAATTCGCTTTAATAAAGGCTTTGCCGGCACTCGACACGGCAATTATCTTCTGAGCGCGCATCATTACACTGCTGTAAAAACAAGGATGATTTAATCCATGCAATGTTGAGACTGTTGGGATGCACAAATCCTTTGCTCGATTCGCCCATAATGTTAGCCAACCTGGAACGCGACTACGAAAATGGATGATATCGGGACGAATTTGACGTATCGCCTTTCGCAACAAACGCATGCGAAAATAAGCTGTTAGAGGATTCTTGCTTTTTACATCAACCGTTACATGGTGGCCACCTGCGCGTTCAATCTCCTCAACGCGTTTGCCACCTGCAGAAATAACCCAACTCTCATGCCCAGCTGCAAGATAGAGACGATTACTGTCAACCGTACCACGTTCTACACCCCCATCATCTAGGGAAGGAAGAATTTGAAGTATCCGCATCTCTCTCATCCTCTTTTAATTGTAATAACATCATTTGAGAAATGAACACACGTTAAAAATAGTATAGCATAAGCCTGAGAAAATCAATAGCAAAAAATGAAGCAGATGGTTTAAACATCTCTCTTTTTCAAACCGTATTGCTTTGCGCTTCAAATCAATAGGGTTTGACGACCAAATCAATAGGGTTTGATGGTCAAATCAATAGGGTTTGGTTTTTTAAACAATTGCCTTTAAAAATCTTAATTTTTTCAGTTTTTTAAAAACTATTTGTTTCTTACAGTGAAATTTTATGCACGTGATTTAAATGGGTCATAGAGTCATTGTTTTGTATGATAGTGGGGTAGTGGGGGGGATTGAAGTGTTTTTATTGATTGTGATGTTTTTTGGCGATATTTTTTGAGGTTTTTGCTTGTCTGTTGGGTGGGGGTATGGTAGAATGGAGGCGTGAGATGGGGTGTCTTACAAGGAGGGTAGTCGAATGTTTACAGTGACGTTTCAGGGGGCGGCGCAGACGACAACGGGTTCGATGCATGTGGTGGATGTGAATGGATTGCGCATTTTGCTCGATTGTGGGCTTTATCAGGGTCATCGCAAAGAGGCGTTTGAACGGAATCGACGGTTGATGGTGGATCCATCAACGGTGGATTGTGTGTTGCTTTCGCATGCGCATATTGATCATAGTGGCAATTTGCCATCGTTGGTGCGTGCGGGGTTTCGTGGGCCGATTTATACGACGTCGGCAACGCACGATTTGTGTCATCCAATGTTGCATGATTGTGCGTATATTCATCAGCATGATGTGGAGATTGTGAACCGTCGACGGCGACAAGAAGGGAAGGTATTGTTTGAGCCGCTTTATGGGGATGGGGATGTAACGCAAACGTTGGCGCAGATGGAGGGAGTGCCGTATAAGCGGGCAGTGGATTTGGGACGTGGCGTGCATGCTGTGTTTCATAATGCGGGGCATATTTTAGGATCTGCATTGGTGGAGTTGAGGGTGGATTTACCGAATCACTCGCAGCGGCGATTGTTGTATTCGGGGGATTTGGGTCAGCCAGGACAACCCATTTTGCCGCCTGCAGATGTGATTGAATCGCCGGATGTGTTGATTGTGGAGTCGACGTATGCTGATCGTGATCACCCGCCAAAGGAGAATGTCGCAGGGCGGTTAAGGGATTATATCCTTGATATTGTGCAGTTGCGAAGTAAGTTGATTATTCCTGCATTTAGTGTGGGGCGTACGCAGCAGATTTTGTTTTTCTTGAATATGTTGTTACGAGAGGGGAAGATTCCGCAGGTGCCGATTTATGTGGATTCGCCGTTGTCGTTGAAGGCAACAGGGGTGTATGCGCGTCATACGGATTGTTATGGGGAGAATGCGTCGGGGTTGGTGCGACAGGGGGTGGAGTTGTTCCGCATGCCAGGGTTGCAGTTTTTGGCGACGTCGGAGGAGTCGAAGCTTTTGAATTCGGCGGAGGGCCCAATGGTGATTCTTGCTGCGAGTGGAATGTGTGAAGGGGGAAGAATTTTGCATCATTTGCAGAATAATATTGGTGATCCTCGGAATATTATTTTGATTGTGGGTTATCAAGCGGAGGGAACGCTTGGGCGAAGGATTGTGGAGTTGCAGTCGCCGTTGCGAATTTTTGGTGAAGAGTATGCATTGCAAGCGCGGGTGCATACAATAAATGCGTTGTCGGCACATGCGGACCGTTCGGCGTTGCGTGCATGGGTGCGAGCGATGAATCCGGACCGTCGGGTGCGGCACACGTTTGCGGTACATGGGGAATTGGAGAAGGTGCAGGCGATGTGTCAGATTTTGCGTGAGGAGGGGTATCGGAATCCGCATGCGCCGATGCCGGGGATGGTGTATAAGCATCTATAAGGGGTGTGATGGGTGCGCTTTGGAATTGAACGAAGGCGCCTTTTTTGGTAGACTATGGGATATGTTTTTAGAAGTTGCAGCAGCGTTAATTGTAAATGATCGGGGTGAGGTGCTTTGCGTGAAGCGAGGTGCTTCGAAGTTTGCTTCGACGGCGTATAAGTGGGAGTTTCCTGGGGGTAAGCTTGATGTAGGAGAGACACCGGCACAGGCTGCGGTGCGTGAGATTTATGAGGAGTTGGATTTAACGATTGAACCGCTTGGGGATGGCCCAGTGGTGGAGTATACGTATCCAGAGTTTTCGATTCGTCTACATGGCATTTTGGCAACGGTGAGGGAGGATTCTGCGCCGTTGTGTTTGCATGAGCACACAGAGATGTGTTGGTTGGGGGTCGATGGGTTGTGGCTGCTTGATTTTGCGGCTGCAGATGCACCATTTTTAGTGTGGTTGCGTGAGCGGTGGTTTGGTTCATTATTGCGAACAGCGACGTTTGGTCGACAGTGTACGTTTCTAGCCGCATGTGCGAGCACGAATGATGTTTTATTGCAACAAGCGGAGGCGGGCGCACGTGAGGGTGCGGTTGTGGTGAGTGAGGTGCAGTCGGCCGGGCGTGGACGTTTGGGACGTTCGTGGTTATCGGAGCCAGGGCAGGGATTACTTTTTTCATTTTTGGTGCGACCGGTGTGTGAACCGGATGTTGCGGCTACAGTTACGCTTGTTGCAGGTGTTGCGGTGACGCAGGTGTTGCGTTCGCTTGGTTTTTCTGCGGGATTGAAGTGGCCGAATGATGTGTTGATTGACGATCGTAAGGTGTGTGGTATTTTGTGTGAAGGTGTTTCAAGCGCGAAGGGGCTTGAGGGGATTGTGATTGGTGTGGGGATTAATACCGGTGCGGTGCCGGATGTGGTGGCGTATCGTGCAACGTCAATGACGGGTGTAAAGGTGGATCGATTGCAGTTGTTGGCGATGTTTTTTAAGGTTTTCGAGGGGGTGTATGAGCGTTGGAAGCAGGGGGGCTTAGCGGCGTTGATGGAGGAGTTGCAGGCATGTGATTGTAAGCGTGGAAAGCAGATTGTGGTGAAGCAAGGGGAGGTGCCAACAGAGGGAATTGCACGCGGAATTGGTGCAGATGGCGCATTGTTGGTTGAAGGTGCTGATGGTGTAGTGCACGCGATGTATTGTGGCGAGGTGTTGCAATGGGCATAAGGGTTGGGGTAGGTGTAAGGCATTGTTTGCGGCGAATGGATTGGCGCAAGCAGGTGCGGTTTTTTGTTGTGGGTGTTGCTATTGTGCTTGGGGTGACGTTGTTGTTGGCGGGGCGTCAGCGGATGCGCGCTGGGGCGATGCTGTTGCCAGAACGTGTGTTGCGGTGTGATGCGTTGAAGGATTTGTTACCGACGCAACGTGAGGTGGAGGGTGTGACGGGACTTTATTTGCGTGGGTATGCCGCGCAGCATGTTTTGACGTTGACGCCCGCGAAGGGAACGCGACATTTGTGTGTGATGGCATGTGATTTGGAGGTGATGCCGACGCATTATTGTTTGCCATCATTGGAGTATGTGTGGTTGTCGTCAAATATGATTTCGCAAGTGCCCGAGGAAATTACTGCGTGTCGAGCGTTGACGTATTTGAATTTGGATCGGAATCGTTTAACGATATTGCCGAGTTTGAAGGCGGTGCCGTTACGGTGGTTGCGAGTAAATGAAAATCGTTTGCAGGCATTGCCAGAATTGCCAGAGACGTTGGAACGTCTTTATGCGGCGAATAATTGTTTGACGCAGGTGTCGAAGTTGCCGTCGCATGTTCGCGAGGTGGAGTTGTCGTATAATCCATTGGAGGCGTTACCCGATGATTTTGGTGTTGGGTTGGAGCGATTGGATGTGGCTTATACGTCGCTTAAAAAGCTTCCCGCAGATTTATCGGGGTGGCGTACATTGCGGGTGTTGAATGTCGCAGGGTGTCCGCTCTCGGAAGAGGAAAAGGATCGACTCGAGGCGGCATTTGACTTGGATAAGACAACGATCATTTTTTAGAGAAGGGTGAAGGGTATGACGATGCTTCCAGAATTGCTTGCTCCTGCGGGGTCGTTTGCAGCGGCACTTGCGGCGTTTACATATGGGGCAGATGCGATTTATCTTGGGCTTTCGCGATTTTCTGCGCGTGTAGATGCAACGAATTTTAGTGATGAGGAGTTTAAGCAAATTGTTGCGTATGCGCATGGCTTGGAGCGTCCGCGTAAGGTGTATGTGACATTGAATACATTGTTGGAAACGCATGAGCGAGAAGCATTATTACCGTCGTTGATGTTGTTACGCGAGGTAGGGGTTGATGCGGTGATTGTGCAAGATTTGGGGCTGGCGGCAATTATTCATCAGCATTTCCCTGAGATTGCATTGCATGCTTCTACGCAACTTGCGTGTACGTCTACAGCGGGGGCTCGGGCACTCGTTGAGCTTGGCTTTACGCGGATTGTAACGGCGCGTGAGTTGACGCTTGCTGAGGCGGCGACAATTGGTGAGCGCGCAGGCGTGGAGATTGAGGTGTTTGTACACGGGGCATTGTGCTATAGTGTTAGTGGTTTGTGTCTCTTCTCCTCGCTCACAACGGGGCGTAGCGGGAATCGTGGACGTTGTGCTTATTGTTGTCGTCAGGCATTTCGCGATGGTTCGGGGAAGTCGGGGCATCCGTTCTCAATGCGTGATTTGGCGATGGTGGATCATGTAGAGGAGATTTTGAAGTATCCGACGTTGGCCTCATTGAAGATTGAGGGGCGAATGAAGAACCCGCTCTATGTTGCCGCAGTGACGGATCTTTATCGTACTGCGCTTGATGGGAAGTTGACGCCCGCGTTATTACAGGCAAAGTCGGATGATTTAAGAACGATTTTCTCGCGTCCTTGGACGCCGCTTTACGCATTGTCTACAACCACCGCTCCAGAGGCGATTATTGACCGACTTTGCATTGGTCATCGTGGCACACCGATAGGAAAGGTGAAGACGGTGATTCGTGATACCGATGGTGTGCGTTGGCTTGGTTTTGAGACTTCGCGCGCGTTGGAAAAACATGACGGTATTCAAGTGGATCCACCAGAGGGTGGTCGTCCTATTGGGTTTGCGGTTGATAGGATGCGTGTTTTTAAGGCGCGAAAGACATCGCTTGCGGTGCCTGCTGGTACGCGTGTTGAGATTGCATTGCCGCGTGAGGTAGGGGACTTGCCAAGAGGAGCGACAATTTACTGCTCGGCCTCGCAGGCGGTGCGACGTGCATTTCCATATTCCCAACCGCGTGTAACTGCATTGCGTCAGCTGCAACCCGCGGCGTTAACGTTGCGTTTGCGTGCGGACGCGATTACATTGGAAGGGTGTGGCGTAAAGGTCTCGCAACCAGCAACGTTGGAGGCCGCAAAGGCGCCTGAACGTTCTTATGGTGCGGCACAGAAAGCGCTTTCGCGTTTGGGGGAAGAAGGATTTTATTTACAGTCATTGGTGTTGGATGATCCGCAACAACTCTTTTTGCCGGTTTCGCTTTTACACGGATTGCGCCGTGCGTGGGCAGAAGAAGCCCGTGATGTTGTCGCACAACAGGCGGAGAAGCGGATTGTAACAATTGAGGATTTGATCCCTCCGCAAACATCGTTGTCGCCAAAGACAATGCCACATTATACGGTGAAAGTGCATGTGGGCGCACCATTGTCGTTTATTGGCGATGATTTACCAGAAGAGATCGTGGTAACATTGGATGCGACAACGACGTTGCATGATGTTGAGCGTTGGTGGACAGCGTTTCCGCGTGAACGCTTACGCTTTGCATTACCTCCTGCGTTGCGAGATGAGGATATTTCGCATTTGGCAAGTGTTATCGGTGCCATTAGCGATAAGGGAATGCATAAGTTTGAATGCGGTGATGTCGCTGGGTGGCAGGTGTTGCAAGATGTACAGCCGTATTGCGAGGCATATGATATTTCGGCGGATTGGTCGTGGTATGCAATTAATCCTGAGGGTGCGCATCGTCAGGCTGCAATGGGAATTCGTTTTGCGGTGACGGGACCAGAAGCGAATTTGCCGAATTTACGCGCGTTGCCACATGATCCGCGAAAGGTTGTTTTGCTTACGCAGTATGCGCCCCTTTTCATTGCCTATACGCAACCTTTGACAGAGACCGACACGTTGATTGATCGAAATGGTAATCCTTTGCATGTCGCGCACATTGGACGTTTGTGGTCAACGTATGATGCGCGTCCATGGTCAATTGCAAGTTATCAAAAGTTGCTCATGGACGCAGGGTATGATACCTATCGAGTGGATGTTTCGTGGACGGGAAAGACGCCTCCTGTTAATCATTGGCGGGCATTGCTCGCACCGAAGCAGTCGCTCCCTCGTGATTTTAATGCGCCTCGTTTGTAAGTGATTGACGTATGGATTTTGCACTTTCCACTTCTTATTTTGCAGGACATCATTTCTCGCCTGAGCAGATGGCAGAGCGGGTTGTTGGCTATGGTTTTACACGTGTTGAACTGGGTTATTTTACACGCGAAAATGAGATCGATGCGTGGATTCGAAGTTTAGCATCGTTCCAATTAAAGGCGGAGAGTATACATGCTTTTTGTCCTGTTCCTGTTGGGATGCCGCAGCTCGGTCCAGAGGTTTATTCGCTTGCATCACCAATAAAGGAAGAACGTCAAACGGCAATTCACGCGATTTTGCGTTCGCTTAGGTGTGCGCAAGCGGTTGGGGCGCATGTTGTGGTTTGTCATGGGGGGCGTGTGGAGATGCGGCAACCTGGGATGTTGTTTGGATCGAAGCCGTATCTTTCACAGTTATCGGTAGCCTTTCGTGCACGTGGTGGACGAGCAGACTTCCAATTGGTTGAACGTGAACGTGTCTATCGGGCAGAGGCGGCAACTCAATGGGTGGATGCGTTGTCGTTTTCACTAGATCAAGTGCTACCAGCTTTTGAGGATGCGCGAGTAACGCTTGCCTTTGAGAATTTGCCTGGATTTGAAGCTTTTCCCGATCCTGCGGAGTTGCGTTTTCTTAAGCACCGGTTTCCAACACCAGCGCTTGGTGCGTGGTATGATATTGGCCATGGTGAACGGAAGCAGCGCGTAGGGGATTGGCCTGTAGAAGAGACGCTCGCATTTCTTGAGCCTTTTACGGCGGGTGTGCATATTCATGATGTGGTTGGGCTTGAAGAGGATCATCGTGCTCCGGGCGAGGGAGGGGTGGATTTCCAACAACTTTTGCCATTGCTTCAAAAACCGATGCTTCTCCGTGTTTTTGAGCCTCATCCAAATGTTTCCGAGCAGGCCCTTCGAGATGGGCTTACCTTTATGCAAGAATTGCTCTAAAATCTTAAAAAAAATACGCGAAAAATTCCTTTCTTGGCGAAATAAATCGTCAAAAAGCCTTTATTTTCAAGGGAATAAAAAAAGTGCTTGACTTTTTTGAAGTTTTAATCGATACTTTTATACCGATTTTACAAGTTATTGTCTAAAAGATTAAAGGAGATCCTTATGGCAACGAAGAAAGCTCCCGCACCGAAGGCTGCAAAAGCAAAGCCCGCAGCCCCCGCTAAGCCGGTTGTGGATGAATCCGCAGAGCTCAAGCAGTTGGATGAGCTCATGGAACGCGTAAAGAAGGCTCAAGCAATTTACGCAACCTATACACAAGAACAAGTCGATAAAATCTTCCGCGAATGTGCATTGTCTGCTTGCGCACACCGTATTGAACTCGCAAAGCTTGCTGCTGAAGAAACCGGCATGGGCGTTGTTGAAGATAAGGTGATTAAGAACCACTTCGCTTCCGAATTTATCTATAACTCCTACAAGGATGTGAAGACTTGCGGTGAATTGGAATATGACGCAACCTATGGTATTCGTCGTGTTGCAGAACCGATTGGTATCATCGCTGGTATCGTTCCAACCACCAACCCCACCTCGACGGCAATCTTTAAGGCACTCATTGCGCTTAAGACCCGTAACGGTATCGTCTTCAGCCCGCACCCTCGTGCAAAGCGCGCAACTTATGAAGCTGCTCAGATCATTCACCGTGCAGCTGTTCGTGCAGGCGCTCCTGAAGGCATTGTTGGTTGCTTGAAGGAACCCACGATGGCAATGTCTGCTGCCCTCATGCACCACAAGTACACGAATCTCATTCTCGCAACTGGTGGCCCTGGCATGGTTCAGGCTGCTTACTCTTCGGGTAAGCCCGCTCTCGGCGTTGGTGCTGGTAACACCCCTGCACTCATCGACGAAACCGCTCACTATAAGATGGCTGTTTCCTCGATCTTGATGTCGAAGACCTTCGATAACGGCATGATCTGCGCTTCTGAACAGTCGATCATCGTTGTTGATTCCATGTACGAAACCGTTAAGCAGGAATTCATCACCCGTGGTGCTTACCTCCTCAACGCTACTGAACGTAAAAAAGTCGCTGCAACAATCTTTGTTGATGGTCGCTTGAATGCTAAAATCGTTGGTCAGCCCGCATGGAAGATTGCTGAAATGGCTGGTTTCTCTGTGCCGAAGTCTGCAAAGGTTCTCATCGGCGAAACCAAGGAAATTACGATGGGTCCCGAAGAACCCTTCGCACATGAAAAGCTCTCTCCTGTTCTCGCACTTTATCGTGCAAAGAACTTTGAAGAAGGTGCTCTCATGGCGAAGAAGCTCATCGAAGTTGGCGGTCTCGGTCATACCTCGGTGTTCTACACCAACCCCGCTAATGTCGATCGCATCAAGACCTTTGGCACCATGCTCCCCACTGGCCGTGTGCTCGTGAACATCCCTGCTTCTCAGGGCGCAATCGGTGACCTCTATAACTTTAAGCTCGCACCTTCCTTGACCCTCGGTTGCGGTTCTTGGGGTGGTAACGCTGTTTCTGAAAACATCGGAGTAAAGCATCTCATGAACATCAAGACCATCGCTGAACGTCGCGAAAATATGCTCTGGTTCAAAGTTCCGCCGAAAGTCTACTTCAAGTATGGTTGCTTGCCTTTCGCTCTCCGCGAAATCAAGGATCGTAAGCGCGCATTCCTCGTGACGGACAAGCCGCTCTTCGACCTCGGTTACACTGAAAAGGTCACCTCTGTTCTCGAAGATATGGGCATTGACGTGGAAATCTTCTACGAAGTGAAGCCCGATCCGGATACAGACACGATTGAAGAAGGCCTTGCTCGCATGATCTCCTTCAAGCCTGACTTGATTATCGCTCTTGGTGGCGGTTCGCCGATGGACGCTGCAAAGATGATGTGGCTCCGTTACGAAGCTCCTGAAGCAAAGTTTGAAGATATGGCAATGCGCTTTATGGATATCGAAAAGCGTATCTATAACTTCCCCAAGCTTGGTGCTAAGGCAATCATGGTTGCAATCCCGACCACTTCTGGTACAGGTTCTGAAGTGACACCATTCGCCGTTGTGACCGACTCTGCAACGCACAAGAAGTATCCGATTGCTGACTATGCATTGACGCCGGATATCGCTATTGCAGATCCTGAGCTCGTGCTTTCGATGCCTCGTGGCCTCACCGCTGCTTCTGGTATTGACGCACTTACTCATGCTCTCGAAGCAATGGTTTCCGTGCTCTCTACCGAATGGTCTAATGCGCTCTCGCTCGAAGCCATCCGTTTGGTCTTCAAGTACCTCAAGCAGAGTTATGATGAAGGTGGTTCGAATAAGAAGGCTCGCGAAAAGATGCACTATGCATCGAATATCGCAGGTATGGCATTTGCTAACGCATTCTTGGGTCTCTGCCACTCCATGGCTCACAAGCTCGGTGCGAAGTACAACATTCCTCACGGTATTGCAAACGCACTTCTCATTTGCGACATCATTCGTTACAATGCGGTTGAAAATCCCTCCAAGCAGGCAATCTTCCCGCAGTACACCTATCCAATGGCTCGCGCCCGTTATGCTCGCGTTGCAGACATTCTCGGTCTTGCACACGGTCAGTCGGATGAAGAAAAGGTTGATGCTCTCGTGAAGGCTGTTGATGCACTCAAGAAGTCGATTAACATTCCTGAATCTATTCAGGCATGGGGCGTTCCGGAAGATGAATTCCTCCGCTACGTTGACACCCTCGCTGAAGAAGCATTCGACGATCAGTGCACACCTGCTAACCCGCGCTATCCGTTGATCGCTGAAATCCGCGAAATCTACCTCAAGGCTTACTACGGTGCAAAGTACAAGCCCGCTGAAGGCGCTCCTAAAATCGACTAATCCTCGATGAAGGAATGAAACAAGGAACGCGTTGAAAGGCGCGTTCCTTTTTCTTTTGTGGTTTGATGTTTGTGAATAGAGATAAAAAAGAAGTGGCAACGACCTATGCTCGTTACCACTTCTAAACGTCTATCAAGTTTATAATCTAAATCCGATGGACGCCATGTCTCCTCGATATATTTAATGGAAGAGGTTGTAAACGCCGAGGCAGATTAACGGCAAGATAAAGAAGACGCCAATGATATAGAGGAGTGCAACAGCACGTTTCTTGCTCGCGAGTTGAGCAAGGCTTGATGCAGCAACCATTGGAATACGCCGCAAGGGTGCAAGACCGTAGATGATTGTTACACCAAAGAGGTTGAAAAAGAGGTGAACAAAGGCAATTTGAAGACCAAAGTTCGCGCCATCACCAGAGAGTGCGAGTGCGGCAAGAATTGCTGTAATACACGTGCCGATGTTTGCACCAAGCGTAAAGGGATAGACTTGGCGTAACTTCATTAAGCCTGCACCTGCAAGCGGAACAATTAAAGAGGTTGTTGTTGAGCTTGATTGTACGAGCACGGTAATTAAGCAACCACTGCTAATTGCCGCAAGTGCATTTTTGCCGACAGCAGCATGGAAGATTTTTTCTGCACGTCCCGTAAGAAGGATGCGTAAGAGCTTTCCTAATAAAAGGATTGAGAAGAAGATCAATGCGAGTCCAAAGATGGTGAAGCACGTTGCACCAACCCATGCTGGACCAGGAAGCGCTTGGAATGTAGCCTTAATCGCATTGGTAACAGGTGCTGTGATGGCATTCATGAAGTTGAGAGATTCGAGGTTAAAGCCACTTGAGCCGAAGCAAAGGTTGGTTAACCATTGAGAACTCTTTTCGAGGACGCCAAAACAGATTTCAAGCGGGAAGAAGATACAAATTGCGGTAAGATTGAAGAAGTCATGCACGGTTGCGGCTGCAAATGCACGACGGAATTCACGACGATGCCCAATGTGGCCGAGTGAGACGAGGGTATTGGTAACCGACGTGCCAACGTTTGCACCCATAATCATTGGGATTGCCGTTTGAATCGGCAAACCTGCAGCGCAGAGTGCAACACAGATTGAAGTGGTTGTTGAACTTGATTGAATCACTGCGGTTGCAAGAAGCCCCATCGTTAAGCCCATGAAGGGGTTGGTTGCAAAGGCAAAGAGCGCGCGAGCACTTTCTGCGCCGCCGAAGAGAAGTTTAAAGCTTTCGCCTAAAGATGAAACAGCAATGAGCAAAAGGTAAACAAAGCCAGCTGTTACAATCCATGATAATAACGGACGTGCTGCAATGGCCTTAAATAAACGAGAGATGAGACCTTCTTTTGGAGTGGCTTCATGAGAAGGGGTAGGGGAGGCCTTGGGAACGGCATGTAAATGCGCATGTAAGGATTCAACAGCTGCAAGTAAGCCATCGCGAAGGCCATGCCATGATTCTGCGTGATAGTCGTTTGCGGGATCGACAACACGATTGATGAGTTCGTCTTCGAGTTGAGCGCGTTCTTTGGTTAAACGTTGAAGCTTTTCCTTCAATTCGCTCGGTGGGAGACCTGAGACTTCAAGGGCCTTGATTTCATCGCGAAGCAACAAGAGGCGATGTTCTAAACTGAGCTGTTCAGTATTCATTCTTTTCCTTTCACTAATAATTGCCGCATATTATGGCGAATCTGTGTTAGTTAAATGTTAGAGCGATGTTATACTTGTATAAAATAAAACCGCTGATGAGCATGCGCCCAATCAGCGGAAGAAATGGAATAAAGGTTTCTTGTTAAGATTTTCTAAAGCGAATAGAGAACGTGGTTCCTGCATTTAATTCAGAATAAACAGAGACCTTTCCGTGATGGAGAATGGCGATGTGCTTTACGATTGCCAACCCGAGTCCAGTTCCACCTGTTGCGCGCGAACGTTCTTTTTGAACGCGATAGAAACGTTCAAAGAGGCGTGAGAGATGTTCTGACGCAATTCCAACACCATTATCGGCTACATGAATAGTGTAATGGCGTTCAGTTTCAGTAAGTGTAAAGGTTAATTGTGTTGCGCTTGCATAACGGAGTGCATTGTTAATCAAGTTCCCGAAGAGTTGTTCTAACAAGCGCTCGTCACCCATAATATTTGCTTCGGGAAGAGGGTCGGGTGAAAACGCGATGGTAATATTTTGTTCGCAAATTTCTTCGTGGTAATAGGCGAGGGCATCTTCAATAATGTGAACGAGATTCACGAGATGGAAATCTTGTTTTGCATTGGCTTGACGACGTTCAATTGCTGCGAGCGAGAGAATGTCTTGAACTAGATTGTTAAGCCGTTTTGTTTGACGCGTAAGAATATCAAAACAACGTGTTTGATTCTCTGCATCAAGTTGCATCTCGGTGAGCGTCTCAATGGTTGAGAGAATTGCAGTAAGAGGCGTTTTAATTTCGTGGGAGACATTTGCAATAAAGTCTGACCGCATTCCTTCCAATCGGCGGAGATCGGTCACATCGGTTAATAAGAGTAAAAGTCCAGGATGATTCTCATGCTCCATACGTGTGACATGTGTGAGAAAAACATGATGAATACCATGATCGTTATAAGAGATTTCTTGCGCTTCGCTTGGCAGTTCTTCAAGCGCAGATTCAACAAATGTACGAAGCGTTGAGAGACCGATGGCACCAATTGTCGCATGGGGTTCTTGAAGCGCCTCGCCAAAACGTTGTATGGCTGCACGATTGGCATGTAAAATCTCCCCTTTATGACCAATGTAAAAGAGGGGTTCTCGGAGCGTGTTAAAAAGGGTGTTAAATTCATCTTTGTCACGTTGTAACGTGGCGATATGCTCTTCAAGTTGGCGAGCCATTGTCGCAACAGCTTGTGAGAGCTCGCGGAAAAGGCCCGATTGTGGCATTGCTATTGGTGTTTGGAGTCGACCTTTTGCAATGGCCTGCGCGGCACTCTGTAGCGCAATAAACCCTGGACGAATCCGTCGGAAGATATAGACAACAAGCATCAATACGAGTGCAATGCCTAAAATCAATGACAAGAGAATCGCCTTCACCATCTTTGCAAAGGCATCATCAATGGTATTAATTGGCATTGAAACACGTAAAACCCAACCATTAGGGAGTCGCCGAGCATTATACAGCGTTGTTGCGTGCATACTCTCTGAATAACGGATCGTAAAATTATTTGCATTGGGCGAGGCTTGTTGGATTTCTGGGCGAGCTGCATGTGGCGACTGCGAAAGCGAAGGTACGTCAGAGTCCACAATCACGTAGCCCCTTTCGTCAACGACCGTCACGCGAAGTTTCTCACGATTTAAGGGCTTGATCTTTTGGGTGATATTTTCAATCGATTTTTTAGCGAGATCTTCCTTTAAAAGCATCGACACAACGGTTGCGTGCATCCGCAGGTTCCCTTGGATATCAGCGATATAGTCGCGTTGGAACGACCGGAACTGTGAAAAAAGCAACGAAATCGTGAGAATAATGAGAACACACGTTGTCGCAGGTAGAAAAGAAAGGAGAAAATCGCGTCTCTTCATTATTTTACCTCCGTCAAACGTTAGCTGTTATTTAACAAAAACAACTCCAATTAGGTTCGCATGCGATACCCAATACCACGTACCGTCTCAAGACACGTGCCGAAATCGCCAAGCTTCTTACGTAAACTCACGATTTGTACGTCAACCGAACGATCAGTAACTGGATAATCATCACCCTTTGTGCGTTTGATGATTTGGCTCCGCGTATAAACATGCCCTGGTGAAGAACAAAGTAAACGCAACAGTTCAAAATCTCCAAGCGTTAAGGACAGTGGCACTTCATTTAAAAATGCTTGATGCTGATTAAGATCTAATCGAAGCTGCTTATAGGTAATGGACTCATAAATAAGAGGTTCATCTTCTCGACGTAAGTGTGCACGAACGCGTGCAATGAGAATCTTATTGCTAAATGGCTTGGTAATATAATCCACTGCACCCATTTCAAGACCAAGAACAATATCGCTCTCTTCGCTCTTTGCTGTCACCATAATTACGGGAATTGTCGACAAATCTGCCTCTTGACGCATTTTGCGCATCACATCAAGCCCGTTTAACCCTGGCAACATCCAATCGAGAAGAACGAGATCCGGGCGTTGTTCGCGCATGCGTTCTAACGCTTGAAATCCGTCCTTTGCCTTGATCACACGAAAGCCTGCAGATTCTAGATTCATTGCAATTAAAAGACGAATGGGTTCTTCGTCCTCAACAACTAAAATCAATGCATGGCTCATATTTACTCCTTAAATTCTAGCGACTAGGATATTATAGCAAAAAAAGTCTGACCTTGGATTGTTAGAACTTTGTTAGGCACAAAGAAGCGTTAGATATCGACAAAGAGATAAGCGTATCATCTATAGGAACTTTTTAGGTAAAAAGAACAATTTTATGAAATCATTACCATGGTGGAGTAGGGGATAACGACGACTGAATCAAGGTAAGAGGCGTAAAAAAATAAAATAAGGCTTGACATTTAAATGTGTAAATGCTATCTTATGCCCCACTTTCTGCGCCTACGTAGCTCAGTAGGTAGAGCACTTCCTTGGTAAGGAAGAGGTCGCCGGTTCGATTCCGTTCGTAGGCTCCATTCAAAACGTGCAGAGAAAATAAAAGAAACAACACCCCGCAAGGTGTTGTTTTTTATTTTTAAACATCTCCTTTTTATACAATCCTTTTTCTCACGTTCGTATTATGAAAAGCCGCAAGGGTGAAAACCTTCCTATATATAATACCTACTGTCAAGGAAACGTACACCTCTACGAAAAGTTTCCGTTGCTTGAAAATCAATGGTGTTACTAAAGTTTACTGCAAGCCGAAATTCACACCCTTTGAATATATATAGAACCGAGTAGGCTTATAATAGAATGGTGAGAATTGAAATAAATGTCTTATTTTATATTGCAAACAAAGAATCATCTTCGTGTGAAAAAGAGAATCCTTCGTTATTCTACCTATTCAAAGAGGTTTAAATAGACGTTGATTTTGCTTATGAATCCTCCAGGATCGTATCAGACATCTATTTCGCAGCCATTTTATTTCTAGGAGAATACGCATAAAAGTGCTTAAATGGACGTTAAAACGCGCGAAACCGAATATTTTGTGATATTACCCTATGAATAAACATCTTTTAAATGAATGATTTAAGCAAATATACAAGAGATTCTCAAAAAAACTAAAAAAGTACTTGACCATATCCTTTCGATTGTGGTATATTTGGAGGACTTCATTTGGAGTACTGTCTACTCGACACATCTCTAAGCGAAACACAAGGGTATCTGTAAAGATACGATTTGTGCCTACGTAGCTCAGTAGGTAGAGCACTTCCTTGGTAAGGAAGAGGTCGCCGGTTCGATTCCGTTCGTAGGCTCCATAATTACTGAAAACCAACTTCTGTTCACAGGAGAAGAGAAAAATGGCAAAAGAAAACTTCGAACGCGGTGATAAGATCCACGTCAATGTGGGCACCATCGGCCACGTTGACCATGGTAAGACCACTCTTACCGCTGCTATCACCCACGTCCAGGCTCTCAAGGGCCTCTCCAACGAAATCAAGTACGATGAAGTTGCTAAGGCATCTGAATCTGCTGGTCGCCGCGATGCTAAGAAGATTGTGACCATCGCTACGGCTCACGTTGAATACTGCACCCCTGCTCGTCACTACGCTCACGTCGACTGCCCCGGCCACGCTGACTATGTTAAGAACATGATCACTGGTGCTGCACAGATGGATGCTGCTATCCTCCTCTGCGCTGCTGATACGGGTGTTATGCCCCAGACCCGCGAACACGTGTTGCTCGCTCGTCAGGTCGGCGTGCCGAAAATCATCGTTTTCATGAACAAGATCGACCTCGTCGACGACGCTGAACTCCTCGACCTCGTCGAAATGGAAGTCGCTGAACTCCTCGAAAAGTACGGTTACGAAGATTCCCCGATCGTTCGTGGTTGCGCATATCCTGCAACTCAGGCTCAGTCCGCTGACGACGAAGCTTGCAAGTGCATCTCCGAACTCATGGACACTCTCGACTCCTACATTCCTGATCCTGTCCGCCTCGTCGACCAGGCATTCCTCATGCCGATCGAAGACGTCTTCTCCATTGAAGGCCGCGGCACTGTGGTTACCGGTCGTGTCGAACGTGGTACCATCAAGGTCGGCGAAGAAGTCGAAATCATCGGTATCCGTCGCGATGTCCAGAAGACCACCGTCACTGGCGTTGAAATGTTCCGTAAGCTCCTTGACCAGGGTCAGGCTGGCGACAACGTCGGTTGCTTGCTCCGTGGTACCAAGAAGGAAGAAGTGGAACGCGGTATGGTTCTCGCTAAGCCCGGTTCCATCACTCCTCACACCGAATTCACTGGTAACGTCTACGTCCTCACCAAGGAAGAAGGCGGCCGTCACACCCCGTTCTTCAAGGGCTACCGTCCTCAGTTCTACATCCGTACCACGGACGTTACTGGCGACATCACCCTCCCTGAAGGCACCGAAATGGTCATGCCTGGTGACACGATCAACATCACTGTTAGCTTGATCGCTCCTGTCGCTCTCGAAGAGACGATGCGCTTCGCTATCCGTGAAGGCGGCAAGACTGTTGGCGCCGGTACGGTTGAGAAGATCATCAAGTAATTGCTCTTTCCTGTGAACAGCTTATTCCTGGGGCGAGGTATTTCGCCCGCCCCATGGAATACTTCTCAGAGAAACGAGCCGAAAGGGATCTAAACCATGCCCCGCGAACTCGCAATCTTGGCTTGCACAGAATGCAAGCGCCGTAATTACACCACAACGCGTAACAAGAAGACGCAGACCGAACGTGTCGAAATCATGAAGTTCTGCCCCTTCGAAAAGAAGCGCACGCTTCACCGCGAAACCAAGTAATTCACTCGGCAAAAATTTAACCCTAGGGTGGTAGTTCAATGGCAGAGCTGCGGTCTCCAAAACCGCCAATGGGGGTTCGAATCCCTCCCACCCTGCCATAAGTAAAGATGGAACTCAAAACCATGCAGAAAAAAATTAAGAAATTCTTCGCTGATATCGTACTGGAAGGTAAGCGCATTGCTTGGCCGCCCCGTCGTAACCTCGTAGATTCTACACTCGTGGTTCTCGTGTTCATCGTTATCCTCGCCGTGGTTATTCTCGGCTGCGATAAACTTATCGAAGCCTTCTTGGATTTTGTCCTCGGCTCGGCAAACTAATTAAAGGACGTAAGCGCTATGGCAGACTTGCAGAAGCAATGGTACGTCGTTCAGACCCTCACCGGTCAAGAACAAAAAGCGCAGCGTCAAATCGTCGCTCAAGCGCGTGCAACCGTTGGTATGTGCGAATACTTCGACATCCCGGAAGAACTCGTTAAGGGCGAAAATCTCAATGATTTCAATGTGGTCGTTCCGACCGAAAAAGTCGTTGAAATCAAAGAGGGCAAGAAGCGCGTGATTACACGCAAGCTTTGCCCCGGATACGTGCTTGTTCACATGTCTTTGTACGAAGACGCAGCACTCCGTTCCATCCGTCATGATCTCTGGCGCTTTATCCAGTCGATTCCTGGCGTGATTGGCTTCCTCGGTGGCACGAGCACGAAACCCCGACCCATCACAGAGCAAGAAGCCGATAACTTGCTCCGCCGTGTTGTTGCTGAAGGCGAAAAGAAGCCGAAGCTCAAGGTCAAATATGATATCGGCGAAACCATCCGTATCACTGAAGGCCCCTTCATGAACTTCAATGGTACAATCCAGCAAATCGATCCTGACAGCGGTCGCCTACAAATCTCCGTCTCAATCTTCGGACGTAGTGCCCCTGTCACAGCAGAATACTGGCAGGTGGAACGTGTTACGGACCACCCCGAGGGCGTGTAAGCGCCCTTCGATTGTCTCTATCGAGCTGTATCGTTGACGGCTATGCGTCTGTACCGGGTAAGGATCCCCGGGAGCGTGGCATAAGACAAAAGGACCATATCTCATGGCTAAGAAAGTCACAGGGATGATTAAGCTCCAGATTCCCGCAGGAGCAGCAAATCCCGCACCGCCCGTCGGCCCCGCTTTGGGTTCTCAGGGTGTGAACATCATGGCATTCTGCAAAGAATTCAATGCCAAAACTCAAGACAAAGGCGGCATGATTATTCCCGTGGTTATCACGGTTTATGCTGACCGTTCCTTCTCTTTCATCCTCAAGAGCCCGCCTGCTTCTGCTCTCATCAAGAAGTATGCTAACCTTCCTAAGGGTTCCGGCAAGCCGAACTCTGAAAAGGTGGGCAAGCTTACCCGCGCTCAGGTTGCTGAAATCGTTAAGATCAAGCTCCCTGACCTCAACGCTACCGATCCTGAAGCCGCTGGCCGCATGATCGAAGGCACCGCACGCCAGATGGGCGTTGAAATCGTTGACTGAGGAGATTGAGCATCATGGCAAAGCATAGCAAGAAATACCAGGACGCTCTCAAGAAGGCTCCTCAAACCGCTGTCGCTCTTGACGAAGCAATTGCATTTATCAAGGCTAACCCCGGTGCTAAGTTCGACGAAACCGTCGATGTCGGTATCCGTTTAGGCGCAGACCCCACCAAGAGCGATCAGGCTGTTCGTGGCGTTGTCCATTTGCCCCACGGCACCGGTAAGCACGTTCGCGTTGTCGTTTTCGCTGCTGGCGATCAGGCTGATGCCGCTGTCGCTGCTGGCGCAGATGCAGTCGGTCTCGATGACCTCCTCGAAAAGGTCAAGGGCGGCTGGACTGATTTCGACGTCGCAATCGCAACCACTGACGCAATGAAGCAGGTTCGTACCGTCGCTCGCGTTCTCGGTCCTCGTGGCCTCATGCCTAACCCCAAGACCGGTACCGTCACCGATGACGTCGCTACCGCTGTCAAGGCTGCTCAGGCAGGTAAGGTTGACTTCCGCATGGACCGCACCGGCAACGTTTGCGTTCCCGCTGGTAAGCTCAGCTTCGACGCTGACAAGCTCGCTGACAACATCCGTGCAATCATCGACGCCGTTAACCACGAACGTCCCGCAGCCGCTAAGGGCCTCTTCCTCCGCGCTTGCACGATTTCTTCCACCATGGGCGTTCCCGTCCGCGTTATCGTCAAGGAGTAATCACCCATGTCTAACATGAAGAAACGCCCCGAAGTTGTCTCGATTTACAACGAAGTTACCGAATTCCTCTCTGGCAAGGCTTTCTCCTTCCTCTTGAACTTCGGTGGCCTCACTGTTGCTCAAATCTCTGACCTCCGTGCTCAGCTTGCCGCTAAGGACGCTGACATGATGGTCATCAAGAACACCTTTATCGCTAAGGTTGCTGCTGATCAGGGTATCACCTTCCCCGAAGGTATCCTCACCGGTCCTACCGCTGTGATCACCGGCGCTGGCGATATCGCTGACACCGCTAAGACCGTTGTCGATTTCGTCAAGAAGAATGACAAGGCCTCCATTAAGGCAGGCTTGATGGAAAAGAACGTGATTTCTACTGAAGAAGTCACCACCCTTTCCGAACTCATCTCCTTGGCCGCTCAGCAGGCTCGCTTGCTCGGCACCCTCCAGGCACCTGCCTCCAAGATGGCACGCGTCCTCCAGGCAAAGATCGACGCCGAAAATGGCGGCGCATCCGAAGAAACTGCTTCTGCCGAAGCCTAATTCGGCAAACCCTGCGGCCTAAACAGCCGTGTTGTAAAACCGCTCCATGCGGCAACTCTATGGTAGAACTTGTCGCATGAAGCACCCCTCCTCCTAGCACAAGATGCTAGGCGGTTACACAAAAAGAAAGAAGAAATACCATGACCCAGGAAGAACTCATTGATGCCCTCTCCGGCATGACCGTCCTCGAAATCGCTGACCTCGTTAAGGCTCTCGAAGAAAAGTGGGGCGTTTCCGCTGCTGCTCCTGTCGCTGTTGCTGCTGCTGGCGCTGCTGCTGCTCCCGCTGAAGAAAAGACCGAATTCGATGTCATCCTCGCTGAAGCTGGCGCTAACAAGATCGCTGTCATCAAGGAAGTCCGCACCATCACCGGCCTCGGCCTCAAGGATGCTAAGGACCTCGTTGAAGGCGCTCCCAAGCCGGTTAAGCAGGGTGTTGCTAAGGACGAAGCCGCCAAGATCAAGGAAGCTCTTGAAAAGGCTGGCGCTAAGGTTGAAATCAAGTAAGATTTCTCCCCTTACAACCATAAAAGGCGTACCGAAAGGTGCGCCTTTTTTCTTTTTAACTAACCCTACGAAGTACATACTTCCTATTTACTATATAGCATATTAGAGAGGAAATAGGGCTCACGGAAATTTAACACCCCAATCATTCCTCGACAAAAGATGAGAGAAAAATCAATCATTGCTCATTATAATAGCGCTAATTGAAAATCAAGTTCGATTTAATTTTAAAATCATAAAATGAAATGTCTGCTTTTCAGTTTTACCATCAAATGAAACTGCGAAATACCCTCTTCTTAAAAGAAGAATTTTTGAGGAAATGCACGTGTTGATAACATATTCATAAATTCCCCTTTTTAAACCCTATTGTTTTGACAATCAAATCAATAGGGTTTGACGTTCAAATCAATAGGGTTTGATAATCAAAACAATAGGGTTTGAAGTTCAAAACAATAGGCTTTGATTTTGTCTCTTATTGAAATTTTTTGAAGAAGATACAACTGTTTGTATAATCAACGGCTTGTGTAATTTCTCTAAAGATCACCTTAAATTTACCCCATCCCACATCCTGCAGACATCCTCTGTTTATAACTTTTAACAACTCTATACAAAAATAAGCACCTTAAATACCGCTTTTGACGTATAAAATAAAGATAGAAATCCTTCTTTACATATGCTATACTTGAGGTACATAGTTTGAGTTGAGATGACGATAGACCTCTATCCTCTCATCACCTCTCAAACGCTAAATCAAAATGCGTTAACGTGTATTTTTCGTTCACAAGAAACTATCACCTTCAAAGAGAGAACGAAACATACTGCGGAGACTGCGTTAGGGACCTATTCCCTAACATATTTTTGTTTGTATTTGTTTTCTTTCCGAGCTTTAGAGGTTGTACAGTGTTGACTTTCATCACTGTTTCATCAGGTATAAAAGTACTAGGGACTGCATGTTTGAAGAGTGTGCTGCATTAACCTTAGTTGCACTTTCTGAGGGGTTGGAGTTTATGAAGAATGGCGCATTTGACAGTTGTACTGGATTAGTGTCAATTTTAATTCCATCAACTGTAACTACCATTTGAAGTAAGACGTTTATTCATTGTCGGAGTTTAATCTCTATTGCGATTTCAGAGGGCATTAACAATGTTTCAGATTGTCCATTCGAGGGATGTAGCAGTTTGGCAAATGTTACTTTACCTTCTGCGTTGGAGAATATTGAATTCTGTGCTTTTCTTTATTGTAGTGCATTAACTTCGGCGAATGTGTTTGAAGGGTAATAGAATTGAAGGATGGTGCGCTTTCTCTGTGTACACCTTTGAAGAATGTTACTTTGACTTCCTCCTTGACGCGTCTTCATGATAGGGTGACAAGAGTTTAATAGAGGACATTACAATTCCTGCGAACATTGTTTCTATTGGGAATGATGTATTTGAAGGCTTTTTAGAGCTTGAAAATGTCGACGTTGAAGATATTTCGCTTGAAACCAATAATCCTGTTTTTCCATCTACAGCGTATGGATATAATCTTGTTGCCAATGAAAGCGCGTTGACTTCGGTTATTGAGGATGGGAAGTGGAAGAATCTCACGATGGATGTGCATCGTTCATTTGTGACGACGTCTGTTATCGGGGAGGATACGGTCGTTGGCGAAGGCGAGAATAATGTTGGTTTTACAGTCTCCTTGACGGCCACGCCTGATGAAGGTTATGTCTTCTGTGGTTGGAATCTCTCTGAAGTTACCACGGTAACTTATGTCTTTACGATGCCGGAGGAGGATGTAACGCTCACGGTGTATTTTGCTCCGCAGGCTTCGGTCGAGGCGTATGTTACGGTGAATGGTCTTTTGACATCGGCGGAGGCTGATCAGAAGACGCAGGATTACATTACTGAGAATAATCTTATGTCGAAGGCGCAAGCGAAGCAAGCGTTACTGGATGCGGATGAGGTTTATACGAAGGATGAAATGAAGGAGATGGCATTCGGTGCTCCTGTTGTTGAGGTGAAGGCGGATGAAATTGAAATCGCAATTTCGCTTCAAACCGCTGAGTCTTTAGATGATTGAGAGACGATGGCACTTGAAGGGGCAAGACTTGAAATTGACCAGGAAAAGGGGCAAGTTCGCGTTGTTGTTCCAAAGGGTGACAAGAAGGGTGCCTTCTATAAGTTTGTCGTTCTGCAAGAACAGCCTTAAGTGATTTTCATTTTTCTTAAGAAGACTCACGTGGTTTTGACTGTGTGGGTCTTTTTTATGCGGAAATGTGGTGCCGGTGTTTGTTGAAGTGGGGTGGTTTTGGATGTTTGTTTTTTTTGTATATTGTTTTTTGAAGGTTGGTGAATGTCTCTTTGTTTATGCATGATTCTGCGGGGTGGGGGGTGTTGAATTGTCCTTGCATAGGGGTGGGGTTTTTGGTAAAATAGGTGTGAGATTTGGAAGAGGTGTATATTATGCCTCTATTGAAAGGAGTATACTGTGGATATTGAGCAGAAGGTGCCTTTCCCGCGGATTGAGAGTGATAGCTGCAAGAGTTGTGGCCGTTGCGTTGTTGCATGTCCTCGCGGTTGTTTGAAGATTGCTAGTGATACGTATAATCGTTATGGCGTGAAACCCGTTGTCTATTCTGGCGAGGGGTGTGTTGGTTGCGGAATTTGTTTTTATAATTGTCCGGAGCCTTATGCGATTCGTATCGAGAAGGGGGAGGCGTTATGACAAAGTTTGTAAAGGGTAATGAGGCTGTTGTCATCGGCGCTCTGTATGCAGGTGCTGAGGGCTATTTTGGTTATCCAATTACGCCTGCGTCTGAGGTGGCGCATAAGGCGGCTGAGTATTTTCCCGCTGTCGGGCGTATTTTTGTTCAGGGCGAAAGTGAAGACGCGGTGTCGTATATGCTTTATGGTGCTGCAGCTGCAGGGTGTAAGGCGTTGACGGCAACGTCGGGACCTGGTTTTTCGTTGATGCAGGAGGCGATTTCGTATATGGCGGCAACGGATATCCCAACGGTGATTGTGGATGTTATGCGTGCGGGCCCTGGACTCGGAAATGTTTATCCTGAGCAGGCGGATTATAATCAGGTTGTTAAGGGTGGCGGTCACGGAAGTTATCGTTGTATTGTGTTGGCGCCTGGAAATGTTCAGGAGATGTGCGATTTAACGATGCTTGCGTTTGAGAAGGCTTTTGAGTATCGTACGCCTGCGATTGTTATGTCCGATGGTCAGTTGGGTCAGATGATGGAGCCGTTGCGTTTGCCAAAGGCGGAGATGGGGCCGGTTGATACTACTGCTTGGGCAACGCAGGGCACGCCTGAGACGCGTGGTAATCTTTTGACGTCTATTTATTTGGATGCGCCCGCTCAGGAGGCGATGAATATCCGTTTGCAGGAGAAGTATAAGCGTATGGATGAGGAGTTCCAGCGTGCGGAGCTTTTCATGTGTGATGATGCAGATGTGGTGTTGATTGCGTATGGATCGAGTTCTCGTGTGGCGCGTACGGCGGTGATTGAGTTGCGTGAGCAGGGATTTAAGGTGGGGCTTTTCCGCCCGATTACGTTGTCGCCTTTCCCAATGCGCGATTTACTCACGGTGGCGGGGAAGCGTTTGATTTCGGTGGAGATGAGCGCAGGGCAATTCCGCGATGATGTGATTTTACATTTGGCAAAGGCTAATGCGTTGCCTTCAACGCCGATTGGGCTTGTTAATCGTATGGGTGGCATGTTGATTTCCGTAAAGGATATTGTGCGTGCAGTGAAGGAGGGATGCTAATGGCTACGCTCGAGACTAAAGGGATGTTTGACGTCTTTACGCGTTCGGGTTCTCCTTCGCGAATGACGCATTATTGCGCAGGTTGTGGCCATGGTATTGTGCATAAGCTTCTCTCGGAGGCTTATGTGGAATTGGGTTTGCAGGATCGTACGGTTATCGTTAATCCGATTGGTTGCGGTGTTTTTGGTTATTATTACTGGGATGTCGGTAATGTGAGCGCGGGTCATGGGCAGGCGCCTTCTATGGCGACTGCAATTTCTCGTTTAAAGGATGAGGCGATTGTTATTTCGTATCAAGGCGATGGTGATCTCGCGGCAATTGGCTTGAGTCATACGCTTCAGGCGGCTGCTCGTGGTGAACATATTGCGGTGTTTTTTGTAAATAATTCGATCTATGGTATGACGGGTGGGCAGATGGCTCCAACGACATTGATTGGACAAAAAACCGCAACTTCGCCACTCGGACGTAATCCTGAGACGGATGGTATGCCGTTGCATATGGCAGAGATGATTGATAAGCTCGATTTGCCTGTTTATATTGAGCGTGTCTCGGTGGCGGATACAGCACGTATTATGAAGGCAAAACGAGCGATTCGTAAGGCGCTCGAAATTCAGCGTGACCGCAAGGGATATACGTTTGTTGAAATTCTTGCGCCTTGTCCAACGTCTGTTGGTAAGCCGCCGTTAGAGGCTGCGAAGTTTGTAATTGAGCAGATGGAGAAGGAGTACCCACTTGGATGTTTGCGTGATAATAGCGCAACAGCAACGCCTCGCCCTGCACCTAAGCAGTGGATGAAGTTGGCAGAGTTCTTTGGCGACGATGGTCGCGAAGATGCCGTTTTGGAATCGGCAGACGAGGTTAAGGAACGTCGTTTGAAATTCACAGGATTTGGCGGTCAGGGTATTCTTTCGTTGGGGCTTGTGGTCGCAGATGCTGCGCGCGCAATTGGTCTTCAAACAACGTGGTTGCCTTCGTATGGGCCCGAACAGCGTGGTGGCGATGCGTCGTGCACGGTGGTGACGTCTACGCAAATGATTGGCTCGCCAGCGGTTGAGTCGCCACATATGTTGGTCGTGATGAATCAGGCAGCGTGTAATAAACATTTGTCAACGGTTCGTAAGGGTGGCCTTGCACTCGTGGATAGTACGGTTATTCTTCCGGATGAATTGCCTGAGAATGTGCGTGTTGTTCAAATTCCTGCAATTGATATCGCCACGGCAAATGGTTTGCCAAAGGCCGCAAATATTGCGGTGCTCGGTGGTTTAATCGCGCTTGATGCATTGGGGTTACCAGAGCATGTTATTGTGGATGCGTTAAAGCGGTCGTTTGCAAAGAAGCCTGCGTTGATTGAACCGAATCTCAAGGTGCTCTCTGCTGCGATTGACTATTGCCGTCATCATGGTCTCACCGGCGAGTTGCCTTAATTGTTTTAATCATTTAGAAAAGGAAATATGGTTATGCTTAACATTGTTCAAGATATCGACAATCGCGTTGCGATTAAACATGTGCTTATTAGCGTTTCTGATAAGACGGGGCTTGATGCCTTTATTCCCGCACTTCTCGCAACCTGCCCTGGTGTAACAATTTACTCCACGGGTGGAACCTATAATGCAATCAAGGCAATGCTCACAGATGAGCAGCAAAAGCAACTCGTTGCAGTCTCGGATTATACGGGCCAGCCGGAAATGCAGGGCGGACTTGTTAAGACATTGGACTTTAAGATCTATCTTGGTATTCTTTCTGAAACCTATAATGAAGCTCATCAAGAAGACATTAAACGTCTTAGCGCAGTGCCATTGGATATGGTCGTTGTCAATCTTTATCCGTTTAAGAATACGGTCGCTATGGCTGGGGTAACACCCGAGCAGGCGCGTACAAATATTGATATTGGTGGTCCTTGCATGGTGCGCGCATCTGCAAAGAACTATCTTCGCGTAGCATCGGTTACAGATCCAGAAGATTACGCAAAGCTTGTAGCAGAGCTTAAGGATCAAAATGGCACATTAGGCCTTGATACACGCTTCTATTTGATGAAGAAGTCATTTGCTCATACTGCTGACTATGACACAGCAATCGCTTCCTTCTTTGCGAAGTGTCCAGTAGAAAGCGTTAATGCTGTTTATACGATGCACTAATTGTACATGGGTTTACATCGTTTCAATATGCGGCAGTCCTTTTACGGATTGCCGCATGTTTTTTGACTGATGGATATTGGTGTTAGGGATTTAATGTTGGGATAATCTTTTTAAAAGAATTATTGTAGGAGGTTTTTTAATTGTTTTAATGAATGCATGGAAGTGTAGTTTTATGGTGGGATAGTACGAACGTTCTTGAATAATTGTGGATTGGATATTCAATAAAGTACCAAATGAACTGTAAAAGTCGTATAGAGAATGGTGGTGTATGTGTTCAAGGCGTGATAAGTATCAAACGTACACAGCAAGGAGTAGGGGATAATGAAGAGAACCTTATTTTGGGCTTTTATAGTAAAATTCAACGCAATATTTTTGCGTGTACTGTAGGATGAAGTAATAAAAAGAATGGTTTAAAGTACGGCCTATTGTGTTCTTAAGTTGATGATTATACATTAGGTTGTGGAATTATATGGATTTTTAACTTTTTTTGTTGAGAAGAATTCTATGATGTAAGGCGGATAATAGTCTCTCGCGTACCATTGCGCATTGTTAAAAATAGCGTTGTTATATAAAATTTTAATGTAAAATTACTGTATGATGTGGTGTTATTATATGGAAAATACTTGATATAGTGTTTTCTTTGTATTTTTAGAGCAAAATTAGGAAGAAACAGAGATTTTTTTAAATCACAAAAAAATTACGCATCCGGGGGTGCTTTTTTTGATAATTTTAAAAAAAATATAAAAAGATTGAAAATTTTTCCTTTGAAAAATGAATGATTTATGAAAAGTATAATTTTTTTTGAAAAAAGTTGTTGCAATTCTTTCGGTTTTGTGAGACTATACATCCCGTTTTCGCAACACAGCGGTTCGCCGCACGAAACGAGAACACTTGATCTTTGAAAATTTAATTCGCTCAAGAGTGTCCTGGAAGGGTTTTGACCTGGAAGGGATGCGACAGTAGAAACAGCTTGTGCCAGGCAACATCAAATTGGTCTGCCTCACCCGGGGTAGGACCGCAAAGAAAATGCTCACGCATTTATTTGACTGAGAGTTTGATTCTGGCTCAGAACGAACGCTGGCAGCGTGGATTAGGCATGCAAGTCGAACGGGATTCGTACAGTTGAGTAGCAATATGATTCTGTATGATGAGA
>JAZLBT010000014.1:0-115222 GCA_045613865.1 Candidatus Spyradenecus sp. | reverse complement strand
AACCGGTCATCAGTCGCCGCTAGCTCGCAGGGGTTTGGGGTAGGTCACCCTCATTTATAGAAGGATGCAACCGGTCATCAGTCGCCGCTAGCTCGCAGGGGTTTGGGGTAGCAGACCCCATTTTTAGAAGGATGCAACCGGTCATCAGTCGCCGCTAGCTCGCAGGGGTTTGGGGTAGGTCACCCTCATTTATAGAAGGATGCAACCAGTCATCAGTCGCCGCTAGCTCGCAGGGGTTTGGGGTAGCATACCCCATTTTTAGAAGGATGCACAAAGTGCGTCCACCCGTTCATCGAGCGACATCAGTCGCGACTGCATTGCCAGTCACACAAAATTAAATAATGATTGTCTTTACCAAATATGCTAAAATAGAGTAGTTATGAGTGACAAACGCTATCGTTTATCGGGTTACAATTATTCAAAGGCACGCGCTTATATGGTGACGCTTAAGATGCATCCACAGGCTGCGCCGCTCTCGATATTGGCCCCGACATACAAGGGTGGATTAAAGTATACCCCCTTGACGAAAGTGTTTAAGCAGACCATCGCAAAACGCCTTGTTGATTACTTTTGCAAAACTGTTTCGGTTAAGCGCTATATCCTTATGCCGAATCACATCCATCTTGTGATTTATCTGAATCGTGTTGAGGGGCGTCCTCCAGCGAATTTGATTCGTGTTGTAGAGACGCTGATCAAGTTTTTAAACGAGGCCTATTTTACAATTTATGGCGAGGTGCCTTTTGCACCCGTTGACACGGAGTGGGATGATAGCATTGCCTTTACGCGAGAAGCTTACCAGCGAATGTTACGCTATGTTGAGCAAAATCCAACGCGTGCAAATCTAAGACAAGCCTCGAGGTATTGTAAGCACCAATCCTATCTTGATAAATCGGGGGTGAGATGGTGGGTCTATGGCAATCTTGATCTTGTCAAACGGCCGACCATCCTCTCTGTTGAGTGCTCTCGCAAGATCACACTCTCGCATCCCTTGTGGACGCAGTGGCAGCAGTGTGCACAACGTATGACGGTGGGGTGTGTTGGTATCGGCACGTTTATGAGCCCCTGTGAAAAAATGGTGCAATCCACACTGCTTGCTGTTGGTGGCAGTGTGATTATCCTCTTGCCACACGGCATCTCACCCTATTGGCACCCTGGCGAAACGATGGAGCAACTTTGCGCCGAGGGTCGCGTCCTCTATTTGACACCCTTTGCATTTGAGGCTGCGCAGCCCTCTAACGCCACACTCTATCAACGGTGTCACAAAGGCGGCGAGCTTAAAGCATTGATGGAAAAGCTCGCATGTAATATCGCGGGACCTCCGCGCGAATAAGTGGTGGGGGCAGTCGCGACCATCGTCGCTCGATGAACGGGTGAAAGCGCCGCGTCCTCCTCCCAATGGGGTAGAACCCCAAACCCCAAAAACCAAAAACACCTCCCACAAAGCACTTAAGAAACAAACAAAAAACAGTCTTCTTTTTCGCACTTTTTCTTGCCTCAAAAACTACGCGAAAGAGAGGGAAGAGAATCGTATACGTGCGCGCGCGTATAAGCGCATGCGTATAATAAAATAGGAAAGAAGAAAAAATGAAAAAAAGCTTGACGCATACCCCCTTATTATAATAAGATATGCATGTAAATCGGGAAAGCTTTTCCGAGGAAACATTGTCGATTTTAATAAATAAAAAGGAAACGATACAATGAAAAGATCCTTAAAAACACTACTCCTGCTTCTGTCAGCAGGCGTATACGCAGCCACCAGCTGGGCGGATAGTCTCATCGCACGATGGGATGATTTTGATGGATTGACGGCTGAGACGCCTCTTGCGCCAACAGACTCTGCTACCGTGAACGAATTGAATGGTGGTTCATGGAAGTTTAACCTTGGGGGAGGTACGGTGACCGACGGTGTCCTTGCGACGGGAACTGGGTCTGCTCCGAATATTGAGTTTGATGAAGCTTTTGAAGTAGGACGTACAAGTAAGCCAATTACTGTATTGGTCGCAGTAAAATTGCCATATACGCCTGTTGCAAACAAGCCAATTTTACACATTGGCAATGGTACTGTAGGTTATGGTTTAACGGCGACAAATAATAAGAATACCTTTGAGGCCTCGTGGCAAAATCAGCGTTGGAGCAATACTCCCTCCAAAACGATTGAGGGGATGGAGGCCGAATCGGGCGTTGTTTATTTAGTTTACTCTGTGGCAGATACTTCAACAAATGCATCTGTTACATCGGTAACATTAGATACTGCAACGTATACTTGGCAAACATTTAGTGGTTTGACAGGTACAGGAGTGAGTTCCAGTAAGATTGTTTTTGGTAACTTTGTGAATGCTACATCGGATGGCTTGAACTATAATCTCAAGTCTGTGGCAGTCTTTAATGGTGCATTTGCTCCTCTTGCTGATGTTCAGTCCGTGATTCGCGGTTGGGAAGGTGTTGTGGAGAATGATGTCACAGCAACCTTGTCGGGTACCAGCACATGGGGTAACGTTGCGTGGGATAATGCTCCGAATAATTTTTCGAATGTCACTTTGACTGTAGACGCTGCATCCACTTTGACGATGAGTGGCGAAACTTCTATTTTAACGCTCACGGCGAATGGTTCTGCGCCTTTGACAATTGATGGCGCTAAGTTAACGGCAAATTCGGCGAATATCAATACCGATGTGACAGTGAACGAAGGTGCTGCGGACTTGGGCGTGGCGACAATTGCCAATACGAAGACATTGACGGTGAAGAATGGGTACTTTGCGAATGGTAATAACATTAGTAATGGTTCTAAACTCGCGGGTGTCGGTACAATTGCATTAGATTTGGGCGCAAATGCTTTAACCCTTTGTGGTGCTGGTTCTGAAACATTTTCTGGTGCGGTAGATTTGATTTTTGGTACGCTCACAATGACAGGTGGAGGAAACAGTGGTTTCTTGACTGGTCGTACCGTGAACATCCTAAATGGAGCTACTGCAATTATCGGTGATGACAATGCAACGGGGCATACCGCGAATAATCCGAGTAATTCAATTGTGCATGTTCAGCAAGGTGGTACGTTGAATTTCACAAGCCGTAACTCTTTCAAGAGCACATTGAAGCTATCAGGTGGTATCGTAAACTTGAATGGCGGTGAAAGCTATAAGTTCAATAACTACACACGTGTTTTGGACTGGATGTCTGCGGGCGCCTACCTTCAGGCGGAAGCACTTGATGGTGCCTCGATTGAAACTCCGACAATCTCCACGATTAATGCAGTTGAAGGAATGAGTATTGCATTACGTTCGGCTTTAGGTATTGTCGTTGCAGAAAAGGCAAAACTTGTTATCAACGCGCCGATTTCAAATGATAGTTCACGCCTTGTTACAAAGTCTGGTGCAGGTGTTTTGGCAGTTACAAAACCCATTTTTGCACCGTTAACTATTTCGGCGGGTGAGCTGATTGTCTCTTCTGACGCAACGCTTGGGAATGGAGAGGTTGCGGTTAATGGTGGCGCTACATTGACTGTAGCGAAGTCGATGGCTCCAACCAATACCATCACGAACGATGGCACGATTACGGCAGATACTGCAACCGTGGATTTGACAGGTGCCACGATTAATGGCTCTGGTACTTATGGCGTGACCAACAATGGCACGTTGATTCTCTCCTTGGCTCAGACGGATGGTAAGTCCATCACGGTGGCTGACGGCGCTACGTTGAAGGTCTCTCTTGCTGCGAATGAGCAGCTCGAAGATCAGTCTGTCACGGTGACGGGTAGCGGCTCGGTGGTTTTCGTCGATGCAAATAATCACGAAACGGTATTGGGTGAAGGTAACACTTACACTCCGCAGATTGCTGAGTTCACTTACACGGTTGTAGAAGATGGCACGGGCGATTGGGATGCAACGCCCGCTGCAAATGCAAAGATTACGATTGCTTTTGGGGCAACAGAAAACAAGTCGGTTGATTTGTCGACCATCTTGGGTGACGTTACCTCGGTGGCGATGTTGTCCATCACGGGTGACGATGGCGGCACGATTGAACAGGGGAACAACACCTTGACGATTGCTACGCTTGACCTTCAGACGAATGTGACGATGACGGGTGCATTCTTGAAGGATTGCGTAACGGCTCACACGACTGTGACAGTGCCTGAGAATAAAACGCTCTCGATTTCTGTACCTTATGGTGGCACGGACTGGGACTGCGCATTGAAGCACTCTTTTGATGGTGCGGGTACCGTGAAGAAGATGGGCGCAGGTTCTTTGAGTATTGAAGATGCTTATGGCGCTTCGTTTACTTGTGCACCTGCATTGGTGATTGCAGAAGGTGCATTCCGTTTTGCAAGTAGCAACTCTACGAACTATACGAACCTCTACAATATCACGATTGAAAATGGCGCGATGTTGAAGTTGGGCTATGGTTCTGTATTGACCCATGCGAATTCGACCATCACCATGAATGATGGCGCAATTATAGAAGCTAAGAACGGTAACAATGGCACGGCTACAGTTGCTCAGATTTTCGTGAATGGTGATGTCACGATTAAGGGCTCTTGGGCTGGAGACAGCACGACGTTCGGTGGTAAGATTTCGGGTAATGGTACGTTGACGATTGATCAGGTTGAAGCAAAGAGAATGGCCTTCAACGGTGTCATTGCTAACGGAGAAGCGGGTGACAGCCTCAAGGTGATTATCAAGCAAAACGCTGCCGCAATAACTTTCTCGGGTGCTAACACCTATACGGGCGGTACGGAAATTGAAGCCGGCGCTACGTTGATCAATGCGGATGGCTCTGCGTTGGGCACGGGTAAGGTGACGGGCGCGGGTACGTTGATCGTAAATATCGGTAAGCATCCTGGTAACCATGATCGCTTTGGTTTCGCAGATGCTACGAGCTGGACGGGTACTGTTGAATTCACGGGGGGTAACTTCGCAACTCCTGTTGAGTTCTCAAAGTGGCAGAATGCGAATAGTAAGTTCAAGGTTGCTTCTGGTGCTACCGTTTTTGCGGCCAACGGTCATACATTCGCTGGTACGCTCATGGGTGGTGGTACTATTAATAACACCTTGACCTTTGCATCTGGTGCCACTTTGGATGCAACAACAGAGACGCTCACCGCAACGGGTGCTGTGACCTTCGGTGAAACGTTGAATGTGAAGGTTTCGGGCGACATCGTTGGTACACAGATTTTGAAGAAGGCTGATGCGAATATCACTGAAGAAGTTGTCGTTGAAAACGTGGCCGTTGTGGTCAATGGTAATGAAGGTTACAGTCTTGCTCAAAATGCAGAGGGCTATGTCTTGCGCGAAAAGGTTGAGAATCCGGAATTGTCTGTAGATGTGGCAGGTGGTATGACTTCGCTCTCTGCGGCTTTGGGTGAAAATGAACTCGCGGCTAATACAATTCTTAACATCAACTTCGGTGATGGCACCACGCCTGGTCGCTTTACCTTTGACAATGATGCCGAAGTTTCCTTCGCACAGATTATCGTGACGGGCACCAATGGTGGCAGGATTGCCAAGAGCGAAACGGCTGACGCAGTCTCGGCAACGCTTGCTACGATTAATACGGCTGTTACGGTGGATGCAGGTGTGGTAACATTTACCGCTACTGAAATTCCTGCCAGAGGCGCCTTGACGGTGGCTGACACCGCAACGGTGAGTGCCGTTTCTGGTGCAGGGGTGCTCGCCTACAATGGCGTCCTTCCTGCCAATATGACTGGTTTGACAGATGCTGCGACCTGGACGGGTACGTTGGCATTGGTGTCTACGCCTACGCAGACTGATATTGCCTTCAATGACCTTGGTAATGCTTCCTCTACGGTGCGTTTGCAGGGTTATACAGGTTCGCTCTCGAATAAGACGGCCGCAACCTGCTATACGCCCAACTTGGAAATCAAGGGTACGAATACGATTGATGCGGCAACTGCGTATGCCATCCCAATCTTCCAGGGTGACGTCTCGGGTGATGGTACGATTGTCTTCTCTGCTACTGAGAATACAAACTATCTCTTCTCGGGTGACTTCTCTGCGTTTACAGGTACGATGGAGTTGACCCATACGAGTCCGAAGATTGCAATCGGTGCTGCATCAAATACGGATTGGAATGCATGGAATCCGATTGTGAATAACGGGAATGGTAATATCACGATCGCGACTGCGGCTACGTTGAATGGCACCTTCCGTGCTGTGAGTGGCGTTGAGACAACTTCGAGCGCTATCCTCTCTGGTAATGGCACGATTGATTGTTCGTTGGCACTTGCTGCGAATGCCACCATTGATGCCTCGGAAACGTTGCTTACCGTCACGGGTGATATCACTTTGCCGAATACACTTACGGTGAAGGTCGCAGAGACGCCTACGGCTGTAGCACCTGTCTCTATCTTGACCACAACGGCTACACCCAATGTGGCGAATACGACAGTGACGGTAATTGTGGATGGCGAGACGCTTGGAGGCACCTTTGAACTCGTCAAGAATGGCGACAATCTTCAGGTGCGTGTTGCGCCGGATCGTATTGCTGCGTCTGAAACTCCTGTCTCTGTGACGGAAGAAGTGCCGAGCGCAATCTTCCTCGACACCGCCACCTTCTCTGGTTATGGCCAGACGTTCACCGTGCTTCAGTACACGGGTACCGGCACCCCTGATTGGGAAGGTATGTACGTGGAAGGTCTCCCTGAAGGAGCTCAAGTCATTAAGACGGACACGACTTGGGGCTTCACGAACCACACGTTGACGGTGTGGCCGATTGGTGACTCTATCACTGCAGGTTTGGTAAAGTACAATGAAGGTGGTAGCGCTAACTGGCATGTTGCGGGTGGTTATCGCTTGCCGCTATACCAATTCTTGAATCAGGCAGGTTATGCAGTTAATTATGTTGGTACATCGCTCTATCCAGCGAGCCAAACAAATGACAGCTGCAGTAACTCTTGCGAAGATCGTGACATTGACTCTAAGATTTTGAAGGACGCAGGTCTCTTGCATCACGAAGGTCATAGCGGCACGACATTGGATCAGCTCTATGCTCGCTTCAAGAAGGCGGAAGTGCAGACAATCCTCGCAGGGCAGGGTACACCTGATGTGATTACGCTCCATCTCGGTACCAATGACTTTGGCGGTGGTAATTCTGTTGATACTGTGAAGACCGAAATGAAGCAGTTGCTCTATGTGCTCAATGGTGCAGCTGCCGAAGGGTATACTTCAGAAGATACGCCGCTTTATCCGAATGCTAAGGTTTTGGTCGCAAAGATTATTCCGCGTTCTGATAAGGATGTTGCAGCGAACTTGAACGCCTTTAATGAATGGTTAGAGACGTATGCTGCGGCATGTCCAGGAAAGCTTATCCTTGTAGACTTGGGTATGGACACCTCGTATACGCTCTTGCGTCATGATGGTTTACACCCGTTTGCAGAAGGTTACAAGCAAATGGCTCGCGGTTGGTTTGCTGCTATTGAAAAGACGATAGCTCCTTTGAAGGCAACTGCTACGATTGCCGCGGTGGATGCTCGTGTGGCAAACACCTTGACGGTGACTACCAATAAGGCAATTGATACTTCGCTTACGCAGACATGGACGCTTGATAAGGGCGTAACGGTTACGGCCGCTGTGGTTGCTGATGACAAGCGTACCGCAACCTTGACGGTGGACGGTGTTGTCGCTAACACGGAATACACATTGACTGCGACGAACCTCTTCGGTGCAGACGACTCTGTTGCGAAGACCTTCACCACGACTGCAGATATTCATACCCCGACGACGGATGTAACAGAAACACTTGCAACGGAATCTGCATCTAAGCTTGACGGTGTCACGAAGGCTGCAGAATGGACAACCTTCGCAGACTTTGCAACAGGCTTCACCTCTCCGATTGGTTGTATGCCTGAATCGGGTCGTGCATGGCAGCTTGATGTGCGCGGTGCAAATGTGCCGACGGTGACGGATGGTGTACTTTCTTTGAATGGCGCTCCGCTTACGGTAAACTTCGTGGATGGTCACATTGGTAACACGTCCAGTACATACACAGTCGTAATGACGGTATCTAACCTCGCGGTGAATGATGTGCTCATTACCGAATCAATGACGCAGTACACGAATAATGGCAGTGTTGAAGGTACGCTAGGTGGTACGAATGCTGCAGATGCGATTCAGTTGAAGGTTAAGGATGCCAACACGCTCGTGTGGGGCACGACAGATATTCCTGTAGACGTTGACCTAACGGACAATGAACCTGATACGATTGCGTTGTCGGGTAAATGGGTCAATGGCAATAACTATTCCGTCGCTGTGAATGGTGGTGCTAAGACTGCATTGTCTGTCTCTGGTGCTTCTCAAACGATTCGCGATTCTTGGTCGATCGGTGCACTCTCAACGGCCAATGAGGGTAGCTCCATGAAGCTCTATCGTCTCTCCTTCTACGAAGGTGTGGCGACGCTTCCTCCTCCACCTTCTGTCATTGTGAATGTGGGTGATTATGCATCTTGGAATGATGCGGCTGAAGCAGGCGCGGTTTCTGCTACGATGACTGCAACGACCGTGCACTTTACGGAAGCCAATCAGACCTTTACCTTCAATAACACTGATGCAGTTCGTTTGGGCATTGTGACGGTGACGGCAGAAGACGGCGTGACGGGTGGCACGATTGCATTGGGTAATGGCGCGGTGACGTTGTCTTCGCTTTCGCTTCAGACAAATGTGATGGCCCCTGTGGCCTTCTACAATAGTTGCGCAGGAGCAGTGACTGCCGCATCTACAACCACCGTTGTCGCGATGAATGACAACTCTGCTGCAACTTTGACGGCAACGGTTGTCGGCGGTGTCTTGAAACAGGTGGGTGAAGGTACGGTTACATTCGCTCCGACTGCAGATTGGAAGACTTCTGCAACTCCTGCAAAGTTTGAAGTTGCAAATGGTACGTTGGTATTCAACAAGACACGTACGAGCTGGAATGATCCGCCTCAATTGATTGTTTCTGGCGGTACGTTAGATTTGAACAATACCTATACGTATGCAGCGGATGGCTCAGGCTACTTAAAGAATGTGGCGAATGAAGCACTTATCGTGATGGGTGGTGTAAATGCCTCTACGATTACAGGTGGTGCGGTTACGCCTTGGACATCCGCCGGAGATACGGCATCTACGATTATTAAGTACAATGGTGCTGAGGGCGCAAACGCTCCTGCAACATTTGCTGCAGATATCGCAGGTGTTTACTCGGATGGTTCGCATCCTCGTCTTATTGATGTTGAAAAGGGTGCTCAGACGGATGGCTATGACCTTGAAATCTCTGGCACGATGGGTGTTGAAGGTCAGCAGTTCGCTGGTACAACTGTGAAGAAGACGGGCGCTGGTGTGTTGAAGATTTCTGGCGAGAATAACTTCAATACATTGGAGGTCACGGAAGGCACCTTGTGGAGTGCTAACGCGAATGCGCTTTCGGCTACGACGACGGTGAAGTCGGGGGCTACGCTTGTGGGTGCAGGTACGGTCGCGACCGCCTTTACCCTTGAAGAGAATGCAACGCTCGATGTGACGAAGGGGGTAGTAACCGCAAATGGCACGGTTTCCTTGCCGAATGCACTGAAACTCGTGGTGGAAACTCTCCCGACGGCTGAAACGCCAACGCCTGTCACGATTTTGAGCACCACCGCTTTCGCAGACGCTACTGGTGATGTGAATGCTACATTGACCATTAATGGTAATGCCGCTCCTGATTATATCTTGCGTAAGACGGCTGACGCTGTGGAATTGCACTATGCGCCTTGGACGACGGTGACGGAAGTTACTGCTTCTGGCAATGTGAAATCTTGGTCTGCACTCTTGGCGGGTATGGAAGCTAATCGTGAGGTGCTCGACGCCTCCACGGGTGTATTCATCATTGACTTCGGTAATGCTGATGGCGATGCAGAGCCAGGTAGCTTTGAATTCAACAATACGGAGACTTTGACCTTCGCTTCTGTGAAGGTGATGGGCTCGAATGGCGGTACCATTACTAAAACAGGATCTGGCGCAGTCTCGGCTACGGCGACCACGATTGAGGAAGGTTGTACGGTAACAGTGCCTGCAAGTACTGCGACACTCAATGCTGTTGAGATTAAACAGAATGCGACCCTCAAGGTGGCTGATGTTACTACGGTGACCACTGCAACGGGTGTTGGTACACTTTATGTTGCAGGTATCGATGGTAACGTGGGGCTCAAATTGAAGGGTGTCTCAGCCAACACGAAGGTCGTTTTAGATGGTGTTCGCTGTTACATTGATAACGGTGGTAATGGTGAGGTCGAATGCCCGATTGAAATTGGTGAAAATGGTTTCACCATCATGAATGGTTGGGCTACCGGAAGTATTGAATTCTCCGGCGCGTTAACAGGTGAAGGCATGTTGACGCATGCGCCAAAACAAAACGGAACTGCTAACGGCACGTCTCTCGGTTATTTGTTAAAGCTTACGAATGCGACGGGTTTTGAAGGTGGAATCACCCTTGATGGTGAGCATACGAAGGTCGTGATTGGCTCTGGAACCGCCGACGCAGGCAAGATTGTCATTGCAGATTCCGTTACCATCGCTCAGGATGCAACCTGGACGGCTACGAATGGCATCTCGGTGACAGGAGAAGGCACAATCTCTGGCGCGGGTACGATCTCGATTCCTTCGGGTAAGGAATTGACCTATGCGTCTTCTGCAGAATCTACCTTCGGCGGCACGATTGCAGGGGAGGGCGGTCTGACGGTCTCCTCGGGTACGTTGGCATTGACAGGTGCCAACACCTATAATGGTGCTACGACCATTGCGCAAGGTGCGAAGGTTATTGCGAACTCGGGTGCTTCGTCGACTTGGGACTATGTATCGAACACCGACAGCGTGCGTGAACCTGATGTCACGGTGAGTGGCGAACTTGAAATTCAATCCTCTGGTGAGTTGTATCGCGGATTCGCTGGCACTGGTAAAATCACAACCTCGGGTAATGTCACAATTGGTATGACAGGTGATTCTGGTCATGTCTCTGGTTTGACAAACTTTAAGGGTGAATTAATCGTAGCGACCGGGACGACATTGACGTTGAAGGGATGGGGCTTACCGCATAACATCGAATTGTCTTCGCTTCAGGCGAATGGAAATGTCACGGCTACGCATGCTGGTAATAGTCCATCCACAACTCAGATGACAGTGCATGAACTCGCTGGTTCTGGTACGATTGCTGGTGTGAATACATTCACGCTTGCTGATGGTGCTACGATTGATGTTTCGACTGCAACAGCAGTGACGGTCAATGCCACTACGATCTCCTTGCCTGATGCGTTAGCAGTAACCTTGCCTGATGCAGCAGAAATGCCTGTCTCATTGCTCAATACGACTGCTTTCGCAGGTAACGAGGGAGAGGTTAAGGGTGTAACCTTGACTGTGAATGGTGAACAGACTGGGGATTACCTCCTTAACAAGACGGCTACTGCATTGACATTAGACGTTGCTTCTTGGACGCCCGTGACGGAAGTTACTGCTTCTGGCGAGGTGGATTCTTGGTCTGAACTCTTGGAACAGTTGGCAGCAAATCGTCAGACGTTGGCAGATAATGCTGCGCTCACCATTGACTTCGGCTCTGAAGGAGGTGAAGCAGGCACCTTCTCGTTTGGCGAAGGCGATGTGACGCTTGGTTCGTTGACTGTCATCGGTTCCAATGGTGGCACGATTACGAAGACAGGCTCGGGCGCCGTAAGGGTTTCCACTTCTGCAGCGATTAATACTGCAGTGGCAGTGACGGGTCAGGTGATGTTGAATGGCGTGACAATCGCTGAAAACGGTGCGCTCTTCATTACCGACTGGCGTGTCATTGGCGACAACACTATCGCTGGCGCAGGTCTCCTGACGGTCACGGGTGCAACGCTTCCGACGGATGTCACGGTGCGTGTGACGGATGCCTGGACCGGTACGGTGAAGTTGACGGATATCACAGACGACAAGTTGAACTTGGCGAATATGGTAACGGCAAATTCTAACCTCACCTTGAACAATGTGAAGGCGTATATCTACGATTGTACGATTAACACCTTGACCTTGGAAGGTGACTTCCAGATGAATAATGGTACGACCAATAAGAAGAGAACGCAGTGTGTGACGGTGGATAACCTCGCAGGTGCTGGCACCTTCATTGGTCATCAGAGTTCTGAAGTGTATGTCGCAGTGAATGTCAAGTCTTGGGAAGACTTCACGGGCTCCATTGACCTTTCGAATGAAAAGTCGGTTGGTACCATCTTCTTCTTCGGTACGGCTCCTGACCGCTTCACGACCTCTATCACCCCGGGTAATGTCGGTGCAGATGATAGTGACTTCACTGAAGCAGACTACGGTACGCTCTATGTGACGGCTGGCAAGACGCTTGCTACAACCGCTGATACGACGTGGCATCTCCGTAAGCTCGTTGTGGAAGATGGCGCGTCCTTCCAGATTAAGGGTTGGGCAACGATTGCGACCTCTTGCTCGGGCGCTGTCTCGGTTGAGAGCGGTGCTACCTTAGACCTTCGCGCATTGAATGACCTCTCGGGAATCAATGCAACCGTGGAGGCTGGCGGCCGCATTCTCGTGAAGTCGGGTGCTACGGTGCCGGACTCCATCGTCTTCGAAACGGGTGCTATCCTCGGTATCTGCCCTGCAAGCGTGGATGATATCGGTAGTGCAACCTTGACGGTGACGGCAGAAGGCACCGCAAACTCGGTGGCTGAGAAGGTGGGTTACAAGACCGATGGCGTGACCCCGTTGACTGGGTGGGCCGATAAGGGTGCACAGGGCGACACACTCTCCTTCGGTTATGATCCCATCTTTGATGGCGAACTCTGCAGGTGGGCTTATGAATTCGATGAGGATGAAAATACCACGACTGATTCAACGGATGGCCCTGATAACACGGGGCGTGATAAGAATCCGTTAATCTTCGACGGGTCGGGTTCAACAGGTCGTATCCTTGTGGGCGAAGAATATGTCACCAATGGCGATGGCACAAAGGCACTACATCTCGCTGCCGCACCGCATCGTACGGTGAGTGCTTATCCCGAAGCCTTCACGGCCACGGTCTATGGTAAGTTGACCTCGCAACCGAAGACGATTCTTTGGGGCTTTGGTTCGACGTTCAACTCGAAGAACACCATTGCTCTCGTGACGGGTGCTTCTCCAAACGAAGTGAGCCTCGTTTGGGTGAAGGGTTCCACGAGCACGAGCAATACATTGGGTTCGTTCCCTGAAAATTGCGTGACTACGCTCGCTACCACCACGGTGCCGAATGGTACAACCGAAAACCACCTCTTCGGCTTCTCTTACGAATTGACGGATACCGACGAAGATGGCACGAATGACACCACGGAGATTATCTTCTATGTGGATGGTGATAAGTATCAGCCTTACAAGGTGAATAAGGTGTTGACACTCGGTGGTGGCTTCCAGGCGGGTTCGCTCCATGGCGGTTGGCCGCGTGAAGGCATTGCGCCGACCGCGTCTGACTGGTTGAATCGTATGGGGAATAACGATGCAGATAAGGCTGCTACGATTGAATTCCTCCGCGTGTACGATGATGTACTCCCTGACGCAACCTTCACTGCGATGGCAAATGCCTATCCTTACATCTCCAAGGTTGGTCGCGCCACCCGTACGATCGTGGCTGGCGCTGACACCACCTGGCATGAAAGCTCGGGTGATCCGCTTACTGGCGAATGGTCGCAGGTGAAGGTGGTTGACGGCGTGGCGCAAGAGGCCGTGGATCAGGATAAGCCTGACTTCGGTACGATTAAAACGCCTGAAGTCGGCACGCAGGTGGTGCTCAATGTCGATGGCGCGAACACGCTCTACTTGAACGAGTTCTATTCAACCACGACGGATGCTGAAACGGGTGAAACGGAGACGATAGGTAACTCCAAGCTCTACTATGAACGTCTTGAAATCAACCCTGTGAACCAGAGCGGCGACATCTTTAAGCTCTACGCAGGTCGTAAGAATCCTGCGGCAGTGGAAGCAGGTGAAACGCGCTCTTCTGCAGTTATCACGGTTCAGGGTTATACGAAGATTAACACTGACGTGGTGATGGCGAACAACGTGGCTTATCTCTCTGGTCCAGTGTCCGTTGCTGAAGGTAAGACGTTGACCTTCGACTTCACGGACTTCAATGTGATGTTGGTGCCGACCTTGCCGGTGGAATATCGTCTCACGGGCTTCCTCGACGAAGATACGCGTACACGTGTGACGTCGACGGCTCCTGCAGAACCTGTGAATGCTCGCTCGATTGACTTGGGTTATAAGACCGATGTCAATCAGTACACCTTCAAGGTTGACCGTTATCCTGTGACAGCCTTCTTCACGGCAGATGAAATGGCTGGTGGTAATTCAACAGAGGTTAACTTCAATAACTTGAATTATGTCTGGCAGGGTAATGACCTCGGTAAGCAGATGAACTGGAAAGCCGAAGCAGTTGATCCTCAGGGTAATCACATCATTGAAAACACCTTGGCGAAGTTCGTCTCCTTGGATGCTGAAACGAAACAGGAAAAGATTGTGACGGTCACCTTGGCGACCAATGATGTTGATCCGATTACGCTCACCTTGGATGAAGCTGCCCTCACGAAGACGGTTGACGAAGAAAATCTGCCAATGCTCGGCGAGCAGCAGCTCATCGTTGGCAACAATGTTATTGTGAACTACACGGGTACGGCGGCAACATTGGCGCGTACGCTTAATGAAGCTTCTGCTGAGACCACGGGCGTGATTCGCACCGCAGGCTTCACGGTGGATGCTTGGCGCGCAAACCTCTCGGTGACGGGCGGTGCGCTCGCTGGCGTGGGCACGATTAGCGGTAAGCTTACCTTTGAAGAAGGGGCAACGCTTGATGCTCGTACGGCTACGACCGCGGCTCGTCTCTCGGCTAAGGATGCAGACCTCACGAACCTCAAGGCGATCACGGTGAATGTTGATGCGGTGACGGCTGCAGGTACTACAGGCTTGCGTGTACTCGAGCTCGGAGACAATCACACAGCGAAGTCGCTTGAAGGCTGCACGGTGACGGCTGTTGATGGCAAAGGTGATACGGTTGCGACTTGGACGGAAACAGGTGGCGAAACGAAGAAACTTGTTGTTGTTCGTGCCGATGGTCTCTATGTAGTCGGTCGCCCTGCAGTGAAGGAGAATGGGACGGAGATTAACGACGAAGTGCTTGCTCTTCCGCTCGCACGTCGTGCTGCAGAAATCGGAGCAAGTACGGTGAACTTCACTGGCGTTGCAAATACAATTGGTGATACTGTTAAAGTCTCTGCCGCTGCAGCAGCAGAGGTCTTCACGAATATCATTGATATGTCTGAAACGCCTAATAATGAAGGTGAAGTCACAGCCTCGCTTAAGTACGACTTTGGCGTGACCAAGTTGGCTGTGGTGGGTGTAACACATACGACAGAAGAGGTCCAAGAGGGTGATAAGACGATTACACGTGTCATTTCTACGACCTATGATATTATCTTGGAGGTCACAGTCTCGAATGTTGTACCTAATACGCGTACTGTTAATACGGCAGACTTCGCTGATGGCGTGAGCCTCGTTGCAACGGTGGGCGGTGCAGAGGTTTCTACAACGGCGGTTGACAACATGACGGGCACTGGATCTGGTGGAACTGGACCTGTCCGTTATCTCCGCATTCGGGTTACAAAGGATGCAACTGCTGCAGGTGTATCGTTGACAACACCGATTGGTGTGAAGGTCAAAAAATAATCGCCAGCGCAACAATAATAAGCGCTAAGGCTATCAAAAAACAAGTAGCAGTCCTCAATGGGCTGCTATTTGTTTTTTGTTTCGCGTGTGTCTGCGCTTAATACGTAGCCGCGGTCGGTTTATGTCGTTGATGTTGAGGCGTGGTTTGATTAAGAATGGAGGGGGGATTAAAATGTGTTTGCTATTAGAATAGAAATATGGTATAGTATGGGACAATTTTTTATCCGCCCCCTTTTTCTAAAATAGAAGGACTTAGAACATGAAGAGTGATATTCAGAAGATTAGCGCATGTCGCATTAAGCTCGCTGTTGAAGCAACCGCAGCTGAAATTGATCCCATTCTCAAGAACATTCGTGAAACATTTAAGAAGCAGGCCAAGATTCAGGGTTTCCGTCCTGGCAAGGCACCTATGGCAATCATCGAAAAGCAGTATGGTAATGCCATCAAGGATGAAACCGCTAAGGCTGTTATGCGTAAGTTGATGGATGCTGCTCAGGAAGCAAAGATCAATGTTGCAAATGTGATCGAAGTGCAGGATTACAAGGCTGAAATGGGTGCAGGTGCTTCGGCAACGATTGAAATCGATACGGTGCCTGAATTCGAAGTTCCTGAAACCACCGGTTGGCAGACCAAGAAGATTGATGCTGAAATCTCTGAAGAAGAAGCAAATGCAAAGATTGAAGAAGTGCGTGGCATGATGTCTTCTTTCCGTGAAGCGACAGAAGAAGATGTTGCAACGGAAAATGACCTTCTCTCCATTGATTTCACCTCTGATCTCAATGGCGATGATTTCTCTGATGCTGCAAAGCACTATGTCTCTGATAATGATTACTGGACGCAGATTCGTGAAGACGCATTCCTCCCTGGTCTTAAGGCTGCACTCACCGGTAAGAAGGTCGGCGAAACGGTTCAGTTCGCGGGTACTTATGCTGAAGATTATGCCATCACTGAACTCGCTGGCAAGACGGTGAATTACACGGTTACGCTCAAGACGTTGCGTAAGCAGCAGCCGGCTTCGGATGAAGATCTCACCTCTCGTCATGGTGTTGCATCGATGGATGAATTCAAGAACATGGTGAAGGAATTCCTCGGCAATACGAAGAAGGCTCAGGAAATGGCTCGCGCTAAGACTGAAATTCGTAATGCAATCGTTGCTTGGGCAACGTTTGAAATGCCGGCGAGCGTTGTTGATAGCCACATCTATGATATCCTCGCAGGCGATGCTACGAAGCCGCTCGAAACGTTCAAGGATGATATCGAAGGTCTTAAGAATTCTGACGTTTACAAGACGGCAAAGCAGAAGGCTGAAGACAACATGCGCGCTCTCTATACGCTCGGCGCATTGGCTGATAAGCGTGAAGTTAAGCTCTCGAACGAAGAGTTCGAAGCTGCGCTTGATCGTCTCTCTGGTGCAGTTGGCATGGAAAAGAAGACGCTCATTCAGCGTTTGCTTGACAATGGCCGTATGGATGATTTCCTCGCTCAGGAACGTGCTGATAAGATGCTCACGCTCTTGGTCGATGAATGCGCTGTGCTCTAAGTATCGGCTGAATGGTCAAAAGGGCGTCCCCTCGTGGGGCGCCTTTTTCTATTCGTTCGCTTGAAAGGAATGGTTATGGCGCTGTTGTCAGATACAACACGGTTGATTGTTACGGATATGGATGGGACGTTGCTCAATGGTCAGCGTCAGTTGCCTCCGCATTTCGCAACAATTGTAGAGGTGTTGGGTGCAGCTGGGATTGACTGGGTGCTTGCAAGTGGACGTCAACTCGCCAATTTACAGTCTGTTGCCGAACAGGCGAAGGTGGCGGTTGATATCATTGCGGAGAATGGAGCGGTTGTTCAGTGTAAGCATGATGCGGAGCCTTGTTTTCAAGATGTAACGCCTGTACGTTTCTTTCAGGCATGTATTGAAGCAGCATTTGATATCCCGCGTGCGTCACCAATTTTGTGTGGTGCGCATCATGCATGGGTGTATGATGGATATCCAGAGGATTTTGCAGATATTGGTCATTTCTTTGAGAAGGTGTCGTATTGGCATTCGATTGAAGAGGTTTTACATCATGACGTTTGTAAGTTGGCTGTTTATCATCCTTCGTCTTCGCAGGTGCTTTGGGAGGTGCTGAAGCCGTTTGATACGGAGGCATGTCGGGTGATTGTCTCGAGTCATCATTGGGTTGATATTCAACCAATGCGTGTGAATAAGGGAAGAGGTTTGTCGGCGTTATTAAAGCATCGTGGGCTTGAACCTTCGCAAGCGATTGTTTTCGGTGATTATCTTAATGATGTGGAGATGATGACGATAGGAACGCATGCTGTTGCCATGGGAAATGCGCATCCAGAGGTGTTAGGTTTGTGTGCGCATCATGCCTTGCCAAATACCGAGAATGGTGTGATACGTTATTTGGCGGAGGTCTTCCCTAATTTACTCAAACCTTATGTTTAAAAAGAAAGAACGCAGGAGGCTGCGTTCTTTTTCTTTTAGAGGTGTTTCATGTCGTGTTTGGCTTTTTGTAGGAAGTGGTAGATTCTCCCGTAAGCAAAGAGTCCTCCAACCATAATCAAGGAAAGAAGTCCAAAGAGGCTATGTGAGCACGCGTGGTCATGTGTATGTACGTGGTGGTGTTGGGGAAGGTGAATCCATTGTGCAAGCGGGAAATCTATCAAGAGTGCCATTGTAATGGCAATCATAAGAATGCCAAGGAGAAGTAAAAGTACGGTTCGTAAGCTAAATTGTTTCCACAATACAAAGAGTGAACCGAGGTGAACAGTTGGTGCACAGGCAAGAAAGATGAAGGCCGCACCAGGTGTTATGCCGCAGTGAGCGATGAGTTCTGCTGCAATGGGTACAATTGCAATGGAACAGGCATAGGTGGGTAATCCAAAGAGAATAGCCATCACGTAGGTCATTGCAAGTGGAAGGTTCGAAAAGGCGTTTGCAGGCATGAAGGTGGTGAGTGCCGCAGCAATGATTACGCCAATCGTAAAGAGAAAGGCAATTTCCCCAGGAAGGTGGCAGAAGGCATAACGTGTTGCATCGCGCAAACGTGTTGACCAAGGGGCAGATTCGTGGTGGTGGTGTTCGCCCTCATGGTGTGGATGGCTTGCATCGTGGTGGTGGCACGCACAAACAGCAGCGCATGTGTCAGTGAGGTTTTCAGTTTCAACTGGTGGCGGTTGTGCAATATCAAACCAACGTACAAGCGCACCTGTGAGAAGCCCTGCAAGGAGCGCGCCAATAAAACGAAGAAGGGTTAGTACTGGGCCAAGGATTGGAATGCTAATTAGCACTGCATCTGAACCCGATTGAGGTGTTGACGCGAGGAATGCAAAAACAGGTGCTTTGCGAGCTCCATTTTTTCGTAATGCAAGCGCAACAAGGAGTACTCCACAAGAGCAGATGGGAAGCGGAAGACCAAAGAAGGAGGCCTTGACAATTGGCGTCCAACCATCACCGCCTAAATGACGACGCATCCAACGTTCAGAGAGGTAGAGTGAACAGAGAAATGCCACCACAAAGCCAAAGAGGAGCCAAGGCGCCATGTCAATGAGAATGTGGAGAAGATTGTGGATAAAGTGGTTTATCATTGTGCTAAGATCTTTGCGAGTTTAGGAAGTCCTGGGTCGCGTGCTCCAAAGATGGCGAGGCAGCGTCCTTCCGCAGCAAACGCTCGTAATGCTTGTTCTGCCGTCGTGAGATCGGGAACAAATTCAACGGGGCAGGTGAGATGTGGTTGTAAGATGTCGATATTGACACTTCGATCAGCGGAACCTCCCGCATCATAGACGGGCAGGAGGAGAAGCTTGTCGCATGGACGCACCACTTGGTTAAACATCGCAGGTAGGTCGGCTGCGAGTTTGCGTAAAGGCGCGTAACCATGGGGTCGCCATAAACCAATAACACCTGCAGGAAACGCTGCTGTTAATGTTTGCCATGCAGCGGCAAGTTTTTCGGTATTATGTGCGTAGTCGTCAATAATGGTTGCACCTTGGTAGGTGCCGGTACGTTCAAGTCGACGTCGAATTCCCTGGAAGGTCTTTAACGCGGCTTGTAAAGCGGGAATCTCACATCCTAATGCCGTTGCCATTTCAAGGGCCGCAATGGCGTTGGCCACATTATGGCGGCCAGGCATAGGAAGAACCCATGATGTTTCTTTCCAAACAAAGGTTGTCTCCCAACCTTGGGTTGTGAAGTCTGTGGGAAGTTCACGTTCACATGTGTCGATAATCACGCCCGAGGCTTTGGCTTTAAAGGCAGAGAAGAGACGCTCAGCTTCTTCCTTTGGGAAGTGGTCGCTTGAGGCGTTGGTCACAATCACGTGGGTAGGGGAGAGTGCCATGAGGGATTTGTCAGATTCGTCTGCTTCAATCACCATGAGGCCTTTGGCCGTTGAGGAAGAACGAACCGAGCCAATGCGTGTGCCCTCTGCATCATAGCCTGTCATCTCTGCGCCATTGACAATAAAAGGGTCTTTGCCACAAACGGCAAGGAGATGGCCAAGCATTGCTGTTACTGAGGATTTGCCACATGTGCCTGTAACGGCGATGAGTTCATGACCTTCTGCAAGTTGGGCAAGTGCTTCGCTTCGGTGTAAGCAACGACAGTTATATGTCTTTGCTACAACTTTGTCGGGGTTGTCGTCTTCAATTGCGGTGGAATAGACAACGGTGGCTCCTTGTGTGATCCCAGAGCCGTCTTGGGGAAAGAGTTGTACGCCTTGTAAGCGGAGTGCACGAAGAATCGGGGTCTCCTCATCGATGCTAAGGAGTCGATCCGAACCGGAGACGTGCCAGCCTTTGTCTAAATATGCTTGCGCGAGGGCACTCATGCCCACACCACCAATGCCAATAAAATGTATCGCTTCCATAAGTGTTCTATAGTATAGCAAAAAGGGGGCAGAGATGCATTAGTTTTTACATATTGGAAAAGGGAATATTGAAATCGAGGATACTCTTTTTTGCCACGGATTTGATTTCTTTTTTCGTGCTTTCTTGCGTGATTTGTGTTATACTATCTTTATGAAAAGTTTTCCTATTAAATTAAAGCGCCCACTCGTTATTTTTGATATTGAGTCGACGGGACTTAGTCCGCGTGCAGATCGAATTATTGAATTAGCTGCTTTACGTTTAAACCCCGATGGTACCCGTGATGACCGCGTTTGGTTGTTGAACCCAACGGTGCCAATTCCTGTTGATGCGACAGCAATTCATGGTATTACAGATGAAGAAGTCGCAGATTGTCCCACTTTCAAAGATGTTGCTTATGAAATTTTGATGTTCTTTGAAGGTTGTGATTTAGGTGGATTTGCCGCGGGTTATTTCGACGTGCAGATTTTGCAAGAAGAATTTATCCGTTGTGAGATTCGTGACTTTGCGCCAGAATCGCGTGCGATGGTTGATGCCCAAAAGATTTATCATAAACGTGAACCACGTGATTTGACCGCAGCTTTGAAGTTCTATTGCGGCCGCGATCTTGGCGAAGATGCACATGGTGCATTGGCAGATGCAGAGGCAACGCTTGAGGTTTTAATTGGTCAGTTAGAACGTTATCAAGATTTGCCGCGAGATGTTTCTGCATTGGATGCGATGTTTAATCAACGTGATCCTTTGAATGTGGATCGCTCGGGACGTTGGCGTTGGGTCGATGGTGAAGTCACATTGAATTTCGGTAAAAAGAAAGGCGCGAAGTTACGTGATTTAGCTAATGATCCCAAGGATGGACATTCCTTCTTGCGTTGGATGATAAAGAGTGACTTCCCAGATGATACACGTGCAATTGCTGAACAAGCATTGCGTGGCTTTTTGCCAACGCGAATGACACCCCCTGCACCGGCTGCAAATGTTTTTAGACGTTAATCTTTTTAAAGGAGAGTAACAACATGCGTGAAGTAAAAGATTTCTTGGAGACGTTTGGTCAAACGGGTTCCTATCGTACACCCGCGGAGAATTTAGGCAAGAAACGAAAGAATGGCGCATGGACGTCATTTGTCTTTAACTGGCGAGGTGTGCTTGCGTCAATGGCACGTGGTGCGTGGTTGGCTGCGCGTAATCGCTTCAATGATTTGCGTTGGGCAGAATGCGGTACACACTTGTTGTGGGAAGCAGAGCGTATGGGGACGGAGGTTATCATTGAAGGTTTTGATAACCTCAAGGATAAAGGCCCTGTGGTGCTTGCTTCTAACCACATGGGACTTTATGAAACGTTTGCCTTTCCGCCTTTAGTTTTGCCCTATTCGGATTGTGCAATTATTTTGAAGGAATCGTTGTTAAAGGTGCCGTTCCTTGGTCGTACCTTCGCAACGCGTAAGAATATCCCAATCGGTCGTACTGATCCGCGAGCAGACTTGAAGAAGGTGCTCGAGATGGGTGAGAAGTATATCCGTGAAGATAAGGCTTCTGTTTTGGTTTATCCACAGGGTACGCGTCAACCATTCTTTGATTGTAAAAAGTTTAGTACTTTGGGTCTTAAGCTTGCACAGAATGCTGGCGTACCAATTGTACCTGTTGCAATCCAAACAAGCTTCTTGGGAATTGGCAAGTATACAAAGGATTTTGGTCCCGTTAATACCGATATTCCCGTTCGCTTCCGTTGTGGACCTGCAATGGAAGTAACGCGCACCAATGCTCGTGATGTTCAACAAGCATGTATTGACTTCATTGCCTCCTCGTTGGAAGAGTGGGGTAAGGTGGAGGTTCGTCGATGAGATTTTGCCGTTGGGCAGTGGTTTGTTTTGCGTTTCTGTGTGCGATGATTGTTCGCGCACAGTTTTCGCTTGCAGATGCGTTCGTGCCAACAACATTAACGAATGCGCAGGGTGAGACATTGCCTGCACGTGTTTGGCATCATTATGAGAAGAAGGATTTGCCTGTTCGCGTATTGGTGTTGTTGCATGGTTCAGGCGAGTGCGGAACGGATAATGCAACGCAACTCAACGTCTTTGCAACGTTTTACCGCAAGGTTCTTGTTGATTTAGATGCGCCACCGATGATGGTTATCATCCCGCAGTGCCCTAAACAGTCCCCATGGGTACGTCGATTGGCAATGACAGAGGATTATCGCGCGCCACGTTATCCTGCACCAGCATTACGAACGGTCAAAGAACATCTTGAACAACTCATCGCAGAGGGAATCGCTGATCCAGATCGAATTATGATTGGTGGCTTTTCACTTGGAGCCTTTGGAGCGTGGGATGCAATTCAACGTTGGCCAGAAATGTTTGCTGCGGCTATTCCAATTTGTGGTGGAGCCTCGGTGCAATTGGTTGAAGTTCAAAACGCAGCAAAGGTTTCAACGTGGGTGTTCCATGGTGACCAAGATACCTCGGTAAATGTGGAATGTTCGCGTCGCATTGTGAAAGCGTTGGATGAGTATGGTAAACGTCCACGCTATACAGAATTCCAAGGCGCAGGGCATGCGATTTGGAATCGTGTCTTTGAAATGCGGGATTTTTATCCATGGCTCTATCGTCAAAAACGTGGCAAGGTTGAAACGCAAGTAGACCCGAACTCGTTTAAGGGTAAAGCGTTGAGTATCTTTACATTCTAAGCTGAAGAGAGGGTGACGATGTTAACGTCTGTTGCACAACAATTGCCGGCAGTATTCCATGAGGCACCCATTGATGCTGGGTTTATTCTTGGCTCAGGGTGGGGGGACGCATTGCACGCGGAGGAAATCCATGCGCGAGTCTCCTATGCAGATTTGGAAGGATATGGCGCGAGTACCGTCTTCGGGCATCAAGGTGAATTGTTGCTCATGACGCTCGGCGGAAAACGTATTGCCGTCTTTAGTGGTCGCCGTCACTTTTATGAAGGCTGTGAAATGCAGCAGGTGATCTATCCTGTTGAATTACTTCGATGTTTAAAGGTAAAAACGCTTCTTATCACAAATGCAGCGGGTGGATTAAATAGTGATTTCATGCCAGGGGATTTTATGGTCTTATCGGATCATATGAATTTTACTTGCATCAATCCGTTGCGCGGTCCTCATCGTCCAGAATGGGGGGCGCGTTTCCCTGATATGACGCATGTCTATGACGAGGAACTTTCTAATCGGCTTTATACACTTGCTGGCGAACGTATCCATCGTGGGGTTTATGTTTACTCGACTGGACCATCGTTTGAAACTCCTGCAGAAGTTCGCGCCTATCGTTTATTAGGGGGCGATGCAGTAGGTATGAGCACCGTACCAGAAGCAGTTCTTGCGCATGCAATTGGAATGCGTGTTGTGGGTTTAAGCTGTATTGCAAATGCCGCCGCTGGACTTTCATCAAATCCGCTTTGTCATGAAGATGTAATGAAAGAAAGCGAAGCGGCTAAACCGCGTATGGCGGCATTATTACTTGCCTTTGCAAAATCACTTTAATTTCTAATCAGTAAGGTTTAATCATGAATATTGATGTTTTTAAGGATAAGGTTCTTCTTATTACGGGCGGTACGGGAAGTTTTGGTAATGCTGTCTTGCGTCGTTTCTTGAATACTGAGATTGGTGATGTGATTAAAGAAATCCGTATCTTTTCTCGTGATGAAAAGAAACAGGATGATATGCGCCATGAATTGCAAAACCCAAAAATTAAGTATTATATTGGGGATATTCGTGACATTCAGAGTGTTGATGTTGCGATGGAAGGTGTGGATTATGTGTTCTCAGCAGCGGCATTGAAGCAGGTGCCGAGTTGCGAATTCTTTCCCATGCAGGCTGTACAAACCAACGTTATTGGAACGAATAACGTCATTGAATCTGCTATTAAGCATGGGGTTAAGAATGTTGTTGTTCTTTCTACAGACAAGGCGGCATATCCAATTAACGCAATGGGTATCTCCAAGGCAATGATGGAGAAAGTTGCTATCGCCCGTGGTCGTAATCTTGGAAAAGATGCAAAGACTGTCATATGTTGCACACGTTATGGTAATGTGATGGCTTCGCGAGGTTCTGTTATTCCGCTTTGGATTGATCAAATCAAGGCGGGTGTGCCTATTACGATTACCGACGCATCAATGACACGCTTTATGATGACACTTGAAGACGCCGTTGATCTTGTTCTCTACGCGTGGGAGAATGGTAAGAATGGCGACCTCTTTGTACAAAAGGCGCCTTCTGCGACGTTGACAGTGTTGGCTACAGCACTGAAGGAACTTTATCAATCGAACACGGAGATAAAGATTATCGGTACGCGTCATGGCGAAAAATTGTATGAAACATTGGTGACGCGTGAAGAGCTCGCACATTCCATTGATATGGGTCGCTACTATCGCATCCCATGTGATACCCGTGATTTGAACTATGATAAGTATTTTGTCGAAGGTTCAACAACGTTGAGTGATAGCGGAGACTACAATTCACACAATACAACGCTACTGAATGTTGAAGAAATGAAAGAGATGCTCTTGCGATTGAAGATGATTCGTGACGATCTTGGACTTCCGCTCAAAGGCTAGGATATTTTAATTAATGAGCGGAAAAGATTCTTTCCGCTCTTTTTTTGGTTCTTTTATGTTAGAGAAAACAGAACAAACAGCATCCACGAAATACCTTTTTCATGAGGTTCTTCGCGTAATGTGGCCGCTTGTCTTTGCGATGTCAGCAAATGCGTTTATGGTTTTTATTGATCGCATTTTCTTAGCGCGTTATAGTGTTGAGGCGGTCCAAGCAGCGACACCGGCGGGAATTCTTGCCTTTGTGTTGGTTGCATTTTTCCAAAATATTGTGGCATATTCTGGGACCTTTGTTGCGCAATATGCGGGGAGTGGAGCGCGTGCTGCCTGTGCTCGTACGATGGGACAAGGGTTGTGGATTGCAGTTTTATGTGCGCCTTTGTTCCTCCTCTCTATTCCACTTGCAAATATGATTTTTGAGACCGCTGGGCATGCGCCTCAAGTTGTTGAACAAGAGAAGATCTATTTTCTTATGCTCACATTGGGCAATCTGTCATTACCATTTACAGCTGCGGTTTCGGGTTTTTATTCGGGTCGAGGTAAAACGCGCTTAGTGATGGTCGCAAATATGATTGGCAATTTTATTAATGTTCTCCTTGATCCATGGCTGATTTGGGGTGGTTGGTTTGTTCCAGAGCTTGGTGTTCTTGGGGCGGGTCTTGCGACAGCCATCTCGCATTTCGTAGTGATGCTAATTCTTTTTATTGCCGTCTTTCGAGAAAGACATTTTCGGACATTATATCGTTTTCGTGTTGCCTTTGCATGGAAACCCAAAATGCTTTGTCACATCATTCGATATGGAATTCCAAGTGGTGTTCATGTGTGCTTTGATTGTTTGACATTTACGCTCTTTGTCTTTCTAACAGGGCGTATGGATGAACTTTCTTTTGCTGTAAGTAATATTGCCTTTTCAATTAACCACCTTATCTTTGCACCGCTTCTTGGTATTGGAATGGCTGCAACCGTTGTGGTGGGCCAATCAATGGGAAAAGGCGATGCGTCTGCAGCCTTACGCACAACGTGGATTACCCAAGGTATTGCGGCGCTTTACATTCTTTTATGTGTGCTTATCATTGGGTTTTTTTGTGATTCAATTCTACAATTGCTCTTCCCGTCAGATGCGAGCTTTACGCTTGAGGACTACTTGCATTACGGACGCATTCTTGTTGCCATCTTCCTAGGATGGGCCTTCTTTGATTCGCTTAACATTGTCTTGAGTGGAGCATTGAAGGGAACGGGAGATACGCGTGCTGTCTTTTGGATTATTCTTGTTGTTGCGTGTCTTATTTTTATTCCTTTGTCTTTCATTGGATATCTTTTCTTTGGTATTGTTGAAATGTGGCTTGGGATGCTCTGTTATGTTATCGTCTTATCAATGTGCTACCTCTGGCGTTTCCGTGGAGGAAAATGGCAACATATTCGGCTCATTCAACGGACTACACCAACGGTTGAATCAACGGAATGAATATCAAGCGGGTTTACAGTTGTGTGAACCCGCTTTTATTGTTTTTATCTGATGGAAAAATGAAATACCTATTCATTAATAGGGAATGATATGTTATAATATCCGGAAATAAATCGAAAGGATTTCTATCATGTGGGATTATACAGATACGGTCATGGACCATTTCCGCAATCCGCGTAACGTCGGAAGTATTGAAAATCCCGATGGCAAAGCGACCGTCGGCTCGCTCGCTTGTGGCGACGCATTAACATTTATGTTTAAGTTAGATGCAGAGGGAAAAATCTGCGAGGCAAAATTTCAAACGTTTGGCTGTGCTAGTGCTGTAGCATCAAGCTCTGCCTTGACAGAAATGGTAATTGGTAAAACAATTGAAGAAGCTGAAAAGATTACCAATCGTCAAATTGCAGAATACCTTGGCGGCTTGCCAGACCAAAAGATGCACTGCTCGGTGATGGGGCGTGAAGCTCTTGAGGCTGCTATTCATAATTATCGTACGGGAGAAGAGAGCGTTGTTCAAGTGCATGAAGAAATTGTTTGCACGTGCTTTGGTGTTTCTCGTGATGAAATTGAACGTGTTGTCCGTGAAAACAACTTACATTCTGCTGAAGAGGTCACCAACTATTGTAAGGCTGGTGGCGGTTGTGGCATGTGCCTTGATCGCATCCAAGAAATTGTTGACGAAGTGAACCACACGCAGGCTGCAGCTCCTCAACCTGTTGTTGAGAAAAAGTTAACCATTCTCCAAAAGATTAAATTGATCGAACAAACGCTTGAAGAACAAGTTCGCCCTGTTCTCCGTAAGGATGGTGGTGATGTTGAGTTGCTCGATGTGGATGGGGATATTGTTAAAATTGCCTTCCGTGGAATGTGCTCGGGTTGCCGTAGTGCTGCAATTACACGTGACAACGTGATTGCACATGCCCTTCACGAATTTGTCGATCCTGCCATTCAAGTGGTTTCCGAATAACATTAAATAAAGATAGAAAAGTCATGAAGACCATTTATCTTGATAATAATGCAACAACGCTTCCTGCACCAGAAGTTGTTGAAGCGATGATGCCCTTCTTTACAGAACGCTGGGGCAATCCTTCAAGTATGCACAACTTTGGCGGTGAAGTTGCACGTGATTTGGCAATTGCACATGAAACGGTTGCAGACTTCATTGGCGCAGAACGCCCCGAAGAAATCCTCTTTGAGGGATGTGCAACAGAGGCTGATAACCACGCACTCTTTGGAGTGACGGCTGCATGGGATCGTCCTGGTACAATTATTACCTCGCGTGTTGAACACCCTGCGGTGTTAGGCCCGTGTTTGCGTTTGCGTGAATTAGGCCATACTGTGATCGAAATTGGGGTTGATGGTGACGGTTTATTGGATATGGCCGCCTATGAAGATGCCCTCGAAAATGCAACAGGCCCCAAGCTTGTTTCAATGATGTGGGCAAACAATGAAACGGGCGTTATTTTCCCGATTGATGAGATTGCTGCAAAGGCGAAGGCTGCGGGTGCAATTATGCACACGGATGCTGTTCAAGCCGCGGGAAAACTTGCAATTGATGTTTCTAAAACCCCTGTAGATCTCCTCACCATTGCGGGTCATAAGATGCATGCGCCGAAAGGCATTGGCATGCTTTATGTTCGTCGTGGTACACGCATGAAGCCTTTTGTTATTGGCGGTCACCAAGAACGTGGCCGTCGTGGTGGAACAGAAAATGTTCCTTATATTGTGGGTTTTGCAAAAGCATGTGAGTTAGCCAAGGCATCACATGCAGCGGGGGATGAGATTCGCATTGCACAAATGCGCGATCGTCTTCAGGCAGGTTTGCTTGCAACATGCCCTGATAGCCGCGTTAATGGTAGCTTGACTCAACGTGTTCCGAATACCCTCAATATCTCGTTTGAGTATATTGAAGGTGAGAGTGTTCTTTACCATTTGAGTGACTATGGTATTTGTGCAAGTTCGGGCTCTGCTTGTGCTGCGGGAAGCCTTGAACCGAGTCATGTGATTCGTGCAATGGGCGTGCCCTTTACCGCGGTGCATGGTTCGATTCGTTTCTCCTTAAGCCGTTATACAACGGATGCAGAAATTGACTACGTGCTTGAAAACTGTCCTAAGGTCGTGGAAAAGATGCGTGCAATGTCACCCTTTGTTAAACACTAAAACCACGCCTTTAATAAAAAAAGAACCGCATTGACGTGCGGTTCTTTTTTTATCGTTTGCAAGTGTTAATTACTTGCCAGCAATCTGACCAGAGAGCGCGAGCATACGTGCTTCAACCGACTGAATTTCAGCGAAGCCCTGCGAGCTCACGGGGTTAACGCCATCAGAAGCTTCCATCGAGCTATCAGCTTCGTTATAGATGGTGTGGGGGCAATCAGTCAATGCGTCAAAGATGATATTACCCTTGTAAAGCGAAAGGGTGACCGTACCATCTGCATACTGTGCGAGCGTATCGACAGCGTTACGAGCGGCGAGACAGGTCGGGTCATAATAACGACCGTCATAGATTTCATCTGTGATGAGCTTGGAGAGCTGCAAGAAGAAGAGCGTTGCATGACGATCCATCGTTGCCTGATAAACATAACGAATCGCTGTGCCGAGGAGTTCCATACCCGGTGCTTCATAAACACCGCGGCTCTTCGTGCCGATGATACGGTTTTCGAGAGCGTGCTTCATACCGATACCATTACGGCCACCGATTTCGTTTGCCATCATCATGGCTTCGAGCGGAGAGACATCCTTGCCATTGATCTGGACAGGGCGACCTTTTGAGAAACGGATGGTAACCTTTTCCATCTTATCAGGAGCCTGCCAAGGCCACACGCCCATGGTGGGTTCAACGATCGACATCGAGGTTTCCATGCTTTCGAGGTCTTCTGCTTCGTGCGAGAGACCTGCGATATTTGCGTCAGTGGAATACTTCTTCTTGCCACCAGCAAAGGCAACAATGCCGAACTGTGCAAGATAATCAACCATCTGCGTACGGCCAGGGAACTTTTCGAGAAGCCCAGCATCACGCCAAGGCGCATAAACCTTCATTTCAGGTGCAAAGACGTTGGTGTAACGTTCAATGCGCATCTGGTCATTGCCACGACCCGTAGCACCATGAACGAGGACCTGCACGCCACGCTTTTGCATTTCGGGAATAAGGCCCTTAATCGTGACAGCGCGACCGATACCAGTGGAATTCCAATAGCCGCCATCATACATTGCCTGACACTTAATAGCTTCTAAGCAAGCATCTGCCATTTCGTTACGCAAGTCAACGATGACAGTTTCGATACCGCAAGGCGCCATGCGCTTTGCAACGTCATTGATATCCTTTTCGTCGGGCTGACCAATGCCACCAGTGAAGCCGATGACCTTCACGCCAGCTTCCATCATCACTTTTGCAATCGTACGAGAATCGAGACCGCCCGAAACGCAGGTGCCTGCAACCATTCCCTTGAGATCTTCTAAAACCATTGCCATGGTACATCTTCCTTTATTAGAATTAAAAAACCCCAAGAGTATACCATATTTATAAAAAAAATACACCTCTTTTGTTAAAAACTCTTTGAACTTATCTACATCCGTTAAAGCAACGTTTCATCGGATGCGCCAAAGTGCTTTAAACAAAACAACGAAGTGAACTCTTTTTGTACTCGTGGGTGGAGAAAAAGAGCTTACCGCCAACGGGTAAATGCGCTGCCTGCGTCAACTGCTCAAAGGTTACATAGGCTTCTTCCCAAGAGTGCTTGTGAATCATTGCATAGAGGTTAAACGGGAAATTTGCGGCCATGGGGCGCGCATAGCAATGCGTCACATGTGGGCTCTGCGCTAAACGTCGACCCGCTTCCAGTAGCGTCGCCTCATCAACCGACCAACAACACATAGCATTCGCAGAGAACCCTGTCGCACGATGACGCAGGAGAAGCCCAAAACGACGCATCGTTCCATTCGCTTGCCACGCTTGCAGACGCGACAAATCCTCCGTGAGAAAAGGTTGCTCTGGCGTCAAGGTGTCCTCTTGATAACGTCGAACAAGCGCTTGTTCCTCGAGTGATGGAATAGCCGCTGGTGTAACCTCCGTTGGCGAACGATGTTCCGTGCGTTCGTCGCGCTGCTGCGTGCGCGTATCAAAAACAACATCAATCTTAAAACGCGTTGTCGCAGGAAACGCCTGTGGCTTCCAATGCGCTAACGTTGCTGCGAGCGAATCAAACTCCGTATGCAATGCAGAGAGGGTATACCACAAGTTCGGATACGCTTTAAAGTCATCCTCCGTAATTCCATGGAGATTAAGCCCCTTCGGCCATCCACGCGTATAAACATGCGTCACCCCAGGAAGTGCAGCCACCTCTGCTGCTGCTTGCTCTAACGCTTCACCCTCTGCTTTAATCGCAAAGAGACAACTCTGATACCCTAAACGACGCGCATCAAAAACGCCTCCAATACGCCGCACAACACCCGCCTCACGCAAACGAAGAAGGAAGCCACAAAGCGCACCTTCCGTTGTGTTAAGCGATTCTGCAAGCGCCTGTAAGGGCCGTTCTGTTAACGGCCACGCACGCTGCAACGTATACAACCATTGATGCTCATCAGGAGTAAGATTCATCATTGCTAATTAACACTGCGTAGCTGCAAGCGCGGCACCAATCAGTGGCGCATCCTGCATTTGAATAACATGAAGATTATAACCATATGGCGCGAGAAGCGCACGCGTTAACGACGCAATCCGTTCTGCAAAAGGAATACAATTCGTCTTCCAATACGTTGAGCCATCAGCATTGACTAAAATCGTTCCGCCTGTCGACCCCAACGCTTCCGCCGAGGCCAAACCTGCCGCCGCAATATTCACCGCTGCAAAACAGGCCGCACGTTCAACCATCGCCAAAATCCATGAACGAATTAACGCTTGCTCTTCGCACGTCGTATCAAACAATGTCGGCAATGTACCCGCAGCAAAATGATTGAGATCAACAAAATTGAACGTTGTTGACTGCACATACGCCGCCATCTTCTCGCTCAACAAACCATCCTCGGCCGCGCATCGTAAGACCTCTGTGCAAAGCGGACCTAAATGTACACCCGAAATGCAACGCTCCCAAAACGCCTTCCCATTCCCATTGCGCGCTTCATAACAAATATCAAAACGCGATCGCGGGAAATCCGTAAAATTCCCCGACTCACAGTTAATTGGGAAACGTTGACCTTTAGGTAGAGTAGGGGATTTAACAATCTTTTCAGCCACCTCTGCATAAGCAACATTGACACCCGTGCCGAGAATAAACCCAACATACCCTGCATACTTCTTTTGTCCAGCTGCGGCATAAGCAGCAAGTAGCGTCGCTACTGTATCATTGAGAATTGCAACCTGCGTCTGATCAATACCACGCGTAGCAAGCGCATCCTTCAACCCCTGAACAATATCCGTGCCAACAATTTCAGGCGCTTGAATCCCTTTTGTCCAATGCATCAAACGATGCTGACTGTCAAATGCATAAGAGAAACAATACCCCAAATGTTCCTTTGCCTTCATATTCGGCACTAACACCTCACACAACGCTGCATAAAAAGCATCCGCCGTGACAGGTGCAGTTGCGCCAGGCATCTTGCCTCGAATCATATTGTGAAGCGTGGGCAAAGTATCGGCATGAAATGCAACACGCACTGACCGCGTATTCGTGCCACCAACATCAAATGCGGGATAATCCCCCGTCGTCGGCACATGCTCTGGCACCTGCAAGGACGATGGCAACATCGGCAATGGTCCACACCCCGCAAGCCCCTCACGCATTGACGCGCGAAAACGCTCAAGCAACGCAGGCAAGTCAAGCGCAGCAAGATCAATCCCGTTTTCCTGCAAGAATTTCATCGAGAATCTCCTTCGGAATCACATGTCCCGTGCGAACGCATCCCAAGCTCACCGGAAGCGCAAACTTCACCACGCCTGCCGCCTTCTTCTTATCACGGCTAAGATAATCAATCAAGACCTTTGGATCATACCCCTCGGGAATCTCTGTTGGCAAGCCTAACATCTCAAGATCTGCCTTAATCGTAGCTGCGAGACCAGGTTTCGCGACAAGAATACGCTCTGAAATTCGCGCGGCAGCAACCATCCCAATCGCGACCGCCTCACCATGCGCAATTTCAAAATGACTTGCCGCCTCAACGGCATGTCCAATTGTGTGACCCAAATTTAACATTGCCCGTTGACCCGTCTTCTCAAAGGGATCCTTAAGAATCGTATGTACCTTGACCCCCACCGAGCGAATGACAAGCCGCGTCAATGTATCAATATCCTGCTGACCTTTCGCAAAATCCAACAAAATCTCACGCAAGCCAACATCATCAATCACCGCATGCTTATAACATTCTGCGAGCCCATTGCGAATCTCACGCGCTGGCAATGTTGCCAATGTCTGTGTGTCAGACAGCACCGCACACGGAGGATGAAACGCGCCAATCAAATTTTTCCCTTGTGGCAAATCCGCGCCCGTCTTACCCCCAACGCCGGCATCTACCATCGAGAGTAACGTCGTTGGCACATTCACCCAACGCACGCCACGCAACCACGTCGCCGCGGCAAAACCTGTCAAATCGCCAACAACACCACCCCCAAGCGCAATCACGACATCATTACGCTCAATCTTTGCCGCGCTCATCGCCTCCCACAACTGCGTCACCGTCTGAAATGTCTTATTCGCCTCACCCGCAGGAATAACAAATGAAGCTATCTCAGCATTCAACGCCTTGAAAACGCGATCACGATAAAGGGGCATCGTATTCGAATCCCCCACAAGCAATAACTGACGCGGCCTCGGCTCCAACTTGCTCAATACCCGTGGCAAATTCTCAATCGCTCCTGGTGAAACCTCAACCGTATAGGGTTCACCCATGCCAGAAACTAAATAACGTCCCAACATCTTCATCACTCGCGGCCACACCTCTTGCGGCGTCTGATCACCCGTCAACTCTACCATCAACGGAAACGAATGATAATGCGCATGACGCTCCTCAATTGTGCGACGTAACCCATCAGCATTTTTCGAAAACGGCCGACTCCCCGCCTTTCGCTCTACACGCTTCGCCAATACCTCCACCGGTGTCATCATACAAATCACTGGGCCACACGCCTCAACAACTGCGCGATTCTGCTCACGCAATAACGACCCGCCACCAAGCGCCACAATCGCATGCGGTCGACGCTGACAAAGTTCCTTTAAAACCGCCGTTTCAACATCACGAAACGCCTCCGCGCCCTGCGTCGCAACAAACTCTGGAATCGAACACCCCATCTGTTGCTCAACAAGCACATCCAAATCTAACGCCGTCTTATTCAACGCTACCGCTAAATTACGTGCACACGTCGACTTACCCGTTGCCGGCGGACCATAAAGAAAAAGCGTAGGAGAAGCTAAGGGAATCATATCTACATTAAACTCCTTTTACCGCAGCAAGCATTTCACGCGCATGCTGCAACGTCGAGGGAGCAAAATCCGCCCCACCGAGCATACGTGCAATCTCTTCCGGACGATCATGATCTCGCAACGAAGAAATACACGTCATTGTACGCCCCCCCTCAACCATCTTATGCACGCGGAAATGAAGATGCCCATAAACCGCCGCCTGAGGCTGGTGCGTAATACATAAAATTTGTGTTGACTGCCCTAAACGGCGCAACTTCTCGCCCACATGACGACTCGTCTCACCGCCAATATTGGCATCAATCTCATCAAAAATCAACGTCTGCGTCGCATCATGACGCGCCAAAATCACACGCACCGCCAACATCACACGCGCAATTTCACCTGACGAAGCAATTTCCGCTAACGGTCGAGGCGCTTCACCTGGATTCGGCTCAAATGCAAATGTCACAACATCATACCCCTTGGCGCCATTTGCTCCACGCGAAAACCCAATTGGGAATGACGCCTGCGCAAACCCTAAATCACGCAACTCTCGCGTAATCGCTTGTGACAACTTTGGTGCCGCCGCAAGACGACACGCATGCAATGCAGCTGCCGCCGCCTCATAACGCGCCTCAGCAGCAACCAAACGCTCCTTTAAGCGCAACACATCTCCCGTTGCATTTGCAATCGCCGCCAAACGCTCTTCACTCCGTCGTACAAATGCAAAAACATCTTCAAGCGTCGGACCATAACGACGCTTCAAACGCTGAATCGCCGCCAATCGTTGCTCCAACTGCTCTAAATGTTCAGGGTCCGTATCCACCCGAGACAAGCGCATCGATACCACCTGCGAAAGATCCTCTACCTGCGACTGAATCTCCCCAAGTGTATCACTCCAACCCACCGCATCTGGTAGCAAATCCGATAACCCCTGCAACACGCGCTGCAACTCAACCAATACCTGCGAAACCGACCGCTCTCCATCTGACAACCCATCAAGAAAACGATTTCCCAACACCATCATCTCCTCAGCATTCGCCGCTTCCGCGTGCTGCTGAATCAATGCCTCCCCATCTTCCTCAGTTGGCTGAATCCGACGAATTTCCTCTAGCGCTTCTTCCAACGCCTCAACTTCGGCCTCTCGTTCCCCAGGATCACCCGTTAAATCACGCAATGCTCGACGCAACTGCTGACACTCCGTCCAACACAAACGGCACTGCTCAACCTCCGCCTCAGCCTGCGCATACGACGTTAACAAATCAAGCTGAAAATCCCCATCTAATAACGAAAGATTATCATTCGGACCATGAATATCTGCAAGAAAAGGCGCTAATCGACGTAACAACGCTGCTGTTGCCGGCATATCATTTACACGCACACGCCCTGCGCCCTCGGCTTGAATCGTTCGGCGGATAATACAAATACCCTCCTCACACAACGGCAAATCCGCCTCTTCCAACACCGCGTCAATCGCTTGCGTACTCTCAAACTCAAAAATCGCGTTAACAGAAGCCTCCATCTCCCCCGTACGAATAATCGACCGATCCGCACGTCCCCCCATTAACAAACGCAACGCCCCCATAAGCACAGATTTACCTGCACCCGTTTCACCCGTAATCACATTTAAACCTGCGCCAAACTCCGCCTCAGCAGATTCAACAACAGCCAAATTTCGAACCGAAAGACGCCTTAACATAATACCTACCATTATACCATAAACACCACCCCAAAACCACTCATTTTTAACCCTCCCACACCTTACAACACAAAAAACTACACACACTACCGCAAAACAAAAATACACGGGCAAATCCCACCGCGATCATATAAAATCAACAAGTGATTAGAGACTAGAAAAATGATGCTTTTTCAAACCCTATTGTTTTGCGTTTGAAACCAATAGGTTTTGACGATCAAATCAATAGGTTTCACTTCTTCGGCCCTTCGTACTATTTTCTAGAATTTTCTAAATAGGTCTAAAAAGTCCCCGCCCAAAAATTGTACTATTTGAGATTTCTTCCCGAGCGGAAATTTTCCCTTTAAATAATTTATACGGAAAGATTTTGTACTGTTTGAATTTTGCATGAATAGTACAGATTGTACTGATTTTAAGCCTAAAACTACCAGCCATAAAATATTCAAGACAAGTTATTACAAATGAATAAGTTATAGCTGGGCAAATAGAGTACAAAGTATTGAAGAAATGAAATGGTACCATATTCTCCTTCGATATGGTACCATATTCGAGAGCAATGTCACGAACCTTGAAATTAAGGCTTCTAATACCCTTTTTCAAAACAACCCTTTTTCATCTTCAAAAAGGGATATCTCTATTTTTAATTTTACCTGAATACCCATTTATCACTATCTTTTTTACTTTTAGACTACGCCAAGAGAAAGCGTGATGCAGTGATGCTATCGCGGCTACATATTAAAAATATGCCACGATACACCAAGACAAGCCGTAGGCCTCTTCACCATCTTTTATCGCTTTTCCTTATCTAATAAGTGTCACACATTTTTCTATCCGGAGCGAGTACACAAAAAACTTGCTTTTAGGCGAGAAAGGGGGTATACTACCAGTACATAGTTTGACTGGGGTGAAGACGTGATGCGTCCTCTCACCACCTCTCAAACGCACTAAAAGATGCGTTAACGCGTATTTTTCGTTCAAGCGAAACTACCACTTTCACTGACAGAACGAAACATACAGCGGAGAGTGCGTTAGGGACCATTCCCTGGCGTGTTTCTGTTTGTGTTTACTTTCTGTCACGGCTGTGGTACCTCGCTTGAGAGTAATGCAACTCAGAGGCACGCTTTTTTCGTGCCTTTGGCAAAAGAGAGAAGGTATGAGATGAAAAGAATGACATTGAAGAATTTACTCGCAATGGTAACGATGGGACTAGTAATGTTTGGTGCTATTGGGTGCTCGGACGAAACTGTTGAGCGTATTGAGAATGTAACGAATGCATTGACGGGTGAGACGGAAAAAACTCCGGATGTGGTACGAAGTCAGCAACGTAAAGAGCGCATTCGGCAGAATAAAAAGTGGACATTGGAAAATCAAGCAAAGTATCCAAAAGAATATTGCCAAGCACAGTTGGTCGAAATTGCTACTTATGAGGGGGAATTAAATGAACAGGCGCATAAGTATGCTGTAACGAAGAGTCAAATTACAAGGCTTATTGCGGACGAAGAGGCACGCCTCAAGAGTTATGAACAGTTTTTACAAGATTCAAAAGTAGCATATCGCCTTGCAGAGCAGAATGATCAGTGGCCGATGACGGTTAATGGTCAAACTTTATCAAAGGAAAAGGGGAAGGCGTACATCATTGATGCGGCACAGAAAATTCAGACTCTACGGTTATCGTTGACGCAACGTCGCGGTATGCTTGCTGTTGTAGAACAGAAAGAAAATCGTGTAGAACTGGAACAGCGTAAGATTGTCAAAATTCGTGAGCGTATTCAGATGACCCTTACGGATTTGGATCTGAAGGCTGTGATTGATGCAGATAATGGGATTTCAGATGCATTGAATGCAATTAACGATTCTCTTAATTCTCTTGGAACCAATTATGCTGAGCCGTCCATTGATGACTTATTAATCCCTCAGAATAAAGTGGAAGAAGAGAAGTTGTTTGACGAAATTATGGCTGAATAATCGCTTGTATTCCTGGGGGTAAATAGCATTTACCCCCAGGAATATTCATTTGTTGTGTATTGAGTTGTGTATTGAATAGATATGAAAGTTAATAATAATGATTGATGTTATCTTTTTTATTTTTCAACAATTTTATTCTGTCTGGATAATAGAGCTTCTCATAATAGTTACAGTTGTTGGGGTGACTCTGTCAAAGTTAGAAGCAATTTGTGAGGATACTAGAGAGGGGCTTGCTTTCGTTTCGTACTTTCCGTTGTTCTTCTTGAGTTTTTTTTGTTTAATCGGTGGTGTAATGTTCGGTCTTTATGACGATTATACGAATGTTTACATGTGTTCTGGAGTGGGAGTGCCTAATGAGCTTAAAGAGGTGAATGTTGTCGAAAAAAATAAACCTCAGGCTGTTAAAGATCAGGAGGGTAAAACCAAAGAAGAAAAGCTTTGGGAGTTTGCATGTAAAGAAATGCCTGGTGTGCAGAAAACATATATTGAAATTGGTGAAGCATTGCGTATCCAACGAGAGAGAATCGCAAAATTAAGTACGACATTGGAACGCTTCTCTTCAACCCCATATTATGAAGATTCAGACTATCAACAACTGGAGTCACAATGTCAAGAGATGGAAGCCTTGCAGAAGTCAATTATTGAAAATATTCGGGAAACTTATATTGCGGCAGTGAAGTATGAGGCTTCAATGGGAAAGTCACAGGAACGTAGTTTACATCAACAGGCGTTTGAAAATGGTATTCGAGAGGCAGAGCTTGCGACGCGTCGTTTTGAAGAAATGAAGCGACATAAATAGTGAGATGTCCTTGGTCGTAAAGGATATGTGAGAACTTTTGGTGAGATTAAAAAAAGGAGCAACGATGAAAAAAATATTTTACGTATTGGGGATTATACCTTTTTTTTGTGGGTGTGGAGATGAAAATCGTTACTCTGACAAATACGAGTGGGCTCGCGAAGCGGCTAAACAAGGCGATATTTATTACGAAGGGTCTTCTGGAGTGAAGCAATCATATGGGATGGCTATGTTATGGTATCAAAGGTGGAGTTCTAACGACACGTACGTAGGCCTCCCGTATAAAGCTGAGCGATGCAAGCGAATGGGGGATTGTTTTTATAATGGATGGGGCTGTAAACAGTCCTATAAGAGAGCTTTGTATTGGTATGAGAAGTGTAATAATGCAAAGGGATGGCTTGGTATTGGGCGATGCTATTACTATGGGCATGGGGTTTCGCAATCGTATGAAGAAGCGGTTAAATGGTTGCGAAAAGCGGCCGAGATGGGTGAGGAAAATGCTCAAGAATTGTTAGGAATATGCTACTTCAAAGGGCATGGTGTAAAACAATCGTATAAAGATGCAGTTAAGTGGTTAAGCACGGCTGCTAAAAAGTCTTCAGGAGAGGCTCAATACTACCTTGGAATATGCTATTTAAAGGGAGAGGGAATTGGACAATCTGTAAGTGGTGCACGAACTTTGTTTGAGACTGCAGCATCTAAAGGTCATGTAAAAGCGATGGTGATATTGGGGTGGTATTATTATTGTGATTATGAACGTTATGGTCGTGAGCAATCGTTAGTAGATGCAGTGTCTTGGTTTCATAAAGCAGCAGCGGTAGGTGATGCGTATGCTCAACATAATCTTGGTTTTTGCTATGAGTATGGGATTGGTGTTAATCAATCCTTCGTAGAGGCAAAGTCTTGGTATGTACAAGCGGGAAATCGTGGTTATGATCCCAAGAATGACTGGTTATTGTCAGAAAAGAAAAAGATGACAGACTTATTTGAGTTCGCTCGTAAAGACATGGTAAGTGCTCAAAAGACTTATATTGAGATAGGAGAGGCGCTTAAAAAGCAAAGAGAAAATTTAGACAAGTTGCGCGAGGTGTTAAATGAGTTCTCCTCTACGAATTATCAAATGGACGTGGATTACCAGCGACTTGTCTCACAATGTCAAGAGTTGAAGAAGTTGCAGGAATCAATCGTGGATAGTATTCGAAGTACGTATATTGCTGCTGCAAAATATGAGGCTTCAATGGGGGAGAAACAAGAACAATACTTGCGTAATCAGGCGATTGAGAATGGTATTCGAGAGGCTGAGCTTGCGACTCGCCGTTTTGAAGAGATGAAACAGAATAAGTAAGTGAAAGAGAATACGCTATGAAGTGGAATGAGTGGAAGGTTCGTAGTATACTTACGTTGGATGGTTTTGCTTGTTTGTACTGGGTGATGCTTTATTTTGTTGTTTTCTTTTGTCCAACATTTGACTTACGCGCGTCTGTTGAAGTTGAAGTGGAGCGATGGGTGTACATCTTGTTGGATTTCTATCGAGTTATACCATTACTTGTTGGAATGTCTATTTGGACGATAGTTCGATGTTGGGATTATTGGTCTAGGGACAATCTTCGTTGGTGGCAAACTTTGATATTTGCTCTTTTTAGTTTGCAGAGTGCATTCATTTTGATAGTTTCAGTGCCGACTTCACTATTTCTGATTAGGAAATTGTTTAGTTCAAGTCCGCATGGGTGTTTAATGGAAATCAGTGATGTCGTGTCGGTTTTACTTTTTTGGCCACTAACAATAATTATGTTTTCTTATAGAAGTAAAATTTTTGATGGGTGTGAATGTGATAAGGTGGGAAGCCTTCGCAAAAGGCTATCTCCAAAAGAGAAATTAGAGGCGGCCGCAAAACAGGGTGATGCTAATGCACAGAAATCTCTTGGTGATTACTACAAAGGTGAGGGTGCTGAGCAATCTTACGAAGAGGCTGCAAAGTGGTACCTTAAAGCGGCTGAACAAGGAAATGCTGACGCGCAGCTTCGGTTAGGCCATTGCTACTACGAAGGTGAGGGGGTTGAGCAATCTTACGAAGAGGCTGTAAAGTGGTACCTTAAAGCGGCTGAACAAGATAATTTCTATGCGCCGTATGTTTTAGGCAAGCGCTACTACGAAGGTGAGGGGGTTGAGCAATCTTACGAAGAGGCTGTAAAATGGTATCGTAGAGCTGCAGCACAAGGTCATGTATCAGCAATGGTTAATTTAGGTGTATGTTATGAACGAGGATATGGTGTTGAGCAATCTTATGAAGGTGCAGTCTCATGGTATCGCGAGGTTGGAGACCTAAGTTCTGACGCATTAACTAAATTAGGAAATTGCTACTATTATGGACAAGGTGTAGAACAGTCTTACGAAGAGGCCGTTTCGTGCTATCAAAAGGCTGCAAATCAACGGAATAAGGTGGCGCAACACAACCTTGCATTTTGTTATGAGCATGGAAAGGGTGTAGAACGCTCTTTATTAACGGCTAACAAATGGTATACACGAGCGATGGAAGGTAACTATGTTGCAACAGAAGACTCGTTGCCTTTAGGGAAAAGTAACGCTTAACGATTTCGGGTATTTTGAGGCAAAGTAATAGTGGAAGAGTAGATTATTTACAAAAGAATTGGGTAACTATGAGTATTGTCCGTTATGATACTAACATTATTGAAAAGATGAAGAATCTCATTAAGGTTTGTTGTCCTAATGTACAAATAGAACCTCGAAAGGATAAATTAACTGTTCATGCGAGAGTAAATGGGAGTGCGGCATTTCACCTTTTAAGTAATGGCATTAGTCGCTGTTGTGGAGGATGTTGGTCTACTACGATTTATTTGTTGTATGTTGATATTGTTATTCCTGGAATAACTACGAATGATGGGTGTTATTCTCCGCAGATATTACGACCGCATTGCTCCATTTATATGAAGAAAGAAGAGAAGATTAAAGGCGATAAGTCGAGTGGAGTTTATGAGTTTATAGAACTCCCACCTTCTTTTTGGGCAATGAATCAACGGTGGTTTGATGAAAATAACTTTGTGGATGTGTTATTTGGGTTTAGAGAACATGGGAAGAGTGGTGATAAGGATGTGGTAAAGGATGGCGATGTTAATGAAATGCATTATCGACCAACTCGTCTTTTTAATGCATCGGAGGTTGGTTGTCTACTGGACAAGGTGATTGAATTTATCCGCATGTGGTGCGATGTTTGAGAGATATTGCTTTAGAAAAAATCTGTTATGGCTTGGTTATTGGTAAGTTTGCTTATTCTTACGTTTATTCTGTTAGGGGCGGGTTTTTGTTTTGGAGGAGAAAATGGTTTGATTATTGCAAGAATTGTATGTGGTTTTTTGTGGAGGAAAGGATGCTCGGAGCATAATGAAAAAGAAGCAGAACGGAGACGTGAGCAAATTGAGTTGTTGAGGCTTGAGGAACAAAAACGTGAACGTCAAGCCGCAGAGGAGTGTCAGCGACAAGCTGCACAATTAGCACGTGAACAAGAAAAAGCACGTCGCGAACGGGCTTTTCTTGATTTCGCACGAACAGAGATGGCTCAGGCATTACAAGCGCACGCTAATATGGTTGCGGAAATCCGAGAGCAAGAGAAGCGCCTCGCACGATTGCGCCAAGTTCTCATTGATTTAGACAAGAGTGTGATGTGGAATAAAGAGCATCGCGTGCAGAAATCAAAATTGAATGATATGTGCGAGCTGAAAGATGATCTTTGGGAGTGCATTGAGATGACGTACATTGAAACCGTAAAGTGCGAGACCTTTAAGGGGGATAGTGCGGCAAGTGCACGGATGAGGGCGATTGACGAGGGGCGTAATAAGGCAGAGTCAATTGTACGACGCTTTGATACAATTTCAAGAAGAGAGTGATGATATTGAAGGATAAGGTGTTTTCGTGAAAACCTTGTTTGTTAGCCTAGGCGTGTTTTTCGTCGCGTTAGCGGTGCCATTAATGGTCGGAGTATTTGAGTCTTGGTTCCCAGAAGTGTTCCATTCCGCAGATATTCCAGGTGGAGATTGTGGGTGTGACAGTGGTGCTACTTCGTATGATCTCCTTTATACCTTTATGAGAGGCTGGGCCATTATCGTGCCGATTGTGATGTTCCTTTTATCATTCCTTTGTTTTTTAAAAGCATTTCGTGGACGATGTGGTTGAATACTGTTTAAAGGATAAGGAGTAACGTAATGAAGAAGATGCTTGGATTATTGTTGGCGCTTGGTATGAGTGTTTTAGCTTGGGCGTCGGTGCCGGTTTCAATTAAGTACACGGATCAGACGTTAATTTGGGTAGGGGATGTCACGTTTGTTTTAGAGGGTGGAACGGTGGTAACGTCTGACGTAGGGAAACGTGGTGTGGCGCGTGCGTATCAGCGTTATGGCGTGGCGGGGCTGGCGGAAACGAATAAGGGTGTTGAATTGCTCGTGCCTAAGGGTGGCATTAATCGTTTGGATGAACATGGTACCACGATGCTGGCAATGGCGGCAAGGTTTGGGCATGACGTGATTCTCGTGGCATTGTTAGAGGCGGGAGCGAACCCTAATGCACGTTGTAAGCAGCAGTTAACGGCATTGCATTATGCGGTTCAGAGTCGTGAGGTCTTTAGCACCAAGACGTTATTGCGTCATGGCGCAAATCCTTCTGCAAAGGATGAGCAGGGATGGATGCCATTGCATCATGCCGCATGGGATGGGGCTGGTGGATGCGTGGAGCATTTGGTGAAAGCCGGGGCTGACGTGGATGCACGTGTTCCAACAGGTGAGACTGCTTTACAAATTGCGTTAGAGCAGGCAAATGTGAATACTGCGATGGCACTCGTTTCGATGGGGGCAAATGTGAAGGTCAAGTGGGCGAAATCGGGGGCTACCACGCTGATGCTTGCAATGGAGTTGAAAAATAGTACGGAACTTGTTAAGCAATTGTTGGTAAAAGGCGTGGATGTGAATGCTGTTCCGAAGAATGGGCTGACGGCGTTCTATACGGCGGTGGCGATGGATGATGTTGCCTTAATGGAACTTCTGGTGCAGCATGGCGCAAAGATTAACGACCCCTCTTCAAAGTGGAAGACCGCGTTAGAGGTGGCGCGTCAGTATAAGGCAAGTAAAGCACAGAGGTGGTTGGAGGCGCGGTAAGCGTTTTTCGTGGCTGATAACAGGTAATGCGGCGGGCGCATCTTTTGTTGTGCCTGTCGCATTTTGTAATGGAGGTATGGTATTCTTTTGTTTAAAAGGAATCGGGTAATGACGAGATGAAGTGGTTGGCTTTGGGCCTGGATGTTTTGTTGGGGCTGTATATTGCGGCGATTGTAGCGTTGGCGACGTTTTTACCGACGTTTCATGATTGTACGTGTTTTGGTGGGCCAACACCACTTGAGCGTTTTGAGAATGCGGTGGAGGAGGTTATTAGTACGGCTAATTTAGTGGTGCCTATTTGGGGGCTTGTCCGTGCATATTACTGTTTGCGAACGTGTTCGCTTCGTCGGTGGTGGCGGATTCTTGCAGGGCTAGTCTTGTGGCCTTCTGCGCTTTATGTGTTGTATCTTGTAGTTTCAGTTCTTCGGCCTTTTGTACTATTTTCTAAAGTTTTCTAGACAGGGCTAAAAAGTCCCCGGCCAAAAATTGTACTATTTGAGATTTCTTCCCGAACGGAAATTTTCCCTTAAATTAATTTGCACGGAAAGATTTTGTACTGTTTAAATTTTGCACGGATAGTACAAATTGTACTGATTTTAAGCCTTAAATTATACGCCCTAAAATATTCAAGATAAGTTATTATAAATGAATAAGTTACGGCCGGTCAAATAGAGTACAAAGGATTGAAGAACTGAAATAGATACAAACAAGGAAATGCCCTTACGATTGAAAGGGGGGGGAGGAAATTGTGGTGTGGTGGTGTTAGTTTTGGCGGATGATGATGGGATCTTTTTGGAGTGGATATTGAATGAGGGTGGTGGCTTCGAGTTGTTCACAGTGAAGGTCTACAGCGTGGATGGTTTGGTTTTCGTATGTTGTGTAGTAGTAGATGCCTGTCTGTGTGTTGCAGCAGGAGGAGTAGATGGTGTATTCGTATTTGTCTCCACCAAGGTGTACGCAACTTTTTGCTGTGCGACGGAGCGGAGGATATGAAAGAATTGTGTGACGTTTTCTTCTTCACTGGGGCCGCAAATGCTGTTCAGCTTTGTAAAGGCTGCTTTTACAAAGCGTGAAGCGGATGATAGATCGCCTGGTAAGCCCAATGCTCCCATGCCTCGGCTATAGGTTTCAAGTTTTAAACCGTCAGCAAATGTTGTTTGTGGGGGTTCTTTGGAGAGTTTGAGGTAGTTTGAGAGGTTGAACATTTGAAATTCAAAGGGTGGATTGTTTGTTAACACGCCAACAGGGTTCTCATCAAGGTGGAGGCCATCTTTACGAAATTCTACAGTAACGGATCGTTGTTTGTCTGCAATTAGCCAATGTAATGGTGAAAGGGGGAGTTCTGCAGAGAAGTTTTCGTTGAGGGCATTGATGTTGCGTAGTGCAAGGCATGCTTCGTCAACGGTTTTGCAGTATCCAAGGATCCAGGGAATGAGTTCAAAGGGTGAAAGGTTGTCTTTGCTTTCATCAAAGGGTTTCCAGGCGGCATTGTCAGGGAAGTTTAATCCTGCCATGGCAAGTCCAGCTTCGTTCATGGCATCGTAGTAGAGTGGGTAGTTGTCACACACATAGGCCATGCCAATGATTGCTAAATGTTGCGCGGGAGCCTTAACGTGTCGAAAGTGAAAAGGATAGTTCCGTGGCGTAATTGTGATGGTCTCGTGATAGGAATATTCGAGATCAAGGTTGCGACCAAAATAATGATTTTGGTTGTTGAAGGAGATTGCTGTGCACATCACATACCTCGCTTTTTAAAGGCTCTTTTAAGAACGTGAATGTCTATGTAGTCGCTACACATGAACAGTATCGTTTCCTTAAAAGATAGAAATAGTATGACACATCTCTCGTTGACAAACGAATGAGAAAGGAAGTTTTTTTACTGCGTATACAACAGTATGCTTTGTTTGATGATGCTCTATTTACACACCCTCATTTTAAACGCATGCTATTTGTTTTTCAATCACGCCCTGTTTGAGCGTCAATCACGCCCTGTTTGAGCGTCGTTTACGCCCTGTTTGATGCTCAAAGTGGTGCGGTTTGTTTTTGAGTGTTTTTATTTCTCTTTTCTCGAGGTTATGAGGGGGTACGGGGTGGGGTGGGTTAGGCTTTGGTGCGGGGTTTGATGAGGATGAAGAGGAGGAGGGTGAGGGCAAGCATGTATTGGTAGTACATTTTGCTCATGATGGTGAAGAGGGAGAGGTCTTGAAGGGCGGGAGTGGCTTCTTGGGCGGCGAAGAAGTTTTTAGTGATGCCAATGGCGATGAGGAGTTGTGCACCGTAGGGAAGGAGGCCTTGGATGACGCAGGAGGCTGCGTCGAGGATGGCTGCAATGCGACGCGGTTGGCAGGTGTATTTGTCGCTGAGTTCTTTCGCTACAGGACCAGAGATGACGATGGCAACGGTGTTGTTGGCCGTGAACATGTTCACAAGGGAGACGAGGGTGGCGATGCTGAGTTCGCAGGCGCGTGAGGAGCGGATGCGTTTCTCAATGTTTTTAATGATGTAGAGGATGCCACCATTGGCGCGGATGAGGTTCATCATGCCGCCAGCAAGGAGGGCAACGATGAGGGTTTCGGACATGTTAAGGGCGCCTTCGCCCATTTTGTTGAGTGCGATCCAGCCTTCGAATTGGTGGGTGCTGTAGCCGATGATGAGGGAGAGGAGGGTGCCGGCAAAGAGGAGGACCATGACGTTGACGCGTAGGAGGGAGAGGAGGAGGATGAGGAGGTAGGGGAGTACGAGGATGATGTCGGTGGTGGTGAGGGCGCGGATGGGGGTTGGGTTGCTTGCAGTGGGTGAGAGGAAGAGGTAGATGAAGAGGGTGCCAAAGAGGGCTGGGAGGGTGAAGCGGAAGTTGGTGAGGAATTTGTCGCGCATTTGCACGCCTTGGGTGCGTGTTGCTGCGATGGTGGTGTCGGAGATGACGGACATGTTGTCGCCAAACATGGCACCACCAACAACGGCTCCGAGCATCCATTCAATGGAAATGCCGCTAGAGGTGCTTAGGCCAAGGGCGAAGGGGGTGACGGTGGCAATGGTGCCGCAGCTGGTGCCAATGGCGAGTGAGATGAAGCAGGAGGAGGCAAAGATGCCAAGGAGGATGAGGTGGTCGGGGATGAGGGTGCGTGCAAGGATAACGGCTGCATCAATGGCGCCCATGGATTTGGCAACAGCTGAAAAGATGCCTGCGAGGATGAAGACGAGGCACATGATCATGATGTTGGTTTCGCCCATGCCTTTGGCGAAGGCGTCGATTTTGTCGTTGATGGTGCGGGTGCGATTTTGCATGATGGCAAAAGCGGAGGCGACAAGGAAGGCAATTGGCATCGGCACGGCATAGAAGTCGCGTGTAAGGAGTGAGAGCCCAAGGTAGAAGAAGAGAAAGACGAAAAGGGGTAGGAGGGAGAGGAAACCAAAGGGTGTGGGGGTGTCTGTTTTCATCGTTGTTCCTTTTTCCTTGCGTATTGGCTTATAACTTTATTGTAATTAATGAGGACGTGGGGGCTTGATTGTTTAGTCGAAAGAAAGGAAGATTTCTTTATGGTTGAATGATTGCCCCGTTATCGCTTGTTTTTGGGTCTATAAACACAAAAAGACAAAGCATACGCAAGTACACTTTGTCTTTTTTGATTCACACGCTGCTTTGATTAGGCAAGCTTTGCGAGGGCGATTGCAGTGCGGGACTTTTTGCGGTCAGCAGCATTGCTCTTGATGACGCCCTTCTTAGCAGCCTTGTCAAGCTTAGAAGCGTAGATGGAAACAGCAGCGGTTGCAGCAGCCTTGTCGCCGGAAGCGATAGCTTCTTCAACCTTGCGACGGTAGGTCAACAATTCGCTCTTGGTAGAACGGTTACGCATATTGGCCTTGGCGGCAGTCTTCACACGCTTTGCAGCACTCTTGATGTTAGGCATTTTAGTATCCTTGTTACAATAAAGAAAACCAATGTTGGGAAACTTTCTGCTTTCCCAGTACGAATTGGTGTTGAAGTGTATCAAATTAGAAAAAAGATTGCAAGTGTTTTTTGTTAAAAAAGATTTTTTTCTCATAAGTTCTTTCTCTACTATCATTTATTTAAGGTTTATGATAGGATGAAGGGGCCGTTGATTGGCGTGTATTTTGTTGCATTTATGGCAGGATGATGGTGATGTGGAAGCTTGATTGTATTGCGTTGTTTTGTGTGGTGGTGATGGCTTTTTTTGCGATCCGTCCGATGGGGTATCGTTGGTGGGTGAAAGGGTTGCTTGTGGGGGTGCTTTTGGGGTTGGCGCCGCGTTATTGTTGGCATCGGCTTTTTCAGGTAGGGTTGATGTCTCCGGATGGGATGCCTGCGTGGTTGGTGGTGGTGTTGCTTTGGCAGATGATGTTTCTTTGGTGTGGGGCGGTATTGTCGGTTGTTGTTTGGGGTGTGCGGTTGTTTGTGCATCGGTTGTCGCCATGGGTGGCGTTTGGAATGGCGGGGTGTTTGGCGACGGTTGTTTTGATGTCGGGGTTGCGGCGTGAGGTGCCGGTGGTGGAGCATTGTGTGGTGTTGCAGGGATTACCGCCTGAGGCAGAGGGGATGCGGATTGTGGTGCTTGCAGATATGCATATTGATTCTTTGCGTGGGGAGGCATGGTGTGCGCGGTTGGTGGAGCGTGTGAATGGTTTGGCGCCGGACGTGGTGCTTTTCACGGGGGATCAGTCGGATGGTGGTGTGGAGCATCGCGCGAAGGATCTTGCACCTCTTAAGGATTTGCGTGCGCGGCTCGGTGCGTATGCGATTTCGGGGAATCATGAGTGTTGGTTTGATGAGGATGCGCTTGAGGGATTATTGGCTTCGTATGGGGTGCAGCCGTTGGATGGTCGACATGTGACGTTGCGCGGAGTGACGTTTGTGGGTGTGGGGGATACGCGGGCTTTGGTAAAGGATGTTGCGACGGAGCGTTTGGCGCAGGTGATGGCAACGGTGGAGGAGGGGGCTTTTCCAGTATTGCTTGTGCATAAGCCTGCGGTGGCGCCAGTGGCAGATCGCATGGGGGTGCGGTTGCAGTTGTCGGGGCATACGCATGGGGGGCAGTTGCCGTTATTGGATTGGTGGATTGCGTCGTTCAATGGTGGGTTTGTTCGCGGGTGGTATACGTTGGCGCAGGGAATGCAGTTGTTTGTTGCGCCGGGATGTGGGGTTTGGAGTGGTTTTCCGTATCGCTTTTTCGCCTCTGAGATTACGGTTCTGACGTTGTCGGGAGAAAGGGCGCAATAAAAAAAGCGGAAGGTTGATTTATTTCGCTTGATTTTTTGCTTGAAAAGAGGCATAATATAGACTGTCAAGGTAAATGTAATATGAAGATTTCTATTTCCAAGCGTGTTTTTTTGGCTGCGATGATATCGGGTCTTTTGCCTCTTTTTGCATCGGCGAATGAGGGGGCATTGGATGTTGCGCCGAGTGAGAAGAAGGTTGATATTGTCGCGTTGCGTGCGCAGTCTCAGGCGAATGTGCTCGCTGAGATTGATCGTCAGGTAGAGCGCTCCACGACGTTTATCAAGGAGCAGTTGGGCGCACGGATGTCGGACGGTGAGCGTTTCCGTTATGAGTATATGATGCGCTCGGCATACGAAAGTGATTTGATGAAGTTGCGAACGCGGCTTTTACGTTCGAAACGATTAACCAATCCCGCAGTAGAAGTATTGAAGGAGGAGCGTCTCGCTCTTCTCAAGAAACTTGAAGCACTCGAGGAGCGTATTGTTGCTGCGTCAGAGGACACGCCTGAGATTCAGGTGTTGGATTATCAGCGCACGCAGAACGAGCTTCGTCTTCAGGAACTCCGTGAAATTCTCACGCCTCCAGAAGAGCGGAAAACTTCAAAAGAAAACAACCCCACTACGCCATGATAAGGCAGGAGTCAACTATGGCAAAGACAAAAACACTCGGACAGCGTAAACCACGCATTCTTATTGTAACCCCCGAAATCACCTATCTTCCCTCGGGCATGGGGAATATGGCGAATAAGTTAAGTGCTAAAGCCGGTGGTCTTGCGGACGTTTCTGCGAGCTTGGTGGCGCGTTTGTTCCAGTTGGGAGCGGATGTGCATGTGGCGTTGCCGCACTATCGTCGTATGTTCCATGTTGACGTGGGTCGTTTGATTAGTGATGAGTTGCGTACGTATCAGGCGCACTTGCCGGATTCACGTATTCATTTGGCAGAGGACCGTTGCTTCTATTATCGTGATACGGTTTATGCTCAGGGGGATGAAAACACCCACTTGGCATTGGCCTTCCAGCGTGAAGTGATCAATAATATCATTCCTTCTGTTCAGCCAGATTTGATTCACTGTAATGACTGGATGACGGGGCTTATTCCTGCAGCTGCACGTCGTCTCGGTATTCCTTGTCTCTTTACAATTCATAACATCCATACGGTGCATCGTTGCTTGGGTGATATTGAATACGCCGGTATTGACGCGGCAGATTTCTGGAAGAATCTCTTCTATAAGCGCCCGCCTTATGATTACTTTGAAAGCCACGACACGAATGCCGTTGACTTCCTCACTTCGGGTGTTTTTGCGGCTCACTTTATTAACTCGGTGTCGCCGACCTTCTTGGAAGAAATCGTTCGCGGTTGGTTTGACTTCATTCCGGGACAGTTCCGTAACGAAGTGATTTCGAAGTATAATGCGGGTTGCGCAAGCGGTATTCTCAATGCTCCGGATGATAGTTATAATCCGATGACGGATGATAACTTGAAGGTTAACTATGATTCGACCACGCATCATGCTGCGAAGATTTCGAACAAGATGCAGTTCCAGGAAAAGGTGGGTCTCTTTAAGAATCCTGATGCACCGCTCTTCTTCTGGCCGAGCCGTCTTGATCCTGTTCAGAAGGGCCCGCAGTTGTTGACGGATATTCTCTATCGTATTCTCGAAAAGTATCGTGATGATAATATCCAGTTTGCGATTGTTGCAAATGGTCCTTATCAGCAGGCCTTCCGCGATATTCTCAGTTTCCACAATCTCTATGGTCGCTTAGCGGTTTGTGACTTTGATGAGCATATTTCTCGTCTCGGTTATGCATCGAGTGACTTCACGTTGATGCCCTCGCTCTTTGAACCGTGTGGTTTGCCTCAGATGGTGGCGCCGATTTATGGTTCGCTCACGATTGCGCATGATACCGGTGGCTTGCATGACACGGTTGAAATGTTGGATGTTGAGAAGAATACCGGTAACGGCTTCCCGTTTGCCTTCTATGATAGCCAGGGTCTTGAATGGGCAATTGATAAGGCAATGGAATTCTACCGCTTGCCGACGGATGTTCGTGAGGCTCAGATTAAGCGTATTATGGAAGAGGCGAAGACTCGCTTTAACCATGAAGCTTGCGCTGCAGAGTATATCAAGATTTACGAACGTATGCTTCAGCGTCCGCTCACCGAAATGTTTGAAGGTGACGATGCCAATCAGAACCCTTATCTTAACCAATAATTAAGGAAAGCTCTACCTATGCCAGCGCCCCGCACAAGACTTCTTGACGATCCATGGCTAACGCCCTATGCCGACGTGATTGAGCGTCGTGCGGGACGCGCGCGTGAGACGATCACGCGCCTGACTGGAAAGCCCGGACCCGTTGCTCTCGCAAATTTTGCAAGTGCGCATGAATATTATGGTCTTCATGCCGAAAAGAATGGATGGGTTTTCCGTGAGTGGGCACCGAATGCAACGAACATTTGGTTGGTGGGTGATTTCTCGAATTGGGAGATTCGTCCGGAGTTCCAAGCAGTTCGCATTCCTGGACGTGATGTCTTTGAATGGCGAGGTGCGAAGGATGCGATTTGTCATGGGCAATTCTATCGTCTCGAAGTGCTTTGGGATGAAGGTCGTGGAGAACGTATTCCCGCTTATGCGCGTCGCGTTGTGCAAGATGAGAAGACGGGGCTCTTTGCCGCACAGGTGTGGAATCCCAAACCTTATAAGTGGAAAAATGGTTTTACGCGTCCGAATGTTGCGCCGATTATTTATGAAGCGCATATTGGTATGGCGCAGGAGACCGAAGGCGTTGGCACGTATACGGAATTTGCCGAGAAGATTTTGCCACGGATTAAGGCTGCGGGTTATAACACGCTTCAGATTATGGGGATTATGGAGCATCCTTATTATGGAAGCTTTGGTTATCATGTCTCCAGTTTCTATGCAGCGAGTTCACGTTTTGGTACGCCCGAAGAGTTGAAGGCGTTGATTGATCGTGCACATGGGATGGGAATCGCTGTGATTATGGATATTGTTCATTCTCACGCGGTGAAGAATGAACGCGATGGTCTTGCCTGTTTTGATGGCACTGCGTATCAGTATTTCCATGATGGGTCGCGTGGTTGGCATGATGCATGGGATTCGCGTTGCTTCGACTATGGTAAGACGGATGTATTGCACTTCTTGTTGTCGAACTGCCGTTTTTGGTTGGATGAGTTCCGTTTTGATGGGTATCGTTTTGATGGTGTGACCTCGATGCTCTATCTTCATCACGGGTTGGGTGTTGATTTTACAAACTACGGGATGTATTTTGACACGACGGTTGATGAAGATGCTTGCACCTATCTCACACTTGCAAATGAGGTGATTCATGCGGTTCGTCCCGATGCGTTGACGATTGCTGAAGATGTCAGTGGTATGCCGGGTATTGCGGCACCTTTGGAAGAGGGTGGCATTGGATTTGACTATCGCATGGCGATGGGTGTGCCAGAATGCTGGTTTAAGCTTGTTCGCGATATTCGTGATGAGGATTGGTCGGTTGGCTTTATTTGGCATGAATTGACGAATCGTCGTGCGGATGAACGTACGGTGAATTATGTTGAATCTCACGACCAGGCCCTTGTGGGCGGTAAGAGCTTTATCTTCCAGATGATTGACAAGGAGATGTATGAGTCGATGCATGTTGGCTCGAATAATCTCTATGTGAATCGCGGAATTGCTTTGCATAAGATGGCACGCTTGGCGACACTTTCGTGTTCGTGTGCATATTTGAACTTTATGGGGAATGAATTTGGTCATCCTGAGTGGATTGACTTCCCGCGTGAAGGGAATAATAACAGCTATCATTATGCTCGTCGTCAGTGGTCGCTTCGCGATGATAAGAATCTTTACTTCAAGGCCTTGGGTGATTTTGATGAAGCGATGATGCAGGTCATCAACGAAGAAAGTGCTCTTGAAGGGTCTGCGCCACGTCGTATTTTTGCAAGTGAGGATGATAAGTTGCTTGCTTATATGCGTGGGGAATTGCTCTTTATCTTTAATTTCCATCATGAGCACTCGCTTGCGGATTATCCGTTGTTGGTGCCACCGGGGTCTTATACGCACGTTCTTGATACAGATGCTGAAGCGTATGGTGGCTTTGGTCGCATTCAGCAGTGGCAAGAGTATCCAGTGAGTGTTGTAGAACGTTTTGACGAACAGTGTTTTGCCATTCGTCTGTATTTGCCGGCACGTACAGCGGTTGTTATTCGCCGCACACCGCCGAGCGGTAAGCGGACAAGGGGCGCAACGTTGAAGTAAGCATTATGTAAGACGATATCTCGCATAGAAGGAAAGGAACCAACCATGGTAACAGCGATTATTCTCGCCTCTGGCAAAAGTACGCGCATGGGGCCAAATGTTGATAAATGTCTCCTTGCGCTTGGGCCGCGTCCTGTTGTTGCCTGGTCCTTGCTTGCCTTCGAAAAGTGTAGTGAAGTCGATCGTATTATTCTTGTTGTTCGTAAAGATCAACTTGCCGCAACACGTGGTTTGCAAATGATGTTTGGCATCAGTAAATTGCAGAAGATCGTTGTTGGAGGGAAGCGTCGTCAGGATTCTGTTGCGGCCGCGTTGCGTGAGATGGAAGGCGAGGATGTTCGCCACATTATCGTGCATGACGCGGCACGTCCGTGTGTGACGCCAGAGTTGATTAAAGAGACATTAAAGTATTCGATTCGTTGTGGTAGCGGTGTTGCCGCAAGCCCGATGGTTGATACGGTTAAAGTCGTGGGGAAGGGGATGATGGTTGAGTCAACGCCCGATCGTTCGACCCTTTGGGCAGTTCAGACGCCACAGGCCTTCCAAGCCGATAAGCTTATTGCTGCACATGCGGCAGCAGCGAAGCAACCCAAGGTTGAATATACAGATGATGCGGCTATGCTTGAAGCGATTGGTGAACCGGTGCGTTTGGTGAAATGGGATGCCCCTAATTTGAAGATTACAACACCGATGGATATTGCCATTGTCGCCTCTATCCTCCGCCTTAATTGATTAGGATTTTATGAGTAAACGTTACGCAATTATTAGTGATATTCATTCAAATATTGAAGCTTTGGATGCGGTTTTAAAGCACATTGCAACACAGAAGGTGGATTCGATTGTTTGCCTTGGTGATGTGGTGGGGTATAATGCGGCTCCGAGTGAGTGTATTAAGCGTATCCGTGAACTTGGGTGTAAGGTCGTAAAGGGTAATCACGACCACTACTGTTCGCATCCTGATGTGGATTTGGATGACTTCCAACCGAATGCCGCAAGTGTTATTGAGTGGACGCGTCGTAATATTTCGGATAACGATATTAATTGGCTTCATAATTTGCCGTTGTCGTTGAAGTATATGGGCTTTACAATTGTGCATTCGACGTTGGATAGTCCAGAGAACTATCGCTATGTTTTTGATCGCCAAGATGCGGCAGATAGTTTCGTTGCTCAGGGAACGCGTGTTTGTTTTCATGGGCACACGCATGTACCGTGTATTTTCTATCATTCGCCGGGTAAGACAACCGCAAAGGATGTTTTTAAGTATCAGGCGACGAATGGGCATCTTGATCCAGGGAATTATTTTATTAATGTTGGCTCTGTGGGTCAACCACGTGATGGGGATTGGCGTTCGTGCTATGCAATTCTTACTGTGCGTTCGTTGACGGATATGGATATTGAGTTTCATCGTGTTGAATATGATGTGGATGCTGCGGTTGCACGTATTCAAGAAGCGGGTCTTCCCGATCGCCTTATTCAACGTCTTTACACGGGGCAGTAATTTGTCGGATTCAGTAGAACTGCAGATGAAGCGCCTCAAACGCCGTTGTGGGCAAGCGATTGCAGAGCTCACGGTGGCGTTGGTTATTTTTATTATTCTCTTTGTTAGCGTTGTGACGTTTCGGAATGTTTGTCTACAAAGTGAGTCTTTACGTCGTGATGTGCGTTGTGAGGCGGGAATTGAGTCCTTTGATAAGGTGCCGATAGGGTGGTCACCGGGAGATGATATCTCTCAGGTGGAGACACGTACGCATGTTCTTCATAAGATTAACGCAAAGAATCATTTTGAGGAACTCCGCTCGTCTCTGCCCTCACATGTTTCAACAAGTGCCTATACGCTCTCTCAACGAACTTTTGTGTTGCAGGAGTTTGGTCTTTCTGAGGTGACGAAGAAAGAAAAGGAAGTGCCACTAGATAGGTCATTTATTCAGTTGATTTATGGTAAGGATGCAATCCATTTAAGTGAACGGCTTTCTTTTCCTGGTGTTTCCAATCTTTATTAAACCTTGAGTGTGTGGTTTGTTTTCGGCGTGTTTACGCTGTTTTTTATGTTTGATTGTGTTTAAAGTGTGACCTTGTGTCATGGCTAAGCATCTCATTTTTTGAGGTGGAAAGGATTTGTTGGATATGTTATAATGCTATCCTATAAAATAGGAATTTGTATGCATTCAGATTTAATCTCCATTTTTGGTTTAAAGATTCAGGCGTATGGCGTGTGTTTAGCCTTTGGCTTTATGATGTGTTATTGGTTGGCGCATCGTTTGGCGCGTCAAACAGGGCGGGATGAGACGCAGGTTGATTTTATTGTTATGCTTGCAGGGGTTGGTGGGATTCTTGGTGCACGTCTTGTTTATGTGTTACAATTTTGGGAGAAGGAGTTTGCACAAGCGCCAATGACGGCTTTCCATTTTTGGTCGGGCGGTCTTGTTTTTTATGGTGGGTTTCTCTTGGCGGCAGCGCTTCTTGTGATGTATGCATGGAGTCGACGGAAGTCGGAATCTGCATTGAAGTTTCTTGATTTTTGTGCGGTTTTTGTTCCCTTAGGTCATGCGTTTGGACGTTTGGGATGTTTCTTTCATGGGTGTTGTTTTGGTGGTCATTGTGAGGCGGGGAATCTTCTCTCGGTAACCTTTCCGCGGTATTCGCCTGCGTGGACAAAGCATGTGAGTGAGAATTTAATTTCACGTTATTCTGCACATTCGTTGCCGGTGTGGCCGACGCAGTTGTTTGAATCGTTAGGACTTTTTATTCTCTTTGGTCTCTTTTGGTGGCTATATCGTTCTGAAAAGTTGAAAGAAGGGATGATTACCGGTCTCTATCTTTGTAGTTATGGGTTTTTGCGTTACGGGATTGAGATGTTGCGAGATGATCCACGTGGCGGACTTTACTTTGGTGTGTTGACTTTTAGTCAGATGATTTCTGTTGGTCTTTTTATTGTTGGTCTTTTCTTTATCGTTTTATCTCGTCGTAAAAGGAGTTGTTGATGGAACAGTCCAAGGTTGACGCAATGCTTGCATGGCAGCGTGAAAAGTCTCTCTCGTCGGTTGCTAAGAAACTTGAAGCACGTGGATTTAAGGTGGTTGCTTGTGCGAATCGTGATGAGGCACGTGCACAGTTGCTCTCTTTTTTGGAGTCCACTGAAGTTCAAACGATTGGATTTGGTGGCTCTATGAGTGTTGGGGTGTTGAATGTTGAGGAGCCCCTTCTTGCGGCAGGGAAGGAGTTGTTAAATCACGGTAATCCAGATTTGTCCTTGGAAGAGAAGATGACGGTTATGCGTCGTCAATTGACGTGTGATACCTTTCTTTCTTCTGCAAATGCATTGACCGAAGATGGTGTAATTGTTAATATTGATGGTAATGGCAATCGTGTTGCTGCGACTATCTTTGGTCCGAAGCATGTGATTTTTGTGATTGGTCGCAATAAGATTGTGAAGGATGTCCATCAGGCACTTGAGCGTATTGCGCGTGTGGCGGGGCCTGTGAATGCGTATCGTTTAAATCGTAAGACGCCTTGTGCAACAACGGGTGTTTGTGCGAATTGCGCAGGTGCATGTCCAGAGAGTATTTGTCGTATTACAACGTTGATTAAGCAACCCTCGATGAATACACCGACAACGATCCTTCTTGTGGATGAAGATCTTGGGCTCTAAAGGAACGTTTATGAAATTAAAGAGTGTTGGTATTATTTCATTAGGATGTTCAAAGAACCTCGCGGATACTGAGGTAATGGTTGGCAGTTTGTTGCAGGCGGGCTATCAGCTCTCTCCTTCGCCGGATCACGCAGATGTTATTCTCGTTAATACGTGTGCATTTATTGAACCCGCGCGTGCAGAGGGTGCAGAGAATATCATGGCGGCATGTGCGCACAAGGCTAATGGCGCATGTAAGGCTGTTATTGTTGCCGGTTGCATGAGTCAACGTTATCGTGAGCAGATGGAAGAGGCTTTTCCAGATGTAGACGCCTTCTTGGGTGTTGATAATCTTGATGGTATAGTTGATATTTTAAAGGCGCTTGAAGCGAAGAAGCGTCCTTCCGTGACAACGCTTTCTCAACCGCTTTATGATGCACCGAAATTGCCGCAGCGACTCTTTGATAAGCCAATTCCATCTTTACGTTTAACGGGACCTGTTTTTGCTTATGTTAAGATTGCAGAGGGGTGTAATCATGCATGTGCATTTTGTGCGATTCCGCAATTCCGTGGCCATTTGAGAAGTCGCACGCAAGAGCAGATTCTTGAAGAAGTGAAAGCCCTTTTAGCAACGGGCACCAAAGAGATTAATCTCATTGGCCAAGATACGACGGCTTATGGTAAAGATCTCCGTAACGGGACTTCGTTAGCAACACTCTTGAAGGCGATAGATGCGTTAGAAGGTGAATTCTGGGTGCGTTTCCTTTATGGATTCCACAATCATGTGTCGGAAGAGTTGCTCAAAGTGATGGCAAATGCAAAACATATTTTGCCATACTTTGATTTGCCGATTCAACATTGCGCGCCCGACATTTTACGTGGAATGCGTCGTGCGGATACGATTAAGGCTATTGATACCTTCCCTGAACGTCTTCGTAAACACGTCCCCCAAGCAACGCTTCGGACAACGTGTATGGTTGGTTTCCCTGGTGAGACGGATGAGCATTTTGATGCGCTTTGTGCGTATGTTGAAAAGTGGCAGTTTGACCATCTTGGCACCTTTATTTTCTCTCCTGAAGAGGGGACTGCTGCTGCAGAGATGGAAGGTTTACCAGAAGCAGATGTGGCACAAGTACGTTTTGATCGACTCATGAAGTTGCAAAAACGGATTGCAAAAGAGAAGAATCGTCAACGAATCGGTGTTGAGTCGACTGCGCTTGTGGTTGATTTTGATGAACAGGATGGTCTTTATGTGCGTTTGCCGCATCAAGCGCCTGAAGTTGACGGCCTTACGCATATTTTACATGCACCCGAGGAAATTCAACCCGGAGACTTTATCCGCGTGAAGATTACAGGCGCGAGAGGTTACGATCTCACAGCAAAGATTGTGAATTAACGATGTCTATTGATCTCGACGCAATGCAGAAGATTGAAAAGCTTGCTCATGAGGTATGCTTTTGGTCTGAACATGCTCCTACAACTCTTCTTGCTGGTGTTGATGAAGCGGGAAGAGGTTGTCTTGCGGGACCTGTTGTAGCAGGTGCAATTGTGATTGCGGCAGAGGATATTCTTATACTTGCGCAGGGTGAGTTGGCATTTGTAAATGATTCCAAACAATTAACCGCCAAGCAACGCGATAAGTTCTTTGAGATCATCACACATCACCCCAACATTTATTGGGGTGTGGGAGAGGCTTCGCCTGAAGAGATTGATGAGATTAACATTCTTCGGGCGACCCATCTTGCAATGCGTCGTGCATTGGAGCACCTTCCTACATTGCCGGCACATGCACTTGTGGACGGTTTGCCTGTCAAGGGGTTGCCGATTACGCATACAGCGATTGTAAAGGGCGATGCGAAGAGTTTTCTGATTTCGTGTGCTTCAATTCTTGCAAAGGTTTCACGTGATCGTATGTGTGAGGCGTTGGATGAAGCTTATCCTGTTTATGGATTTGCCAAGCATAAGGCATATGGCACAAAGGATCATCTTACGGCGCTCCGTCAATATGGACCATGTCCAGCGCATCGTAAGAGCTTTGCACCTGTTGCGGTTGTGCAAGAGGAGTTACCTCTTTCATTCTAAAAATCAAGATGGCTCAATAAAAAAGGAAGGCAACGCGCGGGAGTTGTCTTCCTTTTTTGTTTTGTGTGGAACGTACGATTTATTTGAGATTGAGTTTTTGTCGAATCGTTTCAAAGGTCGAAGAGAGATCAACCTTTTGGGCATTCAAACCGAGCGTTCCATCAAAACGATGTGCATACCCCTTTGTGCAGAGTTGGTCAACGAAGCGCGCGAATTTGTTTGTTCGAACATTGAGGTTGTCTAAGACCTCAACTGCGCTAGTTCCAATCGCGACAGCTTCGCTGAGCATACCGGTTGATTCCGCAGTCACAAAGAGACGTTCACACTGTGTAACAAATGCCGGGATGGGATTGAAACGTTCACGTGAAAAGATGAGCTTGTAATCGAATGGGAAGCTATCGATCACGGCATCTGCTTCGGGGGAAGTGCGACGAGAAGTTGTAACCCAATGCTCACAGTCTGGCGTTGCATCAAAGAGCTGCTGGAGCTGAATCTTTAACCAATCACCTGTAACATCTGCGATTGCATTTTTGCCACCGATAATTACACCGACTGCACGTTTCTTTTGAGGGGTATAACGTGCGAAGAAGGCATCCGTTTGTTCTTTATAGAAATCGGGTCGTGCAGGGGTAAGATTGGTTGGAATCTTTAAAATATTCTCTCGTTCAGGAGGGTTGTCAAATGAAGGCGAGAGGATAATGTCAAAGTTCTGGAGTCGATAGCCTTTGGGTGTAAGAATCGCAATGCAGGGGATGCCTAAGCGCTTTGATAAAATACTTAAAGAATAAAAGGTATTTGATCCCGCGCCAATGAGAAGATCGGCCTTCTTATTTGGAAGGTGCTTGGTCACATTTGTGAGGTCGACCTTACAATGAAGATGGTCAAGGAGTAGGGAGAGTGTTTTCTTCCAACGCGAGGGGTAGGTACAGGGAACAATGTCGTAGGTAAGGCCTAAGCCGTCTGCAAGAGCCTTTGATTGGTTTTCGTGACCAGGTTTACCATCAGAGAGGATAAAGGCGTGCATAGAGACTCCGTTATGAGATACTTATTGAGCGTAGATAAAGAGACGATCTTGTATAACTGCGGGTAGGGCAATTGCTGCCGTGTCCGTTCGAAGAGGGCGAGGACCCAAGGTAATTGGATGGAAATTGTGTTGCGCGAAGGCTTCGGTTTCGGCATCCGTCCATCCACCATCAGGGCCGATAGCAATAATGGGTAACCCTGTTGCGTGAGTTAGCTTCGGTTGAGATTGCGCAGGATTGGCGATGAAACGTAAGCCATTGTCTTCTGGGAGTAAATCCCAAAGGTCGCGAAGCTTTTGGCAAATAATGATGTTGGGCAAAGCGGTGGTTTTCCCTTGCATGAGCCCTTCAATAAGAACAGGACGATACTCCTCTTCACGTAGAAGATGCATGGAGAAGTAGCTCTTCTCGACTTTCTTTGCCCCAACAACATAGATGTTACGAACGCCCATTGCAGCACTTTGAAAGAGGATACGCTTAAAGGAGCGTGGTCGCGGTAAGGCAAGAATCAAGTCATACCATGGAGGTAGGGGTGCTTCAGAGAGATTGACCGTGAAGCTAATCGTTCCATTTTCCGCACAGTTTGTAACGGTTGCGATTCCCGTTGCACCATTAATCACGCCGAGCCTAAATGTCGAACCAGGTGTTGCATGGAGATAGGTGCGTAGATGTTGTGCACGGGCGTCATTAAATACGCCCATGCCATTATTGATTTCATTTGCTTCTGCAAGGATGATATTCATTATTCAATAGATGCAAGATCGTTGCCAAGAGAAGCGAGGTCGATTGTACCTTCAAAGACTTTACAAACGGGGCCCGTGAGCGTGATGCCTGTACAACGATTACCACGCCAATCTGAGTCAACACCAAGAATGAAGCCTCCAGAGGTTCGAATTGTCATGGGAAGGGTTGCACCGTGCGCTTCTACTGTTGTGACAGCGGCTGCGACTGCGCCGGTGCCACATGCGCCAGATTCAGCCTCAACACCACGCTCGTAAGTGCGCATGCTAATACGGTTGGGGGCGCGTTGCGCGATGAAGTTCACGTTGACGCCTTCAGGTGCGAACGTTGGATGTAAGCGAATGGCTTGACCAATCTTATTGATATCAACACTCTCTGGGCTATCTGTATGAATGACAAAGTGCGGAACGCCAGTATTGATGAAATCACCAACATACTGTTTGCCATCAACATTGATAACCATTCCGTAGGAACGTGCGGTGGGTTCTGGCATCCAAACCTTCACATTGCAGTCATCAACAATTTCAGCATCAAGCAAACCGCAAGATGTTTCCATCGTCATTGAACGTGGTGCTGCCCCGATGTGGTGCGCAAACCATGCTGCGCAGCGTGCGCCATTTCCGCACATGTCGACTTCTGTACCATCGGGGTTGAGGAAACGCATCCGGAAGTCTGCTCGATTAGAAGATTGGATAAGAATAATCCCTTCACTCCCAATACCCGTGCGACGGGCAGCCAGTAAACTCATTAAAACATAGTCTTCCCATGGCACGATACCTTCGCGATCATCGAGCATGATAAAATCATTCGCAGCGCCATGCATTTTAGTGAAGTGCAACGTCATCATAAACGTACTCCTTAAGTTTCCATATATTATATCATATTTCTCGCCTCACGTGTAATTTTTTGATATACTAGTAATATGAAGACGAAAATTACTATTGCATGTGGTGGAACGGGCGGTCACATTCATCCCGCTTTAGCGGTTGCAGATCAATTACGAGAAGAGGGGCATACACTCTCTTTAATTGTTTCTGGCATGCGTTCAGCAGAAGCCTCAACAATTGCCTCATGGCAAGGCCCCCTTTTAAAGTCTGGTGCGCGAAAGATAACGGACTTGCGAAATATTTTTGCAATTCTACGTTGTATACGTTTCTTGCGAAAAGAACGTCCAGACGTTCTCTTTGCTACTGGTGGCTATACGAGCTTTGCGCCGGTGATAGCTGCGCGTTTTCTACGTATCCCTGTCGTCTTGCATGAAGCGAATAGTCTTATTGGAAAAGCGGTTCGTTTTCTTGCAAAATACTGTAAGATTGAAACTGTTGCGCTTTCCTTTGAAGCCTCCAAAACACAACTGCCTGCAAAGGTAAAGACGCAGTATACGGGTTTGCCACTGCGTCGAAGCGTACTTGAACGTTTAGAACGTGCCAAAGCTATCAAACGTGACGATGATTCGTTTAATATTTTTGTAACAGGGGGTAGTCAAGGTGCGCATGGGATGAACGTGCTTGTCGCCCCAGTCTTGGCTTCACTTGCAGCGTCGGATAAAAAGGTGCATATCCTTCATCAATGTGGCCCCCATGATTTAGTTTTAATGGAAGATACTTACAAGGCGGTCGCTACGCAGGTTCGTGTGCAACCCTATGTGCAAGATATGGGAACGGCTTATGGTGAGGCTGATGTTGTTATTGCACGTGCGGGTGCTTCAACATGTTTCGAAATTGCGGCCTGTGCGAAACCAACGCTCTTTGTGCCGTTGCCAACAGCAATGGATGACCATCAACGAAAGAACGCGGAGGCATTGGTCGTTTGTGGTGGCGCAATTTGTGTTAATCAATTGACCACAACACCAGAGGAATTTGCAAACATCCTTCGTCCGATTTACCAAGAACGTGAAATCCTTACAGCAATGCATGAGGCATTAAAACGTATTCCACAAATGGATGCAACAACCATCGTGGCCCGCTTGCTCTTAAGTATCGCACAGAAGAAATCCTAAATGAAATCCATCTTCCTTGCAGTCCTTCTCGTCTTTTTTATGCTACCGCAAGCATTTGCGATAGTCGGGAAGACGTTACCCATAGAACTGCTACCGAAGACCATTATTCAAGGCAATACGATTGAAAGTTGGGAGAAAGACAAACTCTATGTAATGGAATGTTGGGCAACGTGGTGTGGGCCGTGCCGTTCTGCAATGCACCATATTGAGATGCTTTGGCAAACATTAAAACCCAAAGGCCATTACGTGTATGGGTTGAATGTCATGGAGCGTCAAGAGACTTCGGCGGTGAAGCAATTCCTCGATTCCCAACCGACAAAGGTTACTTATCCTAACCTTCAGGTGAGGGAACGAGCTTTATTGCAATATCTCAAGATTCAAGGCATCCCATTTGCCTTTATTGTGAAAAATGGAGAAATCCTTTGGCAAGGGCATCCTGCACGTCTGACGGCTTCGATGCTTGAGGATTTGATTCAGGGTAGGGTGATTGATGCAAAGGCACAAGAACCTTTTGTAAAGTCTTTACCACCATTGCCTAAACACCTTCAGTACGAACGTCTTGCAGATGAGGCGCTCCTCTTTAATCGTTGGGAGAAAGCGACACAATTACAAGAACAAGCGCTCCGCAATCATCCGCTACAAGCCTTCTTAAAGACACCCTATCTGCCAACGATTACGGAGATGCCAGAGAATGACGCGCTTGGCTTTCAAGGGGTTGATCTTGAGAAGCTTTCGGAAGAGGGAGATTTAGCGCCTTATGCAATATTGCTTGGGGCGCCTTTGCCGAAATTGGATAACGAATTTACCGTTCTCTCCTACTGGCGACCCGATCCTACGTTCAGCCGTTATACCTCGGAGAATGATCTTCTTTTTCCTGGACATTACGAGAGAGAAGTGCTTCGTCATCCCTATCGATTGAAGATTGTTGCGGACCGTGTGTATGAAAAAACCGCAAGAAGTTTATTTGCAAGTGCTCCAATGCTCATGCCACGAGTTGAATTTTACGATGCAATTGATAGCGAAACTCTCTTTGGCTATAATGAACAAACGAAGGGTCCCTTTGTCGCAATCTTTCTTTCTGGGCGTTTAATTTACAAGGGTGCGCTACAACGATTGCCGGAGGTACTCCAAGCTTCCACGCGAGATATTGTTCAGCCAATGCCAACAGCAGAAGTCTGGCTCCAAAAGATTGCAGATGAAAATGAACATGACCGCATAATGGCGACACGCTTCCAACACTATCGAAATGAAAAGAATGAAACCCTTGCCGAAAAAGAACTCACGATGCTCTGCGAAATGGTTGCTTCGGCGCGTTGGGAAGCAACACTTTTACCCCATCGATTAAAAGCTTTTTATGAACGTAAAGACCTCGCAGGTGCCGCTGCTATCGTGACCGCTCTCTTTGAACGTTATCCCGCATCGGAAGTTGTTTTAAATGCGCTTTCGCAAACACTCTCAAAGTGGCCAGAACTTCAAAAAGAAATGCAACACATACACGCGTTGATTGTTGCGCGACTTGTTGATGTTCAGTGCGTAACGCGGGAAGAGCGTACACGCACGTGCTTTTATGCTGCGCAAATAGCAAATGCCGCAGGCGATACACTTGCTGCAGAGCAATATATTAAAAAGGCTATTGAAATCTCACCCACAGGCATGCGTTATCGGAGTATTCTCCAACGAATTAAACCTGTTCCTGCGCCATGAGAAAGGGATTCATGATGAAACGTTATCTATTGTTATTTTGTTCGTTGATACCTTTTATTCTCTCAGCTTCAAATGACATCTATGCACAATCACATCAGGCTTTACGCGACTATGTAAAGCGCTTTCCCGAATATACTGAGGCGTATGAAACGTATGGTGATGGTCATGTTCGAACGATGGTTGCTGTTCGTGAAGAGAAGCGCTGGGGAGAAGTTTCAGATGATCTCTTTTTAAATGCTATTTTGCCTCCAGTCTCATTACGCGAACAGTGGGTGGATTGGTATCCACGTCTTCAGCCACTTGCGAAGGAACTTACCAAAACCGCCAAAACACCGCTTGAAGCCGCGATGTTAATCAATCGCCACATTTGGAAGCGGATTCATGTCGTCTATTCAACGAAGAGAGATTTTCCGCATCAAGATCCACTTCATTCCATGCGCATTCAAAAGGCGTCATGCACAGGTCTTTCGATTATTCTTATTGATGCCTGCCGAAGTGTTGGAATTCCCGCACGTCTCGTGGGATGCTTGTGGTATAAAAAACCGGGCAACCATTCATGGGTAGAAGTCTATTCAGAGGGGCAATGGTATCCGCTTGGAGCCTTTGAAGACACCCCGCCGACCGAATTGTGGTTTGCCAATGATGCCGCTCAAGCCGTTGCAAATATTCCCAAGTATGCGATCTATGCAACGCGATTGATGCCACATGAACGGACGTACTTTTATGGTTGGGAGGTGCCTGCAGAAAATGTCACTGCACACTACACTAAGGCGCTGAAACAGTCGTCTGGTATAACTATTCATATTGCTGCAGAACGAAATGGCCAACGCGTTGAAGTACCTCTCGAAATCAATGGTCAATCCTATCAAACACCTGGACCGCTACGAGATTTGAATGACTATGTTTCGATTCAAGTCCCTGAAGGTGAATCAGTAACCTTTACACTTGAAGGTAAAACCTTTACGCGTCCCTTACAAGACGGTGCAATTTTTGTGGAGCAGTTGTAACAATGAAAAGTTCAAAGGTCGCTGCACGCACAACATACCCCTATACACCTTGGAATGCAACAAAGTATTTTGTCCCTCTTTGCATTCAAGCGATGAGTCAAGGGTTGACCTATCCACTCGTGGGGAGTGTTGTTTCGCATGGCGCTGGCGGTGCACTTGAGTTTGCTGCCTTTTCGCAAGGTCTTATGATTATGTTCTTCCTCGGAACGATAGGCTTTGGACTTGTGACAACAGGTATGATGTATGCGCGAGATCGAATTGGCTACCTTCGCTTCTCTTCGGTGAACACCTTTATTATGTTATGCGTGCTAGGCTTGCAATGCCTTCTCACCGTACCTTGTATCGCCACGCTTGTATATGGCCACGTTCTTGGGTTAGGGGGGGATCAATTTGAAATTGCGCGGTGGTCAATGTTTTGGTCATTTCCCGCACAGATGGGATTCTTCTTGCGAAACATTCCACAGGTAATACTCAATAATGAACATCGCACCTCGATTGCAAATATGGCAACCATCTTTCGTATCATTGTGACCCTTCTCTTCGCGATGGCCTTGGGGCAATGTGGATGTGTGGGTTGGCAGTGGGGGTGTGTTGCGCTTTCGCTTCCTGTCTTGATGGAATCGATGTTGATGTGGTGGTTCGCACATCCTTCTGTTAAACGCCTGCCGCTCAAGCTCCAGGGTATGGAAAAGGTGACACGCTTAAAGGTCTTTCTCTTCAATATTCCCTTGTCATTGGGCGGACTGCTATTGATGTTCTCCGTCTTCATGCTGAACGCGATTATCAATCGTACAAACAATGGTGAGACAATGCTTGCGATCCATCTTGTTGCGATTGGGTTGGTGAATCCACTTTCGTATGGCGCGATGCGTAACCAAGCAGTCGCCATTGGCTTCCCGCAGACCTCCTTGCGCGATCAACGAACGCTTCTTTTCGCACTCTGTAGTGGAATCGTGCTTGCATTTGTTCTGCTGCCCATTCAAATTCCAGTGATTAGCCAATGGTACTTTTGTACAATCCAAAACCTTGAGCCGTGGCAACTCCCGTTGGCAAAACGCGTTTTGTTAATTGCCATGGCATTTCCTATCTTACAGGCATTGCGTGGCCATGCAGAAGGTCTTGCGGCTTACCGCCATCGTCCTAATGCCGTGCTCGCAGGACAAGCGGTTTTCTTTGGTGTATTGCTTGCGACATTGATGCTCTTCTTCTTCTTTAATGTGCCGGGATATTTAATGGGCATTTTATCTTTAATCTTAGCCTCTTTCTTCACATTCTTAACGATACGCTTAGGTCTTGCACTTGCTCGAATTGAAAGCGATGAGACGGTGGAATTTTCACAACGAGGAACGTTACAATGAACCTTATTTCATACTGCATGAATGTACATCCAGGAGAGGATATTGCCTCTATCCGAAAAGCCATCTCGGATATTACCCTCCCTTTACGAACCGCCTATGAACGTGGCGATCAGATGCCCTTGGGATTGCGCTTGAGCGCGACCGCGGCAAAAGAATTGCGTGATGCTGAGACCTTGCGCTCCTTTATCTCATTTCTTCATGGCAATCGTCTGAAGGTGATGGGGATTAATGGTTTTCCTTATGGTGTCTTTCACCACCAAACGATTAAAGAAGACGTCTACTCCCCCGATTGGATGACGGAAGAACGCCAACAATATACGAGCGACCTTCTCTATGCAGCGGTACGTTTGCCCATGGCCTTTCTTGGTGAACATCGTATGAGCGTCTCAACGGTGCCTTTGGCCTATGATCGTGACCAGGGAATCAGTGAAGCCTTTCTCGACAATATTTGTAATATGGCGCTTTTCATTCGTAAGCTTGAGGGCTTTACAGGTCGTCGTCTTTGCCTTGCGTTAGAACCTGAACCTGACTGCTTGCTTGATGGCTCCCAATCTGCGATTGACTTCTTTGAAGCCCTTTGGCGACACCCCAATTGGAATCCTGCGTATCGTGATTTAATTGGAATCTGCTTTGATACTTGCCATTTTGCGGTGGGTTACGAAGATCCGCTCTGTGCGCTTCGAAGTCTAGTCTCCGCCAACATCCCTATTGCCCGCATCCAAATCTCTGCCGCACTCGAATTCACCTCTTTCGCAACGGCAGAAGATTTAATGCCCTTCGTTGACAATGTCTATCTTCACCAAACAACTCGCCGTGAAAACGATGCCTCGGTGACCTGTTTCCCTGATTTCACAATGGAAACATTGCAAGAAGTGGTGGGTGCACGAGGACGCATCCATTACCATGTGCCCCTTGTATGGCAAGGAAATGGTCGCATCGGTTCAACGCGAAATGCTTTAACCCCAGCCTTTTGGCGATATGTGCGTGCGGGCGGATGGCCATTGGAGGTGGAAACATACACCTATGATGTGCTCCCCAAAACCGTGTGCAGCAAAACACTTTCTGAAATGCTCTTTGAAGACATGCATTGGGTGAGAAACCAATTGCGACAAGTATAAAGGAGAGACCATGCACTTTTTGATTACGGCTGGTCCAACGCGAGAAGCGCTCGATCCCATTCGTTTTATTTCGAATCGTTCAACTGGCAAGATGGGATTTGCGCTTGCGCGTGCTGCTGTGGCGGCAGGCCACACGGTGACCCTTGTCGCAGGACCCGTTGCACTACCAACGCCAGACGGCGTCCAACGCATTGATATTGAGTCTGCGCGCGATCTTCTTGCTGCAGTGGAGACACACCTCCCACAAGCCGACATCTATATCTCCTCAGCGGCAATTGCAGATTGGCGTCCCGCAACATATTCAGAGACAAAACTGAAGAAGGCTGAGATGGAGGGTGTGATTCGACTCGTCCGAAATCCCGATGTATTGCAAACAATCCTTCCCTTAAAGGGGAATCGACTCTTTGTTGGATTCGCAGCAGAAACGGGAGACCCAACAGCGGAGGCAACGCGGAAAATGCGCGATAAGGGACTTGACTTTATTGTTGCAAATGACGTGACAGCACCGGGTGCAGGATTTGCTGTCGATACCAATCGTGTTGTACTCCTTTACCCTGATGGAAGTGCTCAGCCATTGCCATTGATGTCTAAAGATGAGGTCGCAATGGAAATCATTAAACAAGCCATCGCAATCAAAACTCAATCATAGCCTCACGAGTACAGATGAAAAATAAAAAAGCATCCGCTATTCACGGATGCTTTTTTGTTACAAGCGATCTAAATCGCATTAGATGTTGGAAACACCCGTCTGAGAGAAGATATACTTGTAATAGTCCTTGTTGGCAAGCTTTTCGGCTGCGTCTTCATCGCAAATAACGATGCAGTCATTGTGATACTGAAGTGCAGAGCAAGGGCACATTGCGGTAACGGGACCTTCAACGAGCCCCTTCACTGCATCCTGCTTGCCAGCGCCGAAGGCGAGGAGCACAACGCGCTTAGCATCCATAATCGAACCGATACCCATCGTGACAGCCTGCGTCGGAACTTCTTCAATGCGACCGCCGAAGAAGAGACGAGCGTTGTCCTGGATGGTCTGCTGCGTCAACACCTGGGAGTGTGTACGGCAAGCGAGCGAGCAACCGGGTTCGTTGAATGCGATGTGACCATCGGAGCCAATGCCGAGGAGCTGAATATCGATACCACCTGCAGCGGTGATTGCATCTTCATAAGCCTGGCAAGAAGCGGCAATATCCGTTGCGAGACCATCGGGTACGTGGGTCTTTGCCTGATCGATATCGATGTGATCAAAGAGCTGCGTCTTCATGAAGTAGTGATAGCTCTGATCGTGTTCGGGAGCGAGACCAAGATATTCATCGAGGTTGAAGCTCTGGCATTCCTTGAAGGATACTTCACCAGCCTTGTTTGCTTCAGCAAGGAGCTTATACATCTTGACAGGGGTAGAACCTGTTGCGAGGCCGAGAACGGTCTTCGGGTTGTTCTTCACCTGGTCAATAAAGATTTCGGCAGCGAGCTTGCTACCTTCTTCAGCATTCTTAACAATAGCAACTTTCATTTGTTGTGTATTCCTTTCTTAAACTTAATTACGACCTGTTGCTTTAGCGCAACGTTGAACGATGGCCTGCATTTCCTCGGTTAACGATTCAATGCGTTCCACGAGTTTAAATTGAGTATGGCAACGATCCATGTTGTGACGCGTGTGAGCAGTCTTGAAATAGGTATCACCCTGCAAATAGTCGGTGAGGAAGCGGATACCAATCATGAATGGCAACAACCATGCAGAGAAGGCGAGTTCTTCGATTTCTGCTGGCGTGAGGAAGTGTGCGGTTTCCAAATAGCCCGAAACCGCCGCTTCGAACATATTGAGATTAAACTGCACCTTATCGGTATCGGGTTCATCTTCAGCTGCGGTGATACATGTCGTGCGGCACATATCGCCAAAGTCATAGAGCGCGAGACCTGGCATAACGGTATCAAGGTCAACAACTGCAACACTCTTCTTGGTCACAGGATCAAAGAGTGCGTTGTTAATCTTTGTGTCGTTATGGGTGATGCGTTCAGGAATTTGACCACGTAAATAACGATTCAGCAAGTGGGCTACAAGATGACGACGACTGCGAACAAACTCAATCTCTTCGCTCACTTCATTTGCGCGTCCACGAATGTCCTGGAAAATAGCTTCTTCAAGCGCTGCATAGCGCATGGGCAAATGGTGGAAGTAGGGGATGGTTTCATTCAAACGTGGCAACGGTAAATCTGCCATCATATTCTGAAACTGTGCAAAACCACGTGCTGCTTCATAAACAACATCCGGATCTGCAACATTATCGTAATTTACAACATCATCAATGTATTCATACATACGCCACCACTTGCCAGAGAAGGTACGTACGCAGTTACGATTTTCTTTTGTCTTAACGAGCTTTAAAATCTTTGTCTCGGGGAACAAATGCTGTTTCGTCTTTAAATGTGCGAGCGTACGCTCGATATTATCCATCACCAATTGTGGCTGGCGGAAAACAGCATGGTTGATACGCTGCAGGGTATACATTTGCTTTTCACCTGCAGGGGTTTCGGTTGTGATACGAAACGTATCGTTAATATGACCACTGCCGAAGGGCTTAATTTCTACAGGCGTGCCAACAATCTTGAAGGCATGCAACAATTCGGCATACTTATTTTTATCAAACGACATAACACCCTCCAAAAGAGAGGACTGTTACGGAGCGAACCCCGTAACAGTCGCTGATAGTGCTTATTCAGCAGCCAAAGCAGCCTGGATGATGGCTTCCATCTTGTCAGCCTGATCTTCCATGCTCTGAACCATCTTAAGCTGGGTGCGGCAACGATCGACGTTGTGACCCGGATGCTTGATGTGGAAGTAAACGTCGCCCTGGAGATAGTCCGTAAGGAAGCGAATACCGATGGTCATCGTGATGAGGCGTGCAGAGAAAGCGAGCTCTTCCTTTTCACCGGGGGTGAGGAACTTCGCGCCACGGCAATAGCCCTTGGCGATTGCTTCGAACATATCGAGACGCGAGTAAACCTTGGAGAGATCCTTTTCGTCTTCTGCTGCATTTGCAGTTGCCGTGCGGCACATATCACCGAAGTCATAGAGTGCGAGACCCGGCATAACGGTATCAAGGTCAATCACGCAGATGCCACGACCGGTCTTGTCATCCAACATCACATTGTTGAGCTTGGTGTCATTGTGCGTTACGCGTTCAGGAATTTCGCCCTTTGCGCAACGATCCAAGAGACGGCCAAAGGTATCAGCGCGTGCTTCAACATAAGCGATTTCTGCTGCAACATCCTTTGCACGGTTAAAGGCATCCTTAGCAATTGCAGCCTGAAGCGTTTCATAACGTTTCACCGTGTTGTGGAAGTTGGGGATGGTTTCGCATAAACGAGGATTGGTGAGGTCTGCAACCATGTTCTGGAAGCCAGCAAAAGCTTCACCGACGAGTTCAGCCTGCTGTGTGCTCTGAATTTGGTCATAGGTCGATGCACCTTCAACGAAGATGTACATACGCCACCAGTTGCCATTGGTATCGTGATAAACAGGTTCGCCATCCTTGGTGAGAATAACCGTCAACGTGTTACGAGAGACATCTTCAATGCCCTGTGCACGAAGCTTATCTGCGATATGGCGCGTCACGCGGAGAATGTTGCTCTGAACATTTGCCGGCTGTGTGAAGACGTGATGGTTAATGCGCTGCAAGAGATAATTCATGCGAGCACCGCCAACAGAATAAGTCACCTTGTACGTGTCATTGATATGACCGCTACCATAAGGGCAACCTTCAACAAAATCACCATAAATCTGGAAAGCAGAAGCGAGTTCCTTCAATTCTTGTTGTGTTGCTTTACCGAGTTCAGCCATGATTCATATCCTTTCATTTAGACGTGCTAGAACACCTATAATCTACCAAAAAACAAGAAAAAAGGAAAGCAAAAAAGAATTTATATATGATGAATTATCACATTCAAAATTATGCTATAATGAAATACATGAAATTTCTTGAACAATGTCAACTCTGTCCTCGTCGTTGCCGTGTCAATCGTCTGAACGGCCAAAAGGGATATTGCAAAAGTGGCGCACAAGTCCGCATGTTCCGCTGGGGGCCTCACTTTGGTGAAGAACCGCCTGTCGCTGGCGACAAAGGCAGTGGTACACTCTTTTTCTCACACTGCACCTTGCGTTGCATCTACTGCCAAAATGCAAAGTGGAGCAATGGTGGACAAGGTGAAGACATCACGATTGAAGAGCTCCGCCAACGTATGCGCCTCTTAGCCGAAAAAGGTTGCCACAATTGGAACCTCGTCTCTCCTACACCTTGGCTCCCGCAAATTGCAGAAGCGCATGCCCCGCTTGCCTCCGAGGGCTACCAACTCCCTGTGGTCTACAATACCTCGGGCTATGAACGCATCGAAACGCTTGAAGCCTTTCCGCAACTCGCGGATATCGCACTCGCGGACCTACGCTATGCCTCTGCAATTACTGCAAAGGAAGGTTCCGACGCGGCCAACTATGTTGATGCTGCTCGCCAAACACTCCTTTGGTTCTGGAATCATCTCGGCCCTCTTCAATGCGATCAAGAGATCGCCAAACGCGGATTAATCGTTCGTCTCCTCGCACTTCCAGGTCGTTGTAATGAAGTTTGCGAAAACCTCAAATGGCTTCGCAAAAACCTTGGGGCAGAGGTTGCTGTGAGCGTGATGGCACAATACCATCCTGTGGGCCCGGCTTGTCACCTCGCGACATGGAATCGTAAAGTCACCCCAGATGAATTCTTTGAAGTCGAATGCTGCGTTAACGATTTGGGCTTTGAAAACGGTTGGGTACAACCTTGTGAAGACGAAACCGCAGAATGTATGCTCGGCGATGACATGACCGCAGGCTATGGTGAAGTTCGCGAGTAGGGGAAGTAATATGATTGACATCAGCCATATCCAAACCCTCATCCCACAAGGAGAAACCATCGGTGTAGCCTTCTCGGGCGGTGTTGATTCCGCTGTTTGTGTTGCACTGCTCCAACGTGCGGGCTACAAGGTCGAGGCGTGGCACATGTTGACCTGCGCGCCTACGGTTGCACCAGAAACCCTCCAACTCGCAGACGCACTCCACCTGCCGCTCCATATTGTTGACCTTCGCGAAGCCTTTGAGAAGCAGGTCGTTGCCCCCTTCTTTGATGGCTATGCTAAAGGTGAAACCCCAAACCCCTGCGTGCTCTGTAACCCACGCTTAAAGTTTGGCTTACTGCGTCAAGCCATTGGCGGTTGGATGGCAACTGGCCACTACGTAGGGCGCGGCAACGAACCCGAAACCCAAGCCCTCACACTCTGCTGCGCAAATGACAAGGCAAAGGATCAAAGCTACTTCCTCTACGCCGTTCAACAAGACGACCTTCAAAAAACGGTTTTCCCCCTTGCTGGCGCAACCCGAAGTGAAGTTGTTGCCCTCGCACAAGCTTGGCAATTGCCCATTCCCGAAAAGAAACTCACCTCGGGTAGCCAAGACATTTGCTTCCTCCCCGAAGGGGATTATCGCCCCGAACTTGCCCGCCGCCATCCTCAAGCGCTCGTTCCTGGCGACATCCTTAACCTGCAAGGCAAAGTTATCGGCCGCCATACCGGTCTCGCCAACTACACCCGCGGACAACGTAAGGGGCTCGGCGTTGCAACAGGGGGCCGCGTCTTTGTCACAGATTTCAATTGGGAAAAGAATACCCTTACGCTTGGCCCCAAGGAAGACCTCCTGCGAACAACCTTTAACGTTCGTGACCTTCATTGGTTGGTTCCGCCGACCTTTCCACTACACTGTGAAGCCGTCAGTCGCTACCACCACCAACCCTTTACCTGCGTGGTGATGGAAAATGGTGATGTCATCGCTGATGCCCCGCAAAGCCTCCTAACACCTGGTCAAGCCTGCGTCTTCTATCGTGGTCCTTGGCTCCTCGGTGGCGGCATTCTTCACACCCATTGCGATTGATATCTTTGTTCAAACGTGCATAAAATGACAGCCTCGGAGTTGCTTCCGAGGCTGTAACGTATGGTCTTTACCATTCTATTAAGAAGTCGAAGATTAGATAACGCCAAAGATGTTTGCAAGGCAAGCCGGACCAATGCGATTAATATCTTCAACAGTCAACGGGCGAACAACTTCTTTACCATCTTCCATCAACGGTTTGAAGACATAACCATCTTCATTCACTTCTGGAATTGTAATCGTGGCATTCTTACCCTTAAGACGCAAGGCTACCTGCGCTGCAAGATCATCCCAGTTATCTGTATTAGCATAGAGCGGGTTGATCTTGCCAAGTTCTTCAATGGTATCATAAACAAGACGTTCAGCTTCAACGGGTTTGCCACCATTCAAGGCCGTGTCTGCAACACGCTTTGCTTCAGCCGCTTCGGCAATATCCATTGCGTCAATCTTGACAAGATGAAGCCCTGCAAACTCTTCCAAACGACCGCACCGATCTTCAAGGCAAACACCAGAATTTTTGTGAACATAATCCAAATATTCATTTACTTTGCCTTCAGCCTTCGCGTCAAAGTAATTGTCAACGAAACGCTTCAAGTAAAGTTGCGTAATCCCCGTGACATAGCTCTTGATCTTATCAGCCGACTCAGAAAGCGTACGATCATTGTGGCAGTTTGCATTTTCGAAGTGTATTATTGCGTCAATACGCTTTTGGATATAGAAGTAATAACCGTTAAGATTATCGGTTGTCTTGAATCCATTGATCTCGTGATCGAAATATTGCAATTTGGGGCCATCAAACTCATTTCCCTCGTCGCACTCAATTGCAAAACTATATTCATCACTCAAGCTGAGCGTCTGATCTGCTTCGAACTTGAGGAAGTTTATAATGTTTGTGGCAATCTGGAAGGCACGTGCCATAGGATCGTTCTTCGAAAGCTCTTTAATCTTCTCTGCAGAAAGCTTGTCGAACCCAAGAGCCTGCTTCATCACCGCCATCTTCTCTTCGTAGACAGGGAGGCTAAAGCTACCATTGCCAACAAGATCAGCCTTCTTCACAATCGCCTGAATACGGCGCATCGTAAGCGGCTTGCCAGAAGTAACTTCGCCATCTGCGTTAATCCCAAAGTCACTACGCTTGAGATCCGCGCCCAAAATCTTTTCAAGACGCGACATGAAATCCTTTGAGAAGGTAACCTTGCCATCTTCTTCCGTCATGCCTTTGATATTAAACGCGTGACCTAAAGAACGCAAGAGTTCGCTACGTGCTGCGTTATTCGCCGCCTTTTCTGTGGCCGAACGCGAAAGCGCAGAGAGCGCACCTGTATAAACACCATTTGCCTTAATGCCATCGCCATCATTATTGATAATCGTCTTACCATCGGCGAAAGCTGCATTACGATAAATATTCAACGCTGCGGAATTAAGTTCAATTGCCATATTGGGCCATCCTTTCTTGTGACTTACATCCTACAATACACCACAAAAAAAGAAAGGTTACAAGAAAAATCAAAAAATAAAAAATTTCACCACCTTTTTCAAAGCCTATTACGTTGAATTTCAAACCCTATTGATTTGATTGTCAAAATCTATTGATTTCAAACGCAAAACAATAGGGTTTCACTTCTTCGGCCCTTCGTACTATTTTCTAGAATTTTCTAAATAGGTCTAAAAAGTCCCTGGCTAAAAATTGTACTATTTTTGGCCTAAAATTACCCGCCATAAAATATTCAAAATAAGTTATTATAAATGAATAAGTTATGACTTGGCAAATAGAGTACAAAGTATTGAAGAACTGAAATAACAATGATTCGTTTTCAAGGCGATCCTAAAGCGCAAACGATGAACTGTTTCTTCCTTTTCTTATTACCTTCTGTATGTTGGCTAGAGAGACTTTAACTTCGCCAATCTTGAAACGAGCCCAATTGGTTCAAGATTGGCGAAGTCTACAGGTATCAATCATTAGTAGTATGTTTACTACTTGAACGCAGCTTCAATCTGTTGCGCCATGGTCAAACCACTAGAGTCTGCCCCATATATCGTAGCATAAATATATTTTGCGCTATCTTGCCCTGCCCAGAGTTTCCCAATGGCTGTTTTTTCGACTGTATCAGCGGACTGCCCCGTAAGCGCACCCTTGTATTCCAAAACAAAAAGTCGACCGTCCACAAGCTCGCCAATAAAGTCTGGATAAAACCACTCCGTCTTTCCGCCCATTGGCAAACGGAATGACGACAAGTCCGAATCTTTGTTTCGAAGCCAATACAACACCTTGGAGGAAGAATCAATTAGCTGCGCACACTCAAACTCCTCCCCCTCGCCAAACGGTTTCTTGCCGTCAAATTTCGGTATGGCATAAGTTCCCAAATAGTGCTTCTCAAACCGCCAATTTCCATTATAAACTTCTGCATTGCCAGCATAGATGTTTTCATCAAGCGTAAACCCTCCAGGCAAATCCAACGAAAGTTTATAATCCCCGCCAATACAGAAGGTCTGCTGATACGCCTTGCGCCTTGCCTCGCCAAGCGCTCCAAGCAAATGCCACTCCAGCCGCTGCTTAATCTGGTAACGCGCTAAAACCATCTGCTCGCAGGTCATGCCATGATTGATCCGAAGATCGGAAACAATCTGCGTTAACCAATGCCGCTTTTCAGACTGCAACAATAACACGCAATCCTTGGTAATTCCGTCCAGTACATTCACGACATCGGCCTCTTCAATCTTGCCTGAGAATCCTTTTAGATACTCGGTATGCGCATCTGTCGCAAACCGTGCGGTCATCTCGTTGCCGTCCAACTTTAAAATAAATGTCTTTCCGTCATTGCCACTAATTGAGATTTCGTTCGTAGAAAGCGTCTCTGGCAGAAAATCAAGGATAGAATCTCCAATCGTTTCATAAACAGCATCCGTTGAAAATAGGCTGTCACCATCAATCTCAACGCCTAACCTTGGAAACTTCCACGGATGACCCTTTGCTGGAATCGGTGCCGCAACTTGTGCTTTCTTCTTCTGGTGCTTGAGCTTAAGTTCATGCGCCTTTTCTTGCAAGCCATTTCTTACAAGCTGCACGGCCACTTGTGCTATCTCTTCGTCATCCTCAGCACCAGAAAGCTGTATCTCGCCGTCGCCGCTTGCAAAATCCTGCACCTTGATTCCCGCAGGCAAGACCAAGCCATCCAGCGTCGCCTTGTCCAACTTGACCACATCGGACGGCACAGAGAACAAATCGCCCTGTCCGCCCATCTCAGGCAGATTCTCCTGCACGGCCTTGAATGCCTCAACCTCCGAAAAACCCTTCTTCTTGAGTCCTTCCGTCAGTTCCTTGGCTGCCATGCCGAATTCCTTACTCAACACAAACGCATAGGCGCGGTTTAACTCGCGCGTTTTACGTCTTTTGGCATACGGCATACGCATTACACGCCCCAACAACTGAATCGTATCTTTGCTACTGCCAACGTTTGCAAGCGAACAGAATACGTAGGCGAATGGACAATCCCAGCCTTCCTTCAACGCCTGAACAGTAATGACATAGTTGACCTTGCAAGCAGGATCCATGACATTGACATCATCCAACTCTTTCTGGTCGCCCGTCGCAATCTTGATTTCCGCTTCTGGTATCTTCAACGTATCTGTCAGATATGCTTTCAATTTCTCGACGGGAACATCCCCATTCTTCGGCGTCGCCTGAAATAAAACAATTGGACGAATATACTTGCCATCTCTTGCAGCATTTTCCGCCGCCGCCAATTTTGCAAGCTGTGCGCGCTTGGCGTTCGTTGAAATGACAGCCTTCTCCCAGTCAAGTTTGTATTCCGTCAGCTCAATCGGCAGCTTGACCATTTCTTCATCAAACAGTTCTTGTGCATAGACACTGTAAAGCACATTATTATCTCGTCCCGGCGTCGCCGTCAAGCCCAAGACTGCACTCGGATTCAGGCGTACAAGCGACTTCTGCGAAAGGTCTGTCACCATGTGATGCGCTTCGTCTACAATGATTATCGGTCGGACATGACACAAGAGATTGGCGAAAGAGAACTTCGGTTTCTTCGGATCACCACCTAATTCCTCCTGCGCCTCCATGCCTGAATCAAGTGCAACATCGCCGAAATGCCGCTCCATCTCCTCATTGTGCCGATAGACATTATACTTGTTGGTATCTTCATGAACAAACGCCTGAACGGTGCTAACGACGATACAGAGGTTGTCCGCGATGTCTTCAGGTAGTATCTGAAACTTTTCGTCAAGGTCAAACACCTTGACACGCCCCGCGAACTGGCGATCAAGTTCCTCTCGGTACGGGTGTAATGCTGTCTTGAAGGCATCCGCCGTTTGCTTGCGGATCGTGTCACTCGGCGCGAACCACAACACAAATGGATATTCCCTTGATTGCGCTTCAGCAATGATCTTTAACGAATGTGCTGCAAGAATTGTCTTACCCCCACCTGTCGGCACCTTAATGCAAACTGTCGGTACATTCTCCATCCCTTTCGGCAACTTATACCCATAGTCCGCGCCAAGGCGTAACCGAATATCGCTTTCCGCCGTCACGGTCGTGTAGGCGGCTTCAGGCGATTCAAAAGCACATCGCTGGAAGTATGCCTTAACTGCTGCTAGCGTATTGTTCTGATATCTCGTCAATGTCATACTCATTACATCAATCTCCGAATGTCCAACGACCATTTTTACGAGAACCCTCGCGGCGAAGGTTTGTCTTCTTCTTAAGCGACATCATTATGCGTTCAGCCTGACGCAAAGTAACACCAAGAATTGTCGACAATGCCTTGGCTGTTATGCGATTATCTTGCAAGATTGCCTGGGCAGCATGTTCTTCAGTATGTGAGAGTATTTCTCCCTGCTTTATACCGACATTTATACCGACATCCACACTCTTTATACCGACATCTATACCAACCCCATCCCGATGTAAATCCTTTACAACATCTGCCTTTTGCGTCCCATGTTCAAACCCAATACGCAAAAATCTATTTCGTAGCTCGATATTACTTCCGTAAATAAGAACTTTGAAAAAGTCCTTCAAGGGCTGCAGAGTCTTCTCAACATTCAGTTTGCGATTTTCATAGTTCGCCCGTACAAGTGCATTTCTAAAATACCACGACTTTTCCTTGAATAGCGCATTCGTCACATCATAACGCATCGCATGCAGATACTTAATGGCAAAAACCGCAACAGTTCTCGTATTACCCTCTCTAAACGGATGAATCTGCCAAAGCCCCGAAATAAACGATGCGAAATGATCCACAAACGCATCTTCGGAAAGCCCATGATAACTAAATTTCTTTTCCTCCGCAAAATCATACGCAAGCGAGTCTTTCACTAAAAACGCTGGCGTATAGTTGACCGTGTCACCATTCAGCACCCATTCACGCTTCGTAAGCTCCACCTCACGAATCTTTCCGGCATGCACAAAAACATCTTTAAAAAGCCTGCCATGCAACCCAATGTAATATTCTGGCGAAAAACGAAACGTTGGAGAATTAATCGTTTCATTAATTCTACGCGCCACCTTATCAGCCTCTTTCCTATCTTCTGGCTGATCATGTCCCTCCTTTGTCTCGTAGTAGGCATCAATGATTTGCCCAGCCTCTACCTGGGTTATCTCACCTTCAATATTACGTTTCGCAGTCTTGAGCAGAAAGTCGGAAACCTTCAACCCATCTACATCCTGCAAGCCTATGGCGGTAGCCCATCCATATGCGCGCTCACGCTTATCTGGCTCTCCAGCAACAAGATACTCGTCAAAGTCATCCATCCCACTTACCTCCTCGTCACCAAGTCGTAAGGTGTCTGTCGAAATTCAATCTTCAACGCTTGCAAGGTTGGCTGCATCAAGCGACACGCCTCGCCATAAACCACAATCTTTTCATACTCAAGGCCAGACAAGTCAGCCTGCACCACCTCCAACGTCTTGCGCGTAAGCACATTGCCGCCGTTGACGCTTCGGTCTTTGAGAATGCCATTATAAAGGAGCACATAAGCCGTCCCCTCATGAACGCCGAGAACGGTGGATTTATTGCCACCTGTATACGGCGTTTTCGTCTCTGAAAACCACACATGAGCCGCCATCACTTCAAATGGAATATCACTTGTAAGCGAACCATCCGCTTGCAAGATTGCTTCACCCAGCTCGTAGTAGCGAAATCCGCCGCCACCCTGCCACTTAACCGACTTTGAAATGCCGCCCTGTTCGCCATCTACAACTTTCTTCATCCGGACAGCGCAATGCGTTTTCGCGTGATCGCCCATCTCAATACCTATCCACCGCCGCCCCATCTTCTGCGCAACCGCCGTCGTCGTTCCAGAACCCAGGAACGAATCCAGAACCAGGTCCCCCTCGTCCGTCGCTATCTCCAAAACGCGCTTGATAAGCCGCTCAGGCTTCGGCGTGGCAAACGGAGACTGCCCGTCAAACACCTTCAGGACTTCCTTTTTCGCCTCGTCTGTATGACCGACATCCTTGTGCAACCAAAGATTTTGCGGTGCAATTCCTCCAACTGAATTTAGATAAGTTTTCCGCGCGATCTTTCCCTTACCATCACTTCCAAAATAGAACTTCGGCCATTGTCCACGTTTCAACACCACCGTAGCTAACTTTTTTGATTCTTCTATCGAGTTTGCAAGCATGATAGCCTTGACACCCTTGCGCACTTCGTCCACGCTAACGCCACAAATCGCCGCACGCTTCTCAGTATCGTCAATCTCGCGCATCTCATACGGACACCAGCCGTTCATGATAGAGAACATTTCTTCCTGACCATAACGCCAATGAGAGCTCATCGTAGGATAAAGTAATTCTCCGGTAAATGGATTCTGAATCGCATAGACCATTCCTTGATGTGTATTGGCATCGGACGCATACGAATTGTCTGAGCGCCACAAGCCCTTTGGATCATTGTCTGGATTCTTATATTTCTTGTCCATTTCCGCTGTACGTGGCATCTTATTTGGCTGCCAGTTGCCACGTTTAGAGTAGACAAGAATGTGTTCCGAAGAAATAACAATTCCCTTTGCGTCTCCTTTTACAGAGTAGTTCCTTTGCCATGCAATATTTGCTTGGAAATTCTGCCGCCCAAAAATCTCATCACAGATGACGCGGAGATACGCGCCCTCGCGGTCATCAATGGAAATCCAAATACTTCCATCCTCTCGCAAGAACTCGCGCAAAAGCTTGAGACGCGGATACATCATGTTAAGCCAGGTGGAATGTTCAAGGTTGTCGTCGTAATGCTCAAACGCAGAACCTGTGTTATACGGAGGATCAATGTAGATGCACTTCACCTGACCTGCATAAAACGGCAATAATGCCTTCAGCGCCTCCAAATTATCACCATGCACAAGAACATTGTCGCCAGTCCCATACGACAGCGACTTATCCTCGCGCAATATCTTCATGACGACATCCTTAACAGACTGTGTCGCCTTTTCTCGTCCCATCCAATTCAACATCGGCATCTTCGGTTCTCCTTCAGCAAATAGATTCAACGCGACCACAGCCGTAACTAACAATAGCCCTACCTTCGCAACATTCAATATCATAAGGCATTGTCCTTCCACCTTCATTCACCAGAATCATAGAAGTCATCCAATACATAGGTCTGAACTGGCTTGATATACAACTCGTATCGTATGACAAGTCTCACCAATTCGTTGCCATCAATCAAGGTAATCGGAGAACCTTCTTTCGCGGCAATCTTTGCTGCGCTTGTGAAGCGACCATTCGTGATGAACACACCATAATCCGCTTGGTACTTGTTCATTGCACCCAAGAACTGGTTAATTTCAGGCTCGGAAACAGGCCCCACGTTATACCGCTTGCACTGAATCACCACGCGCGTTGTACGGAAATCATTCCGGTCGACATGATACCCATATCCATCAATGCCACCATCATTGCTCACTTGAACGCCTTTTTCCGTAAACTCCACGCCCATCTTATTTAACAATGCCCTTGAAAAAGCCTCAAACTTTTTGGGCGCCATCTTTGCAATTGCCGTAAGCAGGTTTTCCTTAAAATCGTCCTTAATCTTTTCCTCTGCCTGCGTTTCTTCTTCACTTTTACTTAGATCGAAATCTTTCTTCTTCTTATTTTTACTAAGCTCTTCCCAATGTTTTTTTGATTCCTCAATTATAGTCCAGACATCTAATTTATCCAAATCAAGATTCTCGCCCTTCGCCGTCAACACCACAGGCGATGCACGCGAGAATGTCACTAACTCGTTAAAAAGCAAATCCTTGATTGCAAAATTAAACTTGAAATTAAACTCCTTATAAGTATTCCCAGTCTTTTTAGATGTATTAATACCTTCTGCATACTCGGCAATCTGGTCGTCCAAATCAGCAATGCGCTCTTTAATCTCCGAACGCTCCAACTGGCCACCCGCATCCTGCAACACCTTTAAGATAGGCTTAATTAGATACGCGACCTTCCCGTCAGCCGTCCGCTTACTCAATTTCACATTATGCTCTTTTTTCATTTCGACACAAAAACAATACATTCCAATACCTAAAAGGTAATACCTGACTTCACGAGGGCATTTCCCCGTTCACTACACACATATTCTATCATTTTTCTTATTCATATTCTATTATTTTTCTTATTCATACAACAAACTGAATATTGCACAATAGTGCCTCGGGGGTAAGAAGAAGACTTCTCAGAAGAAAGGATGTCAAAGAGGAAAGAAGAAGGATTGCTACATTACGCCCTGCATTTTTACTTGCAATTTATTCTTTTTATTGAAATTATAAATCATCACATTGATATTCCCTCGCTTGAATAAGAAAAGAAGAACCGCGCGAGAGGGGTCGCGCGGTTGGGGTAAAGTAATTAATGATTTGAGAATTGGATTTAACGGATGCCAATGCGCATGCCGTAGAGGACTTCGTCGGTGTCGCAGTCAAGAGCACGGGCGAGTTTCTTACGGTCGATGGAGCCGAGGAAGACGGCATTCCATTTTTGTGAAGCGCAGTAGAGGTAGACGTTTTGTCCAACGAAGCCGCAGTCGACTTGGGCGTAGGCAGGCTTTTGGTCGTCTTCATCGAAGGTGAAGATGAGGAGCATTGAGGCACCGGCTAATTGGTCGGAGAGGTCAATGGTGGTTTCTTCGCGTTCGAGGGTGTTTTCTTCTTCATCCCATTCGTAGAGACCATCTGCGGTTAAGACGGCGATGTCGATTTCTTGGCGGTTCATTGCCGAGGGTGCGGTTCGCTTTCCGTCGGGGCGGGTGATACCATTGGCGGCCCAAAGGATATTGGAGAGTTGTTGTAAGGTGGGTTTTGCGCCTTGTGTTTGACGGTCGGTTTTGCGTGTATTTAACGCGTCTAATAAGGGCATGCCGCCTGTTTTTTCGGGGGCAGGGAGGAGGATTTCATCCGCATCGATGGCTTTTGCGGGTGTGGCAGCCAGGGTGATGCCGAGCACGCATGTACAATAAACACACTTTATGAATGCTTTCATTTTAGGACTCCTTTTGTTTGTGTTGTTTGATTGACGGTGTTAGTATAGCATATTTTTCTTTTTATATTAAAATGGTTTATGGGGTGGGTGGGGGTGTGTATTGGTGTGTGCACTTTTTTGTTTTGTGGTGGTTTTAAACGAAGAAGCCGCACAGGAGTGCGGCTTCTTGGTGGGGTTATTGTGCTTTTTTAAGCTTGGGGTCATTGGGGTCTGGGGTGGGACCTGCGGGTTTTGTGTGTTTGACATCAAGCGCATAAACTTTACCCTTAAAGGAGGTGCCGATTTCATCCAAGGGAAGAATGAAGGTGTTGACCAGCCCTTCCGAATTGCGGTGGAAGCGCGTCATGGTGCAGGGACCGCAGGCTTGGTCGTCAATGAAGAGCTGTGTGCGACCAGGTTCGCCAATGAGTTTTAAGGTCACGGTTTTGCCTACGGGTAATGTTGTGTTGAAGGAGAATTCCATGCTGTCGTTGCGACGGAAACCGATGGTGCCATCTTTCAAGGCTGCGCAAAGGACGCCTTCAGGGGATTTTAAGAGGATTTGCTCTTCACCAGGGGTGGCTTCTTCAAGTTTCACTGTCATGGTCAACGTGTAGTTGGGGCCCATGGAGGGTTGTGAAATCTTGCAGGGGAGTTTGCCCGGGGTGCAGGCGTAGGTGGCGCCATCTTCCCAGAGGTAGTAGGGGTTGAGACCAGGAATTGTGTTCACGATAGGCAAACGAGCGATGTGTGCATCGTAATTAACATCTGGCACATCGCAGCCCCAGAGTTTGCCAGCGAGGATATCAACGGAGGTGGTGAACATATTCCAGATGTCGTAGGAGCTGTAACCGACGTAGCGTTGGTCAATCATATCATTCCAAATGCCAAAGGCACCACCAAGCATTTGCGGGTGACCAGAGGGAATGATTTGCCCCGCGATTTCATTCACACGCCAATTGGCATAGATATAGGGTTGGTAGAAGTCCATACGGTAGTAGGGCGCGAAGGGCACGATGTAGACTGCGCCATCGTTGGTGTTAATGACGTCGAAGCCTTGGTGAATGGAGTCCCAGGCTTTGGCCCATGTGCCATTCCAGAGGTTCATTTGAGCGCCTTTACCCGAGATAATGGTTGCGCCTTTCTTTTCGTTTAAGCTACCCCAGATACGCGGGGTATAGCCTTTTCTCTGAACCATTTTCAAGATCCAATCGGCGTAGGAGCGGTAGTGTTCTGCATTGCCGTGGAATTCGTCTGCGCCAACGTGCATGACGTCGCAGCCTTCAAAGACAGCGGGTGTGCCTGCTTGGGGAAGGAGGTATTCATCGAAGACGCTTTCAACAAATTCACGTGTTGCAGGGCTGGTTGCATCTAACATTTCTGCAGCGCGTAAGTTGTTGCTCTTGTAGATGAGGTCGGGGCGGACTTTGGTGAAGGCCAAAGCGTGTGCGGGGGTGTCAAATTCGGGGATGATTTTCACACCATATTGGTTGGCATAGGCGATGAAGTCACGGAATTCTGCTTTGGTGTAGGAGAGGTCATCAGCGGTTAAGGCTTGGCCGTTTTCGCCAACAACGTTGGATTCTAAACGGAAGGCGGAGTAGGCGACCTTTAAGGGGTCTTGGCCGGCCTTGACGTAGTCTTCCAAGAAGATGAAGTTGTCATTTAAGTGAATGTGTAGGTCGTTCATCTTGAACCATGCCATGTATTTGACCACGTCATACAAGTAGGTCATGGGAATGGGTAAGCGGCCCACGTCTAAAAGGAAGCCGCGCACTTTGTAACGCGGGACATCGAGTGCATAGCCACAGGGGATGTTGCCTTTGCCAGCGACGGCCATTTGTAAGAGTGAGCGCGTGCCCCAAAAGAGGCCTGTTTGTGTGTTTGCAGCAATTAGAATGCCGTCGTTTGCAGTGATTTCGAGGGTGTAACCTTCACTGTCTAAGCGGGCGTCATCGCAGATTGTAAAGGTGATGTCAGCCTTTTCACCTGCAGTTGCAGGAAGTACTGTGCGGCCTAAGAGTTCTTTTAACTCGGCCGTTAATTGTGCGGTCATGGTTGGTGTAGCACCTTTTAAACGCACGGTGTCAGTTAATGGATATGTGCCTGTTGCGCCCGCCCAGTTGAGGAGCTCAGGGAAAACGAAGGGGCGTGGATTTGCTCCCTCGTTAGGTGTGACAGTGCCAGGGATGATGACCTCGTAATCACGCGAAACAGCCGTTTCACTCCCGCGGCAGACGGTAAAGCTAATTTTGACACGTGTGTCGGTAAGGGGCTTTAAAATGTCGCCTTCTGGTGTGATAAATTGTTCATAGTCTGCACCCAAAAAGCGTACATCAACGCCTTTGACCACCGGCAACTGTAATTTTGTGCCTTCGATGCGAGGCGTTACAGTGAGGGTGTCTGCTACTTGCTGTAAAGGAAGAACAACTTCCTGTGCAGTTTCTGCCATGACTGGAGTAGTGGCCACGGCAGCCAACAAAGAGAGAAATGTTACTGTTTTCATAATGACAGTAGTCTATCGCATTTCATAGGAGAATGCAATGTTTTTTCTTGAAAAGAAAAAGGTGTTCCATTTTATAGGCAACACCTTGCTTTTTGGATGAAAGTAACGTCGCGTTAGAAGCCTGCTTCACGAAGGGCTATTTGCGCAGCAGCAACGGTTGTAAATTGTGCGCCATGCCATCCACAAGCAATTGCGCCATCTACATTTGCTTGTAAATCATCAAAGAAGAAGAGGTCCTCTGGTGGAAGTTGCATTCGCTCTGCCATTAGTTGATAAATCTCAGGTTGCGGTTTCGCGAGATGTTCGAATCCAGAAATAACCTCTGCAAAAGCAATTTCTCGTGCAGTCGCAGCACTTCGATTATACCATGGGAGATAATTTGATGGCATGTTAGTGAGAATACCAATGCGGTAGCCTTCTTTTGCAAGAGCTTCCATCCATGCGATTGTTTCATGATTAGGGTAGGCCCATGAGTCATAGTCAATGCGGCCAATTTCAGTTGCAAGCTCATGGGAAAGAGGTTGTTGTAAATCTTCCGCCATACGGAGGTAGAGTTCTTCAATTGAAATGAGATCGGCATCCATGAGACGGCGATGTTTTTTCCATCCTGCGCGTACCATTTCATAGGTCCAGCCGAGGCGCGATTCAAGAAAGTCAAAGAGTTCCTTATCTTGTGGTTGTGTAATCACACCGCCAAAATCAAAAACAATACCTTTCATTGTTGCGCCCTCCAACGTTCGTTTTATTTTATCATGCGAACTTACTTCTTCTTGTGTATGTATTATATCAAAGACTACCCCGTGATACAATACGACAAATCTCCCATCTCTTAAAATCAGTAGATGAATGCACTTTTCTTTTTGACAAAGCCCTTCAGTTATGAGAGAATGACGTCCATTTAATTGATAGAGGTTAATTGCTATGTTCTCATTTTTTAAACGTTTTGCTCATATTCTCACAACCTATACATCGGTCATTATTCTTATTGTTTCAATCGTGACCTTTTGGCAGCCAGAACTCTTTTTGTGGGTTAAAGGCGATTGTCAAACAGTTGTTCTTGGCGTCATTATGTTGACGATGGGGATGACACTTAAGCCACAAGATTTTGCAGTGCTCTTGCAACAACCTTTTCACCTTTTGATTGGTGCGTGTGCACAATATACTCTCATGCCACTGATTGCCTTTACACTTATTCACCTCTTTCAATTGCCTGCTGGAATTGCTGTGGGACTCCTTCTTGTTGGTTGTTGTCCCGGGGGTGTTTCGTCGAATCTCATTACCTTTTTAAGTCGTGGTGATGTTGCCTTTTCCGTTGGTATGACGACCATTTCAACGCTTCTCTCTCCCGTCTTAACACCCTTGTTAATGCTTTATTTAATCGGAAACAGTGTCGACATCCATGCTGTTGCGATGTTTAAATCGATTTTGATTGTTACACTTTTACCCATTGGTCTTGGACTCTTACTCAACTTCATTTGGGGGCATTCTCAACGCTACCGCGCTCTTTGCGATGTAATGCCTGGGGTTTCCGTTATTGCCTTTGCATGTATTGTCGGCGGTGTTATTGCCTATAATGGCGAACGTTTCTTTGACTCGGGACTCTTAATCTTTGTAGGAATTTTACTTCACAATGCCTTTGGTTATATTACAGGTTATTGGGCGGCAATTGTCACACGCATGAACCTTGCTAAACGTCGCACCTTAGCAATTGAAGTTGGTATCCAAAATGCAGGACTTGCAACCAATCTTTCCACGCAACACTTTACCCTCTATCCAGAGGCCGCGATTGCTTCTGCGGTAAGTTGCGTCTGGCATTCCATTTCAGGAACATTGATTGCAGGTCTTTTCCAATTAATTGATGCTCGAAAAAAGAGCTAAACCGCATTGAAATTCAAACCCGTCCTGTTTGAGCTTCATTTAGGTGCTGTTTGAGCTTCATTTAGGTGCGGTTTGATTTTCAATATTAAAGTGCCTTGGAAGTTATTCTATTTTAAAATGAATAACAATTTGCACCGTCATAACTTATTTGCTTTATATGACGTGTAAAAGAAGAATGCATCACTCGTTAATACGATAATGTCCTGTTAAAGGGTAGGTGAAGAGATCGTTCTCTTCCTGCGTGCCGCATCCAAAATTAATTCACTTCCTACAACATATTTTACTTCTTTATACGCATGGGGTGATGATTGAATACATGAATAGTCGTTCATCAAAAATAGTGGTGGAGAGAAATAAAAAAGCACAGGATGTCTGTGCTTTTTTGATGGTAGCGTAGTTCTTGAAAACGAAAAAGTGGACGAATTTGTATACCTTTTGTCTCATTGATATTTAATGACTTATTACAAGTTTTGAAGGATTTGTAAAAAGAAGTGTTTAAAATGCCCCTAAAATCTAGCAAAAAAGTGTACACTTCTTGGCATCATAATTGTTCTAAAAGAAGACATTATAATTATACAGGTACATACCGTATCACGAATCGATTTTTACATATTCTTTTTTTATTACCTCCGCGGCACTATTGTGCAATATTCCCATTTCCGCTATGGAAGGTAATTTCTTTTGACAAGAGGGTTATATTGTGCGAAAATAGAGTTAAATGTAAAAGAGGTTGCGATGATAAAGAAATGTGCTCTATTTTGTTTGCTTGTGCTGACGATGTCCTTAACCGCGAGTGTTACCCCGTATATTCCACGGGCAAAAGTGACTTTTAAAGAATATACTTTTGAAGAAATTGAATCGATTCGCTCAAATGTAGAGGTGTATTTTTCGGCTCAGAAAGATTGTGATAATTATATTTCTTCTATAGAGTCGTTTCTTTTGTCTCCAAATGGTTTTGATGGATCCGATTATTTAGACATTCTTTTTTTGTTGAGTGCTTATGGCGATGAGCGTGTTGCGAGATGGCTTGTTACAACAAAGACGCCGATTCTTCAACTTGATAATATAGAGCGCACGATAAGGTGTTTTCTTTTAGGTTCTTTTTTTATTGGATTTTGTGATGCAGAGTTACAACGAAAATGGATGGAACGGTTTATATACATTGATAGAGCTTCGCCATTGGGAGAACGTCTGCATATCATTTTTAATCATTGTCGAAATAGAGATGTTTTGGAGGTCTATTTTTCTAGATGTACTCGCCTTGTCGAATCTTTTCCTATGCCATTAAATTATACAAGAGAAGAGAATCGTTCAAAATTTTGTTAATAATTTAAATTTATTATTTTCACAATCTTTTCAATCCTTTTTATTTAAGCCTAAAAGTGTAACGGTGGATTTAGAGAATAAACGTGTTGAATCGATGTTTTGTTTTGCTGTTGATGAAAAAGGGGCACATTATAAAACTTGCTTCACTCCCTCTATTTATCAAGCATATAACGCTATTTTCTGGGCGATCGCCCAAGATAATGTGGAGGATTTCCTCTCGCTTTATGAGGTGCTTCCGTTTGATTTTAAAGATGTTTATTTTGAGAATCTTCAGATGGATTTAATGGAAACTATTTTAACATTTAAGTCTTTTAAGATAATGGAATGTTGGTTGGGTCTAGATGTAAAATTACAAGCGGGGCAGGGTTTTTCGAAGGATGCTTTTTTACAAATTATACGATGGCCTAAACCTTTGGAGTGTGAAGCTATTTTAAAGTGTTATTTAAAATATTCTCGTTGCGCATCTTATTATCTTATGTGTTGTTATGAAGATATTTGTAATGAAATTGCTTTATTGAAAATCCAACAGGAACAAAAAGATTCGTTGCTTTTGTTATTTGCTCGTATGCGTGAATCTATTTTAGAGAAAGGAATGGAGCCATTCTTTTTCAATATTGTTGGTGAATTAGAATATGACATATATGCGATTAAAAGGATGGTGAAAATTTTAGACTGCCCTTGTGCGATAGTTGAATATCAATCGGATGGAATTTTATGGACGTTTGAAAAAAAGACATTAAGGCCTCGGATAAAAGGACAAAGAGTGAAAAATGTTCTAGAGCTTTTATATTTGTCAAGAGAGGCATGTGGGTATATAACGTTGCCAGAGCAGGTGGGTAATATTTATTTGAATCAACGGTTTGATGCGAATATTTTAAAAAATCATCGTAAAATAAAAGGAATTATATTCCCTAAGACAATAAAAGAGATATATTTTGATAATGGCATAATGATGCAGCTGGAAGGACTTTGTTTTGAAGGACCTCCGCCAAACAAAGTGCAACTGTCAGACTTAGGAGCGCCTTCTCTAACGATTTTCTACTTAAAGGAATATAAAGATGCATGGGAGGCAGAAATAAAGGGTGGTAAGTGGTATGGATTCCCAGTGGAATGTATCGATGGTTTCGATGGTCTATGAGATGGACGATGGTGCATTGGTGCTTGTTTATTATAATTATCGCCATTATAATCCTGACGATATAAAAAGATTGCGCACACAAAAATAGGAAAGGCGTTGTTGTATGACCTATATAAAACGTATTTATTTTGCATATTTGATGGCAATGATGCCATTCAATGCTTTGGCATTAACACCAGAGATGGTCGAGAAGATATCTGATCAAAGTCGATTACAAGCGATTGCGCTAAGCCAAGAAGACGATGCCATTCGCGAGGTCGCAATCGCTCGTATTGAGAATCAAGCATGTTTGGCTCAAATCGCAAAAGAGGATTCTACAAAATTTGATTTATGTCTTCTTGCGCTTGCGCGAATAAAAGAAGAAAGGCTGCTTGTCGACATTGCAAAAAATGCGAAATGGTCGCATGTGCGTGGGGATGCCGTTGATCGCCTTCATGATGAAACAATAATTTTAGAGATTTTCTCGTGTGATGAGAATTCTATTGTGAGGGGATGTGCGATTAAACGATATTTTGAAATTGTGCCGCAGATATCGCAAGCTTTTCTTAAGGGAATCCTTCAAAAAGAAACATCTGGTTATGTTCGCTCTATTGTGGTGCATTATTTAGAAGATAAAGCGCTTCTTGCCTTTTTGTCCATTCACGATCCGTCTGGAGAAGTTCGCTATGAATCCCTTTCGCGATTGGGATATTCAAGCTCCCTTTCAGAAGATGATGTAGCAGATATTTCACAAGAGGATGTCTTAATTGCACTCGCAACAAGTGGCGAAAAGTCTTCCCTTCGTAAGGTTGCTGTTCAAGGGATTCATCGACAAGAGGTGTTAGCCCAAATTGCAAAAGCGGATGATGATTCGATTGTTTGTAGAGAGGCGATAAGGTGTTTAGATGACGCTGCTTTAATTGTGGACGTTTTAAAATGTGCGACCCTTGAGGATGTTCGGTGTTTGGCGACGTATCGATGTGGACCAAAGGAGGCGCATGCGCTCCTTGAAGTAGCTCAAACGGATGTTTCTATTATCGTTCGGATGGAGGCGCTTAGGCAATATGTTTCGTTAGATGTTGAGCATGATGTTGCTGCTCTTAAGGCGATTTTTGAGCATGAAGCCAATGGCGAGATTCGTGCCATTGCTATGTTGAAAATAAATGATGCTTCACTTCGTGTAAAAGCAGCTTTAACGGACCCTTATGTGCGTGTTCGAGAAACGGCGATAGCATCGATTGAGGCGATTGAGGTTTTAGAGAAGATCGCGCTCGATGATCCCAATTCAAAGCTTCGTCGTTCTGTTATTAGCAATGCGTCATTAAGCCAAGCATGTTTACTTCAACTCTCGCAACCTTGTCAAGATGAAGATATTCGTATTGCCGCTATTGCAAAACTTGAGCCATCGCCTCTTTTGAAAACGTTTGCTACAGAAGATGAGAGTCTGTGGGTTAGAGCTATTGCACTTGCTGCTTTTAAGGAAGAGCCGTGGGCACAGGCATCTCTTATTGCGATTGTAACGAATGCCGCTATGGGAGAGATTCGTGAAGAGGCGCTTCAATCGATTATGGATCAATCCTTTTTAATGAATTTTGTTCAAAAAGAAGAAGATGTATTTTTAAAAGAGATTGCCTTAAAGAATATTAAAGATTTAAAATTTATACAGACATTTTTTGAGAACGAAGATGATTCTTATCTTCAAAAGCTGTAATAAAGTCTTTAAAAGACCCTTCTATTCTTTTAAAGATTGCCACGACACATGACGCTTTTGATGTTCGCGTTGAGGCTGCAAAAAAACTCGAAGATAAGGCACTTTCGGAGGCAATCTTTTTTGACATTGCGAAGTATGCACCAAGTGAAGAATTACAAATTGAGGCGATTAATGAGTTAACAAGCCAAGAGTATTTAGCTTATTTTGTCGACCGAGATAGAGCGATGGCAATACGCTTTGCGGCCGTGATAAGGATTAAAGAACCTTCATTGTTGTTTAAACTTTCACAAGAAGATCCAGATGAGAATGTTCGAAGTGTCGCATTAAGTCGATATGAATGGTATCGACTTAATGCGCATGATCCAGAGTGTCCGCTTGTTGATTGCATCTTTTGTCCATAACTACATTTGAGATTGACTTTTTTGCGAAGGTTCGTTACGAAGAATCGCTTTTGAACTAAAGGAGTAATATGCGAATTAAACGGACATTTTATTATGGGAAGAAAAATGAATTTGTTCCATGTATGTTGGTGGAGGATGTAGAGGCCTTTTCTGGACTTGAAGGTGTTATTCAAAAGTATGGGAAAAAGATTTGGGAGGCGAAGGGGCGCTTTTCTATTTTTCGAATTGAGATGCTTCTTGTTGTTGTAATTTTTGTTTTATGTCGTTTTTTTGATCCGTCACCGACTTCATCAAGGTTATTTTTACTTAAAAATATTTTGTTTGATACGTGGGTTCTTCCGTCTATTCTTTCGTGTGCTTTGTTTGCACGAATGGTTTATATTTCGCAATTCCAATATGTTTTAACGGAGCGGGCAATTCTTCGTGTAAATAAATGGATGAAGTCTGTGATTGTGGTTGATCTTGCTTCGCTTTTTCCTCTGAATGCGTATAATGTTTATATACGTCGAGAGGGGTTCTTAAATAATCAGAGGGGGGTTGAGGCGAAAAAAGTAGGCTGGCTTCCTCAAGATAAAGTGGTCGGGATCTGTTCTTCAATTCGGCATTTAGTACCGATTTATGATGTTTGTTTTTTTAGAGCACATCCAGAATATCATAATCTTTTCTATAATTTTTCGTTTTACGGGCTTACAAGAGTGGCGTATGACGCGTATAAGGCGCATGTTGAGCAACTGGAGGAGCGTTATTTAAATTCGGAGATGGAGGATGCACAGTTAAATGTAAATCTAAAAAAACTTAAAAAACAGGTGCGCGCATCGCGATTTTTTTTGTGTGTGAAAGTTCTGCTTTACACGTTTGCGCTTCTTTTCTTTATCTTTTTTAAACAAATTGCGGATGCAATCTTTGTGCCGCAATCGGTAAAGGAAAGTCTAGCGAAACAAGCAGAAATGTTTGCGTCAAAAGCAACTCAAGCGGAGGATGCTGGATTTTTCTTTGAGGACGAGGAGACAAAGACGATTCTTATTAAGGTCGATCCTGATTTTTCTTGGGAACTAAGTACATGTGTTGTTCCAAAGCGTGTTCGAACGATTCGCAAAGGAGCATTCACGGGGTGTCAAAGGATTGAGTGTATTTCTATTCCAGAAGGCGTGACACAAATCGAAGATGGAACCTTTATAGATTGCCAAAGGCTTCAATCGATTCGTTTTCCAGCGTCAATAAAGGAGATTAATGACTCTTTTTCAGGTTGTAAACAATTGTTTTCATTTGATTTTTTGGGGAAGCCTCCCAAAATAATGCCTTTTACAAAAACGACAAAACATCAATTTATGCTTTTTAGCTTTTCCGAGGCGTATTATCTAGAGTGGAGCCGGGCTAAAGATGATTTTGAAAAAGCAATGCCTTTTGTTCGCGTGCGAATGATAGGTGAGTAAGTGTTGAATATAATGCTGAGAATCACCCGATTCGTTGGACGACTTTCATACAACACCTCCATTTTAGATTTTCCCGCATTTACGGAATTTTCTAAAATGAAACACCCTCCGATGACATCCATCAGAGGGCATTTGTAGATGAATCAAGGCATGCTTACTGATTATTCTGGCACAACAAACTTTTAGAAGCCCGCCTTTTCACCTGCCTTCGGCGCGATCTCCACGGAAACCTCGCCATCCCCAACCATTGTCTCATTCTCAACAAATGTTGGAATCTCCACCATCTCCATCGTGAGGCCATTCCATGTGCCATTTGAAGTCACCCCAGTTGAAATCACCGCCCTCCATGCGCTAGCCTTTGTCGAGGGATAATACCCTTTACACCCCGATGCAACGCCCGAAAACACCCAACTCCCCACCCTCGGTGGCTCACCTTCAAATGTCACTGACGTTAAACGGCTACAACCAGAAAACGCAAAAGAGCCAATCTCGGTCACGCTTGAGGGAATCACCACTGACGTTAAACTGCTACAACCAGAAAACGCATATTCGCCAATGGATTTCACGCTCGAGGGAATCACCACCGATGTTAAACCGCTACAACAAGCAAACGCCCCACTGCCAATGGAGGTCACGCTAGAGGGAATCATCACAGACGTTAAACTGCTACAATCCCAAAACGCATCCTCGCCAATGGAAGTCACACTATCGGGAATCGTCACAGACGTTAAACTGTCACAATCCCAAAACGCCCCTTTGCCAATAGATATCACGCTATCAGGAATCGTCACCGACGGTAAACTGCTACAATAACGAAACGCCTCAATGCCAATGAAGGTCACGCCTTCAGGAATCGTCACCGACGTTAAACTACTACAACAATCAAACGCCGAATCGCCAATGGAGGTCACGCTTGAGGGAATCGTATATTGCGATGTTGCACCTGGACCGCGAATTAACTTCTTCATTTCTATGTCAAATAATGCCCCATTTTCAGATGTATACGAGGGATTTGTAGCATCCACCGTAATCTTTAAATTTGAGCAACCACAAAACGCCCCACTGCCAATCTCGGTCACGCCTTCAGGAATCGTCACCGATGTTAAACCGCGACAACCCTCAAACGCCTCATCGCCAATGAATTTCACGCTATCGGGAATCGTCACCGACGTTAAACTGCTACACCAAGCAAACGCAGACTCGCCAATCTCGGTCACGCCTTCAGGAATCGTGTAGTTTGAAGTGGCTCCAGGTCCACGAAGAAGTTCCGTCATTGACTTATTAAACAACGCGCCATCTAAAGACGCATAAACCGTATTAGTCGCATCTACTGTGATTTTTAAGTTCGCACAAGACAAAAACGCCAAACTGCCAATCTCGGTCACGCCTTCAGGAATCGTCACCGATGTTAAACCGCGACAACCCTCAAACGCCTCATCGCCAATGAATTTCACGCTATCGGGAATCGTCACTGATGTTAAACTGCCACAATTCGCAAACGCAAGAAAGTCAATCTTGGTCACGCTTGAGGGAATCTCAACAGACGTTAAATTGCTACATTCATAAAACGCACTTTCGCCAATGGAGGTCACGCCTTCAGGAATCCTCACCGACGTTAAACCGCTACAATTGCTAAACGCATCATTGCCAATGGAGGTCACGCCTTCGGGAATCGTCACAGACGTTAAACTGCTACAACCAAGAAACGCATAACAACCAATGGAGGTCACGGGATAACCGCCAAGGGCGGAGGGAATGGTGATTGCGCCACTTGTTGATGACGGAATCGCAGGATAGCCCAAACCATTGTCATTCAAGCTATTATAAATCTTCGCTCCACCATTTGAGACCGTATACTCCCATTTAATGCCGTTGACGGTTTCGGTATCTGCGAAGCTGAGGGCGGCGAAGCAGGTGCAGAGGAGAAGTGTTAAAACCTTTTTCATAGCAGAAATCCTTTGACACGAATAAAAACATATATTTACTCTAATTAGTATATCAAATTCTTTTGTGCGTTTAGAAGTAAAATTTACCTCACCTTAATATAGGTTATACGTTCTATGACGGTCGAATCCCACTAATAATTTTAATCAAGTCATTGTGCTTATGGCGAATCAATTGATTCAAATAACGGTTACGTTGAACGACTTTCATACAACACCTCCATTTTAGATTTTTCCGTATTTACGGAATTTTCTAAAATGAAACACCCTCCGATGACATCCATCAGAGGGCATTTGTAGATGAATCAAGGCATGCTTACTGATTATTCGGCACAACAAACTTGTAGAATGCACCTTGCTTGTTACCCCCGCGGCACTATTGTGCAATATTCCCATTTTCGGTATGGCGGGTAATTTCTTTTGACAAGAGGGTTATATTGTGCGAAAATAGAGTTAAATGTAAAAGAGGTTGCGATGATAAAGAAATGTGCTCTATTTTGTTTGCTTGTGCTGACGGTGTTCTTAACCGCCTGACGAGGATGGATGTAATGAAAAATTAGAAGAAATTACGATGTCTCATGGTGATATAGTAGATGGACTTTCTGATAATCAACGCAGATGGTACAATTATGTTCCAGAAGGAAATCTTGATTATTCGACAAAAGATTTAGTTTCTACATGTCAAAACATTCGAAGAGATTTAAAGTCTCTTTTTGAGTTCGTAGTGGAACATATTGAAGAGAAGTTAGAAGAGAACGTTGAGTGTAGATAATGGAAAAAAGCTTTTATTTTTCTTTTGTTTCATTTGCTCATTGCTGTTTGCGATCGAGAGCGAAAGCGGTTATCCATTTGAAAAGATGGATGCAGTTTATGATTCCCTTGCGTCTCTTGAAACGCCGTCCTTGACTACTCAACTTCGATATGACCAGTTTGTAGAAGAGGTAAAGCCTTTTGCTTTGTTTAATGTAGGGCGAGGATTCTCGTGGTGTTGGGAAGATTTTTTATTATCTCTTAATCGAGATGTTGTCATTTGGACAATAACTACTTCTTCACCTCTTATACAGTTTGATTCTCCAGAAAATGTAGCGAGTGCATTTCTTATTGGTTCTTTTTTCTCTTATTTTGTTGGTGTGGAATATCAACAAAAATGGATGCAAAAATTTATACATTTAGATGCATCATCCGAAACGGGAACATTATTAAATGAAGTATTTGAGAAATGTAGAGATTTAGACTTTCTTAAATCTTGTGAAGCGGAGCCATTGATTCGATTGGGATATTTGGAAAGAAAAGATATTTATGATGTATATCATCAATTAAAGGATAAGATTAGATTAGAGGAGGAGAAATATTTGTTTCAACAGCATTTACAAAAGTCTTTTGTGTTAATGCCTCTTCCTTCAGTAGAGGAAAGATTAAAAAGTTTTCAAGAGAATCTTCACACATTGCTTATGCAATCATCGAAGCGGTATTCGTTTCAACCTCGCCGGATAGAAATTGATGCGTCTTCTAAAAAGATTAATTCGACGTGTTGTGTCGCCATTGATGAAAACGGTCCAATTTATAAAACGTTTTATAGTGCTTCAAGTTTTGATATGTATAATCAACTTTTCTGGGCAATTGTAAATGATGATGTTTCAACATTTGCAAAAACATTTCAGGCATTATCTAATCAAGGTAGAGATTATAAGGAGACAATTATTTTTGAACATCTTGGTTGGGATGTTATGACGGCCATTGTAAAATATAAATCAATGGAAATTTTTAATTTTTTAAAGCATGAAAATTATTTCTTTGTATATAATAGTTATTCTCCTTGCGAAGAGACATTAAAACAAATTGCGTCTTGTGAGTCAATATCGATGCAAAAAATGTTTTTAGAATATTATTTGTGCCATAATCGTTCGGCTCAATGTAAGATGGTTTTTTCCTTTGATGATATTCAACACCTTATTACAACACTTCCCTTGTCTAAACAACATCAACAGGCGACATTAAAGAATTTTACTTCGGTAAAAGACCTTTTTTTTCCAGCAGGATATATTCCTTGTCAATACAACAGGTTGTATCAAATTACTAATGATAATAAGTTCGTTAAAAAACGAATGCAATTATTAACGAGAGGGAAAAAAGATTCAAATATTAAAGATATCTTAATTGAAGGTTTCACATGGACATTTGAGGTTTTTGACAATCGCCACCCTAAATTAGAACTATTATACGCATCTCTTAATGCCGACGGTATTATTGAATTACCAAAGTCTGTAGACGGTATTTTCTTGGAAAGATTTAGTATGGCTCCACTTTCTAAACATTCAAGGCTTAAAGGTCTCATTTTCCCTTCAACGCTTAAAATGCTTTTACCTCATTCACTACCACAAAATATAAAGTCTTTTTATTTTATGGGGCCTCCCCCCTCTATAGGATTATTTGGGTTTGATGATGAAGATAAAAAACGCAATTTTGAGATTTTCTATCTTCAAACTTACGCGAAGGAGTGGGAACCCGAAATCCAAGATGGTAAGTGGCATGGTTTTCCGGCTAAAAGTGTCGATAATTTTAATCACTTAAATGAAGAGTGATAATATTATTTTTATCTTATGCGTACAAGAACGTTTTAAGATTTTAAAAACTGGATTCGTTTATTTTTAAGGACGGCGTATAGAGAGATTTGTAGAGATAGATATTTAGCAGGAAGGAGCATTTTGATGTTAAAGATTGTTCATTATTTTAAGAGTTGTTATGAAGTTTCCACTTCTAAACGTATGGAGTATGTTGAAGGATCGTTAGAGTCAATCCTTTTACGATTTGGTGCGCCATTGTGGGAGGCGAAGTCTCGTACGGCTCTTTTCCATTGGTTTTCATTATTACCTGTTGGAACTTATTTTCTAATTGATCGTATTTTTCAGACATCCTATTGGATGGTTGTGCTTGTGTTTGTTTTGTGTCGCCTTTTTTACACAATGCAATTTCGCTATGTTTTAACAGAATCTCACATTCTGCGCATAAATAAACTTTTTAAGTCGATTGATGCGATTGGATTACTCTCGTTATTGCCTTTAAACGAATATAGTTCATTTGCTGTACATAGCGGCATTCTTAATTATAAAAAGGGTGTTGTTGCAAAGAAAAGTAAATGGGGACCGAAGGAAAAAGTTGTTGGTATTTGTTCGTTTGTTTGGCATATGCTTCCGTTTTATTATGACGTTTGTGTCTTTCGGATGATTACTAGCCATGATATTACCTCTCATAACAATCCTTTTAGTGAAAAATACTTCTACAATCTTTCAAGAAAAGATTATAAGACTTATAAAATGTGCTTAGAAGGTATTGTTAGGCGATATCTCAGTAAAACAATGACAGAACCGCAAATAAAAAGATGGTTGAAACGAGAAGAAAGGGATAGAAAGATAATATTTATTTCTCAATTGATCGTTGGAGCGCTTGTTATTATTATATTTTTGACTGCGTTAACTCGTTTTATGGATGCGTTTTCATCAATTAATATTTCGTCTACATAATATTTAGAGATGCGTGATATTGAATTAATATTACACAATTGAGAGTAAAATAATACTTTGTATACTTTTTCAAAAATAAAACTCGTTCAAAACCCTTTTCTGGAGCTTGTCGTCAGACAAAGTTGATTTTGAGAAATGTTACACCATTCTCCTAAAAGCCTTTAAATTTGGGCTTCTAGGGCTAAAACAAAAAAGAACCACAAACTGTGGTTCTCGTAAATTGGTGGGCCGGGCGGGACTTGAACCCACGACCTAGGGATTATGAGTCCCCAGCTCTAACCACTGAGCTACCGGCCCGCGTGAATGTGATGCAAAGTATAGCAAATGAGCGCATAAATTGCTAGTTTTTTCTTAGGAATTAAAAGGGTGTAGGGTAAGAAGTGTTTGGGTAGAGAGGAGGATGAGTTGTGTTTGGATGGCTGTTGGGGGGATGTTTAGGAGCGCACTGAGGGCTTTTCGGTAGGAGGACATCTGTGAGCGATAGGTTGCAGCCATGGCGTCATGGAAGGCTTCCACAGAGGTTTCTTTAGGGCGTCGGTTACTCTTGATGTCGTAGATTGTTGCGCGACGATTCTCTCCGCTTCCAAGGATAACAACGCGGTCGAAGCGACCTGTTTCCCATTGGTTGTTGTTGATACGGTCGTAACCGTATTCCACCCAGAGTTCAACGGGGCCATCGGGTTTGATAAAGGCTTCTTTAAGGGGTGAACGAAGGATTCGAGCTTCAAGTTTTGTCTTTGGTTGACCAGGGGTAATCCATTGGATAGTTGCATATTGGTCATGGATGTCAGTGCCTCGTTGTGCAGCGTGGCTGTAGGAGGCACTAAAGAGTTGTGCAATATCAATATCGGTTGCTTTGTTTCGCGAGGGGAGGAAACGTTGAAGCTCGGGGGTGGTAGGGGCTGTTGCGCGCTGCTTGGGTGTTTGGGTGATTGGTGCAGGGTCGCTTGCCATTGTGGTGGGAAGTTGTCCTGCTTGGTAGAGGAGGTTATAGGTGCCGCAATTCATGGGTTGGAAGGTTGATTGGCAAGCATTTTTAATAATGGTTGAGAGGTAGAGGGTGTTGCTTGTATTTGTTGTAGATGTTTGCGCGAGGAGAATGGTTAGCGATTTTTTGGATCGCGTCATTGCGACATAGGCATTGTGGATGTTGGCAAGGACATTTTCTGTTACGCGCTTTTGGTAAGCGTTGTAGAGCGCTGGGTAGAGGTTGAGTGTTTCTTTCGGAATGCTTGCAATTGTCCAAGGGGTTTCATCGCCGACTTCTTGACTGTAATAGTAGGGTGCGGGGTGAAGGGACATAATACCACGATGTTCTTGAATGGGAAGGAAGACGTGGTCAAAGCCAAGACCTTTTGAACGATGAATGGTGAGAATACGAATAACGGAGGGATTCTTTGCTGCATCACGGATGGTTTGATGGTTGAGGAATTTGAGGAAGTCATCAATGGTTTGGTTGGGACGCTGGCGTTGTTCAAAGGAGGCTGCAACAGTGACGAGGTCAAAGAGGCGTTGGCGGGAGAGTTCATCAAGGTTGCTAGAGGGTTTGAGACATTCGGTGACCCATCCCATAAGGGTACGTGTAAGGCCAATTGTGGTAAGTTGTGTTGAGACCCATTGAGTGGCTTGTTCAAGGGTTTGGCACTGGGGGCAGAGGATGTTGCGAATAGGGGAGTGGGAGCAGTGTCCCCACGCAAGGGTGTCGTCGGGGTGTTGCGCAATCTTTAGAAGTGCGAGGAGCGCATGGATTGCAGGCAGATCACAAATCGCGCTTTCCCCTTCCCAAAGGGCGGGGAGACCATGCATGCGTAGGAAGTTTGCAATGGCTTCACCGTGTTTATTGTCGCGCACAAGAATGGCAACGGTTTCTTTTGGAATGCGATTATTTTTGATGAGGGGATCGCGGAGATTCCAAAGTTTTTCGATTTCACAGAGGAGTTGCTCATAGAGCGGTGAGGTTTCTCCAGGTGTCGCCTTGGGTGTTTCAATAATACGCACAAAGTCGTGATCAACGGGTTTGCCGTTTTTGATTTCGGGTTCATGAAGCATCCAACAGGTGTCTTTAAGCCAATCTTGAAGAGCGTTTGGCGCATGGATGAGTTGCTCCTTGAGCCAAGACATATTCGTTTCACCAAAGATGAGATTAACGAGATCGCAGGTGTGTTTTCCATAACGGTAGGAGGTCGCAAGATTGCGAACTTGACCATGTGGCGCGTTGAAAAGCGGGTGTTCCATGAGGTAACTAAAGAGACGTTCATCACCTCCACGCCAAGCATAGATGGCTTGTTTTAAGTCGCCAACTATGGTGACTGTGCGACCTTCTTGATCTTCGGCAGCATTGAGGACGAGGTTTTTTAAGCATGCCCATTGTGAGATGGAGGTGTCTTGAAATTCATCAAGTGCCCAGTGGTCAAAGGTTGAGTCGAAGTGATATTCGAGACTTTGAAGAAGGTCTTCGCGTGCGGCTCGTTCATAAAGTGCCCAAGGGAGATCATTGAAGGTGAGACGTCCGCGTTTGCGTGTGTATTGGTGGTAAGTTTGATCAATGGTATGAACGAGTTTAAAGGAAAGAAGTTGTTTTCTAACGGATTCGTAGAGAATTTTATCAAACGCAATCTTAATGTCTGCGAGAGCGGCTTCACGGACACAACGATGGAAGCTAAATTCATTTCTTTTGAAGGTGTAGCCACAGGCATCTTCAGGTGATTTAATGATTTCGTTTGTAAATTTTGCTCCTTCACCTTTTTGAGGAATAATTTCGTCGCGGATTTCCCAATTGGTATAGTGGTCGATGAATTCAGAGATGCCTGTGCAAGAGAGGAATTCGGGATTCTTTTCAATGAGGTTGCTAAGGTTGTTTATGGGAGAATGAATAGCGTTTGGATTGATGCCCAACGTTGCGCAAACCTCTTCCGCGGAGCAGTTGAGAAGTTCGCGATGGGTTCGAATTGGATCTTGGTAGGTTGTGATTAAAGACGTTAGACGTTTATAGAACGAGCGTTGGCTTGTTCCGTTGTCTAGTTCTTTGATGCGCTCTTCGAGTTCAATCGTTTCCTTTGCAGAGAGGGTGTCATCAACAGCTTTTTGAATGGCTTCATTGTAGTCGTAGTCATCGATGATTTCGACACCGCCTAAGTAGCCGTGTTGAAGCGGGAAGAATTGAATCATGCGAAGGATGAAGCTATCGAGCGTAGCGATGTTGTCGATATATTGTGTGGAGATGACACGCCGCAGAAGCTCACAGTAGTCACTCGGTGAGAATGAAGGCAAGTGAAGCTGTTGGTTGGTTTCATTGGTCTTGTTGTTGCTACTTGCTGCATTTGCAAGACGTTCAACAAGTTTAGCATAGATTTCAAAAGCTGCAGCTTTGGAGAAGGTCAATGCTAGAATATTGGAGAGCGAGACAGATGCGGAGTCTCCGTTATTGTTTTTCTGCGCGAGGAGTTGAATCATACGCGAGGTAAGGCTAAAGGTTTTGCCTGTGCCAGCGGATGCTTTAAGAATGAGATTGGCCGTCTTCATTTTACATCCTCCCGTGAGGCTTTCCATTTTCTTAATCGCTCATTTTGGTCAGCGACCCATGCATCGGGGAGTTCTTCTTGGGGCGCGGTGAGGAAACACTGGCGATAATCGCGTTGCCAAAGGTCGGTTTGACTTGGTGGCCAGAAGATACCTTGGTGAAGTGCGTGGGCAGTTGTATGAATAACCTCAATGGCTTGCGCGTAGAGGGAATTGAGTTTAGTTTGACCAAGAGAATTAAAAAGTCCAGACTGTGCTGAGGTGCGTCCAAGAATGAGATAAGCTAAATCAACAATCTTATTGTGGAAGCGTTTAGGCTCAAGTTTTTCAAGTGCGTAACGATAGAGGTAGAGTTGGATCGACTTCGGCGGATGGCAATGGGTGATGGTCTTGTTACGCGAGATGTCGTTATATAACATTAGAGGAAGTCCACGACATTCGAAATCATCGGAACATTTACGCTCTGTAGCAAAAATTTTCTTTTGGGCATCTTTAATATCATCCCATGTTTTGTAATCGATGATACGATAGCCATGCTTTTCATGATAGTCAATTCGGTCGATTGTCCCTTTGATGGTAAAAGGAAGGTCATAAAAGAGTTGACACTTCTTGGTGGTTTTACCAACAGCATATTCACTTTCAATGATTTCCCAACCTTCTTCGCGGAGTTGAGATTGGATTTTCGCAAAGTTCTTTAAGCGCATCTCAATGGAATTGAGGGAAAGGGTGATGTTTTTGGTGTGTTCAGAACGGAGGGGAAGTGTGTAAATGTTAAAGAAATTTAAGACGGCATTATGGATGTCTTCTTCTTCAACAAGGTCACGCGTTTCTAAGCTTGTGGCATAGGCATCAAGAACCGCGTGGAAGATGAGGCCAAAATCCTGTGCTTCGGGTTCTTGTTTGGTTTGAATGGGTTTGAGCTTGAGGATGTCGGAAAGGTAGTAAGTAAAAGGGCAGGCGAGATAACGATCAATAGAACTTGGACTGATATGGGGCAAGTTGACGGTTTTTGGCACTGGGGGAATATTAAAACACCATTCAGGCGAGATGGTTCGTTCAGCCATCGACCGAATAGAGGAGATTTCGCCAAAGAAGTTCTTCACGCGCTGAACGAGGACTTCGTTGCTACAAAGATAGAGAAGACGTGAAGGTTTTTGTGTTTCACCAGTATTCGAGGCAAGCGAAATTGCAATTTGAACATTTCCAGGGTTTCGTGAACGCAAGATTTCTTGGAGGACGAATGCGTCACGTGCGAACCGTTTGGCATTAGTGTTGAGTTGGAGCACGTTGCAGAGTTTGTCGGGGAGGAAGGCATGACCAACAACCGCTTCTGGAAGGATTTTTTCGCTCATGCCAACGATGACCAAGTGGTCGTAATGACTCCATGCGAGTTCAAGCCAACCTAAAGTTTGTAGCGCATCGGGAGAGGCTTCTTCAAGGGAGTAGGTAGATCGCGAAAGCATCATCCGGAAGAGTGCTACACATTGTTCAAGAGAGAGTTGTCGTGGGAGGTCTGCCTCAAATTCGTTGATGAGTTGTGTTAACGCCGTAATTGCGCCACGGAATTCATCCTTTGATTGTTGCGACATGTGCTCAGTTGTGCGACCTTCATAGAGCGCGATAAAGAGTTTTCGCAAGTGTTCGGAGAGCGTTGAGGCATGTAGGGTGAGAAGTTCGTGCAATATTTTTGCAGCGCATGCAAGCATCGGGTAGTGTTGTGCGTTATGAAAGGTGGGGTTAAAGGTGCGCGGGAAGTAATTATTCTGGTAATCGTTGAGTTCTTTGAGGCAACGGGTGCGATTGAAGTTTTCTTTTTCACGAGATTCAATGGCAGAGAGAACGTCATTCTCTTGAAGAATTGCAGAGAAGGTTGTCCATGGCCATGCGGGTTGCGTGAGAAGTGTTAAAAAGTTAATCGTGAGTCGACCTAACGACGATTGGCTCAGTGCGTGAAGTCCCGGATTGTGAAGTTCAATGCCTTCACATTGAAAGGCGAGTTCTAAGGGGGTGAAGAGTTCTTTGTCGAGAACAGAAAGCCCCGCGCCCTTTAATGGAAATGTTTTTGCAGTGGCTTCAGCGAGTTCATTGTTTTGCACATAACTCTGAATGGCATCGTTGGGTAACCAGTGGTCGAGTTTAACCCTCTCAAGTGTCCATCGATCGGGAAGTGGACGCCCCCAAGCATCAAAGTCATTCGCTTCTTCGGGTGTGGCATGCAGTAGAAGAACGATTCGAAGCTCGGGGTGTTGATTGTGGTATTGTTCAAGCGCATCATAAAAGAGAGGCATTGCATCCACGAGTGCAGGCAATATAAGAGTGTCGATTGAACGGTCAAGCGGCTTCAATGCCTTACGTGCACCAGAGAAACGTTCAAAAGGGGAACTTCGCTTTTTGTTATGGAGAGTATTAAGAAAGTCGGCTTCAAATGCTGCGAATGCATCCCAACGTTCTTGTTCTTCTTCACATTCATTGGCAAAGAGTGCCCTTGCTTCATGTAAGGTTGCAACATCCTTGAAGGTATAGCCTTTGGTTGCGAGCGTTCGCCAAAGTTCAACACACATCTGTGAAAAACCTAACCATTCGTCGTCATCGCGTTGGGTGCTGGTGAAGAGTTTATGCCAAGGCGCGTTAGTTGAGGATTCAAGAAAGGTTAACATCGCCGCATAGAGCTCGGTCATTGTTGCTTCCGGGTAGGATTCTGAAGCAGGATAAAGGATGTGTGCGGGTTGTTTGACTTGAGGCGAAAGGAGACCTTGCGTACCAAAGTGTTTGGCTAATGCCAATCGAAGTTGACGATTACTTTCGGCGGTGGGCAGAATGAGCATGCAATGTGCGAGTGTAGGAACACCCATTGGCGAACGGCGTAAGAAGTGATCGCTACAAAGGCAATCAATCACACCTTGCATTAATCTTTTTTCAGGAGAAATAAAGATCCGCTCAATCATACAACACCTGATGAATTGTTCTTTAAATTATCCAATTTCAAAGTCGAGACAAAGTCGAACTTCGGTATAGGGTTTGACATTTTTGTCTGCGACGTCAACATGTGCTGGGTGCGTTGCATAGGCTTTCAGTGCGGCTTCATTTTCGAAGGTAGAATCGAGCATAAGGTCGGCATTTGAAGAAGGGAGCGATTCGGTTTGAACTTTGATTTCGAGAAGCCCGGGAATCACGCCATAGAGGTTTTCAAGGCCTTGTTTAATTCCAGCTTTTACAGCGTCTACATCGGCAATCTCTTGCTTTAACTTCCAAAGAATCACGTGCTTTACCATGTGTTATTTCCTTCCATTGTGAGGGCATGATTAGTATAGCATAAATATGGGGGGAGGTAAAAGAAAAAGCACGCCTTGTAGCGTGCTTTTTAGGTAAAAGGGTGGGTGCTTGATTAATTCGCAGCCTTGCTCATTTCGATTGCCTTATGAATGTAAACCTTGGTGGCGCTATCATTGGTCTTAAGGAGCTTATTGAGAGCACCCATTTCCTTGATGAACGCACGGTTGACTTCTTCCATCTTCTTTTGAAGGGAGTCATTTTCTTCCTTCAATGCCTTATAGGCGGCATAATCTTCTTCAGAGAGAATTTCATCGATAGAGGTGGTGACGAGCACTTCTTCACATTCCTTGATAAAGGCTTCAGGCGTTGCCTTGCTGCTTGCGCCTAAGGTGCCGATTTTGTTGCCAACTGCATCCATGATGATATAGGTTGGGAAACCATCAACACGATATTCCTTTGCAAAGGCATCGTTGGCGGCACGAAGTTCTTCGGGAACGAGGGTTTTATCTTTAGGGAAGTCAATCCAGAGCGTAACCAAATTTTCCTTAGCGAATGCTTTCCATGAGTCGGTGCTAAAGACCTTCGCATCCATCATCTTGCACCAACTACACCAATCACTTCCTGTAAAACAAACAAAGATGGGCTTGTTGGTTTCTTGCGACAAAGTCTTGGCTGCGGGGATATCCATCGTCCATTTGCCGAGTTCTGCACCAGAGGTGAGGATGTCATCTTTTGCTTGAAGCGTCAACGTGAGTGCGAAAACAGCCATACATGTGAAGAGGGCTTTTAATTTCATATTCATTTATCCTTTATTTATTTTAATTCACGTACGAAACGTAAAATTTACATCATTGTAGCGAAAAAAAGTATTTCTGTCGATAGATTTTATTATTAAAATGACAGAAAATTCTAAAGTGCACAGGGGTGGGGGGATGCGTTTGACGAAGGGAGTGTTTTGATAATCCGTGCGGGATTTCCAACGGCAATGACATTCGCAGGGAGAGACTTGGTTACCACACTGCCAGCACCAACAATCGTATTCTCTCCAATTGTCACGCCAGGCAACACGGTAACATTTCCACCCAGCCAAACATTATTACCCAATGTGATAGGGGCTGTTTTCTCGACATCGGTGAGGCGTGCAAGTGGATCCGTTGGATGAATGGCTGTAAGAAATGAGCATCCTGGACCACACAAGACATGCTCGCCAAAGGTAATTGGCGCACAATCAAGCATAACGCAGTTGTAGTTGAGAAAACATCGTTCACCAAAGTGAATATTAATGCCATAGTCACAATGAAACGGCTGTTCAACAACAGAGGTCTTAGTGATAGTTCCAAAGAGTTCTCGTAAGAGCTTTTGGCGCTCTTGTACGGCGGCAGGCTCAAGAAGATTGTAACGATGGCAAAGTGTTTGTGCTTTTAGACGAAGATCTGCAAGCTTCGTTGGGTCATACCATTCGCCGGCAATCATTTTATGATAGTTTTCGTCCAACATATTTTACCTCAATGAAAACGGGCCCCATAGGAGCCCGTTCTGCTTATTGTTCAATGTGACAACGTACGTTGTGCGATCCCATTGGTGTGAGTTCAGGGGCGATGGCTTTACACTGTTCAGTTGCCATTGCGCAACGATCAGCAAATCGGCATGCCTTGGAGAAGTTACCTGGGCTTGGCACCTGACCAGGGATGGCGCGAAGCGGTTTGCCACGTGTTGCATGCGAGGGAAGTGCTTCAAGAAGCGCACGCGCATATGGGTGCTTCGGACCAGCGAAGAATTCATCTGCCATTGCTTCTTCGACAATCTGGCCGGCATACATCACAATCACGCGGTGGGCCATCTTACGAACAACACCCATGTCGTGCGTGATAAAGATCATGCCCGAATCTTTTTCGTGAAGCTCAAGCATCAAATCCAAGACTTGTGCCTGAATGGTCACGTCGAGTGCGGTCGTGGGTTCGTCTGCGATGACAAGCTGAGGTTTGAGAATTAAACACATTGCAATCATCACACGCTGCTGCATACCACCAGAGAGTTCGTAGGGGTAACAGTTGATTGCAACCTCAGGATTCTGAATGCCAACCTTCTTTAACCATGTGAGTGCACGTTCGCGAGCAACATCTTTAGGCAAATCGGGTTCGTGAATATGAATGGCTTCGGTGAGCTGTTTGCCGATACGCACAAGCGGCGAGAGCGCTGTCATCGGATCTTGGAAAATCACGCCAATCTTTGAGCCGCGATATTTACGCACTTCTTCAATCGGCATCTTGAGCAAATCATTACCTTCAAAGAGAATCTCACCACTTAAGATTTTCGAGGGGGGAGAAGGCAACAAACGCGGAATGCTCATCGAAGTGACAGATTTGCCACAACCAGATTCACCCACAATACAAAGAATTTCACCACGGCGAACGTTGAAACTAACATTCTCAACAGTTGTAATTGCAGTACGCGTTTCGTCATTATCAAACGCGATGGAAAGATTTTTGACTTGCAAAAGGGGTATTTCGTCAGACATTGTTTAGGTCCTTTATTGCAACTTGGAGAAGGGCTTAGGATCAAAGGCGTTACGAACACCTTCACCCACCATAACCGTTAAGAACATCACGAGGAAGATGGCGAGAGAGGGGAAGAAAATTAACCACCACGACGCACGATGTTCTTGTGCTTGGCTCAATAATTCACCCCAACTTGGAGTTAACGGTGGCAAGCCGAAGCCTAAGAAGTCCAACGATACTAACGAACCAATTGCACCCACGAGCAAGAAGGGGAACAACGTAATAATTGGTGTCAATGCGTTGGGGAGAATATGACGGAAGATGATACGTGCGTTGGAGAGCCCTTGACAACGTGCCGCTGCAACAAAGGGACGATTACGCAAACGCAAGAATTCTGCACGCATGTAGTAGGACAATCCTAACCAACAGAACATACCATAGACAACCAACAACAACCAGAAGCTACGGCTAAAGGCCTTACCCACAAGCACCATGATGTATAAGAAGGGAAGAGCAGCCCAGATTTCGGTAAAACGTTGAATGACAATATCAAGCTTGCCACCGAAGTAGCCTTGAATCGAACCAATGATGAGACCCAAAATGGTTGCGGTTGTTGCTAAAATTAAACCGAAGGAGAGTGCAATACGTGTGGCATACAAAATACGAGCAAAGACGTCACGACCCGAGCTATCCAATCCAAAGGGATGTGCCGCTGTTGGGTGGAAGGGGAAACGAGCATTGTTGGTGGAGAAGATAGCATAACGTGTACCATCTGATGAAACCCATGCGTGACCATCACGTTCAGCAAGGTTTGTCTTAAAGGCTTGAGCGGTCAAGCCATTTACATGTGTCATGAGTTCTTCAGAGGGTTCGCAAGGACCTGTCCAACGCTTCAATGCAGGGACGGGCTCTTCGGCCGAATTGTCATATTGGAACTTAAAGATATAAGACTGACGGAAGAGTGCCTTTGCATTACCGCCAGGAGCAAGATTAATACGAAGCGATGCGGGCGTACCTTGGGTTGCATCCACAGCGGGCAAGGTCATATGCATGGTGGTATAATCATTTGTCTTTGGTGCTTTGACCTTGACAGTGAAGGTCTCGGCGGGGAGCGTTGTTGTGACATTTGTGCGCTGCTGAAGTGCTGTGAGTGCCTTCTCGTCAAGTTCGAAGAGGTCACTTAATGTCGACTGTTCATCTTCCAAATTGACGGTTGTCGCAAAGAATTGTTCGCAGTTGTCCTGGCGAATAATATTGCCTTGTGCCGTCAAGTTAAAACGACCAATGGGCTGCGTGGGACGATAGGTGATTGTAACTTCCTTATCCTTTTCCAAGTCATTACGATCCAATGTTTCGCCAGGCGAATAACGCACAGGTGCAAAAATGGCATAGTTCGAGTCATCGCGCTTGAACTGTTCGCTTTCCGTGAAGTTACGATAGTTGATATGAACCACTTCATTTGCAGCTTCAAGCAATTCCTGCGGCGTTGTGGAATGGAGGAACGGGAAGTAGAGCTTTCCATTGTAACGCATCATCAAAGGTTCAGAATTCGCAATCAATTCCGAGCAGAGACTAATAACAAAGATGGTAATGAGCAAACAAAGCGAGCCAAAGGCGATTTTGCTTCGACGGAATCGCTGTAAACGTTTTTGCGTGAGAGGTGAAATCTTAAAAAATTTCATAAGGACTAACTTTCATTACTTTTTGGGTGGTTGAAATTGGAGGAGTTCAATCGCAGGCGCAGAGAGACCATCACTGCGTGGGTTAATACGCGGTTGATAAATGACGGGCTCTGCAATGTGACTTGCGTGTGTATCGTCTGCACCAATAAGGCGTAGGCCTTGTTCGGTAAAGGTTTCAGGGGCCTTCATAGGGGCATAACGCGTCCACCCCAAACAACGCCCATTGCCATCATAATTGAAGATATCTTTCCAATTCTTGTGCGTTGTGATCGCTGGATCTTCGTAAACAAAGCCGTTTGCCGATGGGGTGTAGTCGATGGCTGTTAAAACACCATCTTTGTAGGTGCGCTGTTCATTGGCCAAATAACGAAGGGAGACAAACGCAGGCGCAGAGCTAACACCATCAGCGCGGGTGGCAACGCATGCAATGTCAACACGACGAATGGAGGTGCCATTTGGTGTTGAATAAACACCATGCCAATCTACTTCAATGGTAGTGATAGAACCATCCGATGTTAAAGGTTTAATGCGGATTTTATCTTCCAAACCATTGACAACAAACCAGTGATAGCGCAATCCAGCTTCACCCATGGCTTCAATCGTCATCGTACGCGTATAGTCGCGGCCACGAACAATACGGCTAATCGACATCGATGTGTCGGCATAGAGTTCTGAATTTGTTGGATCAAAGTAATCGACATACTGAATCGGTCGATCCTCACGACGCATGCGAATGGCAAACATCGGGGGCAACATTTCAGGTGTCATCGCATGTGCACGTTCAAGCAACTGCTTAGCATCAATTTGAGCAAGATTAAAGGCTACGGGATGCGCCTTGGGATCAAGGATGCCCTTGGCATCACGCTGTGCCTCACGGAAAAGTCGCTGCATCGTCCAAACAAAACGTTTCGACTTAAACATCGCATTTCGTGTTTCAGGACGCATGGCTTCAACGGCTGCAAAGGCAAGCTCAACAATCTCCTCTTGTGCCTTAACACCATTTAATGGACCGTTAAAAGGAGGGAGTGTTGTGTCTGCCGTAACCATATAGAAAGGTTGCATTGCTGTTAAGATATCTCCTCGAAACTTCATAGAGATATCAGCCGTTGCATCGTAGATATAGAGCTGGTTAGAGAAGGCAAGTCGATAGGCGAGCGCTGTCATTGGGCCATTGGTTGCGATGAAACGTGGCACACTTCGCCAAAAGGGTAACTTCTGGAAAAAGGTCGTTGAACTGCCAATCACAGGAATATCGATTAACCCCGAAGAAAAACGTCCATTCGCGGGCCCGATATGTGCCTTGGATTTCATTGCCTCGTTACCATAGACAACGAGATTGACAAAGGGATTGCCATTGACATTGGGCTGCGAGAGGTCTTCGTCACGGTTGACGTAAAGAAGGTTGTAGTGCGCACGTATCCCCTCTTTCTCAAGCGCTTCTTTACTCCATGGCGCAACAATATCGGCATAGGGCCCCGTATAGGCGGGAACCTCTTCACGTGGCAATAAACGCACTAACGTTGTCATGAAACCACCTTGCTGAGGATCCCACTCCCATTGTGTGTTCTTCGGGGTAACGCTGAATTCATCCCCCGTCTTTACGGGCTCAACACAAGCACGTTGGAGCGTTGCATTCTGTTGGGGCTTGGTTGCAATCTCTTCCACACGACGAACAAGTGCAAGAAATGCCTCCTTTGTCTCTTTCCCCTCACGGAGTGGTGCGAGATCGGGATCCTTACGCATTTGGTTTACGTGATAATAACCGCGATCAACAGCAAGTGTTAACCATTCCATCGCCTCCTTATAACGTTGTTGATAAACATAAATACAAGCAACGTTATAGTGCCAATTCGCATCATTAGGGAAAAGCTTTACGCCTTCAAGAGCCGCCTTTTCTGCAGCAAGAAAGTCTTTGCGTTGAACGGTTTGAATAAAGGTTTGCAACGTAGAAAGATGCTTGGGGAATAATTGTGGCATGTCAAAAACGGACTGTGCAAACCCCATTGAGTTGCACATTACTGCCATTGTAAAAAATAAAAACAAGCGCTTCATTCTATGAATCTCTAATAAAACTATATACAATATGTAGAATACCAAAAAAGACCCATAAAAATCAAGTTAAAAAACCCTCCCTCGGCGAATGACATCCCGTCTTCTTAACAGAATGAACACGCCAACACAACGCCTGTAAAAGCACTTAAAAACATTAACACGGTTCAAGGCGTACAACACACCCACCGCCACGCGCACAGGGAATTTCAATCGCATGCGGTGGCATAACCTCCTGTGTTTCAAGTACATAATGATCTGCACAAAAGGCTGTACTCGGCACATCACGTAAGATGGTTGCCCGATATGTGCGATGCGGAAGTTGGTCAAGCGGGAAGACGGCAAGACGTTTCGTATCATCAGTAATTGCCGCAAAGGTATGCACCTCACCCGAAACGCGATGTACTGCAAGCATCTGATTCGGATGTGAATATGGCAAGGCGCGTGTAGATTCCCATAATAACGGGATCTTACATAAGAAACGCGTATACTCAGGTTCCTTTTCATACGCTGTGGGAGCATCACACAACATCTGTAAACCTGTATCATAAAGCACAAATAATGCCGCTTGATGTGCACGTGTTCCCATGCTCATCGGCGATTTGAAAATAGCCTCAAATGTTTCACGATGACGATTTTTCATTGCACCAGGCGTATAATCCATCGGGCCAGCAAGCAAACGTGCAAATGCAAGACGAACGTCATTTTTGGGGAAATCAACCTCCCGCGACGTCCATTTTGTATTCTCAAGCCCGAAGACCCCCTCATACGTAAGAACATTGGGGTAGGTGCGTGAAAGTCCTGTCGGTTTATGGATTCCATGATATGCAATGACAAGATGATACTTCGCTGCAACCCCAGCCGTTGTATAGAGCATCTCTGCAATTGCACAATCATCGCGGTCAAAAAAGTCAATCTTAAACCCTGCAACCCCCATGGCGGCATAGTGACGGAAAATATCTTCTTGTCGGTCAATCAATTGTGGCCACGAACTCCACAAAATAATCCGCACATGATGCGCTGCAGCATAACGTAAAATCTCAGGCAAATCAATCTCGGGAACAATTCGTGTAATATCTAAATCACATGCCCAACCCTCATCGAGAATGACATAGGGAATATGAAACGCTTCTGCAAAATCAATGAAATACTTATATGTTTGCGTATTCACTCCAGGCGTAAATGAAACACCTTCAAGCCCCCACGCATTCCACCAATCCCATGCAACACGCCCCGTTTTTACCCATGAGAAATCCCCCTCTGCAGGTACAGAAAGCACATACGGGAGATCATTATCATACAGCGCAGCAGGCGTTTCTCCAAACATGAAAACACGCCACGGATAAAGACGTTCTCCTTGAGTCTCAACGAGATAATTATGGCGTTTCGTAACAAACGCATACCGACGATTACTCGCATCAGTTTCTGCAGGAGCGGGTGCTTGAAGTGCACAAAAACGTTTCTTACCCTTCACCTTTTGAAGATTCAACCCTGGCGCATTTCGCAACTCCGTCTCCGTAATCGCAATTGCACCTTTAGGTGTTAAACACGTCATAGGCAGATAAATCAATCGTTCATCTGTAATCCCCTCCCAACCACTGAGATGATGAATTGATTCCCAGCTATTCTGAAAAGGATCCTCGCGATGTGGATGATTATGATATGCATAGAGAAACTCCGTTACGAGTGGAGTCTCAACTTCAAACTTCTCCTCTGTTAGACGGACACATCCTTTAAAACAAGACTCCCAGCGATAAGCAAGCCCTTGAGCAGAAGCAAAAAGATGTAATCGTACATCTCCAAAATCAAGCCTTGCAGATGTCGTTTCAAGCGTAATCCGTGCACGCTTTGTATACCCCTGTGTGGGGATGTCAAGCAATTCCTTTGACGTTGATATCTGTGGAGAAGAAAACTTCACAACACGCGATTGAAATCCAATCCCCACCGTGAGTCGAAGCAATACCTCGTCGCCCTTACACAAAGCGAGTAATAATGCACATTCCCCTTTAATGCCAACCCGCCATGCAAGCATAGACCCTGGTGCATTTAACGTATAAAAAAAGTGATCCAACGCCATAAATCCTCCCAATAAAGACTACACTATTATACCCCATTCAACCGAAGAAAACAACACCCCAACCTCTCAACAAAATTAAATAAATAATAAATAGGGAGAATGAAGGAATTCCCGTATTTAATTTGTAAAAAATAGGCCATATAGCGTTCTTAATGGATGTTTTTTTGATTCTCAAATAGTAGCTTTTTCAAAACAATAGGTTTTGAACCTCAAAACAATAGGTTTTGGACGTCAAAACAATAGGGATTGAGTATCAAAACAATAGGGATTGAAATTCAAAGCGATTGACCTTCAAAAAATGCTCTATTTTGATGGAAAATAGGTTTAAAACAAAATTTATCGAATTGTATTTTAGGGTCATTTTAGCACATTGATGTCACTGCCTTTATATTCTACGTTGAAGTGTATAAAACGTCATTCTACGTTGAAGTGTATAAAACGTCGTAAAACGCTTGCAAAAGGCCTTGCAGGAGATTGTGTAATTTTAAATTTGTAAAAACCGTGATTTTGGTTGTTTTTTTAATTTTTCTTACATTAAAAGAGAGGGGTAGGTGAAATATAAATGTGAGAGAAAAAGGACAGGGGACGGGGAATTTATACTTTTTGCACGAGATACAACGAAGGTTTAAAAAATGAAAAAATGTGACGCGAAAATGGAGGTGTAATTTTGACCTTTTATTTCACTTCTTCACTACTTTGTACTCTATTTGCCGTGCCGTAACTTATTCATTTGTAATAACTTATTTTGAATATTTTAGGACTGGCAATTTTAAGCCTAAAATCAGTACAATCTGTACTATTCACGCAAAATTCAAACAGTACAATTTTTTTTGGGCGGCCAACACTTTTAAGGGGAAATTTCCTCTCGGGAAGAATTCTTAAAGTGTACAATTTTTGGGCGGGGACTTTTTAGACCTGTTTAGAAAATTCTAGAAAATAGTACGAAGGACCGAAGAAGTGAAATAATATAGTAATGATTTCAAAGAAGCTGTTATCAACATAAAAATAAGATTTTTAAAAGACGTAAATCGGAGGTTATTTATATCTTTTTCAAACAGGTGCGGTTTGAAGTTCAAACGTGCCGTAAACGAAGTTCAAT
>JAZLBT010000013.1:0-120944 GCA_045613865.1 Candidatus Spyradenecus sp. | reverse complement strand
TAAAAATCTTATTTTTATGTTGATAACAGCTTCTTTGAAATCATTACTATATTATTTCACTTCTTCGGTCCTTCGTACTATTTTCTAGAATTTTCTAAACAGGTCTAAAAAGTCCCCGGCCAAAAATTGTACTATTTAAGAATTCTTCCCGAGAGGAAATTTCCCCTTAAAAGTGTTGGCCTCCAAAAAAATTGTACTGTTTAAATTTTGCATGAATAGTACAGATTGTACTGATTTTAGGCTTAAAATTGCCGACCATAAAATATTCAAGATAGGTTATTGTAAATGAATAAGTTACGACTCAGCAAATAGAGTACGGAATAATGAAGAATTGATACAATAGGGTTTGAGCTTCAAATCAATAGGGTTTGAAAATGGCTTTTTATGCACAATTCGCAAGCAGGTTATTGATTGGGTAGGCGATTGGGAGTTGGAGGTTTTTTATCATATTTTTTTGTAGTGTTGAGGTGATAAATAGGAAGATGTTTATTTGTTTCCGGTTCACTTGTGTGCAATTTTGCTGCAGTATTTTTACTTGCAGTTGAGGAGGGTAGGGGATTGATGATGTTAAACGTGTGGGGATAAAAAAGAACCGTGCGAACAATGTTCGCACGGTTACAACAACACGAAAGGAGTGTGAACTCACACTATGAAAAATGGCGGGAAGGACGGGGCTCGAACCCGCGACCTCCGGATCGACAGTCCGGAGCTCTAACCAATTGAGCTACCTCCCCAGAAAGAGGGCTTTCTTCTTAAAATGGCGGGAAGGACGGGGCTCGAACCCGCGACCTCCGGATCGACAGTCCGGAGCTCTAACCAATTGAGCTACCTCCCCGGATGAAGAAAACGCATATAATGTATCACAAACGTCTCAATGAATGCAAGTATTTTTTTTATTTTTTTTAACTTTTTTATCAAGGGGTTTAAAAACCTTGAAAAATCAAGCTTCTTTATTCTCGTGGTAGGTGGAGTTGAGGTGGATGTCAATAATAGTGAATAAAAAATCGCGTCATTTTTATTAATTTCAATGGTGTAAAATGTCGGTGTTTTGTTGTGACTTGTTTCTTGGATGTGAGTGTATGGTGGCGAGTGTTTGTAAGAACTATTTTATATATAGGTTAATTAACACTTGCAAAATCTCAAAAAAAATCATAATATATAGGGCATTATTTTCTTAAAGTATGTAAGGATTGTTTATGTCGAAAGTAAAGTTTATGAGCGGCAAATCGCTTCCGCTCGAAATGCATAAGGTTCGCATTGTTCAAAAATTAAATCTTCCAGCGGTTGAAGATCGTAAAGTCAAGATGAATGAAGCTGGAAATAATACCTTCCTTTTGCAGAATCGTGATGTGTTCATGGATATGCTCACGGATTCTGGCGTGAATGCGATGAGTGATCTCCAGCAGTCGGCAATGTTCCGTGCAGATGATGCGTATGCTGGCAGTGAAACGTATAACCGCATGGTTGCAAAGGTGCGTGAAGTGTTCGGCATGGACTATTTCTTGCCGGTACACCAAGGTCGTGCTGCAGAAAGCATTCTTGCAATGTCGTTTGTGCGTCCTGGTGATGTGGTGCCGATGAACTTCCACTTCACAACGACCAAGGCTCACATTACGCGTATGGGTGGCTCGGTTGAGGAGCTTATTATTGCAGAAGGTCTTGAACCTGTGAATGATTGCCCCTTCAAGGGTAACTTCGACATTCCTCGTCTTGAGGCATTAATCCAGAAGGTTACACCGGAGCATATTCCCTTTGTGCGTATTGAGGCGGGTACGAATCTTGTTGGTGGTCAGCCGCTTTCGTTGCAGAATATGCGCGAGGTTTCTGCCGTTTGCCGTAAGTATGGCATTCGTTTGGTGCTTGACGCTTCGCTTCTCCAAGATAACCTTCACTTTATTAAGACGCGTGAAGAAGCTTGCAAGTCGATGTCGATCCGTGAAATCACGGCAGAAATTGCTTCGCTCATGGATATCATTTACTTCTCGGCGCGTAAGTTTGGCTTCGGTCGTGGCGGTGGTATTTCCATCCGTAAGTTGGAAGACGAGCTTCGCATGAAGGAACTCATTCCGCTTTATGAAGGTTTCTTGACCTACGGCGGTATGTCGGTGCGTGAAATGGAAGCGATTGTTATCGGTTTTGATGAAACAATGGATGAGGATGTTATTTCTCAGGGGCCGATGTTCATTGAATACATGGCTCGTGAACTTCATAGCCGTGGTGTGCCGGTGGTGCTTCCTGCTGGTGGTCTTGGTTGCCATTTGAACGCAAGTGAATTTGTCTCGCACATTCCGCATGAACAGTATCCTGCAGGCGCTCTTGCTGCTGCGCTTTATATTGCTTCTGGCGTGCGTGGTATGGAACGTGGTACGCTCTCTGAACAGCGTAATGAGGATGGCTCTGAACGTTATGCAGAGCTTGAATTGTTGCGTCTTGCAATGCCGCGTCGTGTGTATACCCTCTCGCAGGTGGAATATGCAATTGATCGCGTTGAATGGCTCTACAAGAATCGTCATCTCATCGGCGGTCTTACGTTTGTCGATGAACCGAAGGTGCTTCGTTTCTTCTTCGGTCGTCTTGCACCGATCGGCGATTGGCAGGATAAGCTTGTTGCGAAGTTCCGCGAAGATTTTGGCGATTCGCTTTAAGCAATCTTTTCAAAACAATAAAAAAAGAGCCACTGTGCGTGGCTCTTTTTTTATTGTTTCATCGTTTACTTTGAACTAAATGCGTCGAGTTCAATTTCGAAGAGAAGATCGTCTCGGCAAACATCTGCGTAGACTTCTTCTGCGAGGTTTGAGGGGAGACCATTTTTCTTTAACCATGTTTGCCAATAAACGCGATATTCAGGGCGTTTAATATAGGCAATCGCACGAATGGAATTCTTGAGTGACATGCCACGACTTTCGAGAATTGCATTCACGACTTGCATGGTAAGCTCAATTTGTTTTTTCGGATCGCCGACATGGATGGTTGCACCGTTAGGTTCAATGCTCGCGGTACCAGAGATGAGAAGTGTGCGGCCTTCTGGGGTTTGAAGTTCTACTGCACGACTAAAGCTCTTGCGATATTCTAGTGCAGAACATTGCAATGGAGATTCAACCATTTGCATGGTCATCGATGAGGTTTCTGTTTTCGGACGTACGGCGAGTGCGCCGATGGCGATGGCAGATCCTTCAAAGTTCCCCGAGCCAATGCCTGTGCTTGCAGGGATAAATTTAGATTCAAAAACGCCTTTTTTCTTGAAGAAGGCATCGCGCACATCATTGAGTTCATCGTACCATTCAAGAATCTTATCCATGTAAAGCCAAGTGCGAGCGACGTTGCTAAAGGAGAATCCTGCGGTTTCGATGGCTTCATCAAGTTGTTCAAAGGCTTGCGCGGCTTGCTCTTTGCGTGAGAGGGTGAGGTCTTTGGGATGAACCCCCATGATGAGCAAGTATTCTGCGGTTAACGTTTCATATTTTGTTCCAACAACGCGCCCATTGAGCGAGACTGGCGTTGCGGTGCCTTTAGGCAAGAAAACACGTTGCAAAATCGGCGGAAAGCCACCTTCGGGACCACACAACCAGAGGCTTGGAATATCAAGTGCATCTGCAATGCCAGCAAGTGTTTCTTTTGACCCCCATCCACAACGGGCGATTTCAACACCCGTAGATGTGCTGTCAAGTGTTTCCCAAAGAGAGCCTGTAAGATAGGTTAACATGGATTTTATTTCCTTTTAATTAAAGGGTGAGGATATAGAGCTCGAGGTCGTTGAGTTCTTCTTCTGTTAAGTCAGAGGTGACACCGTGGGCATCTTCAATGTTGTAAGTGGTGAGAACTTCGCGAATGGTTTTTGCGCGACCATCGTAGAGGTAGGGAGCGGTGCGCCAAACTTCGCTAAGCGTCGGAACGTCAAATTTCTGCCCCACTTCATCACGTGTTCCAAGACCAATATCAAAGAGTGGAACATTGGTGCCGTCTTCGGGTGTACGGCAAGCGGTGTAGTTATATTCTGGCCAGTGACAACGTGCGCAATCTGCGTGAATAAAGAGGTCTTTACCACGTGCGATAGCAGCGGCATTTTCTGGCGTTTTGTAGGGGGAGGGTTGAGGTTTCATCGCAATGACGTAAGCATCAACATCTTGTGCGTCTTCTTCCGAACACGCTGCGAATTGGATGTGACGGAAACCCGCACGATTACAATGCTTCATGCTCTTGCGAATGCCTGTAATCATTGTTGGGGGCGTGACATTAGAGAGGTAGAGGCTCTTGGACTGTTTGGGATTGCCGATGCCGTCATTCATTAAATCCCAGTTGAGGCCGTCAACGCGACCGTCTGGGTGGCAACTTGCACAGCTCTGCCACTGTTGGAAACATTTTGAACCATCGTTAAAGAGCATTTCGCCATGAAGTACGGGATCCTTTGTTAAATCGATGATTGCATTTGCAAGCGGGATCGTCTTCGCGCGGATAATGCGTTTGGTGAAGGGAACTTCTACGAGCGCGTCTGCGAAGTAGCAAACAACATAAGCGGTATCATTGGTGGCAACAATGCCACGAGGTCCATCAACCTTAAGCGGCACGCGACGACGGATACCAGAGAGGAAGGAAAGGTCGTTGTGAACGTCATCAGCAGATTGTGTAACTTCGGTTACTTTCTTGCCTTGGGCCGCTGCATCGAGGCGCTCATGGAGTTTGGCGCGGTCAATGATGGAGACTTCACGCGAACCTGCGTGAGCAACAAGAATACGAGTGCCATCGGGCGTGACTGTAACGCCCCACGGATTGGCGGCGCCTAAATCAATTTCATCAATGAGAATGGTGTTGATGTAAGCACCCGTTGCACCATCAAAAACAGAGAGTGCTGCGGTATTCATCCAACCACGTTCAAGTTGCGTTGTCGGGAGTTGATAACGTGCTTGTGTGTGGGTGACATAAACATGTTGACCATCGGGAGAGGCGGTAATGCCACGCACCCCTGTAGAACCATCTGGAAGTGGAATGTGTTTAACCACTTGGAAGGTGGCAGTGTCAATGATTGAAACACTCGCGGCAACATGACCAACAGGTTCGGTTGCTTGTGTTGGCAACATGTTGATTGCGAAAAGGTACTTGTCGTCTTTGCCGAGCGTACATCCATGTGCATCGCGGAGAACTTTCACCGTGCCAAGGCAGGTTAATGTCGCCGCATCATATTTTTGAATGGTTGCGTTATAGCGATTGCAAAGGTAAAGTGTCTTGCCATCGGCAGAAAGTGTAGGCGACATTGGAGTGTTGCCCGTGACGACGGAGCGGATGTCGTCACCCTTTGCACAAAAGAGTCGACCATTGTTGCCATCCTCAGCGGTGTAGTAGAGCGTACCCTCTGCGTTAATGGCAACACCAGTGACTTCAAGAATGCGCTGGTCGGGAGCTTTGGCGGTGACAGTTCGCTGGGTTGCGCCAGAAAAATTACGTACGGAAACACGTCCAGCACGGCGTTCACCAATGACAAGCTGTTGTCCATCGGGTGTCATGGTAATGGTTTCTGGTAATAAGTAGGATGTCGTTTGAGCAAAGCCCAACGAGGCCACCATGAGAAAAAGAAATGCGCAGGTTTTCTTCATATGTAACTCCTTTGCCTATTCCATATAATAATATCTTTTTTTTCCAAAAAATACAACTCTAAAGATACTTTTTTGCAGACATGTGTTCAACCGTTGTAAATGTTGGCGTTTTGAGATTGTGTCGTAAGATGCAAAAGAGATTTTTAAATTGATCAAAAGTAACGCTTTTTATGGTTTTTTTGAAAGAAAACCTTTTAAAAATACTATTTTTTAGAAATGAGAAATGTTTTTTAACGCATTTTAATTGCGTTTGAGAATGGAGATAAGCGTGTCTGCAGGGAGACTTGCAAGGCGGGCTGCAGAGGTTGGTGCAACAATATCGTCAGCGAGCGCTTGCTTGTCGCGTAAAATTTGTTCAATTCGATCCTCAAGAGTGCCACGGCAAATGATGTGATGAACCACCACTGTTCGCTTTTGGCCAATACGATGTGCGCGGTCGGTTGCTTGTGACTCAACGGCAGGATTCCACCAACGGTCGAGGTGAATAACATGGTTGGCTTTTGTCAATGTAAGACCGAAAGCACCCGTACGCAAAGAGAGGATAATGGGAGCGGGCAAAGGATCTTGGCTAAATGCATCAATTTCTTCACGGCGTTTCTTCGCAGTAAGCGCACCATGAACAAAGGAAATAGGGCGCCCAAGACGTTCTGTCAGGACCTTTTGAAGGAATGCCCCCATGCGTGTGAATTGTGTAAAGATAAGTACACTTTCGCCTCGTTCAAAGATTTCATCGAGGAGTGGAAGTAGAAGAAGTAGTTTTCCCGAATCCTCAATAGACCATGTCGCAGAGGTTGACTCAAGCGTTTCAACCATCGCTGGATGATCGCAGATTTCTTTCAAACGCGTAAGCAATACAAGCGCAGCGCCAGGACGTTCTGCTGCTGGCAAAAGACGGACATCACGCGCATAACATCCAAGGGCATAGTCATATGCCGCAGCTTGCGTTTCGGAGAGTGGTGCGTAGTGTTGTTGTGTAATCTTTGGTGGTAACTCGGGTAGAATTGCGGGGTCACTCTTGAGGCGGCGTAAAAGGAAATTGGCAACAGCACGACGAAGCTTCGCAGGATCGTTATAACGTTGTGCAAAGTCTCTGCGAGGGCCGAAGAGGTTGGGATTTAGAAAGTCTAAGATGCTCCACAAATCATCGAGGCTATTCTCAATGGGGGTACCTGTTAATGCTAATCGAAACGTTGCATTTAATGAACGCGCTGCTTGTGATTGACGAGTAGAAGGATTTTTAATTTGCTGCGCTTCATCGAGGATAAGCGCACTCCATGAAATACGCCGTAAGGTCGTATAATCGCGCCAAAGGTAACCATAAGAAGTTAAAACAACTTGGAAGCCTGAGGCGTATTTTTGAAAGACCTCGTGTTTAAATCGTAAAGCACCATCGTGGCGGAGAACTTTGAGCTCGGGGGCCCAACGCGCAAATTCACGTTCCCATACGGGTAAGACTGTGAGGGGAGCAATGACAAGTGCTGGGGTTGAGGTACGTTTTAAAAGGGTGAGTAGGAATGCGATGGTTTGTAATGTTTTACCGAGACCCATGTCATCTGCGAGGCAAACACCGAGCTGATGGGCGTTGGCTTGCATTAACCAACAGACGCCTTGTGCCTGATAGGGGCGCAGTACATCGCGTAATGGAAGTTCGCCTTCAGGAGGTTGTGTCATTTCGCGAAGGAAGTTTTGAACGTCCTGTGCGCTAGGAGCAATGCGCAATGCGCCAGCAAGTAATAAGGGTAGGGCACCGTGGCAAGAACGTAATTCTGGCCCGCGCTCTGCTAAAATTTGTCGTAAGACGTCAAGGTCAATATAATGCCATTGACCATTGACATAAGCAAGGCTTTCACCCGCATCAAGAATGGCTTGTGCTTCCGCAATAGACAATTCAAGCGTGCCGATGCAGATGGTTTGCGAAATTTGAACTTGTCCGTCAATAAGTCCGAGTGCCGTTTCCCTTACTTCAGGAACAGAAGCTTCTAAGGCAGGGGGTAGGGGTAAATCAAATGCCGCCTTACGCAATGCAGGTACGGACTCTCGTAAGAAACGGAGAAACATTGCCTCATCCCATGGTTGAGGCATTGTGAGTAAGGGCGCGATACCAATGGCTTGCCCTAATAACCGCAACATTTCGGGCGGATAATCCCCATGTTCATCAAGGGGCGCAGTAATGCGAAGAAACCACCCTTCAGCGGTACGTTCTGGAACAATAGGTAACGCACCTCGTTTTCCTTCAAAGAGGGGATCAACCCACATTTCAATGTGGTGAGCAAGCGTCGCATCTGTCTCTTGCAAACGAGGCGATTCGGAACGTAAGGCTGCAAGCCATGCATCTTCTACGGAATGAAATGTATGCCCTTCACGACGATATTGTGCACGCGTAAGTGGCGTAGATGCGCATGTTCGCATCCATAGGTCAGCCAAACGATGGCAGAGGTCTTCATCGACTCCCTCTGGGACAACCGTTAATTGCCAACGGCCTTCGCATCCTATCAAACGAGGCGCAACATGTCCCGCAGAAATCAATCGAAGAACAAGCGGCAATAACGTCGCTGCTTTTTTTAGCTGTGCGCCATAAACAACTAGGGGCGACTGAACGCCTTGTTGGATACATTGTAAGACATGTAAAACCCCACGCCCTGCAAGTACAGGTGCTTGCCATCCGCGGAAAAGATAAGCCACCGATGCCGAAAGTTTTTCGGCATCTAACAATTCGCCAAAATTCTCCCCCGTGAGAGAAAAAGAATCGGCTGAAATGTGGAGGTCTAAAATCATCGCTTTAATGTTGAAGTTTTAAGGCTTACACGAAATGTTGATCGATTCCTACGAGAGGTTGATATTAAGGTGACAGGGGCAGAAATCGCCCCTGTAATGCATACACCTTTGATGACGAACGCATCGATTACAAGCCAAAGGTACGAAGGATTGCAGCAGGAACATCATCCTTTGCAACGCAATCGGTGTGACGGATGGTTGCTTCTCGTAATTCTACAAGTGCAGGTGTCTCACCTGTAAGTGCTGCAAGTTTTTCTGCTGCTGCAAATTCGTCCGTGAGTGTTTCACCTGTGAGCGCACGCACCATAGTAACAGGGAACTTCCATGGCGATGCTGTGCCCGCAATAACGGTTGGACGACCTGTGTCTGGCAACTCTTGAAGCACTTTCCAGCCAATCGCAGTGTGCGGATCTGCCAAATAATGTTCTTGTTCCCAAATCTTGCGAATTGCGATTTCGGTTTCTTCGGGTGTTGCCCAGCCCGAAGCATAACGCACCTTCATAGAGGCTTGCGCTGTTGCTGGTAATGTGAAGAAACCAGATTCCTTCTGTCCTTTAATCATTTCGCTAACACGTTGTGCATCACCTTCTGTGAGGAGATAAAGCAAACGTTCAACGTTGGAAGAAATGAGAATGTCCATCGATGGCGAGTTTGTGACATAGAAATCACGCCGCGCATCATAATTGCCGTCTTGAACGAAATCACAAATAACACGATTTGCATTTGAAGCGACGGCTAAACGTTGAATTGGTGCACCTAGCAGGGCTGCAAAATGAGCTGCAAGAATGTTGCCAAAATTCCCCGTTGGTACAACCACATCAAAGGGGTCGCCCAACCGACGTGCACAATCTAAGTAGTAACAAATCTGTGGGAAAAGGCGGCCAATATTGATACTGTTTGCAGAAGAGAGCAAACATCCCTTGGCTGTTGCGCGTTCCTTTAACATCGGATTCGCAAAAGCAGCTTTTACTGCGGCCTGAGCATCATCAAAATTACCTTCAATTGCGCAAGCATGCACATTGTCGCCAAGACAGCAAACCATCTGACGACGTTGAATTTCCGATGTTCCAGTTTGTGGATAAAAAACTAAAACCTCTGTACCGGGAATGTCTGCAAAACCTTGCATGGCCGCTGACCCAGTATCTCCACTTGTTGCAGTTAACACACATACGCGGTCAATACCACGAATCTTTGCTGCATAGCGCATCAAATGCGGCAATAACGTCAACGCAACATCCTTAAAGGCATACGTTGGACCATGGAAAAGTTCAAGAAAGTGCGTCTTCCCGAAAGACTTGAGAGGAACAACCTCCGACGCGCGAAAGCGCGCTAAAGACGCAGCAACCGCTTCTTTTCGTACCGATTCAGGAATGTCATCAAAGAAACGCTCTAAAAGCGCCTCCATTGTTGTTTGGAAATCTGCATTTGCCGGCAACGGCTCCAACCCCGTTAAAACATTTTCAGGAATATATAACCCACCATCAGGGGCGATACCATTTAAGAGCGCATCAACACTTGTTACTCTGGGCGATTGACCACGCGTAGAAATGTAATACATATTATCCTCATTCTCTTTGTAAACTACAAATGTGTATTGCTAGTATATCATAAATACTCTAATTGAAAAATGAAAATCTTTCTATTCCATAAAAGATACTTAAGACGCATACTTCGGGATATTTGCAGCGACAGTAAATATGTGAAATTATATTGATGTGTAGGATAAATTTTGATACACTAAAAGCGAATAGATTGTTCAACTAATCTCATAAAACAAAAAGGAGTGGTAATGACTGTTTTACCAATGAATTTGTTTGCACACCTTATCTTGTCGATGGCTACGGCAGGATGGTCGGCAGATAGTGTTGAAGTGACAACGGTGGATAAAGCTTCCTATAAGGCGCCTGTAGATGCCGTATTGGAGTTGATGCCAACGACGCGTGAGGCAAACGAAAAAGCGGCACGCCTCTCAGAACGTATAACGCAAACAACTGCAACCGCTTCAACCAAGATGGGGCCGTTAGAGGCTTCCTATGAAATCTATGAGTCTACCATCAAGACTAATGTACCGGGTGGTGAAACCTCTCCGGCCGGCTCATATATTCGCACTTGTTTAACATTGACGAATCCCACGGATAAGGATATCGCGCTCGATCGTCTTTACTTCATGAAGTCGACACCCTTAGATGCAAAGCGTGCCTACCAGGTGATTGGTAACACCGATGGTGCGGTCGTCTGTGGCACATCTGATGCGGATGATACCTTGCAGTGGATTGCGATTGAACATCCAATGGCGAAATATGAACTCGTTCATCATGCAAAACAACTTGTTTTCCGTAGATGTCAAAAGAAGGAAACGTATTCAATTGAAGACTTGACGAATATTGATGAGGCGACGGGTTATTTTTATGTGCCAGTAAATCCCACCGCAGAATCGATCTCGGTGACGTTTCAGTATACGGGCGGGAATTTAAAAGCCTTAATCTACGGTGTTGAGGCATTAAATCCAAAAAATAGTGATTTGCTTGCCCACGATATCAAGACGGGTGAAACGGGGAATCGTTCGATCAACAACACCTATACGCTTTCAGGACTTACGGCGGGTTCGCCTGTTGTTTTGCGTGTGAAGGCGGGTACAGATGGCAAGGGGTCTTCGAACGGCAAGATTCTTCTTTCGGGAGCTACACCTGTTGCATCGTTAAACCTTCGTCCGGCGCAAAAGAAGCCTGTGGTCGAACAACAAACAGATACGCTAACAGCATATATTCCCGTCGTTGATACACTTCGCGCCGGAGAGTCGATGACCTTCTCGTACGTTATTGGTCAATGCAAGGATGCAACACAATTCCGTCGTGTTTTTAACACCTACTTAAATGCCGAACGTGCGCATCCGCATCGTGTATTGCCTCACTATAATTCGTGGTATGATCTTTGTATCAATCGCAACGATGCCCCCGTTGAAAAACGTTTTACACGTGAAGAAGCATTAGCCTCTATGCGCGCCTTCCGTAAAGAACTTTGGGAAGAACGTGGCGTCTTCATCAACTCCTATCTCTGGGATGATGGTTGGGATAACTTTGATAGCCTTTGGGGATTTAATGAAAACTTCCCCAATGGATTTAAAGAACTCGCAGACGAGGCTCATCTTGTGCCTGGCGCCTCAATTGCTGTTTGGATGAGTCCTTTCGGTGGTTACGGCGGTAGCTTTGGCCGTCGTTTGGCATACGCCAAGAAAATGGGCATCGTAGAACCCAATGCGCCTGGTCTCTTACTCGCAAAGCCAACATACTATGCGGCCTTCCGTGACCGCGTGTTGCAAATGATTAAAGACTATGACATGAACCTCTTCAAATTCGACCGCATGGGCTCGGGAAGTGATGCTAATGGCGCTGCGGATCGTTATGCGGCAGATTTGCGTGCAGTGGGTAACCTTTGTGCAGAAATGCGTGCTGCAAAGCAGGACGTTTTTATTAACTGCACTGTTGGCACATGGGCTTCTCCCTATTGGTTAATGTGGTGCGATAGCATTTGGAAAGGCGACGGAGACTGTGACTACCTAGGTGATGTTGGTACACCGCGTCAAAAGTGGGTGACATATCGTGATAATGTAATCTACGATCGCTTTGTTTCAAAGTCCCCTCTCTTCCCGTTGAATTCAATGATGATGCATGGTATTATCGTGTGTAAATCCTCGCCGTGGAATACCATGTTAGACTATCGTGGCACTGGAAATTACCGCTATAAAGGTGAAGGCTATAGCACCCCAACAGCATGCGTTGACTTTGCTGCAGAAGTATGGATGGGTGTTGCCCTTGGTACAGGCCTCCAAGAATATTACATTACGCCGGACTTCATGAGTGAAACATGGTGGGATATTCTCGCTAATGGCGTGAAGTGGATTAAAGAAAATGAAGCCACTCTCACCGACGCACACTGGATTGGTGGCGATCCGGGAAGTGGTCATGACCTCCAGAAGCGTGGCAATGCGCCAAAAGACATCTATGGTTATGCATCTCTTGGTGATAAGAAAGGTATCGTAATCCTTCGTAATCCCTCGGATAAAACGCAGACCTATGCGCTTAACCTTGATAACGTGCTTGAAATGCCTACAGGGGAAGGCGCGAAAAACGTAAAGCCAACGGTAATCTTTAACTCCTCTTCGGCTTATGAAAATGAAGGCTCTGCAACCGCCTTTAAGCCCGTATGGCCAAAGGATACAGCAACAACCATTGATTGGACGTTGCCGCCTTTCACAACAATTCTCTTTGAAGTTGAATTCTAAAGATAAAATAATCTTACAAAAAAGACGCACCTCATAAGGGGTGCGTCTTTTTATATATTGCGAGCAACAATAGTTTTTGGTGAAATTCATATTAACCTAGTATTGTTAAGTGTGAATATCACTGCTCTCGTTTCAAAATATTGCTATTGTAGCCCTATCGCCTCAACAATGTTGTCTTAAATGAAAAAAGCCTGTAAGCGCAATGCTTACAGGCTTTTGGAAAATGGAGCCAGCGACAGGATTCGAACCCGCGACCCACTGATTACAAATCAGTAGCTCTACCAACTGAGCTACACTGGCAAATCGGCGCATATTATTGCAAATTACATAAATAAAGTCAAGTAAATTTTTAAAAGTTTTACTTTTTTTGAATATTGCTTTAGAGGAATGTGAAAATTATATCTTCAGAGGCCTTTGCGCTACAACTGTATCGTGCTCCCCAGCGCTATCGTATCTGCGCTATAATGATTATTTCGATTGATTGTGAGCAAGAAATGTGGGCTGGAATTATTTGTGTTGACGTTTTAAAAGGGGGACTTTCTGTGTAACTAAAGGAAAATGTACTTTTAGAACAGTACTTAGGAATTGATTAGTTTAAAGGAAAATGGAACGAGAGAGATTGACGTTTTCAATTCCTATTTCTTTGAAATTGAAATCAATAGGTTTCAATTTAACTCATTCTGTACTATTTTTTAGGGAGTGTCATAGTACAATCTGGCCATTTTTTACTGTCCATTTAGAACGTGGAAAAAGGGCTTCGTAAAAAGATTGGAGTGGTAATATGTTATGGAAAACTGTTTCGCTCTCGCCCATAGTACAATCGGTTGAAAAATAAAACAATAAGGTTTGAGATTCAAATCAATAGGTTTTGAGACTCAAATCAATAGGGTTTGACGATCAAATCAATAGGGTTTGAAATTGAAAACAATAGGGTTTGAAAAATAACAAAAAAGTCATGAATAGGGGGTGAAATTTAGGTCCCCACCAAGTTTTTATTTTTCACTCGTTGGGGGAGAGGGATTCTGCATTGGTGGTGGGTTGGATGCGCCAGTTGGTTGGTGGTTATGTGGCGCAGGGGTGTGTTGGATGAAGTACGGGGTTAATAGTACGGGGTGAATAGTGTGGGGGTGGTGGTTCTTCGGAGAGGGTGCGGATGGCAAGTTCGTTGGCTCGGGTTTCTTGAAGTTCAACTCGGCGGGTAAGACGTTCGTGGAGTCGGTTAAGGCGGAGAATCTCGTCGCTCAGGTCGTCGAGGAGGCGTTCTTGGCGGGCAAGGAGGGATTCGAGTTGGACAATGCGTTCTTCGAGGGTTTGGAGGGTCGTCATGGTTGTCTCTCAGTGTTGTGGAGTGGATGTAGGGGCGGGGGCGTCGCCAAGGTGGAAGGGGTTGAGGACGCGGTCGAGAACACCTGTGGCTTCGGAGATGGCAACGCCGTAGTTGGTGATAGGAATGTGGGCGGCTTTGGCTTGATCGATGCGCCAGAGCATAAAGGCGCGGTTGATCATGCAGCCACCACAGTGGATGATGAGGGCGTAGCGACTGAGGTCTTTTGGAAAGTCTTTGCCGGAGGCGACTTCAAAGTTGAGGATCTTGCCTGTCTTTTTACGGATGAGGGCGGGGATTTTAACGCGGCCAATGTCTTCGTCTGCAGCATGATGGGTGCAGGCTTCTGCAATAAGGATGGTGTCGTTGTCTTTGAGTGCGCGGATGGCTTTGGCGCCACGGGCAAGTTCGCGAAGGTCGCCTTTGAGGCGGGCCATGAGGATGGAGTAGGTGGTGGCAGGAATGTTCGTTGGGAGGTCGGAGAGCATTTTGCCAACGACTTGGGAGTCGCAGATGGCAAGGTCGGGGGTGTATTTTTCTGCGGCTTCTTTGATGCGGTTTTCGGTAACAACGATGGAAATATAGTCGCGGTCGAGGGCGTTACGTAGAACGTTGACTTGAGGGAGAATGAGACGGCCTTTGGGGGCTTGGGAGTCGATGGGGATGATATGGAGAAGGGTGCCACCTTTGGGGACGATGCCTGCAAGGAGTTCGGGTGGGGAGAGGAATTCTTTTGGGAGGAGGAGAGAGAGGGCAGTTTTGAGTTGGGTGAGAAAGGCATCGCGAGTTTGGTTGTTGTGGAGGAGAGTGGTGTTAGTCGCTTGAAGGGGGGCAAGAAGGTGGTCGGGGGCAGGGGTTTGGTCGGTGTGAGTGAGGATGGCGAGAAGGGGTTTGGTTTTCGCTTGGGCAAGGGCGAGAATCTCGTTGTCGAGGGTGGGGTCGTTGGCATTGATGACAGCGATAAGGATATCCGCGCGTGCAAGTGCTTGTTGGGTGCGGATTTTGCGTGCTTGTCCAAGAGGAGTAGGATCGTCCCAGCCACCAGTATCGAGCCAAAGGATGGGGCCGAAGGGAAGAAGTTCCATAGTTTTTTCGACGATGTCGGTGGTAGTGCCGGCATGAGGAGAGGTGATGGCAACGGATTGGCCTGCGATGAGGTTAAGAAGGGTGGATTTCCCTGCGTTGGTACGACCGACGAGGGCGATGGTGAGCTGTTGTGCTTTTGGAGTGGTGGTTTTCATGGCCGGGTGTGTTTTAGGGAGTTTGTAGGGCTTCGAAGGCTTGGCGTGCGTGATGAGCAACGATGGTGAAGGCCATAACGACGTTGAGGGAGTTCTTATGTCCGTACATAGGGATGCGGATGCAGGCATCGCAGGCTTTTATGACATCGGGGTCAAGGCCAAAGCGTTCGCTCCCTAGGACGACAGCACAGGGGAATTGCCATTGCCATTGTTCAAGGGTGGGGGCGCCGTCAACGGTCTCGAGGGCGATGACTTGGCGGCCTTGAGCTTGGAGATGTTGGACGGCGGTAAGGGTGCGGTCGTGGTGTTGCCAAGGGACCCAGTTCTCTGCGCCGAGTGCAGCTTGTTTGGCGCGGTGGTCTTGGGGCGAGGGGGTATAGCCGCAGAGGATGGCTTGTTCAACGCCAAAGCAGTCGCTAACACGGAAGAGTGTACCGACGTTGATGGCGCTACGGAAGTTGTCCGCGACGACCGTAAGGGGCATCTTTGGGGGTGTGGTTGTGGCGAGCGGGGTGTCTTGGGTAAGGATGTCAACATCGGTGACTTTGACGCGTTTGAGTTCGCGTTCGCAGGGAACGATGAGGGCAAAGAGGTCTTGTCGGGTCATTTCTGGGCGAACGAGACGAACGAGTGGAGCAAGGTGTGGCACGTGTCCGCAGCGTGTGGTCATAAAGGTGTGGAGTTCTTTTATGGCGGCTGCACGGAAACGGGGTTTGTCCCATTGTGCATCGAGGGCAATGCAACGTTTGTAGGTGTCTCGCCAGGGTTTTTCAATGTCGTTTGTCATTACCGTCTCCTAGAGGTCGCTGCGCCTCCAAAGCTTTCACCTCCAAGCGAAGGGGAATACTTTTTAGAGATATTCTTCTTGCATGGGGGATTTTATATTCATAGTATAGTATAACATATTCGGGGGTGGCTGTGGGGGGGCTTTCTTTGGGTGTTGGTGGGTTTGCTTTTGGGGTAGTGAGGGACTTAAGGTTAAGGGTGGGAAGTTTTTTTCAAAAAAGTGAAAAAAGTGCTTGCATTTGATTTTTCGTTGTGCTATACTTTGTCCCGTTTTTGAGCATACGTGCGAACTTAGCTCAATTGGTAGAGCACCACCTTGCCAAGGTGGATGTTGAGGGTTCGAGTCCCTTAGTTCGCTCCATTCTAAATGGGGGTGTAGCTCAGTTGGTAGAGCAAGTGACTCTTAATCACTGGGTCCACGGTTCGAGCCCGTGCACCCCTACCATTCCGAGAATGGAAGCCAAAAACAAATCCTACCAATGCGAACTTAGCTCAATTGGTAGAGCACCACCTTGCCAAGGTGGATGTTGAGGGTTCGAGTCCCTTAGTTCGCTCCATATCTCTTCATGGGGGTGTAGCTCAGTTGGTAGAGCAAGTGACTCTTAATCACTGGGTCCACGGTTCGAGCCCGTGCACCCCTACCATAAAAGAGAAAAAGATGATCCGTCCGAGAGGGCGGCTTTTTTTTGCTTTTTTGAGGTGAGAGTTTTCATGATTAGGTTTGAAAGACGTGTAGGATTTTACTTTTTCGTCTTGTTTATTTATCAGAGAGTTTTTCGGTAAAGGCCTTGCGGAGTTTCCGTAGGGCGTTTTGTTCGATTTGGCGGACGCGTTCGCGGGAGATGTTGTATTCTTTTGCAAGGGTGGCGAGCGTTTGTGGATTGTTGGTGTTGTAGCGTGCAAGGAGGATGTGTTTCTCGCGAGCGGAGAGTAGGGGAAAGAGTTCGTATAATGTTTCAAGTAGCGTTTCGGAGCTAATTTTGGTAAAGTCGATGGACGAGCGCTTTTCTCTTGGAGAGATTCGTGAGTAGCAACAGAAGTTAATGAAGTGCGGATTTTCTTTTTTAAATGCGTAAAGGTGGCAATGGTTTTCTTGATTATTTGTTAATGCAAAGATTTTGATCAATTTATTTAATATGGGTTTTATGTTTAAATATTCAAGTTGCTGGTCCATCTGTTATACTCCTTTCATAAGTTAAAGTCTAGCATGCCCTTTTAATCTTGTCAAGCCCCCCTGTGATAGTAGGTCACAGGGGGGTGAGGCAATTATTTTTTACGACGTAGATAAGATTTGTGCCGTTGATGAGGATCTGTACAACGACAGAAGCAAGCAATGGTGTTAAATTTATTCATCGTCTTTTTTATGCTTTCTTTCTTTGTTTCAAAAGCCCAGGCATGATCAGTGTCAATGCCGAGACCTTCGGCTTCTACAAAGTGATCGACATTTGCACCGAAGTAGAGGAATTCCCAATTGCGTTTTTCGTGAAGCAAGGTAATCATGCGTTTGACTGTGCGTTGCTTAAATTGAACACTTGCATTTTCCTCTCCATCGGTCATGATGACGACTAAGGTTTTTTCTGGGCGTTGGCTTTCTGGCATTTTTTGCTGTTGGCTAAAGATGTGGTTGATGCCTGTGCCGACGGCGTCGAGGAGAGCTGTGGTGCCTGTAGGGAGGTAATCTCGTGAGGTCATTTCCTTGACGTCTTCAAGTGATACGCGGTCATGTAGGAGCGTGAGCGAACAATCGAAGAGTAAGGTCGAGACGGTCACCTTGCCAGGGATGGCTTTTTGCTCTTTAATGACTCGGTTAAACCCTTCAATAATTGAGTCGACCGTTTCTTGGTTCGACATTGATCCGCTCTTATCAATGATAAAGAGGATTTCGAGCGAGATGTTTTCATTTTCTTCTTTAAGCGTTTCTGTTTGCTCCTTATTCACAACCGCCTCCCCATCCAATGTTTCTATAGTAAGATTTGTTTCAAGTGTTTCTAATACAGTATTCGTCTTCGTTGTATACCAAGGCGTTGCCTTCCTGCGCATTTGGTCATCATTGTCAGGCATAAAAGGTATCATCTGGTTATCATAGGCTCTATTTCGTGTTGGAGTGAAACGTGCACGGAGAGCTTTGCTTTTCTTTCTCATTTGAGCTAGACGCTTAAGTTTTTCATCGTCGAGAGGGATGTCTTTCATTGTTTTCTCCTTTTTTAATTTTTTGACGTTGGAGTAAGCGTGTTTAAAATCAGATTCATTTTTGTGAATTGTTTTAAACACGCCTCTACCCTATAGGGGAATTTTTCTTAAATTTTTTATGTTTTTCCTATAATGGAGAAATATAGAGGGAGTGTTTTTATAAAATTTGATAAAAAACGCCAAAAAACTAGCAAAAATGATTAAAAAAGGCCTAAAAAATTTTTTTAATTTTTTTTATAAACCCCTTGACAAAAAAGCAGTACCTTCTCTTGAAAATGAGATTTTTACCCTTTCAACGGAGAGAAAATAAAAACCGCGATGGGTGTCATCGCGGTTTTTATTGTTTGTGATGGGCACGTGTTTAGAAAGAGTAGTAGAGGTCAAACTGACCATAGAAGCCAAGGCCCTGGTCGTCATGATCTTCTGCCCAGCCACCCTTGGTCATAAATTCTGCGAGGAAGGCGATAACCAAGGGTTTCATTAAGTCGCTTTCAAAGTATTGGCCAATTTCAACAGTGTAGTTGAGGTTTGCAAAGAAACCGCGGTAGTGGCCATATTTGCCGCCCATCGCACGATCTTCAGCTACAGGAGCATACATAGGACCGATTTGCGTGGAGAGGGTCATGTGTTCTGCGGGTGTGATGGCAATGCTTAAGTGAGGGTAGAGGAGGTTGGTGTGATTATAGCCATCGTACATTCCACCCGGGACATCGCCAATGAAGGTCACACGGTTGAAGATGGAACGCCAAGCATGGTTACCATTTGCACCTTCACTGTCACCCGAGAGGTAGAGGCAAGCAAGGGTGAACTGAGGATTGAAGAGCGTTTCCTTGGGTGCCCAAGTTAACCCGCCATAAGCCATTGCAGCGAGGTGGTTCTCGTTGCCTAATTGGACCGCGCCTTCGATTTCACCAGTAATGGTTTCAGTCAAACGCGGGAGAAGGCGGAAGCCAAAGGTTTGGGCATAGAAGTGGTCGCGGTCAGGACTAAAGAAGCAGTTGGGACCTTTGCGTTCTTCACCCTTGAAGATACTGTAGAGGTCAAAGCCAAAATCCTTGTCGCTGCGATCTTTATAGTAGAGGATGAGAGCCCATTCATCTTGGTCTTTGCCATTGCGGCTATAGTCGGCGCTCTTGTGGGGTTTGGGTGCGGCGTGTGGGCTGCCGATGTCAGGAAGCCAATCCTCGTTTGCATTGTAGATGGCGAGGAAGTCGAGAGTACGATCCGTGGATTCGGTGGGATAGAAGGTGAAGCGGAGCGCATCAAAGTAGAGCGAACGAGAGCCATCGCCAGGGGTGCCTTCTAAGAGTAAACGCATTGAGGTGAGATCAAGGATGTCTTGACGACCGACCTTTACGTCGAGCTTGCCATCAAAGAGTCCTTTGGCTTTAAAGTAGAGGTTGTCGATGAAGACGATATCAGGTGCACGACGGAAGCCTTTCATGCCTTCAGGCTTTTGGAAGTAGAAGGGTTCATGGCCTAAACGTGCGTAGAATTCAAAGTCTTCGTTTTTAACCTCGCCCCAGAGTTTAGAACGGAAGCGTGCATATTCTGTACGTGGTTCTTCCCAGTGGTCTGGCATGGGTATATTGTTGGTGGCAACAGCACGAAGGCGAAAGTCATAGCCCCAATCAAAGGTAAAGTCCTTTGTTGTTTGTGCAAAGAGAGAGGCTGTTGCAAGACAAAGCGTAGTAAGTCCGAATAAACGCATAATGTTTCCTTTCATTATTTATAATTTATTTTGAGGCGAGATAAGAGTTGATCCCCTTAGCGGCGCGGCGACCTTCACCCATTGCGAGGATGACAGTCGCGGCTCCGAGGACAATGTCGCCACCAGCATAGACGCCAGGGATTGAGGTTGCTTGATTTTCGTCAACGATAATATTACCGCGACGATTGACTTCAAGACCTTCTGTTGTTTGTGGGATAAGGGGGTTAGAGGCATTGCCAATTGCGATAATGACGGCATCCATTGGCAAGGTAAACGCGCTCCCTTCAATGGGAACTGGGCTTCGACGACCAGAGGCATCTGGCTCCCCGAGCTCATAGCGCAAACATTCAATTCCTGTAACAATTCCTTGGTCATCGCCGAGAATGCGCTCAATGTTGCAAAGGAATTGGAAGTTGACGCCTTCTTCTTCGGCGTGTTCGATTTCTTCTGCGCGTGCGGGCATTTCATTACGGCTACGGCGATAGATAAGGTAGACCTCTTCTGCTCCAAGGCGGAAGGCCATACGTGCGGCATCCATTGCTACATTGCCACCACCTAATACTGCAACACGTTTTGCAGGATAGTAAGGGGTGGCAGCATTGTCTGCATCGTAGGCTTTCATTAAGTTTGCGCGTGTGAGATATTCATTGGCGGAGAAGACACCGACAAGCTCTTCGCCAGGGATACCCATAAAGCGTGGTAAACCTGCGCCCGAGCCGATATAAACAGCATCATAGCCATCTTTTGTCATTAAATCGTGAAGCTTGCGTGTGCGACCAACAACAAAGTTTGAAACGACTTCAACACCCATGGCTTTGAGATTGTCGATTTCTTTCTGAACAATCGCTTTGGGGAGACGGAATTCGGGGATACCATAGACAAGTACGCCACCGGGCTTTTGGAAAGCTTCAAAGAGTGTGACCTCATGACCTTCGCGACGAACATCTGCTGCGACTGTAATGCCCGAGGGCCCAGACCCAACAACTGCCACCTTTTTGCCTGTTGCGGGTTTAACGGTATTGTCGAGCGGAGCGAGGGCTTCATTTGCGCGTTGCCAATCGGCGGCAAAGCGTTCCAAACGACCAATTGCAATCCCTTGGTTGATATCCTTGCGGATGACGCCCATAGTGCAATGCTTTTGGCACTGATTTTCCTGTGGGCAAACGCGACCACAGATGGCAGGCAAAATACTACTTTGACGGATGATGCTGAGTGCTTCTGCATAGTTCCCCTTGGCAATTTCGCCGATGAAAGAGGGGATATTAATGGAAACAGGGCAATCCTTCATGCATGGAGCATTTTTACACTGAAGGCAACGATTTGCCTCGATGCGCGCTTGAGTTTCAGAATAACCCAATGCGACTTCCTGCATATTGCGAGCGCGCACTTTGGGCGCTTGAACAGGCATAGGCTGTTGATCAATAGTCGTGCGTTCTTTAGGCGTGAGGGTTTTGTCCTTTATCGAAGCCCAAAGTGCTTGTGCAGAGGTTTCAATTTCTTCTTTTGATAACATAGACGACCTCTTGGCTTTAATGATTGTTTTGAGCGACTTTTTCATCCGCCATCCGCAAAAGATTGCAGGAGTCTTCGCGTTCGCGAGAAACGAAGGAGCGATTTCGCTTCATGAGATTGTCAAAGTCTACTTGGTGTGCATCGAATTCGGGACCATCGACACAAACAAATTTAATTTTGCCACCCACGAGTACGCGGCATCCACCACACATACCAGTGCCATCAATCATAATTGAATTGAGCGAGGCAACGGTTGGAACAGCGAAGGGGCGTGTAGTTTCAGCGCAGAACTTCATCATGATGGGTGGACCGATGGTGACGCACTCTGCAATATTACCACGTTCGCAAACTTCTTTGAGCGGTGCGGTGACGAGATCTTTACGTCCCATTGAGCCATCGTCGGTACAAATGATGAGTTCATCTGCAATTGCACGCATTTCATCTTCAAGGATAAGGAGGTCTTTGTTACGTGCACCGATAATGACAATAACATGATTGCCCGCGGCCTTCATTGCTTGTGCGATGGGGTGCATTGGAGCAACGCCAATACCACCACCAACACAAACCACTGCGCCCTCATGTTTTTTAATTTCCGTAGGACGACCTAAAGGACCTAAAAAGACTGGCAACACTTCGCCAACATTCATTTGTGCCAAACGTTTTGTCGAGGCGCCAACTGCTTGAAAGATGATGCGAACATCTCCACTGGCAACGTCAGCGTCTGCGATGGTGAGTGGAATGCGTTCGCCAAATTGTTCATCAAGTTGAAGGATGATAAATTGGCCGGCTTGACGTTCTTCCGCGATTAATGGTGCATGAATCCACATCGAGAAAACGTCGGCAGAGAGCTGCTCTTTTTTTGTAATTGTAAACATGTTTATACTCGCTTGGAGAGTTTTACTGGATGTGACGAACGCCTGTGTTCTGTCCGGGGAATTGCTTTACAGGGATGTCCCACAAGAGAACTGTTGGGCCTTTCACTGTAACCGCCTGAGGCATCCAGTAGTTGTCACGATTAAATTGAAGTTTGTTTTCGGAAACGAAGTCACGACCATCGGTGGTATTGATGTGAATGGTCACAGGCGTTCTAGGTGCACGCCATAAGGAGAAGTGATAACAATCCTTGTCATAAGGACGGAAGAAAATGGCATTTACATCTGCACGTTGAAGCTTAATCTGCAACATTGTGCGAAGACCAATACCAATTGCAGAAGAGACTGCTTGGTCACACTCTGGGGGCATGACGGCGGTACCTGTCCATTTAAGATAAAGCATCGTTGCGAACATTGCCGCTGTGGTTTCGGTTGGTAATGCGCCATTGTAGACGGGTTTGTAGGGATAGTTTGCAACCCATTCAGAGACGGCTAATTGGAAGGGGAGCCAGTTGGATTTCTTGCCGTCAACATCAAGGATATTAGGCAAATAAGCGAGTTCAGTTAACGCAGTGCTATCCTCAAAGGCTGGACGAGTATAGAGTGTTGCATTCTTTGCTTTTGTTGGAGGATTGCTCGTGCGGAAAAGGGCAGGGAGACCTGTATCAAGCGTGGTATCCGTCGTGTAATACAAGGTTAATTCGCGACCATCAGCTTTTGCTAAGCGAAGCAACCAATCGCCAACGAGATGCTCGAAGTCACCATCGTAGAGCACGGCAGAGAAGGTGCGACTCTTACGTAAGGCAAAAGGTTGACGTGCGATATGTTGTGCGGCGAAGAGGACGTTTTCGGTAAGTTCAAGGCCGTCTTCAATCGAGTCAATGAGATCTTCGGCGCAGTCGGCATGAACGCCAGGCAAAGGCTTTGCTTCAAGATCTTTATCAATGAAGTAAGCGAGTGCCGTGCCGAAGATGTATGCTTCTACAGCGGGTGTTTTGGGGACGCGGCCATTATAGAAGTTGTCATCGGTGTAGACCTCTTGCCATACCTTTGGAAGTGCAACATACTGTGCGTCTGCACCAATGGCAAGACGTGCAGTGTATTGAACGAGAGGGTTATTACAGAGCCCCTTCATTTGATAGACGGGGGCCTGTACAGGGGCAACGATAATTGCTGTTGCGGTTTCCGCACGCGACTTTTGCAATGCGGTTAAACCTAAGAAGGTATACCCCTCGGGTTCTTCACTCGAGGGGGTTACAATGAGATGCGTTGCTTTTGTTGCTTGTTTGAAGGCAAGTGCCATTTCATCGTGAGGAGCATTTTGATCAGCACCCATGGTCGGCGTTCTTGCCCAAGCGGACAAATACTTGGTGGGTGTTTTGATCAATTGCACCGGCCATCCTGTCTGTTCAGAGAGAACGTCGGCCGCCTTTTGATAGTCGATAGAAGCTTGCTGGTCGGCAACGATCCAAGCAATGTTAGTTGCCATCGCAAGGCCTCCGAAGAGTGCCATTGTGAGAGCCATGAGATGTTTATTCATGATTTTAAAGACATTAAAAGGCGACATGGGGAACCTCTTACTTAAAGGTTTTTAAGGTGTCGAAATCGAGCGTTGCGAAGAGATCATCGATCGTTTCTGCACGACGGATTTGGCAGACCGAACCATCTTCACGCAACAACAATTCTGCGGAACGCAACTTGCCGTTGTAATTGAAGCCCATTGCGTGACCATGCGCACCTGCGTCGTGGAAGACGAGGATGTCGCCGGGAACGATTTCAGGGAGTTCACGGCCGATAGCAAACTTATCGTTGTTTTCGCAGAGTGAACCTGTGACATCGTAGACTTGGTCAAGCGGCTTATCGGTTTTGCCAACCACTGTGATGTGGTGGTAAGAGCCGTAAAGTGCAGGGCGCATTAAGTTTGCCATGCACGCATCCATGCCGACATAGTCGCGATAGGTGTGCTTTAAGTGGCGCACCGTACTGACGAGATAACCATAAGGACCGGTGATGCAACGACCGCATTCAAGGTAAATCTTCATCGGAGGCAAGCCATTGCCGAGGATTTGCGTTTCGTATGCTACGCGAATGCCTTCACCTACAGCTTCGAGATCAACAGCATCCTGTTCGGGACGATAGGGGATACCGATGCCACCACCGAGATTCACGAATTCAACTGTGATGCCAACCTTTTCCTTGAGTTCAACGAGCAAGTCGAAAAGAAGCTTCGCCGTATCAATGAAGTACTGTGGATTGAGTTCGTTCGAAGCGACCATCGTGTGTAAGCCAAAGCGCTTGACACCCTTTCCCTTCAACTTTGCATAACCCTCAAAGAGTTGTTCGCGGGTGAAGCCATACTTTGCTTCTTCCGGCTTGCCGATAATTGCATTGCCGCCCTTCAACGGGCCGGGGTTATAGCGGAAGCAGACGAGCTCAGGAAGCTTGCCGCAAGCTTTTTCGAGGAAGTCGATGTGGGAGATGTCATCAAGATTGACGTTTGCACCCATTTCGACCGCCTTGACAAATTCCTCAGCGGGCGTGTCGTTAGAGGTGAACATGATTCCTTCACCTTCGATGCCAACGGTCTCAGAAAGAAGAAGCTCAGGGAGCGACGAGCAGTCTGCGCCGAAGCCTTCTTCTTGAAGAATGCGCATCAAGTAAGGATTGGGCGCAGCCTTAACAGCGAAGAAATTGCGGAATCCTTCATTCCATGCGAATGCCTTCTTCAAACGGCGTGCATTGGCACGGATAGCCTTTTCATCGTAGAGGTGAAAGGGTGTTGGATATTGAGCAATAATTTCATGAAGGCGTGCTTCAGAACAAGGAAGTGTTTTTGGCGTCATTGGTTTACTTTCTCTTTTGAACGAGCTAATCAAAGGGTTGGGGAGAAGGGGATTTCCTTCGCGCCTTGCCACAACGATTCGATGTCGTAATATTCACGTGCTTCAGGTGCAAAGATGTGAGCAACAACATTGAATGCGTCTAAGAGCACCCAGCCGCTATCAGCATCACCAGAAGAACGATACGCTGCATCTTGATTTTCTTTAAGTGCAGACTGTGCGGCCTTTTGGAGAGCCTTCAAGTGCGGAGCAGAAGTGCCAGAGGCAACAACGCAATAATCCGTGACGGTAGAGATTCCGCGCACATCGAGGATACGAATATCTTCGGCTTGTTTGTCATAGAGTGCCTGAGCAATCAATGTAGCAAGAGTTTCGTCGGATTGTGTCATATGATGTATTTCCTTTACAGTGATAAAGTTGATGGTCCTTGATGTAACGCGCCTCTTGTGCGCCAACCGCGTGATCAATGGGTTGTTGCGAGGCGAGGGCTGCTCGAATCTCACGACTCGAGATATTCATAAGGGGACCTTTAAGGTGGTGCGCGAGGAGTGCAGGATGGAAGGGTACATCGGGTGCCTCAACACCAGGTCGATCAAAGGCAATAAACTCACACATATTGATGAGATCAGCCGCACGATACCATTTGTTAAACGAACAAACAGAATCCATGCCAATGATAAACCAAAAACGCGCGTTAGGGGTTTCGCGAGAGAGCTCGAGAAGGGTGTCATAGGTGTATGTTTTCCCTCCGCGATAGAGTTCACGACAATCGAGCGTTAACAGCGGATTGTCTGCGATTGCGAAACGAAGCAATGCGCAACGATCTGCAGCGGGGGCGGGGGAGTCATCCTTGAGGGCTTGTTGCGCACAAGGCATCAAGCGCACTTCATCAAGGTTAAAGGCTTCAAGCGCTGCCGTTGCAATGGCAATATGCCCCTTGTGAATAGGATCAAAGGAGCCTCCCAAAAGACCAATATTGCGCTGAGGTACTGCCATTATTGCACCTCCAATGGTTCTGGGATAAGATGTAAAAGTGCTGCCCCATTTTCAACCATCGGCAAACGGATACGCGTATCCCAACCCATGTGTTGGTCACATTGAGGCGAGAGACCGTCGGCAAAGGATTCAATGGTCATCATTACAAAGGGGGAGGCGGGCGGTAATGCTTCAATGAGGTCTCCTGCGCGGAAGGTAAAGACCGTTGGCTTTCCCCACGGCAAGACAAAGGCACCTAAAATGTAGTGCCCCTCTATCGTGCGATAACCAAAATGGAGAAATTTATTCGGTTCGCCGCGTACACACCAACGTGCTTCAGCAGGCATACGCAAGCAGGTGAGCAAATGTTGAAAGACCTCATGGAAGCATGGCGAAAAGTTCCCCTTGAGCGTCCAATCAAGTGTTGGACGCAATGCCATGCCACGATAGGCATGAAAGAGAAGCGCACTTGCAGTTTCAATTGCACTCGCCTCAACCGCAGCGTTGTCATCTGCAGGTTGCAAGAGTAATGCGGTCGGGCGAGAAACACAACGCTCAACAATTGTTCTGTCAATACACCCATACCGCACGACCGTTTGGCCGTGCTTGGTAAAGTAGAGATTGACGGGTTTCTTCATTGTTGTGCAATCTTTGTTTTAGAGAGAGAGACCTGCGAAAGGATTGTTGCCAATGTTGGCATTCTTTGCGCGATTTGCACGCATCCATTCCTTGGGATCTTCATCAGGGTCGTTTTCTGCAACAGGTGCTGCAGGTATTGCGGCTTCAACAACAACAGGACTCAATGCAATCTTGTGTTGATCAACATCAAGGGTGTCAATCTTCACCTCAAGCACTTGGCCTTCTTCGACAACTTCGTGTGCGGAAGCAATGCGACGACCCTTTGCCAAGGCTGCAAGGCGACCATTCGAGAGGAGCCCCTCAACGCCAGGTGCGACCTGTGCGAATGCGCCGAAGCTCATAATACGCGTGATCTTTGCATTGATTGTATCCCCTTGGCGATACTGTGCAGCAAAGGCATCCCACGGATTTTGGTGAAGTGCACGCAACGAGAGCGAAATACGTTCAGTGACTGCATCAAAGTGTTGCACGAGCACTTCAACCTTATCGCCAATCTTTACCAAATCCTCTGCTTTGCAATTGCGATCCCAAGAGAGCTCACGCATGGGGACAAGCCCTTCTGCACCACCCAAATCTACAAATACACCGAAATCCATCAAACGCGTGACAGTGCCTTCGCGGGTTTGGCCAACGTCTAATTCTGCAAAGAGTCCTGCGCGGAGCGTCTTGCGTTCACGCTCTAAGAGTGCACGACGAGAGACGAGTAAATTCACACCACGATCATCTTCACCATATTCCGTCACGAGGAAGGTCTGCGTTGTGCCAACGAAACGGCTAACATTGTCACTCTTGAAAAGGTCAATTTGTGAGTAGGGGCAGAAGCCACGAACGCCAGCAACTTCAACTTCAAAACCGCCTTTGATTTCGCTCTTAACGAGGCCATCAATCGGTGTGCCACCAGCAAAGGCATTTGCGATAACTTCACTGCCACGACCTGCGGCTTTGTTACGTGCGGTGAAGGTTAAATTTCCTTGACGCATTGCAACAAACCAAACCTTGATGGTTTCGCCTTCATTTGCACGCAAGGTGCCATCATCTAAAATAAATTCTTCTTTGGGGATGATGCCTTCGTCTTTAGCACCAACGTCGATGATGATATACTGACCCTTGGTCGAAATCACGCGAGCCTTCACCTCTTCACCCGGATTAAAACCACGGCGATAGTTGAATCCATCCTCTGCGAGTAACGCGGCAAAAACATCTTTCGCATTTGCGTTTTTCATTTAAATTTCCTTCGGCTTTAAAAGCACATTAAACTTATACTATTAAATAAAGCATATTTTATCATAAAAAAGAGTGCCTGTGTAGAGAATTTTTGACTCTCTTCTTTATAAAAACATTGCAAACCTTCTATAAATTGCTATAATCTATTGAAATGTCAATGTGTTGAAGTGTTTTATTGAAGATTAGCGCCATGTCCATTTTCAAACCCTATTGTTTCACTTCTTCGGCCGTTCGTACTATTTTCTAAAGTTTCCTAGACAGGTCTAAAAAGTCCCCGCCCAAAAATTGTACTATTTAAGATTTCTTCCCGAGAGGAAATTTACCCTTAAAAGTGTTGGCCCCCAAAAAAAATTGTACTGTTTAAATTTTGCATGAATAGTACAAATTGTACTGATTTTAAGCTTAAAATTGCTGGCCATAAAATATTCAAGATAAGTTATTGTAAATGAATAAGTTACGAGAATACAAACTATTGAAGAAATGAAACCTATTGTTTTGATTTTCAAACAGGTGCTGTTTGAGCTTTAAACAGGTGCTGATTGAACTTCGTTTACGGCACGTTTGAACTTCAAACCGCACCTGTTTGAAAAAGATATAAATAACCTCCGATATACGTCTTTTAAAAATCTTATTTTTATGTTGATAACAGCTTCTTTGAAATCATTACTATATTATTTCACTTCTTCGACCCTTCGTACTATTTTCTAGAATTTTCTAAACAGGTCTAAAAAGTCCCCAGCCAAAAATTGTACTATTTAAGATTTCTTCCCGAGCGGTAATTTTCCCTTAAAAGTGTTGGCCCCCCAAGAAATTGTACTGTTTAAATTTTGCATGAATAGTACAAATTGTACTGATTTTAAGCTTAAAATTGCCGGCCATAAAATATTCAAGATAAGTTATTGTAAATGAATAAGTTACACTTCGGTAAATATAGTACGGAATAATGAAGAATTAATACCTATTGTTTTGACGATCAAATCAATAGGGTTTGATGAGCAAATCAATAGGGTTTCAATTTGAAAACAATAAGCCTTAAAACGAGATTTGAGAAAATAATTGATAATTTATTGTAGCATCAATAAGTTTATTAAAATTTTACAAAATTGTCCGTAGAGGCGACTAAAAAGAATGAAAGCGATTGTTGAGAGTCTTTTTTTGCCTTTAATTTCTGCAAAAAATGAACGATAAAGTGGCCTTTTTTTATCGAAAATTTTGAGGTAAAAAAATCACTTTTTGCTCCTCCTTTGAAAGGGAAAAATGAAAGATGAAACCGAGGTGAAAAAACACGCCAAAATGGTGAAAATATTTCTTCAATTTCGGTAACAGATGTGTTGTAAATGACGAATTGCCTTTATTGTAAGAAGGCAATATTTTGCAGTTAAACGACCTTTTTCACTGTAGCGCATCAGGCGAGGGAGTAGGGGATTTATCTCAACGCAGATTACGACGGGGGTCTTTTTTCAAGACCTTTTCTATATAAATATAATATGCAAGATTTTGTGCCTATAATTGCTTGACCAAGTTTGAAAAATAAGGTATACTATATACGAAATGTGAAAAGGTTCACGTTGATAAAGGAATCATTTTCTTTTGTAGGCTTGAAAGGATACGAGCATGAGTTTCATCAATAGGGACGGCTTAAACGTCGCAATGTTGCCTTTAGCACTTGCGGTGTTGGCTTCTACTACGGCAATGGCGCAAGACAATAAAAAAGCGGCATTGGAAGAAGAGTTGCGCTATATCTCGGCATTAATTGATAGTGCCTATGCAGATTTCGCACAGGATGCGATTAATTTGGCAAAGGAAAAATTTCCCACCGCTGGCGGTCAGTTAGAAGCTCCCGCATTGCGTGTTAAGCTTCGCACCGGACGCTATGATGAAGTTGAAAAGATCATCGCTGCACGTCCTGATAAGGCAAGCTTCGATACGTGGACGTTGAAGTTGGAATTGGCACTCGCATACTACGCAGGTAAGCGTTATAAAGAAGCCGAAGCCCTCTACACCGAATTCTTTAAACTTTTCGCAAAGCCGACCGACTCCCAAAAGAAGGTCTATGGTGATGCGGCTTATATCTTCATCGATATGTTGAAGACGATGAATCGTGAAGATGAAGCGTTGAAGTATTATCCGCTCGCAATTGCTAATGCCGCGAATGAACAGGCAATGAAGGCAATGCGTGCAAATTATTTGAACGCCTTGCTTGCACAAGCCGAACGCACAACCGATAAGGCGAAGCGTGATGCAAACATTGTTGAAGCCGAAAAGTTGATCAAAGAAATGCTTTGGTCGCAAGATCTTTACTTCGGTGATGCAATCAATGGTAAAGCACACATTTGCATTTTGAAGAACGACGTCAAGGGCGCTCAGTTGTTGATTGACGACTACTTGGAAATGCTCAATAAGATTCACGAACAGTTGCGTGAACAGGATCCCGCATTGTTGCGTATTTCGCCGTTGCCGAAGTGCCGCTACTTGCTCGGTAGCTTGCTCTATCGCCTTGCTGAAGAACAAATCGCTAAGGCTGGTGGCAAGGTGACGAAGAATGATCCTAACGGCAAACTCGTGTTGGACTATCTCTTAGGTGAACGCGATCCGAAGACGAAGAAGCGTAACAACCAGGGTGCATTACACCACTGCGTGAACGTGTTCATGAACTATCCTGAATCGGAAAGTGCTGAGGGCGCAATTAAGATTGTTGATAGCGTGACGGAAATTCTTGATAAGCAGTTCGCGACGAAGATTTCGGTTAAAGCAAATGATGAAACGCGTGCAAAGGTGCGTCGTCAGAAGTTCATCAATGCGGATATGCTCTTTGACTCGAACAAGTTTGATGAAGCATTGGTCGCTTATCAGGCAATTCTCGATGCAGAAAAAGGCGCTTATACACTTGATATGATGGGCCCCTTGATGAAGATGATCAAGGCAAGCATCTATATTGATAGCGCGAATAAGGAAATGGCTCCAGCAGATCGTTATAAAGATGCTGTCAAGCGCATCAATGCTTTCGCAGAAGCCTTTGCAAAGGATGAAAAGCTCGCACCTCAAGCAGGTAATGCATTGGGTGAATTGGCAGACTTCCTTGCAGAAAAGAAGTTGACGAATCTTCAGAAGGAATCGGAAAATGCCTTCTTCCGTTATTATGGCAACCACTCTGGCGCATTGGCACGTAAGTTGAAGCGCGCTCAGAGCATTGTTGAAACGGCTACGGCAAAGGAAGATATCGAAAAGGCAATTGCTGATCTCGAAGCAATTATTGAACAAATTAAGGCAGATGAATCGCAGCGCGATTTGTGTATGTCTGCTCGCTTCTCGATTCTCGAAGCTTACAAGAAGGGCCCTTGTGCAGATACGAAGAAACGTACGGCTGCAGCAAAGGCTCTTGTTGATCACTTCAAGGGCGTTGCACGTCCTGGTTATTACGCCGCTGTTGCGCAACACGAAACGGCAAATGCACTCGTTGCATTGGCAACAGAACTCCGCCGTGATGATACCGATGGTTCTAAGAATGCTACAATTTGCAAGACATATGCCGCTGCAGAAGCTGTCTTTAAGGCGCTTGCTGCAGATTTGAAGGCGCCTGAAAGTAAGTATATTACGGCCGCTGATGAACGTCAGAAGGGACGTGATTTGGCTGATGCCGCAACGTATTTGACGGCCTTCTGCGCACAACGCACGATGCCCTCGACGGCAACGGCAAAGGGTAAGGCCGCTGCAGATAAGATTACTGCAAAGACCTTGGCTCTCTATGAAGCTTATCTCAAGGAATATCCCAATGGCAAGTTCGCCCCTGCAGTGTTGCTCCAGATGGGTACCTTGCAGACGACTCAGGGTGAAGAGGGCGTTGCAAATGCACAGAAGACATTGGATACCTTGCGCCGTAAGTTCCCCAATTCCGCGGAAGCTCAGAATGCTATCCCGATGCTCGCAGATGCACTCGCTCAGATGGGTATGAAGTCTGAATCGGTGCGTCAGTATCGCGAAATGTTCAAGTCGGGTGGTCAATATACTGCAAGTCAGTATTTGAACGCAGCAAAGAAGCTCTTCGAAGCAAAGGATGCCGACATGACGCTTGAAGCATGTCAAGCTCTTCTTGCAACAAAGAATCTTTCTCAGACATTGAAGTTTGAAGGTACAGAACTCGCCATCAAGGCGCTCTTGATGAAGGGGGACAAGGCAAGCGTCGCGGCTGCTCGTAAGCGCGCAGATGAAATGCTTGCAACCTTTGGCAAGTCCAAGCTTGCACTCGGTGCACACTGCTTAATCATTGATCTCACCGCTGCAGAAATGCGTCATGCAACAACGTTGGATGAACGTAACGCGATTATCGCGAATGCAAAGAAGTCTGAAACCTTCATTAAGAATAACAACGTTGCTCGCGATGCTGCAGGTAAGGTTGCCTTGAATGCGGATGGCTCGAAGCAAATCGCTGATCCTGAATTGACGGCAAAGACTCAGCTCGCCTTGGCTCAATTGGCGCAGAAGACCTTCGAGGCTGAACCTGAAGGCTCGGAAACACGTCTTGATTCTGCTGGTTCTGCAATGAACGCCTTTGACGGTGCGATGATGGTTGAAGGTTTCGTTGGTAATGAACAGGATCCTCGCGTTTCGCCTTATATCCAAAAGGCTTATCTCGGCTACTTGGAATTGGCAAAGTATCGTATGGATAATGAAAAGGATGCAACCGCTCGCTCAAGCTTCGCAACCGATATCAAGACGATTGGTCAGACTTATCTCGACACCTTCCCCGAAGGCACCTACACTCAGCGCGTACGTGCAATTATGGCAACCGCAAACTAAGGCGCCTTTAGACGAGGAGAATAAAAATGAAAATGACACGTACTACACTTTTAGCTCTCGCCGCCTGTATGGCTATGCCAATGATGGCGGCAATCTCCAAGCCTAAGGGCGTTATCTATACGCTCGATGGCGGTGAAATGAAGGGTGAAATCACTTGGCGTAATGCTTCAAAGCGTTTCGATATCGTGAGTGGTCGCTCGTCTACGAACTGCGAAGCTGACAATGTTGAAAAGCTTGAAATCGAACGTCCGAAGGAATTAGATCCCGCCATTAAGCAAGTGCTTGCTGGTGATCTCACCGCTGAGGCCGTACTTAAGGAAATTGTTGAGACGTATAACAATTTAACCCATGATATTGAAGCCGCTGCATGGCTCGCAGAAATCTATATCAAGAAGGGTAAAACTGCAGATGTCCTCACACTCGTGCGTGAAAAGGCGCGTTTGAAACCCGAGGTGCAGTATGAAGGTCCCCTCGCAAAGCGTTATTGGGAAGCGCTCATTGCTGAGAACAAGATTAAGGATTTGGAAAAGCAGTTAGAACAAGCCATCGCAACGGGTAACCCCGAAGTGATTGCTGATGCCTACGTTGCACGTGGTAATGCTTCACTTGCAAAGGGTGCAAATACTGCAAATTACAAGGAAGCCCTCCTTGTCGGTTATCTTCGTGTCATTCTTCTCTATAATGACCCCTCCTATGATGCTTATGCAGAGGCCCTTTACAAGGGCGCAAAGGCTTTCACGGGTATGGGGCATGGTGCTCGCGCAAATGAATTGCGTGCGTTGCTTCAGAGAGACTGCGCGAAAACGCGGTGGGCAAAGATGAAGTAATCTGAGCCTATATGTGAATGTCTTAAACGTTTTTTAAATTGGTTAAACAAACAAGGAAATCAAACATGAAAAAGATGATGAAATTCTTAGCAATCGTGACATTGTTCTTTGGTGCCACCGTTGTTGCTCCTCAAGTCTATGCTCAAGATGAAGCACCCGCTGCAGAAAGTGCAATGCAGACACCTGCAGAAGATCCCGCAGCTGGAGGAACAAGCTTCCTTGACGTTGTCTTCGGTTCGGGTATGGTCGGTATTATCCTTTGGTTCGCACTCTTTGGTTCGGGTATCTTTGCTGCCTACTTCATTGTTGACGGCTACATTCTCGTTCGCCCCGCAAAGATTATGCCTCAGAACTTGATCGACCAGGTGAAGGAAGCAATGGATCAGGGCGATGTGATGAAGGCGCTCGAAATCTGCGATAATGATCCTTCCTCCATGGCAAAGATCTTGAAGGCAGGCTTCTCTCACGTTGAAGAAGGCTTTGATGTGATTGACGAAGCAATCGGTGCCGCTGGTGACCTCGAAATCGAACAGATGATGCAGCGTTTGAACTGGATTTCTGTGTGCGGCTCTCTCGCACCGATGTTGGGCCTCTTGGGTACGGTGCAGGGCATGATCATGACCTTCGCCTCGATCGCACAGACCGGTGTTGAAATTAGCTCCCTCGCATTGACCATTTCGCAGGCACTCTATACGACGGCAGGTGGTCTCGTTGTCGCAATTCCTGCTGTGACCTTCTTCTATGCTTTGCGTAACAGTGCAAATCGCCTTGTTTTGCGCATGCAGGTGGTCACCGGTGATTTGGTGAAGAACCTCCGTGGCATCGAAATTGTCGAAGAATAATCCGTGATGAAGAGGCATCGCTAAATGCGGTGCATCTCGTTGTACTCGTAGTTTCTACGGTAAACCATTTCATCTGGAGATTCTCCTATGGCAAAGAAAAAATCTAAACGACAAAATGATAGTGCGAATTTGGATATGACGCCAATGATTGACGTTGTGTTCCAGCTCATTATCTTCTTCGTCGTGACGCTTAAGACGGCTGAATCAGTCAACCCTGATATCGTGCTCGCCGATGCTAAGGATGGTCCCGAATTCAAGCAGGATGAGTATAAGGATAATGCGCCTGTCGTCCTCGAAGTCATGACCTATAGCAAGGCAACCGAGTTCTTCACTGGTAAGGGATGCTGTATTTCTGTCAATGGTGCTGTCGTTAGCGATAGCCAATTGGCGGCGATCCTTCAGCAAATCGTTAAGCGCCGCGGCAATAATGTCCCTGTTATGATCCGTGCAGATAAAAATACCGACCACAAGGATGTGCGTCGCTTGATGGATATCTGCCAAATGCAACGACTTTGGAAGTTTTCCTTCTTTGGTATGAAGGAATCGGCTGAGTCGCGTAGCAAAAATAAGAAGTAAGGGAGGTTGACGATGGCTAAAAAAAGTAGACGTAAACCTTCTGAAGATGTCGCACTCGACATGACGCCAATGATTGACGTTGTGTTCCAGCTCATCATCTTCTTCGTCGTGACGCTCAAACAGGAAGACGTACTCGCTTACCTTGATGCACTTGCACCCTCGGGTAATAGCTCCTCTTCCTCGACAGAACAAATTGAAAGCATCGATATTGTTGTTTACAACAAGAAGACGCAACCGGGCTGCGGTATTATGTTAAATAAGCGCCCCTTCGCTTCGCTTGCTCAATTTGATGCTGCGTTTGAACGTGTTGCTCGTAACAACAAAAAATCCAATGTTGTCATCAAGTGTTCGCGTGACTCAAAGCATGAAACGTTAATTCAAGTGCTTAACAGTTGCAGCAAATATGGCATGACAAACTTGGCCATCATGACAATGTAAGAGGTGTTGTTATGGCAGATATCGATAATAAAGACGAATTGCTGAAGCTCTTTGAAGAAACGGAACGCTCGTATCTTCGTCGTATCATTGATATGATTAAGGGCTTTAAGGCACCGAAGGATTCGCTCGAACGTAAAAAGGCAATGATTGAATTGCAACGTTTGGGTGCTCCTATCGCAGCTATTGCAATTGTGGGTCTCGCAATTCTCGCAATGCTTGTGGTCAAATTTCAACCGCCAGAAAAGGTGGCAAAGTTTGAAACCAAGGTGATTGAAGAAGTTCCGCCAGAAGAGCTCGAGGAAGAACCGCCGGAACCACCGGAAGAGATGCCTGAGCTCGAAGAGCCTGTTGAAGTTGATGTGGAAATTGATATTGAAGCACCGCCAACGACCTCTGTCGAACAGTCGCCTCAACCTGCACCATTTGACTCTGTGCTTGAAACTCCTTCGCTCGTGAAGATTAACGTGCCAACCTCACGTAATCCTGGTGTGCGTGGTGAAAAGCTCGGTAGCCTCAAAGGTGTTCGCTCGGAACAGTATGTTGTTGGCTTCTTGCGCTTCTTGGCGTTGCGTCAAGACAAGAATACGGGTCTTTGGGATAAGAGCACAGGTACTTCTGCAATTGCACTTCTCTGCTTCCTCGCACACGGTGAAGTTCCGGGTATGAGTGAAACAGGTGAATTCGATGACGTTGTTCGTCGTGCAATCGAAGGTCTCTTAAAGGATCAAATCACCGACAAGAGTCAGTGTCAGAAGCAAAAGGGTGGCAACAAGCCTGAAGGTTATCATGACATGCGTGACGACCAAGTGGGTTACTTCCGTCATCGCTGTAAGACGAACTATGACCAGATGGTGGCCGTGTATGCACTCGCTGAAGCGTATGCAATGACCAATATTCCTGAAGTGAAGCAGGCGGTGCTTCTCGCACTTCCTCCAATCTTGGATGGTCAGACGCCGAATGGTGGTTGGTACTACAACTTCTTCCCGAAATATCCCGGCAAGGACCAGGAAGACTCCTCCTTCACAAGTTGGGCTGTTCAGGCGTTGAAGGCTGCAAAGCTTGCAAAGATTCATGTGCCTGGACCGGATGGTAGGGATCGCGTGGTTGAAGCATTGAAGAAGTCCACAAAGGGTATTCGTCAAGTGATGAATCAGGATGGCTCTTTCGGTTATGTGAATACGCGTAAGAATCAGTATCCCGGTTTGACGGCGGCTTGTGCACTTATCCTTCAGATGCTTGACCAGGCAGATCACCCCGACTGCAAAAAGGCGCTTACTTATATGAACGGGTGGGAGCCTGCATTCGAAAAGGATCATATGCCGACGGGCGCTGGTTCTGGCGCAAAGAAGCAAGCGGGTAACTCGCCTCAGTATTATTGCTATTACCTCTCGCAGGTGCGCTATAATCAGGGTGAAAAGTCTAAGGCTTGGAATGATTGGCACGTGAAGCAACAGCGTCTCTACACCGCTGCAGCGATTAACATCCCTGCAGAAGAGTCGGGTTATAAAGATCACAACGGTAAACCGCAGTATATTACCTATTGGGGCCTTGCTGAAGGTGCAACCACCTTTGGCGGCAAGAAGATGTCCGACAAGGATCGTCTCATGAAGGATAAGGCAACCAAGGATGGTAAGCGTAATGGCATCCCTGTCGAGAAGTTGCTCAACGTCGACATGGCCTCGCACAGCTCGTGGATTAACCAAGATGGCGACGGTGATAACCGTGTGCTCGGTGGTTGCTTCACCGCATTGCAGTTGATGGCATACTATCGCTACTCGCCTCTTGCAAAGGGTGCTTTGACGAAGATTGAAGAAGAAGTCAAGGTCCAGGTGCAGGACGAAGGCGGTGTTGAGATTGAAGGTCTTGGCGATCTTTAATCTTCCCAAACTCAATCAACAAAAAAGGCGTCCTTCGGGGCGCCTTTTTTTTAGATGTTATGACTGCAGGAGTAATTGTGCAATTTATATTTAATCTACACGAGAGAGGAATCGTCCATTGCGTTGTGTAGCATTATTGATTTTCCCATGCATGAAAACGGGAGCCCCATTAACCATAACAGTATCAACACCGGTAGAGAATTGATGAGGATTATCGTAGGTGGAACGGTCTTTCCATGTTTCGGGGGTAAGTAAAACAAGGTCTGCGTAATAACCTTCTTTAATTTTGCCACGCTTTTTAATACCAAAGGCTTCTGCAGGTAAAGCAGTCATACGTCGAATGGCTTCTTGTGGAGTATACTTTAATTGTGTTGTTAAAAGATGGAAGAAGCGTGGCATTGTACCATACGCGCGGGGATGAGGCCAATCTTTTCCTAATGGTCCCCATGGTGCACGAAGGGATGCGTCAGATCCAGGCATAACCCATGGCTGCGAAAGAATCGTATGTAAGTTGCTTTCACTCATTCCAAAGAAGAAACCGCCAGTGCGTGATTGGTCTGCTTGGAGAATACGAATAATGGCTTCTCCAAAAGAACAGGACCACAATGCCATGATTTCTTTAATTGTTTTTCCTGAAAGAGGTTTTGTTGTTTCGTGCCAGGTTCCACCAACCATAATATCCGCTGCACGATGTGCGGTTGTTTTATTTAATTCTTCTATGATTTTCGTTGTGTCGGTCGTATTTTTAAGTCGAGCGAGAATTGCGGGTTGGCCGCCTGCTGCTGCCCAATCGGGAAGAAGAATATCAAGATCGGTTCCTGCGGAAAGATAGGGATAACGATCTGCATAGATATGATAACCCGCTTCACGCATGGATTCTATTTTATTTAAGACCTCGGGGAGTTTCTTCCAATTTTCTTTACCCGAAGTTTTTAAGTGCGAGATTTCAGTATGAATCCCTGTTTCTTTGACGAGATCAAAAACTTCATCTATTGCTTCAAGAAGTTTGTCTCCCTCGCTTCGCATATGGGTCGCATACATCCCTCCACGGCGGGCGCATGCTTGTGTGAGTTGTAAAACTTCTTCACGTGTGCTATGGATGCCAGGATGATAAACAAGGCCTGTTGTTAACCCCCAAGCACCCTCATCAAGTGCTTGTTCAAGGTTGTAAATCATTTGCCGGCATTCATCATTGGTTGCTGCACGAGGCGCATTTCCCATTACACCTTTACGGAGTGTGTTATGTCCTGCAAAAAGAAGGATGTTAACGGCGGGGCGGGCGCGTTCAAGGCAGGAACGATAATCTGCAACGGTGTCCCAGTTGGGGCCTTGTGTTTCACGTCCTTGTCGTTCGGGGTAGGTGAGTGCTTCCCAATCAGAAGGCAATTTTGCTCCATTGAGACGAGGCGCAGCACTTCCTCCGCATTGACCACAGACTTCCGTTGTAACACCCTGTGTAAGTTTACTTGGTGCGTAGGGTTCAATCAGTAGAAAGGCGTCTGAATGTGTGTGCGCATCAATAAAGCCTGGTGTAAGCCAAAGTCCACGAGCGTCTCGTTCAAGGTGTGCGTGTGTTTGTGAGAGGTCACCTATAGTATGAATTTTATCACCTTTAATTCCAACGTCTGCAACAAAAGGTATTTGTCCTGAACCATCATAGATGGTCGCTTGGCGATAAATAGTATCAAACATGGGGTGTCTCCTCTTTTGCTATTTGAGGCACGCCTTTCAGCGTGCCTCAAGAGATAAGCGCAAACGGCTTTTAGGTTTTACACGAAAGAGCTTCATCCGTGTAAGAACTACAAAGCTTAATAGTTTTGAGCTTCAAGTGCGAAGTAAGCCTTAGGATGCTTACAAACGGGGCACATTTCAGGAGCTTTTTCACTGATAACGATAGCACCGCAGTTCAAGCATTCCCAACGATTCTTACCAGAGCGAACGAAAACTTCGCCGGTTTCAATATTCTTTGCCAAAGCGTTATAACGTTCTTCATGACGTGCTTCAACAGCAGCTACAGCGCGCATTTGTGCAGCGATTTCCTTAAAGCCTTCTTCTTCGGCTTCTTCGGCCATGCGCTTGTACATATCCGTCCATTCATAATTTTCGCCAGCGGCAGCGCACTTCAAGTTTTCAATTGTGGAACCAATGCCCTGAAGGTGCTTAAACCATAATTTAGCATGTTCTTTTTCGTTGTTGGCAGTCTCTTCAAAAATCTTAGAGATTTGAACATAGCCTTCTTTTTTTGCTACAGATGCAAAATAAGAATACTTGTTACGTGCTTGTGATTCGCCAGCAAAGGCATCCCACAAGTTCTTTTCTGTCTTGCTACCTTTTAATTCCATGAGATATACTCCTTAATTATTTGTTTTGAAGTTCTTTAATCTTATCAACTGTAAGAGATACGGGGTGACCTGCCCAAATGATTTCACCATTCTTAACGATTACACCATGTGGAATCCCTCGGGGCTGAACAGCTTGAACAAGTCCTGAGTTAATGCCGAGCACTAAATCATAAGAGGGTTGAATGGGTTGGCGAATGAGGAAGTCGCGTGCTTTTTCAGGTGTATAGCCGTGATCAAGATTGACACCAATAATTTTAAAGCCTTTTCCCTGCATAGCTTCATTTAACTGTTGTATATGTGGGATAGCTTCACGACAGGGACGACACCATGAGGCCCAAAATTCTAAAAGATAAAGTGTATTGGGTTCCCATTGTTGGATTGGAGCACCTTTTACCCAAAGAGCTGGATCAGCGGGTAAAAGATTTGCTTCAAGCGTTTTTCTTGCTGTAGGTGTGAGAGAGATGTTTTTTGGTGCTACGGGTGCATTTGGATGATTCTTTGCTGCCTTGCAAACGGCACAATCATTATCTGCAAACGCATTTGTAGACGCAATAGAAACACCGAGTAGTGCAACTAAAGCAAGGAGGGTGGATTTTTTCATGTTGAATTCCTTTCGTGTGTTAGAATATTTAGGCATCAACAAAAAGTTCCGCTGTTGCGAAAAGAGGGTCGTTCGTTGCGCGAATTCCGAGACGACGAAGGCCCGCTTCATCACCTGGTGTCAACATATGCGAGAGGTGCATTTCACAATCGCGCAAATGAACGAGTTGCTCAAGTGCTAATTTTGCATGTTCGTCAGAAGCCGCACAAATGGCAAGTGCAACAAGGGTCTCATCAAGATTGAGTGAGCCATATTTACCCTTGAGGATGCCTTGCTTCATATGCATTACGCTGTTAATTGTTTCTGGTGCAAGTAAGTGTTTGTCATGATCAATACCAGCAAGTGTTTTCGCAGCATTGAGTACCGTAGATGCTGCGGCATGTAAACACGAAGAGTTGCGTCCACGAATAATAGTTCCGTCTGGTAATGACATTGCAGCACCACAGCTTACACCTTCAAGGGTATGACGCTCAGAGGCTTCATTCGCAGCCTGACGTGCGGGGATAACCGTAGGTCGGCATTCAGGTGTGAGACTAAGCTGTTGCATAAGGTTTTGCATAATTTCAACAGGACGTTTGTCTGAAGACCCCTTGGCAACGGCATCAGACAAATAGCGGAAGTAACGACGAATAACTTCTTGCTTCGCAGCTTCGACACAAACCGTTTCATCGATAATGCCTTTACTAATGCAATTAACCCCCATGTCCGTGGGGCTTTTATAAGGACACTGGCCACTTGCATCCAAACGCGTCCAAATTTCACGCAAAAGCGGAAATGCGTCTACATCGCGATTGTAATTAACAGAAATTTCCCCATATGCCTCAAGATGGAAGGGGTCAATCATGTTAATATCGCCGAGATCTGCTGTTGCAGCTTCATAAGCAAGGTTTACAGGATGTTTTAATGGTAAATCCCAAACAGGAAATGTTTCAAACTTTGCATACCCCGCAGCACGTCCTTGCATACGATCGTGATACAACATTGTTAAACATGTCGCCAATTTTCCAGAACCTGGCCCAGGTCCTGTGACGACAACAATAGGACGTGTTGTCTGTACATATTCGTTCGCGCCATAACCATCGTCAGAGACGACAAGATCAAGATTCGATGGATATCCTGGGACAGCGCGATGTAATTTTACTGTTATACCACGCGCTTCAAGCTTGTTGCGAAATTGTAATGCCGCAGGTTGACCTTCAAAACGTGTGATGACAACAGCACACACATGAATGTCCCATGCACGTAGGCTATCAATAAGCTTCAGTGCATCATCATCGTATGAAATGCCAAAGTCTGCGCGCATTTTTTTACGTTCAATATCTTCTGCGTAAACGCAAAGAATAATCTCAGCATTATTACCGAGAGAACGTAATAATCGTAACTTAACATTCGGGTCATATCCAGGGAGAACACGTGCTGCGTGGTAGTCATACATTAGCTTACCACCAAATTCAAGATAGAGCTTATTGCCAAATGTCTTTGCACGTTCCATCAAGCCTTCTGCTTGATGTTTTAAATATAATTCATTATCAAAACCGATTGGTCTCATTATACTGCTCCAGTACCATCGCTTACTTGGTATCTATTTTACCAAAAAAAAGAGGCTTCTAGATGAAATATTTTTACAAATCTTTCTCCATTTTCTTTTTTTTGAATAAAAAGAAGAGAAAAGTATACGATTCATTGGTTGTTAGCGAAGATTTTAGATGTAATAGGTTGTGTATTTTTTTGTCTATTAAAGGGTGCTTTTTTGAAAGACGTACGGAATATATTTTTATCATGTTAACATATCAAATGCGTATGATCGTCTAATATAAGTCCCATCTTTTACTAGTAAAAAAAGCTATTTTATTTGGAAAAGATTCATGGTATAATAGTCCTATGATGGAAAGTAAAGATAATAAGCTATATTATGGTTTGTCTGTGGGGATTAATTTCCTCCTTTTTGCTTGGTTGTTTATTGGAACGGGAAATGGATGTTCTTCAACGTCAGAGGAGAAGATTGTTCCAATGGAGTTTCTTGTGGTTATGGAGGAAAATGCTGCAGATGTCTTGGCGGAGGAGCCAAATGATATTGTAGAGCCAGAACCAGAACCGGAACCAGAGCCAAAACCGGAGCCAAAAATTGAGGAGGTTGTTCCTCCGCCACCTCCATTACCTGATCCTGTGGAAGAGGTGCGAATTGAACCTCCAAAGCCGCCTCAAGAGAAACCAAAAGAGAAAAAGGTTGAACCTCCAAAGGAAAAGCCGAAACCGGTAAATAAGCCTAAAGATAAACCGAAGCCCAAAATTCAAATTGGGAAGCGTGTGGGACCAATCACAACAGGTAAAAAGGATGTAACAAAGGTTGCAACGCAGAAAAAGTTGTCGGATGAAGAGGTCCAAAAACTCTTAGGTGCAGGTGCAAAGGTTGGGAATAAGAATCAAATTCCACCAAATGAAGCATCGCGTGTCGCAGGACTTATTCAGGCAGAGTTTAAACGTCGTTGCCAAGAGGCTGGAATTGAGCCAGTAGGGGGGCGTGCGCCTGTTGTGAAGGTTCTTTTTCGTAAGGGTGGGTCACCTGGTATGATTGCATCGATTTCCCTCGCGTCATCATCGGGAAACGCAACACATGATAACGAAGTTTTAGCTGCGTGTCGCCAGGTGCGCTCAATTAGCGGTATCTCAACCACGTATTTGAAGTCTCGTAATTATGAGGTTCAAGTCCGTATTAATGTGGAGTAATGGGATGAAGATTTTTTTCTTACTTTTGGTGAGCTGTTTCACTCTTCCACTTTTTGCGCAACATGCAGTGCTTTATACGGGGAGTGATTGGTGTCAAATTTCGCCTCACGTACAAACTTTGTGGCAAGATGCAGATTTCCAAAAGACAGTAGGTGTTTCAACAGTAATTGTGGATATGCCAGATGTGCAACCTAAGGGAACGAAGAAAGATGCGACGTTAGATAAATTTCGGATTTCGGTGGAACGATTGCCAGCGGTGGGGTATTTTAATTCTGCTGGGCGTTGTGTTTATCTTGTTGAGGGATTGTCTGCTACAACAACGAAGGAAGATTTGAAGATTGCAATTGCAGAGGGGCGAATGCGAGAGAAGCTTTTTGATTCTTATCTCGCAACAAATACAGTCGATTCTCTTGGGCAGATGTATCGTGTGTTGCAGGAGAATGTGGGAGAGTGGCGTGCAAAAGCACCTGTTTTCACAGGAGATATTTTAAAGAAAATACAGGCGCTCGATCCTGAGGATAAGAGTGGGTGGCATTTTGCTCTTACGTTTTTCCCTACGGATGGAGTATGTTATGAAATTCAAAAATTCGCAACGGAAAAGAAGTTTGAGGAGGGGGAGGCGCGAATTGCTGAGATTAAGGCAAAACCGCAAGAACAATTGACATTAAATCAACGTCAAGCAATTGCATTGTTGCCATTTGTGCTTTATAAGGATGTGCCAGCAAAGCGTGAGGCATGTGTAGAAGTACTGAAACAGGTCGTGGCAATGGGTACGGAGACGCATTTTGGAGCTGGTGCTTTAGGTTATCTATGTATGTGGGGTGAGGGGCCTGTGGCTGTTCCATATGGTTGGCGTGCAAAGCATGTGTCTACTGGGACGAATAAATGGACGGTGTCAACGGGGATAAAGCGTTATATATCAGGTCCTGGGCGTTACGCAATCAATATTAAGCGAACGAAGGGCTCGGGGAAAATGTCGCTTGTCTCTTTGACGGGCAACTGTCTTTCTCTTGAAACCTCGTTTGAGAAGCCAGTTGATCTTGTCCTTCATGAGGGAAAGGATATTATTTTCGAGACAACTCTTGAAGGGCCAATGTTGAATTTTATACTCGATGTTGAGAATCCTACGGAGAATGAGGGCGCAATTACAATTCGTCGGGTGATGCCTTTGAGAGAGGTTCTTGAAGAGAAGGTGGATTTAAAACCATATCAAATAAAACCCCGCGACCCCATTGTGAAGCGATATGCATGGACCGTTTTAAAAGAAAGCACGTTTGAAAAAATTCTTGCACGTGAAGGTGGAGCATCTTTTTTAAAGGCTTTTTTTGACAATCAAGTATGGATGGAGGATTTTTTTGCCTCGGGTGATCCTTCAACAACATGGGATAATGCATTACTTGCTTTGGATGCGATTTATTATCATTCATTTAAGGAAACAATGCCGACGGATGCTGATTTACGATGGGCAACTGCTGCTGCATTAAATGCACAGGAAGATCCATCGGATGTTTTCTATGCGTTACAAGTATTATTGCAGACGCGTAAGGAGTTGTTGCTAATAAAGGGAATGGATGATTTACGCGTAGATCAAATGCGCTTTGTTTTTGCAACAAGTCAGGGTGATGCGGCATCAATGGCATGGATTGTAAAGCAACATCATGTTTCGCCAAGTGATTATGCAGGGGTGTGTTGGTTTGCGGCATATCGTGTACATAATTTCTTTGGTGATTCAATTCATGGTCCGATTTATTATCGACCATGGGATCATGTTTATGTACGTCATGAGACGGCCCGCAAGATAGGAGGTGTGTGTGGGTCATTGAGTCATTATGGTTGTATGGCTGCACGTGCACACGGATTACCAGCAACAACAGGAGGACAGCCTGCGCATTGTGCGTATAACTTATGGCAACCTCGGATGTTACGTTGGGAAATTGACTATAATGTAAATCCGTATACAGGTGCACATTTCTTGCCGTGGAAGAACGTTTATTCGTTTTCTATGTTGGACTTACAAAATGAGTTGTTTGCTCATTCTAAGTATCGTGATTCCATGCGAGCTCTTTGGACGGCAGAGATTCTACGCGGTCAATTGACGGCTACGCCAAAACTCTCTCCAATGAAGTGTGTAGCTTATGCATGGCAAGGAAAGGAATTGCCGAAAAGCCTCGCCTTGCTTGAAGTGCTTGGAAGGTGGGAGGCTGTTGAGAATTTTGCAATTAATCGTGTCCAAAAGGATTATGTGTGTTATGTTTGGAAGGGGACTTTGACGATGCCTCAGACGGGTGAGGTAATGGTGGACGTTCGCTCGGATGATGGCGCAAGACTTTGGATAGATGGTAAACCTGTTGCAGGCGAGGATGGGGTTCATGCGATGCGTGGAACGTCAAAGACGCTAAAATTGAAGAAGGGTGTACATCGTTTTGAATTGCGGTATTTCAATTTTAATTATGGGGCAGGACTTGAAGTTTCGGTTGAGCCTGTTGAGAAGGTGAATAAGAAGGTTCTTGGACTTTATCGTTTGAGCGGTAAACTTTGTCCCGTAAACCTCCACACTTGGCGAGCATATGCGAACTATCTTAAGAAGTGTGGCACGTTTAAGGATGCGCGTGCAGAGTGGGTGCGCTTTGCTAAGCTGACCGCAAGGGGCATGGGACATCACCTTGAACCAGTATGGGATTTAATTCATCGTGAAATTTTGCCAACGATTGAGCAACTTTTAAAGAAGGAAGAAGTTGCAAAGATTCTTATAGATTTACATCGACTAATGAAGCAGGGAGAACATGAAACTGCGGAATTTTGTGATTATGAGCGAATCCTTAATGATCATGAGAAACGTCTTTCTGGGAAGTCTCAAGTATTTGATTTATTTAACGCAGTATTAACTGCACAGTTTGGAACAAGAGATGCATTTGGACGCGTGATTCGTTGGGGGAGCGGACGCTTTCTTGAAGATAAAGATTATGCTTCGCGTTATATCGCTGCACTAAATGAAATACTTGATAAGGAGGATGGTGCGGGAGATGTGCTTGGCAAGTACGTTAGGGATGCGATTATTGGCGCTAGTAATGCGCAAAATATAGCGGCATTTCAGTCTCTTTGTGATTTGCAAGATCGTTTGAAACCGGTGGATCGTGCTGTATTGTTTAATGAAGAAGAGGCAAAACAGTGGGGGTATTTGTGTTCCGCGAATGGATTGCTTCGCATCTCTTCAACGTCTCAATGGGATCATCCATCTGCTTATCGTCATGTGATTGATGATAAGGTTGAAACGGATGCATTCCATACACGGGAAGAGGTCGGTCCTTGGGCAGAAGTAGAATTGGCAGGACCTTCTGAGGTCTCGCGAGTCTTCCTTAAGAATACAACGGGAAATATAGCGCGATTGGTGCCTTTTGTGGTTGAAGTTTCTGAGGATGGGAAGAAGTGGCAAACGGTAGTAGAGGAAGCTACTGCCAAACGTGATTATACGTATACATTCCCTCCTGTGAAAGGTCAATATGTTCGTGTACGTTGCACGGGTGCGAATAAAACCTTCTTACATTTGCGTAAGATGATGATTTATGGAAAGAAGTTGTATTAATGGAATTGCAGGTTCCTCAAATTATTGATTTAGCGAGCGCCTTCTACGGGTCATCAGTTCTTTTTTCTGCGCTTGATTTAGATCTTTTTACGATGATCAAAGAGTGTGATGATCCAACAGCAGAGAAACTCGCGGTTCATTGCCACTGTTCGCAACGTGGGATAACGTTATTGCTTGATGCTGCGGTTTCCATTGGTCTGTTAACGAAGAGCGATGGCCGTTATGCTTTGACACCAGCAACAGCCTTGACGTTAGTTAAACAGGCGTCACATGACCTTACTTGTGCTATCGCGTATAATCGAGATGTATATCAAGCATGGGGAAAATTAACACAATTTGTACAGACAGGTAAACCTGTAGAAAAGCCAGAGATTCATTTGGGTGAAGATGCAGAACGAACACGTCGTTTCGCATTGTCAATGTATGGTCGAGCAATGGCAATTGGGCAGGCAATAGTGCCACATTTAAAGTTGCCGAAGGGCGCGCGAGTGCTTGACCTCGCAGGTGGACCTGGAGCTTATGCGCTATTGATGGCAAAGGCGGATGAAACGCTAACGTGTGATACTTATGACTTGCCTGCAATATCTGCGATTGCAACGGAAATGACGGCTTCACATGCTCGTCAAATTACATGTCATGCAGGGGATTATCATGTTGATCAATGGCCAGAAGAGATGTATGATGTAGTAACACTTTTTGGTTGTTTGCATCAAGAGTCACCAGCGATGATTGTTGATATTCTTAAGCGGGCTTATCGTGCGATACGCGTAGGCGGGTGTGTTTATATTCTTGATATGATGACAGGCGCGGATCATACAACACCAACCTTCTCTGCGTTGTTCGCTGTGAATATGGCATTAACAACGGAACATGGTTGGGTGTTTTCGGATGTTGAGCTTTCACAATGGTGTGCGGAGGCAGGGTTTAAGGAGTTTATGATTGGGCCGGTGCCACCACCAATGCCGCATATGCTTGCGTGTGCAAGGAAGTAGTGGTATAAAAAGAGGATAGGCATTTACCTATCCTCTTCTTTTTTAATGACGCGGTTTTTTCTTTGCTGGCTTATTGTGTTTGGGAGGTCCCTTCTTTGCTGGTGGAGCTTTTCGTGAAGGCTCTCTCTTGGGTTTGATCGTTGGCTTATGTGGTTTGGGGTGTTTAACGACAACGTGATTAACTACAATTGGACGTTGTTCGTAACAGCAACGTACGCCATGTGGGCAAAAGTCTGAGTAATGATAATCTCTACGATGGGCCCAATGCGCGATTTCGTGGTGTTGAAGACGTTCTCCACATACATAGCATGATGCATGACATGAAGCATCGTCATCGGTTAGAAGGTCATATGCAATAAGTCCTCCAATAAGTGTAACGCCTGCAGCTGCGGCAATTTTGCCAACACTTGCCTGTGCTGGGGGTGTAATTAAAAGGACACTTGCAAGTGTGAGTATGATTATTTTCTTGTTCATAGTTAATCCTCCTTTATTGGTTTTGTATTTTTTACATACCTATAGTATAGTATATTTTTGTATATTTGTGGAGGTCCTTGAATGAGGTGATTGTAGATGTATTCTTTTGTGCACAGATCGACACGGATAAAACAAAGAGAGAGGCAAAGTCTTGCCTCTCTCTTGCTAGATGTATGTGTTTTACGAGCCTGGGTGTACGAAGGGCTCTTCAGCCTTACACATAGGACAATCGCAAGGTTCCCAAACTTGTGGTTCAATATGAAGAAGTGCGTGGGTTGGATAATCAAACTTGGCTTTTCCACCAGAACGATCAACAAGCACGAGAACTGCAGCAACCTCTGCTCCTGCAGCCTTGACGATGTCGATGGTTTCCTGTACGCGGCCACCACGTGTAATTACGTCCTCTGCGACAACATAGCGCTTGCCAGGGATAATCTTGAAGCGACGCATGACAAGCATACCTTCTGCATTCTTTTCAGCAAAGATGCATTGGGTATTAAGAGCTTTAGCAACTTCATGACCCACAATAATACCGCCGAGCGCGGGAGAAATAACACCTTCGATTTCTCCGATGTCTTCCGTTGCCTTCATACGTTGGACGAGCTCTGTACAAAGAGTTTGTGCATGATGTGGCCAGCGAAGAACTTCTGCGCATTGGAAGTAGCGATTAGAGTGAAGCTTTGAGCGTAACTCAAAATGTCCTTCAAGAAGTGCCTTTGTTTCCTTGAAGATATCAAGAACATCATTGTCTGTCATGAGTAGAACCTTTCTTACGAAGTATTAAAAAGTTTTGTCGAAAAACATTAAGTGAAGTATAACATAATTAGGTTAACTTGTCGAATACGTTTTCATGTGTGAAACGTGCAAGTCCACCAGTAGAGGTTTCTTTATAGAGATTTGGAAGATCGTGCCCCGTTTCTAACATTGTTCGAACGACCTTATCAAAGGATATATTGTGGCGACCATCAGAGAGACATGCATACATATTGGCATCCATTGCACGAGCAGCAGCAAACGCATTACGCTCGATACAAGGAATTTGAACAAGTCCGCATACTGGGTCACAGGTTAAACCGAGATGGTGCTCAAGTCCCATTTCGGCTGCATATTCGATTTGATTGGGAGAACCTCCAAAAATTTGGTTAACGGCTGCTGCAGCCATTGCACAAGCAACCCCGATTTCTCCTTGGCAACCAACTTCTGCGCCGCTGATGGAAGCATTTTCTTTAACAATTGCGCCGATTAATCCTGCAGTTGCGAGTGCTCGGATTATACGTTTTTCTGGAACATCATGATGGCGATAAAGGTAGTATAAGACGGCAGGCAAGACACCCGCGCTACCACATGTTGGAGCAGTAACAATTAAGCCCGTTCCAGCGGCATTCTCTTCTGATACAGCAAGTGCGTACGCAAAAAGGAGGCCTCGTCCACGAAGACCTTCGCGCATGCCAACCGCGCGTCGATAGTATGCACTTGCCTTGCGTTGAAGACCTAAACCTCCAGGAAGAACACCCTCTGCTTCAAGACCTCTCTCTACGGATTCTCGCATCACGCGCCAAACTTCACGAAGATGTTCAAAAACACTCTGACCTTCGTATTCGAGGACATATTCCCAAAAGATGCGACCTGTTTCACCATACCACTTTAAGACGCCATCCATTGTCGTGTAGGGATAGTGAACGGAGGGCTTTTTCTCTTGATCGGGACCTTCACTTAAAAAGCCTCCGCCAATACTATAGACTTCCCACTGAATAAAGGATGTTCCCGCCTCCGTTAATCCTTCAAAGAGCATGCCATTAGGATGGAAGGGGAGAATAGTATAGGGTTCCCAGAGGATTTCGGTACGATCAGCTCCGAGGATATCAAGGATGGCTTTATCTGTTAAGTGACCTTTTCCAGTGGCGGCAAGAGACCCAAAGAGTGTGACACGAAAACGCACAGCTTGAGGCGCTTTGAGTAAGAACTTTTCTGCGGCGCGTCGAGGGCCCATGGTATGTGAACTTGAGGGACCAATGCCGATTTTGAAAATGTCAATAACAGAATCCATATACTAATGTCTCCTTAAAGCACGACGGCGAAAGAGGTCGCGAACATCCTTAATATAAGGGGCTTGGGTGGAAACGTCAAGTACGTCTGCACCAATGCGGAGAAATGTTTTATGAAGGCGTTCAATACGTTCCGTCTCAGCTTTTGCAAAGGAATCTCGTACAAAACGACTTGAGGTGTCAACAAGAATAGTTTGATGTGTTTCAGGATCAAGAAGTTCAACAAGCCCGACATTGGGGAGTTGATTCTCTGCAGGATCAAAAATGCGGCAAGCAATTACGTCATGACGTCGAGCGAGCACGGTAAGTTCTCGTTCAAAGTTTTGATCACGGAAGTCTGAAACAAAGAAAATGATCGCCTTACGGTGAAGTGTTGCGGAGAGATAACGAATCGCTTCTTTGATATTTGTCCCTTCACGTGTTTCTTCCGTCGCAAGCACTTCGCGGACCAAGCGCTGTACCGCAGTTCTTCCTTTTCTTGGAGGTAGAGTCTTGACAATCCTATCGGAAAAAAGAACGAGCCCAACCTTGTCTTGGTTTTGTAAGGCAGTCATTGCAAGAAGTGCTGTAATTTCTGCTGCACGCATTGCTTTTGAGTGGCCGCCAGTACCAAAACTATGGCTTCCTGAAACGTCTACAACAAAGAGAATTGTTAATTCTCGCTCTTCATTAAATCGTTTGACGTGAGGGATGCCTGTACGTGCGGTGACATTCCAGTCAATCTTGCGAACGTCATCGCCTGGTTGATAAGGGCGCGACTCATCAAATTCAACACCTTGACCTTTGAATACGGAATGATAATCACCGCTGAGTTGATCATCAAGAAGACGCCGCGTGAGGATGCGAATGCGTCCTACTTCCTTCATTAATTCGGTCGTATCAATTGCCATTGGTAAACTTTACGCTTAAGGAACGGGAATCTCGTCAAGGATTTTGTTGATGACCTCTTCACTTGTGAGTTCTTCTGCTTCTGCTTCATAGGTGAGAAGAATGCGGTGACGTAAGACTTCGTGTGCGACATCTTTAACGTCTTGTGGTGTAGCATAATCGCGACCTTTAAGAAGCGCATTTGCACGTGCCGCAAGATTAAGACAAAGGGATGCGCGAGGAGATGCCCCGAGGGCAATTGCATTCTTTAAAGAAACTAATGCGGGTGTTTTTTCGGGTTCACGCGTTGCAAATACAATGGCAAGGATGTAGTCTTGTATTTTACTATCGCAGTAAACCGATTGAATTGCCGTGGTTAAAGTCTTTAGTTCCTCCGCCGTAACACAGCATTCAGGCGTTACTAAAACGGGTTGTGTGAAACGTTCCATAATGCGACGTTCTTCATCCATTGAGGGATGGCGAACGACACACTTTAACATAAAACGATCTGTTTGTGCTTCTGGCAAAGGGTAGGTGCCTTCTTGTTCAATTGGGTTTTGGGTTGCCATAACAAGGAAGGGCTTAGGAAGCTGATAAGTCGTATCGCCAAGCGTGACTTGTCGTTCTTGCATGGCTTCGAGTAATGCAGACTGAACCTTGGCTGGTGCACGGTTAATTTCGTCGGCAATGAGTAAGTTAGAGAAAACAGGTCCTTTGTGAGGCGTAAAGGTGCCATCTTTTTGATTGTAAATCAAATTACCAATAACATCCGCGGGGAGCAAGTCTGGAGTAAAAGAAATGCGTTTTGTATCAAGCCCCAATGCTGCGGCAAGTGCTCGCACTGCGGTTGTTTTGGCCAAACCAGGAACGCCTTCCAACAAAATATGTCCACCAGTTAAGAGTGCAATAAGAAGCGCGTTAACAAGACGCTCTTGTCCGATAAGCGTTTTATTGACTTCTGTACGAATTGCAGAGAGGATAGAAATACAATGTTTGATTGTTTCATTTGTTGGAATATTCGTCTTTGTCATTTTTGGGCGACTCCTTACGTGAAATCTTTTGTATTTATATATTATACTTTATACAAATGAAAATAGCAAAAGACTTTTTAGCATTTTTTTATTAGAGACGATAATGCATTGACACTAAATAAACGAGGTCTTAAAACAAAAAAACAGCGCATATGCGCTGCCAATCAATCATTTTATTTGGTGGGCGGTGGCGGACTCGAACCACCGACAGCCTGAGTGTAAATCAGGAACTCTAACCAACTGAGTTAACCGCCCGAACTCCCCCATCCTAGGGATTAATGGTGCCGGAGGTGGGAGTCGAACCCACACGCTTTAGGGGCGGCAGATTTTGAGTCTGCTGTGTCTGCCATTTCACCACTCCGGCAGGAATGGATGGAGCGGGTGAAGGGAATCGAACCCTCGTAGCCAGCTTGGAAGGCTGGAGCTCTGCCATTGAGCTACACCCGCAAAAAGTGGAATATAGTATAGCAAAGAGTCACTCGCATTACAAGCATTTTTTTTGAATAATCTCAAAAATGTTGTAATGCGCGTATTATACAAAAAAGAATCTAAAAAGAAAAGACTTTTTTTGTAAAATTTCTAAATTTCTAAACATTCTTTTAAGAATTCGATTGGATAACTGAATTCTTGTGAATTTAAACGATATACGTGCGAAGAAATATTGTTTACGATTGACTTTAATAGAGCGAATCGCAAACGATAAGAAGTGCACGTGCAAATGCTTGACGCACATCTTGAGGAGTGTAGTGAATCGGGAGCTCAACAGTAGCTATTACCAGCGTTTGTAAACCCTCTGGAATTTTTGTTTGAAGGGTTCGGCGACCATCTTCATGCGTGATATAGGCGGCATTACTTCTAATACCAACAAAAACAAATGGCTTTTCTTTTCGTAAGTCGATAGCATAATCTGTAAGCGTGAGCTTTAGATGGGGGACTTCTCCAATGGTTGCTGTCGGAACGATATTATCCTTGATTGCGCGTTCTAATGCGATAGGAAGCGGAGCATAATAGGTGAGCGCAGTATAGAGTGTTACGCGACCATCGTTGTGGAATACATAGGGCGCATACATCGCCTGAATGTCATTTTCAAGGGTAAGCTTCAATGTTTTAAATTGAGGGAATTCAATATCCTGTGCGCGGATTTCTTCTAGGCCAACACTATAATGAGGTTTCGCTTCGGGTCTTGAAAAACAACCTGTGAAGCATGTTAATGCAAGTAATAAGAGAGGAAGCTTTTTCATGGGGAACCCTTTCTTTATTCTTTGTCATCAATGAGCAAACGTGAAGGTCGTTCACGAATTTGATGGATTAATGCTTCAAGTGCGGAAAGCGTACGAGAGAGGTGACCGACAGACGAGGAGACCTCATTTGAGATATCGCCAAAATCCACCTCGGTTGCAACAGTCTTTAAAAGAGTAGAGATTGTTGTTAAGGTTTCATTAAGCTTTGAAAGACTTTCCTGCATAGTGACAATGGTTGCCGTCGATGATTGGGCGAATGTAGGTAATTCATTATCGACAGTTGATGTTATACTCGCGATATGCTGTGTAATGTCTTTGAGATTGACAATAATATCTTTTACATTGTCATCATTCATATAATTGTTAATTTGTTGAGCGATATTATTGAGCGAGGTAACAAGCGAAAGACAAGATTCTGTTAAATGCGGAATATTGGACTTCTCGATAGACAATGAAATTTGATCTGTGAGTTTTGTGATTGAATCAATTGTACTTGAAAAGTCAATCTTTTCAATATTCGTTGCAATTTTTTCAGCGACATTGATGAAGTTTTCAAGTTGTGTAGGGCGAGAGGGGATATAAACTTCTTCAGGTGTCCAATCAAAGGAAAGCTGTGGCGCGGGTTCAGAGAAGAAATCAAGATTGATGAGCATACCTCCAGTAATGCCTTGCATAGATAACGTTGTAGAGAGACCTAACGTTTTCATCATCTCAAGTTGTTCTTGCGTAAGATTGGGGAATTTTTTGAGGTCAAGAGAACAGAGAATACGCACATAGGAACACGATAGACATGCTTCTGTATTTGAGAAATCAAGCGTTTGATTAGGATAGATTTGCTGTGTAAAGGAAATGGACTCAACCTTGCCGACAGAAACGCCTCGAAACTTCACAGCGCTCCCAACATCCAACCCTTGAATAGAGGTGTTGAAATAGGTTTCAAAATAACATTTTTTGGGGAATAAGTCGCCTCCACCAAAGAGTATACCAGCAAGAATTAAAAGCATTAAGCTCGAGAGCACAAATGCACCAATTGCAAAATATCGTTTTTCTTTACGCATGAGGGAGTCCTTTCTCATGTTCGCTTGCACAGCGATTAAAGAAGTTATAAATAAGTGGGAGTTGGGAAAGTTGTTTTAATTCGTTCGGCGTTCCTTGCGCGAGCACACCATTTGCCTTGCGATCAAGAAAGATGGCGCGATCTGCAATCGCTTCAATGCTTGCAAGCTCGTGTGAAACAATAACAATTGTCATCCCAAGCTCGCGAGAGAGCTGATAAATAAGCGCATCAATATTTGCCGAGGTAATGGGGTCAAGCCCTGCGCTTGGTTCGTCAAGGAAGAGAATGCTTGGCTCAAGTGCCATTGCACGTGCGATTGCTGCACGTTTTTTCATGCCTCCAGAAATATCCGCTGGCATAGCATTGCAATAATCTAAGAGCCCCACTTGGCGTAATTTAAGTTGAGCGGTTGCCTTGCATAGATCTTGAGGGAGCCCCGAAAACTCCTCTAGCGGCAACATAACATTCTCAAGCAATGTTAAATTTCCAAAAAGTGCACCACTTTGATACATCACACCAAAAGAACGTAAAATACGCTCAAGCGAATCACCACTGGCAGTGGAGAGCGCTTCGCCGTGAATATAAATCTCTCCACCAAGAAGAGGCTGCTGTCCAATGATATGTTTAACGAGTGTCGACTTCCCACAGCCAGAACTGCCGAGGATAAAAGCGATTTCACCTGCGTGGATATCGAAATTGACATCTCCCATCAATGGACGGTCAAGATAACCTGTTGCGACATGTTCACAGCGAATGGCGGGAGGTCGCTTCATTGTTACCACCCCATCGCATAGAAGAGAACAGAGAAGATGCCCTCAAGTGCTGCAACAAGAATAATACTTGTTACGACTGCGGACGTTGTGGCGGTTCCAACAGCGCCAGCATCACTTCCGGCTTGAAGCCCACAACGACATCCAACCGCAGAGACAGTAAATCCGAAAACAATAGCTTTGCAAAGACTACCAACAAGATCTCCAAAGCTAACAAATGCTGTCAATTGGTCAAGGTAATACGTTGTTGAAAAGCCGAGAATATGCATAACAACCCAGCCGCCGATAAGCCCTGCAAAAGAAGCAAAAAGCGAGAGTAGGGGAAGCGCTAACGTACCTGCAAGAACGCGTGGCAATGCTAAAAAGCGCACAGGTCTTAATCCCATTGTTGAGAGCGCATCAATTTCTTCATTCACCTTCATTGTGCCGAGTTCAGCGGCAAAGGCAGAACCGCTTCGTCCTGCCATTAAAATTGCTGTAATGATGAGACCTAACTCACGTACAAGAGCAATGCCAACAAGTCCGCCGACAAAACCTTCTGCGCCAAACATCTTAAGTGGCATCGCAGACTGAAACGCGAGAATAAGACCAAGCAAAAAACCAATTAACATTACAACTGGTACAGCTTGTACCCCCGCGCGATAGAAGGCTTCCTTACATTCTCGCCAACGAAAATGGCCTGCATAAAGGGTGGCGAGATCATAAATTAATTCGCCAACATAAGCAATGATGCGACAAAGCTGATCAAGAATTTGACAAATCGCAGAACCTATACGTACGATACAATTTGATTTGTCCTTGGTCTTACTTTCTTCTGAATGTGTGGCTTGTGCCGCTTCATAAAGATCGAGCTGTCGCTGATGATGCGCTGCGAGGGAAAGAATGTGACAATTTTTCTCATGGCGACGCGCAAATGCGCGGAGATATCCCAAAAATGCAATCCCCGTGCCATCGGCCTGTTCAACACTTGACGCGTCGAGATAAATGTCTTTTACATCACTTTTAGAAATCGCTTTTAACGCGTCTTTATAAAACAATACTACCTGCGCCTGTGTGAGAAGCGCAGGTAGCTGTAGATCGGTACGCGTTGCCACGTTAATGACCTCCAAGGTGATTACTCATCCTTCTTCGCAGCCTTTAATTCGCGCGTGACACGCGCAATCAAGGTCTTCATCTGCTTGAGATTTGTCGAACGATTGGTGTGGATGCGCTTTAAGTAAGCCTTGGGAAGATCCGGCCATTCCTTTACAAATGCGTCAGCCTTACCCTTCGCATCCTTTTCAAAGTTGGCAACAAACTTATACATTGTTTTGCGACCTTCAAGCTTCATATTCATGTTCGTTGAAATGAAGAAGACGAGAGCATCCTTTTGGAGTGCTTCTTCAATTTTGGCTAAACGTGCATCCAAGGACTTACGATAACGTGCGACTTCTTCTTCATCCAAGGCCTTAAAGGCTTCATCTGCAGCAAGAGCGGCGGTATCGACACGCTTTGCTGCGTCAATAGCATCACGTTCTGCAACGATTTCCTTCAACGACTTCTTTGCTGCAGGGCGAATGTAAGGAACAGCCTTTGGTTCAGGCTTGGAAGGTGGGGTATAAGTATAATCGGCTTCTTCAAAGAGACCATTACCACCCGAAGAAGAGGCTTCACGATTGAATTCAGCCTTTGGCTTGGGTGCCTTTGCTTTTTCTCTTGCCTTTGCCTTGTCTGCGAGAGAGCCACCCTTCATTCCCTTCTTGCGGAATTCTTCGGCCTTAAGACGCTTCTCTTGTTCAGCATCACGTGCAGACTGACGACGTGCGGGTGTGGCAGAATCTTGAAGTTCGGGCGAATCTTCACCTTCTGCCTCATCTTCCTTGTCATCAACCAAGAAACGTGCAGCAACCCTGTCATTTACAAGAATGAGGTTGCCCTCACGCTTGAGTGTATAAGGAGCAGGAATAAAGTTGCCATCAATAAAGATTGCACCCTTTTCAATGTTCTTTTTCTCAGCCTCACGACTGCCAAAGATATTTTTGGCGACATCACTTGCTCCCGCTGCATGCAGTGCAGTGGTAAGACATACGAGAAGAAGACTCATCATCCAGTTTTTCATTCTTAACCTCTCTCTCTTAAGCCAAGCTCAAACCTAAAATAAAAACCCCATCCAGACGTATTGCATGTTCCTCGGAGCCCTAAGCGTCCAAGTGACAGTCCTAAGCCTCATCCGCCGGTACGCAACGCATATGCGTGCCAATTGTTTAAGGCGAGTCGGTCCATCCTAAAAAATCGTAGGCTCGAGAAAATTCAGCCCATTCGCGTTTAGGACAGGGTCCACTTCCTGATGCGACAGTGTCGCAAATCCTTTACAATTATGCTTCGCGAATCTCGACGCCGAGCTCGTCATGAAGCGCGGCAACAATCTTTGCGAAAGCAGCATTCACTTCTGCATCCTTCAACGTGCGTTCTGCAGAGCGGAATTCTAATGTATAACCCATCGAGCGCGTGCCATCGGCCATTTGCTTAGAGGTGAAGATGTCAAAGAGTGCAACATCACTCAACTCAGCTGGGGCATGCTTACGAATGGTCTTGACAATTGTTTCGTGCGTCAACGTGGAGGGCGCGATAAAGGCAATATCCTTACGGCTTGCGGGGAACTGCGGCACCGGCTTTAAACGAGGCAACGCATCCAAGCCCTTCGTCAACTGCTCAACATCAATTTCTGCCACCACCATCGGCGTATTCAAACGATAACGATGGCGAATCTCTGCACTTGCAGCACCAATCAAACCAACGCGCTTACGGCCGATGCAAATTTCCGCAGCATAACCCTTTGCAAACGCGGGGTGCTGAATGGGATAGAAGGAAAAACGCGGCGCATGAAGACGTTCGCACAACGATTCCACGGCGCCCTTCAACCAAAGCATAGCCTCTTCGTCACGCAACGGCTTGCGGCGCGAAAGCGCATCACGACCAAACGGACCCATAATACCAAACGAAACACGATCCGATTCCGTCGGTGCGTTCGTCTTTGCATCAACTGCGAAAACGCGACCAATTTCGAAAAGTGCGCAACATTCAATCTGACGTGCAGCATTACGACCCAACGAACCAATCATCTGCGGCAATAAGCTATCACGCAAAATGCCATAATCTGCCGAAACAGGATTAGGAATCACAAGACGATTGGTGACCGTTGGATCAAACGCATCCAATTCGGCCTTTGAGAGGAACGAATAGTGCATAGCTTCAGTGAAGCCCAATGCCAACAATGCGTGGCGAACCGCCTTCTTCGTGCGGAAGGAATCTTCCGGCAACTGCGAGACTGCGGCCAACGTCGGGAGCTGCGTCGGAATAGCATCCAAGCCATTCATACGCGTCACTTCTTCAATCAAATCTGCCGGCAACGAAATATCATAACGCCAAGACGGGCTACGGAATGTTGCATACGTGTCATGGCTCGAAACCTTCTTGATGCCGAGCGATGTCAAAATTGCATCAACACGCTTTGGCGCAACTTCAACGCCAATCACATCGCTCACACGCTTATATTCTAACTTCACGTCAATCGGACGCGTATCACGTGCATCAGCGTCAATCACGCCACGGCAAACAACCGCTCCGCCATACTGAGCGAGCAACGAGGCAGCGCGACGGCTTGCAAAATCTGCCAAATCGCGATCAACACCACGAGCATAACGATACGAAGATTCCGAAGAAATCCCCAACTTTGTCGCAGTGAACTTCACCGATGCTGCATCAAACAATGCCGATTCCAACAAAATCGTACCAGTTGCACCATCTGCAATTTCAGTCTCTTCGCCACCCATGATACCCGCAATCGCCGTAGCGCGCGTAGAATCTGCAATCACGAGCATCGACTCATCAAGTGTACGATCAACGCCATCCAACGTACGCATCTCTTCGCCATCCTTTGCACGGCGAACGATAATCGTCGAATCCGTCAACGTTGTATGGTCAAACGCATGCAACGGTTGGCCCAATTCCAACATCACATAATTCGTCACGTCAACCGCGAGGCCAAGACTACGCATGCCACACTGTTCAAGGCGACGCGCCATCCAATCCGGTGTAGGCGCCTTCGGGTCAAGCTGCTTCAAAACACGTGCTGTGTAACGCGGGCAAAGTTCCGAATCTTCAACGATTACACGTGCTTCATCCTTGACGCTCGGACCTTCTTCGTTAAAGTCAACTTCAGGCAACTTGAGCGGACGATCCAACAATGCCGCCAATTCACGTGCAATACCCACCACCGACAAACAGTCCGGACGATTCCACGTAATTTCTAAATCATAAATCGTATCGGCCTCAGGCATGAACTGCTGAACGCTTTCGCCAGCCTTTGCCTCTTCCGGCAATTCCCAAATGCCATCATGTGCGCCACCGAGACCAAGCTCATCCTTCGAGCAAAGCATGCCAAAGCTCTCAACGCCACGGAGTTTGCCCTTCTTAATCTTAAAACCTTCCGGCCCAGGCATTACTGCGCCAATACGTGCAAGCGGAGCCTTGACACCCACGCGAACATTCGGTGCACCACACACAACCTGTAAAACATCTTTACCATCAGAAACCTTGCACACATGCAAGTGATCCGAATCAGGATGCGCATCACATTCGAGCACTTCGCCAACGACAAAATATTCATCTAAAACCGTGCCAGTATTCTCAATTGCTTCAACTTCAACACCAGAAAACGTCAATAAATCCGAAACGCTCTGAACGGTTTGGTCATGTAAATCAACAAATTCGTTTAACCAACTTAATGCTACGCGCATAAATAATACTCCTTCAAAGAGACGCCAATGCAATCTCCTTCATATTCAAATTGCTTTAAATTATACCATAAATATAAACAACACGCAAATAAGAAAGTTGCCCCTCTACAACCTTAAATGGCCATAATTGAAAATTTAAATCGCAAAAGTCGCAAAACAATGCGGAGGAATTTTCTTACGCTAGAAATATCAACGCGTTAGAAACTGTATTGTTTGGAGTATGAGGGGGAAGGGGTGAATTACAATTGGGCAATTCAATAGGTGAAATAACGCAGAAGAAGTGCGTAGAAAAAAATAACCTTTTACCTTAGTCGAACTCGTGCGCATCAAAACGACACTCATAAGGATGCTTCGCCGGGCCTTACGGGTTTGCGTAAAAACGCGGCCCTGCCGGGTACTATTCCTGTCGATTGGGTAAAAGGTAGACGCATGGTATCAAATTGAGCGAAAGAGAGTCAAGAGAAATTCTTACAGTTCTTAAAAAATATTTCGTTGCATAAAATGTTCTGTAATATTTGTTTAGGAAAAGTGACGATGTGTCATAATGGATGGAGATGAGAAATGAATGGATAAAAAAGTTATCTTTATTCTAATTTCCTTGGAAGATTTGTCGTGGGAGAAAGGGGAAATTATCATTTATTTCGTTGGCTAGATTGAGATTGGGAGGCGTAAGACTGCTTTTTTTGAATAATTATTAACACATGGAATAAGTTCTTTATTTTACAATCTGTTGTGAGATCTATAGAGAGACGTGTTAGGAGGTAAAATCAAACCCTATTGTTTCAGTTCTTCAGGGCTTTGTACTATTTTCTAGAATTTTCTAAACAGGTCTAAAAAGTCCCCGCCCAAAAATTGTACTATTTAAGAATTTTCCCCGCTTGTCATTTTCCCCTTAAAAGTGTTGGCCCCCAAAAAAATTGTACTGATTTTAAGCTTAAAATTGCTGGCCATAAAATACTCAAGATAAGTTATTATAAATGTATAAGTTATGGCTCGGCAAATATAGTGCGGAATAATGAAGAATTAATACCTATTGATTTGAAGGTCAAACCCTTTGGTTTGAGCGTCAAACCCTATTGCTTTGATCTTCAAATCAATAGGTATCAATTTTTCAACCATTTGTACTACCACCAATCGTGCCGCAAAGATTCGACTAGCAATACTTTATTTCAACAATTTATTCACCATAAAAAAGAATAGTACAAACTTATTCAGAATGTACTATTTCGCACTCGTAAAAAATGTCCTACAAAAAAATGATTCCGCCTAAAACCTCATAGTATAAAACTCGTTAAACTGATACAATAGGGATTGAAATGGAGGTTTATGAACAAGTTATCAACAAGATGAAGCGGTAGTAGAGAAAGGGCTTCTTTAATTTACGTTATCTCATTTAAGTTGAATAGGTTAATGTATTCCTATGCGTCGTAGAGTGTTGCTTTTTTCTTAGCGTTCAAAACTGTGTTAAAAGTAGGGGTAAAAGAGTAAAGGATGAAGGAGTATTTTCCTCTTTTTGGATGGGATTTTTTGGAGAATGAATGAGGGCTTTGGAAGATTTTTCTTTCTCTATGTTACGTCTATGTCTATGTGAAAAACGTTGGAGACTGATATATATGAAAAAACGTTGGACATTAATATATATATTATGATAATATTATGTTGTTTCCAATCCCCCATTAAGGAATTTCGATTTTGAGTTACGAACCGACCGTCAATGTTAATCAGTTACACGAACATGTTGAGCTCACCGCAGGGATGATGCTTGGCTCTTATCGCGTATTGCGAAAAATTGGTGTTGGTGGCATGGGTGCGGTTTATGAGGTGGAGCATTCGATGCTTCATCAACGTTTTGCATTGAAGACGTTATTTGTTCAGGGGGATACGGAGATTGAACGGCAGGATTGTGCGGATCGCTTTTTGCAAGAAGCGCGTATCACTGCGCAGTTGCGTCATGAGAATATTGTCTCGGTGCAAACCCTTGAGCAGGATGCCGCAACAAAGACGCTTTACTTTGTGATGGATTATGTGGCAATGTCGAGTAAGCGCAAGAATGCTTTACTCCATGCTGCATTTGGCGAACATCCTTTGGAGTGTTGGGACGAGACTCCCGAGCCCACGATTAGTGGTGGGTGTGTTTCGCTTTCGCTTGAAGACATGGTGACGTATGGTCATCGTATAAATCGTCTTATCCATCCAGTGCTTGTCCGTCGAATTGTGGCAGACGTTGCTGCGGCTTTGAATTATGCTCACCATTATGGGAGCGGGGTGATTCATCGTGATATTAAGCCTGCAAACATTTTGATTCGTCCTGACGGGCATGCGATGGTGGCAGATTTTGGTGTGGCAAAGGTTGCCGATGCTTCGCTTCGTAAGCGTATGATGAATGGTCAGGATCGTTCGTTATCTTTGCGTATGCAGACGAATGGTCAAGCCTATCACCTTGTGTTGGGAACGATTAACTACATGGCGCCTGAGTTGCGTATGGGCGAGCCGCCTTCACCGCAGACGGATCTTTATGCCTTGGGTGTGACGATGTATCAATTGCTCACGGGTGAAATCTTCTCAGGTGAATTTCTTTTGCCATCAACGCCACCGTTGAATGAGAAGTGGGAAAAGATTCTTCATTGCTGTTTAGATTCAGATCCTACGCATCGTTATCGGACATTGGGTGATTTGCATACCGCATTGATGCGAATGAAATCGTGCTATCGTACGCCTTGGCGTGCATTGGTGCGAAAGTGTATTATTTGCGCGGGTGCATTTTTGTTGACGATTCTTCTTTATGCCGTGTGGGCGCTTTCACTCTTTAAACCTCTTGCTTCGCCGGAAGAAGGCCGTTATGTCCCCTATTTTGGACGGCAAGCGAAGACCTCAACATCAGTTGTTGCGACCACATCGTTGTCAAATGCAACGGATGAGAATGTTGGTGAGGCGGTTGTTGAGGTGATGCAAGCACTTTTGATTGATAAATCAAAGAAGGAAAGTGTGCCGAAGGTTCGTCCTGCAAATCCTATTCAGTCGCTTTCTTCATTCTTGCTTGCCCATCAGATTGAACTTGATGAACCGATGTCGTCTTTTGACGTGCAGCTTGATGCATCGGATGAAAAGTGTTTACACCTTTTGAAGTGTACGTCTAAGGATGCGGATATTTATATTCAGCACATCGCAGGTTATACGTTGAATGTTAAACCAACAGCATTCAAGGGGATGAAGGTTGAAAATCTCTATGTGAATACGACTGCGATTACCTACGAACGGAATGCGTTTAGAGATACTGAACTTGCAGATGTTTGGTATAACGCAGAGGGTGGGTTGATTCCGCGTACGGCCTTTGGTAAGAAGTTGCCAAGCTTCTGGGATCGCGATTGGAATGCGGCCTATGAAGAGGTTGATGGCGCCAAGGTTTGCATTTTAGAAAAGGCGGCCTATCTCTTCGAGTATGAGAGTGATGAGCAAGAGATTGTGATGCCTACAAAAATCATGAATATGAATGTTGAATTTTTGGATGGTTGCCTTGATAAGTGTACAAAGATGAAGCGTCTTGTTTTTGAAGAGGCCTCATTGCTCTCAGAGACAAATAAGAAGTTTCTTTTAACGACAATCATTGAGGGAATGATTAAGCGTAATCGTCTTGAAGCGATAATAATCCCTTATGCGACAAGTCGTTTGACCGAATGGCTCAAGAAATATCAGCTTGAATATGATAACGCGACAAAGTGTATTCGTAGAAAGCTGTAAGAGGGATAACGGGTGTTGAATGAATAAGACGAAGAATAGCTCAATTATTCCCTCTCAGACGCTTGTCGGTGACTATCGCGTTGTGAAGCACTTTGCGTCAGGTGGCATGGGTGATGTTTATGAAGTCGTGAATCCATTGTTGCGTGAATTTTTCGCAATGAAGGTTTTGCGCGAGGACATTCAACGCGCAGATACAAGTGAAGCGATTGAAAACTTTATTGAAGAAGCCCGTACAACCGTTCGTTTGCGCCATAATAACATTGTGACGCTACACACAATGGGTGTAATGCCGGAAACAGGTCGTCTTTACTTTATCATGGACTACGTGGGTTTGCCGCGTGATCGCTATAAAGATGTTTTGTCGGGACGGAATTGGTTCTCGCGTGTAACGACGAATGTGGAAGAAACCTCTTCGCGTATTTCGCTCACGCTTGAAGATGTGCTTGCGAAGCAGGGGCGCATAGATGAACGTATTGTGCAAACGCTAGCTTCTGACGTTGCACGTGCACTTTTCTATGCACACACCTTTGTTGACGGGGCAATTGTTCACTGTGACTTGAAGCCGGGAAATGTGTTGATTCGAGACGATGGCCATGCCGTTGTGACGGACTTTGGTATCGCACGTGCGGCTGCAGCAATTGATTCGACATTAACCGATGATGCGGTTCGTGGAACGCCGGATTATATGGCGCCCGAACAGTGGGATCCGAAGGCCGTTCTCACTCCTGCTGTGGATATTTACGCTTTTGGTGTGATGATGTGTCGTATGTTGACGGGAACGTTTCCTGTTGGAATGTGGAAGCGACCTTCAAGCATGGGGTTAAATCCAGGATGGGATATTTTGATTGAACGTTGCATTCGTAAGAATCCAGAGGAACGTTGGCAATCGATGCGCGAAATCATCTTGTGGATTTTGAACTTGCCTGCCTATGCGAAGAAAGTGGCGCGTCGCCGTCGAATGGGAGTGGCTGTCAAGGCAATGGGACTTGCTTCGGCACTTGTTGCGTTGGCGGGTGTTGGGTATTATCTCGTTTCGTCAACGAAGCAAGTGGTTGCGGATTATCAAGCAAAATGGCAGTGGGAGTCGATTCAAAATCATTCCACTGTTAAGACTCTTTCTCCGTATCATCAAGGGGTTGTTGTTTATGATGATGAGGCATCGTTGATTACACCCGAGGTAGAGGTGCCAGGGGTAACAGCAATTGTTTTGCCAGCACATGTTACCGTGATTCCAAATGGATTTTTCGAGCAGTTCCCGAATTTGATGTATATTACGTGTCATCAATCGAATCCAATGTTTTACTCTAAGGATGGCGTGCTCTATCATCGTGAGAGCAATGCTGTTATTCATACGCCGAAGAAGCTTTATTGGCGGCCAAGTCCTCAACGAATTGCAACAATCTTGGGAACAAGTAAGTAGGCGATTGTTTTAGCACGTGTGTTAAATCTCGATTGAGAGGGAGTGCAGTGCGATTTATGACAGAGAAGAAGACGCAAATGAAAGGAACACAGGGGGGCTTTTGTCGCCGTGTGTTTGTTGCATTATTTTTCTTTTTTGCCTCGGTTATGTGTGCTCGCGCGGCGGAGATGCCAGAGGTGCATGTTTATCATCTTGGGGATTATCAGATTTGTGAGCCATACGCACGTGTACAATTCCAATTGGGAGAGGAGTCGCTCCATGGGGTTTTGAATCTCTTTCTTAAGGTGGATGCATTGCGCGTTAGTGTAGAACATCGCTCAAAAGGAGATCCGCCACCATTAACAACGGCAGAAACGCAGGTTTATCCTAGTAATTGGAAAGAGTTTGTTCATTATACGATTGTGTGGCAAGGGCGTGAGTATGCATTTGACGCATGGGGGGCATTCATTATTGATCGTCGCCATGTGTATAATGAAGAGCATGAGATTGTTTCGCGGTTGGAGGTTTTCTTCCGTTCGTATTATAGCCAGACATCGATTTCAAATCACCCTGATGCGGTGCTTTTGAAAAGTCCTTTAAAGCAGGTGTCATCTTTGCCTGTTTTTGCAGGGTTTGAAGATGCGCGTTATCAGGCGCATGACGCATTGATTTTAAAGTTGGTAAAAGAGTTTAATGATCATCCCGAGAAGGCATTGGGTGCAGCAGAGGGGACGGTCCTCGATTTGCCATTGCTTGATCCTGCATTGATTAAAGCCATGATGATTGAAGAGACGGGTGGTAATGGTCCACGCTCAACGCGCGCTTGGAAAAAAGATCCCATGCAAGTGAATGTGCCAGGGGATTGGTCAAATGCTAAAAAGGCACTTGGCCTGAAGAAACCTTCTTCGCGTAACGAGGGGTCGCTTGAACAAAATATTCGCGCGGGGATTGCGTTTCTTGCGCGTAAGGGATATGGTGTTTCGGGTACAGGCTTGGAACAACGACCGAAGGCTTACTTTGATTCTTGGCGCGTGGCGTTGCAACGTTATAATGGCCGCACTTCGGATCGTATGGAAGGTGTTTCGTATGCAGAGGCTTATGCAAAGCGTATTCTTCGTCGTGTGATGAATCCTCGTCAGTTCGTGCCAATCTCAACGGATAAGTACGATTACTAATCACAGGGTGTAGCATGCGATTTACTTTTCAAGTTTATGGATGTCGATTAAATCAAGCAGAGGCGGCAGGATGGCGTACAGCGCTTGAAGCAAAGGGATGGCATGCGGTTGATGTTGAAAAAGCAGAGGTTCTTTTTGTTCATTCGTGTGCGGTGACTGAACCTGCAGTGCATGAGATTGAAAAAGCGTTACGTGCATATCATCGTAAATTTCCTCAATTAAAGATTGTTGTGAGTGGGTGTGCGGCAACACTACTTCCTGAACAGTTATGTACGTTGCGTTTGCCGCATGAGGCGAAGTCGGCTTGGTTGCAACATGTGTCTGCTTTTTTCGAGACATCTTCTACGGAATCTACTGTTCCCGTCACGACGTCACGGCTTAAAACGCGAGCATCATTGATTATTCAAGATGGGTGTGATCAATTTTGTGCCTATTGCATTGTGCCTTATATGCGTGGGAAACCCGTTTCAGAACCGATGTCGAAATTGATTGCATCGGTGGATTGTCTTTTTGAAGAGGGATATCGTGAGATTGTACTCACAGGGTGTCATTTGGCGCTTTATCAAGATCCAGAAACTGGTGTAGATTTTCTTACCTTGCTTCAACGTTTGTGTGAACGCGCGGGAGAAGGGCGATTTCGTATTAGTTCGCTAGAACCGGGACTTTTGGATGATCAGGCATTGGTTGATTTTATTGCAAGGTCAGGTGGACGTGTTTGCGAGTTTTTGCATTTGCCTTTACAAACAGGGTCAGATGCACTTTTGAAAGCAATGGGACGAAAATATACGGTGCGTCAAATACGCATGTTACTTGATAAGATTGCAACAACGTTACCTTATGCTGGACTCGGTGCAGATTGGATTGTAGGGCTTCCGGGAGAAAGGGATGCAGATGCACAAGCCACTGCGCAGTTGGTGCAAGATTATCCTTTCACTGGTGCGCACATTTTTCCTTATTCACGACGCCCGGGGACGCCTGCTGCAACATTTCCTCAACAAGTTCCACAACACCTTCAGTATGCGCGTGTTCAAACGTTGACTGCGCTTGCGAATGCTAAACGTGAGGCATTAATGCCGCGTTATCTTGGACGTACACTTGAGGTGATTCCAGAACAAGAGAAGGCAGGTTATTGGGAAGGCTGGTCAGCAGAGCGTTTGCGTTGTAAATTAAAGGCGCCTGCGACACGAGGAGAACCTCGTATCATTGTTCCTAAAGCCTATCATAATGGTGCGTTTTATGAGGAGTTGTTGTCGTGAAATGTGCTGTTTTAGCAGAGAATCATGCGGATAATGCAGCGTTTGGCTGTGAACATGGTTTAAGCCTTTCGCTTCAAAGTGAGGGACGCCATTGGATTTTTGATTTAGGACAAGGGCGTCTCTTTTTGGAAACGGCTCAACAACTTGGGATTTCGTTATCGACAGTTGATGGTGTGATTTTATCGCATGGGCACTATGATCATGGCGGTGGACTTGAGGCTCTCTTGCAGTTGGGGCTTCATATTCCAATTTACCTCAGTGAACATGCCTTTGATGACTATTACAATAGCCGAGGAAAGCGTATTGGGCTTGATGTTGATTTGAAAGGCGCTACAGATCTTCACTTCGTTTCGGAGCGATACGCATTGTCTGCAGATGCATGTGTGTGTACTTTCCCAAAGGAGAAGCAATGCGTTCCTATTGACGCAGGTGGACTCATGCGTTATGAGAAGGGGATGTTTAAGGCTGACGATTTTCGCCATGAAATGGTTTTGTCTTTTCGTGATAAAGGGCGACATATTGTTGTGAGTGGTTGTGCTCATTGGGGAATTTTGAATTGGGTTAATGCGTTGAAACCAGATGTTTTTATTGGGGGATTTCATCTCTCGAAGTGGTCATTAGAGACGCAAGAAGATCGTCAACGATTACGCACCTTGGCACAACAGTTGAAGACGGCGGGAACAATTTATTATACGGGCCATTGTACAGGTGATGAGCAATATGCTATTCTAAAAGAAATTCTCGGAGAACATTTAGAGCCGCTTGCCACAGGAAGATGTTTTGAGATTTAATGGAGGTAGAGATGCGTACTGGAATTGGTTTTGATACTCATCGTTTGGTCACCGAACGTAAATTGATTTTAGGTGGTGTTGAGATTGAACACACGCATGGACTCTTAGGCCATTCAGATGCGGATGTGTTAACTCACGCTATTATGGACGCACTTTTAGGCGCTATCGCAGATGGAGATATTGGGCAACACTTCCCTGATACTGATCCACAGTGGAAAGGTGCAAATAGTATCGCGCTTTTGCGTGCAGTCGTGGCAAGGCTTCATACGAAGGGATGGAGTATCTCTAACGTTGATGCAACGCTGCTTGCAGAACGACCTAAATTAATGCCCCATATTCCCGCGATGCGACAGTGTCTTGCAGATGCAATGCAAATTCCTATAGATGCGGTTTCTGTGAAAGCGACAACGGTTGAAGGACTTGGCGCGATTGGTCGTCGTGAAGGAATTTCCGCGATGGCTGTCGCAACCGTGATTCCGCAGAAAGGCTAGGGGGAATGACAGGCGAAGAACTCCTTCAAGCACTTACACAACCTCATGCCGAGGCGCTTTTTGCTGCTGCGCGTGAGATTCGTCAACGTACCAAAGGAAATCGAGTTTACTTGCGAGGATTAATTGAGCTTGCGAGTGTTTGTGATCGTGATTGTCTTTATTGTGGAATGCGTCATTCCAACTCTCAAGCACATCGTTATGTATTGAATGATGAGACAATTCTTGCATGTGCAAAACTCGCTCAAAAGCAACGTTTTGGGACCGTTGTTCTCCAAGCGGGAGAATGTGCATCTTTGTGGACGCGAGAACGGGTTTGTGAACTTATTCGTCGCATTAAAGGAGAAACGGGGCAAAAGATTACACTTTCGCTTGGTGAGCGTGATGTTGGGGATTATGAAGCATGGCGAGAAGCTGGTGCAGATCGTTATCTCTTACGTTTTGAAACATCTGATATTGCCTTGTTCAAGTGGATTCATCCTGGTGCTGAAAAGTCCACAGTACATGCGCGAATCGAGTATCTCCAACGGTTACGAGAGATGGGATATGAGGTGGGGAGTGGCATGATGCTTGGATTGCCACGACAGACCTTAAAGTCGGTTGTAGAGGATTTACAATTAATTGCTGAATTAAATCTTGATATGGTTGGTTTAGGACCTTATCTTGTAGATCCACAAACACCGCTTGGTCAGTGTAAAGAACGCTCTGAAGTGCCTGTATCTGTCGACTTTACATGCCGTTGTTATGCGTTGGTTCGTCATCTTTTGCCTAACGCGAATATTCCCTCAACGACAGCACTATCAACACTCGACCCACATCAAGGACGTTTGCGGGGGTTGTCTTCTGGGGCGAATGTCTTTATGCCCAATCTTACCCCCGTGGATGTGCGTGAAGGTTATCGCATTTATCCTGGTAAAATTTGTGTTGCGGCACCTCAGCTTGATGCAATGGATGCTTTATACGCAGATTTTGACGCTCTTGGATTGTCACCTCAAGAAGCGTAAGCGTGATTTTTATCATCTGATTGTTGATTTTTGTCGCGCGAAAGTTTATGTGTATTTCGCGCAAGGTGCATTTTCTATGCTGTGATGGGTATAATTTTATTTTTTCACTTTCGTGGTAAGAAAAAGTATGTTATACTTATAATATGAAAACGATTGAGCAACGCTTTGCTGTAACTTATACTTATCCTGTCATTTTCTGTCATGATCTCTTTGATCTGCAGAATGATGTCTTGATTGATTTGCTTGCCCGTGATGAGATGGCGCCTAAGCCGTATCGTATTGTTGTCGTGATTGATCGCGGGGTAGAATGTGCACATCCTCAGCTTGTACAAAAGATTACCGCATGGATTACAGCACGTCAGGATAAGGTTGAATTGGCAATGCCAATTGAGTTTTTACCCGGTAATGAATTTGTGAAGAAACATGATGGCGTTACAGAGCGCCTTGTTAAGCTCGCTTATCAGACACACATTGGGCGTAAAGATACGTTCATTGTTATTGGTGGCGGGTCTGTACAAGATGTTGTTGGTTATGCAGCATCGGTTGTTCATCGTGGTTGTCGTGTGATTCGTGTTAACACAACAACACTCTCACAGGCAGATGCAGGTGTTGGTGTTAAAAATGGTGTTGATTATGGATCCTGTAAGAATTTCTTGGGTACCTTTGCCCCGCCCGCGGCCGTTGTGAATGATAGCCTTTTTTTGCCGACGCTGTCGGATAAGGATTGGCGTAATGGCATTTCAGAAGCGGTGAAAGTTGCAGTCATTAAGGATGTCGCCTTCCTTGAGTGGTTGCAAGAAAATGCCTCAGCACTTCTTGCACGCGAATTGCCTGTGATGGAGGAAATGGTCTATCGAACAGCGCAACTCCATCTTACGCACATTGCGGCTGGTGGCGATCCTTTTGAACGTGGAACTGCGCGTCCGCTCGATTTTGGTCATTGGTGTGCGCATCGTTTGGAAGCGATGACGTGTTATCAAATGTCTCATGGAGAGGCAGTCGCAATTGGAATTGCATTGGATGTGATGTATGCTTCTTTGTTGGATCTTATCACTCCTGTAGAGGCCGCGCGTGTTATTGCATTGTTGAAGAGCTGTGGGTTACGCGTATGGTGTGATGAACTTGCTTTACGCGGTACAGATGACCGATTAACCATCCTTGAAGGGCTTCGTCAATTCAAGGAACATCTTGGTGGCGATTTGTGCGTTACGTTGCCCAATGGTTTGGGACAAAAGATTGAAGTTCATGAGATGAATGAGCGTTTGATTGAACGCTCGGTTGCTTTGTTGCAAGAACGTCATGCTTGAGTGAAGAGAGGAATTGAGTTATGTCCGTAGGTATTATTGCTCAACCAGTTGAAAATCCGACTTGCCCAAATTGCAATGCGGCATTGCCGACAACGGCAACGCCTTTGTCTGAAATTGAATGCCCGAATTGTTCGCAGAAGATTATGGTTCCTGGACGTTTGGGGCAGCAATATCGTTTGACGCGTTTAATTGGTGCAGGCGGTATGGGCGCTGTCTATGAAGGATATGACGATGGTCTTGCGCGTAAAATTGCAGTCAAAGTAATTCTTCGTGAAAAGGCAGCAGAAGATCCCTCCTTTATTGACTCTTTCCGCAAGGAAGCGCAAGCTGCAGCACGTTTGAATTCACAGAATATTGTTTCTATTTATGCTTTCGGTGATGTTGATGGTCAGCCATATTTGGTGATGGAGTTGGTGCTTCCAGATGCATTAGACAAACTGATGGCAGCAGGACCGATGATGCCAGCTGCAGCATTGAATTATTGTTTGCAAACTGCTCATGGTCTTCGCGCTGCAAGTGAACATGGTCTTGTTCACGGGGATGTGAAACCTGAAAATATTCTCATCAATGAAGCGCATGAAGCAAAGCTTGCAGATTTTGGTATTGCTGCACTTGCGGGTGCGGGAGCATCTTCTAGCAATGATGTGTGGGGAACGCCATACTACATTGCTCCAGAAACATTACGTAAACAAAAAGTTGATTGTCGCGCGGATATTTATTCGCTCGGTGGTACGTTGTATCATGCTATTGCAGGTGTTCCACCTTTTGAAGGCGCAGATGCAGTTGAGGTGATTAAGGCGCGATTGCTTGGTCCTGCACGTCCATTGATTGAAGTGCGCCCCGATTGCCCTGAGAGCATCAATAAGATTGTGATGCGTATGCTTGAGGCTGAACCGAATCGACGTTATCCAAACTATGAATCACTTATCAAGGATATGGATAAGGCCCTTGCACCCTTAAAGTCTACAATAGGGTCGGGTAAACGTATTACGATTAAGGGCAAGTCGGTTACGGGGCCTATTTCAATGCCGATGCCAACGGTGACAAATTTTAATGCACCTCTTGTGCCAACGACGAAGAGCAAAAAGCCACTTGTTATTGGAATTATTGCAGGTGTTGCTTGTTTGGTGATTGCAACGGTTGTGGCAATTTTAATGATGGGTGGAGATAAGTCTCAACCAAATACAGAGACCTCTGCAGCAGATATTGCTATGCAACAGGAACAAGCCGCACGCACAAAGTCACAACAACAGTTGAGTGCTGCAAAAGTAAAGATAAAAAAAGCGCTTGAGGAAAAAGCAAAGACTGTTAAACAAAATCTTGCAACAGTTGAAGCTGATGTTCGTACGTGTGAAAGCATTTTTGATCGTCTTCAAAAAGCGGCGAACGAGGCAACGCATGAGAAGGAAGCGAAGTGGCTTGATCTTTCGGCTACATACGAAGGTGAAACTGCTCCTACGGAATTGTTGCGTGTTCTTCGCACAGCAAATGAAGATATTTCCTCTTTAACAGCGCAAGCAACGCAGATCCGAACGGAAACAGAAGCAATTGAAAAGGCTCTCGCTTCGTTAGAGGAAATGGATAGTATTGATGCTCTTGAAGCATTGGAAAACACGCTTACAATAACTAATCTAAAGACGGTAATGGCAATCAAATCTAAGTTGCTAGGATACGAGAAAAATCTTAATACCATGAAGCGCACTGCGTTTGCACATCGTCGTTCCGTGGAACAAGAAATTGTTAATGCTCAGCGTGCAGAAGCAGAACAACGTGCGAAGGAAGAAGCACTTCGCGATGAACAAAAGCGTATCGAAGAAGAAGTTGCATCAATTCCTAGCCGTATGACACGTGTGGAGAAGGAATTAAAGGATTTTATGCCTGAAGATGCAACAGTTGAGTATCAAAAGGTTCTCCAACGTTTAAAGAGTAATGAGGCTAAAGTTGCAGCAGAGGCTTATGCTACGCGTATTACGGTCTTAAATACTTTTAAAACATGGTTGATTGAATGGGTAAGCAATGGGAATCTTGCGAAGTTGCAGAAGCATGTTCGTCGAGATTTTGGCATTACTGTCGCAAATAAGGATAGTATTGTCTACAAGGGCCGAGAAATGCGTTGGAATAAGTTCTTTGAAACGGAACGTACGCGTATTATCCCCGTGATTGAGCAGGCAATTGCAAATGATATTACGCTTAAGGCAATTGCCCTTCAACCATCATTGCGTTCGGAACTTGCACTTGGAGCAGCCATGGTGCTTCACACCTATCTTGCGGATGCCATTGAAAAGTCTGCTGCTGGTAAAAATCTTTATGCACGTTTGATTGAACATGCTCAACGTTTAAAGAAGACAACGGATATGTTGCCAAGTCTCAATATTCCTTTTGACGTGGAACAAGCTGAAGCTTCTGCAGAAGAAGAGGATACAGAAGATGCCACAGAAAGTGACGAGGAATAAATAGAATGGGATTTTTGCGTTGGTGCATCGCCCTATGTTGGCTTCCATTGATAGTGGGTCTCGCACACGCCTTGCTTGAGGGGTGTGCGTCGATTTTTTCTTCAAGTGTTGCACCTACAACAACAACCATTATCTACTTTGTATCACTTGGCGTGATGGGACTTTTTTATTTTTGTCTTCGTCAACGATTATTAATTTCCTATGTCTTTGCGCATGAGATGACGCATTTGCTTGTGGGACTTTGTTTTTTTGCGCGACCTTACAGTTTTCGTGTTACGAAATCGGGTGGATCGGTTGAACTTTCTAAAACGAATATTGTTATTACGTTGGCGCCTTACTTTATTCCTTTTTATGTGCTTGTCACAATGGGTGTTCATGCGCTCTTTGCTAGCTTTTGGCCAAGTACACAAGCAAGTGTTCTATGGGTTATTCTTTATGGAATCTGTACGGGACACCATATCTTCTTTACGTTAGACACTTTACTTTCCGTGGGGCAAACAGATGTTCGAGCCTATGGGCGTTTTTTTTCGTATGGATTAATTCTTTTGGTGAATCTTGTGGTCGCATCGTTTGCAATTGCGATTATAGATAATGATACATGTACGTTAAAGAATCAATATCGTCGCACGGTGATGGCAACAAATCAAGCCTACGCTTGGACCTACGCAACAGTGTACGAATCCCTTCAACGCGTAATCATGAGGTGATAACATGAATCTTGTGGGTGAATTACACGATATGATTCTCTCGTCAACCAATACGGTTGTTTTTACGGGAGCGGGAGTTTCTACTGCTAGTGGTATTCGTGATTTTCGTGGAAAGGATGGTATTTATAATGATACCTTTCGAGGATTTCACGTAGAGGAACTCTTTGGTATTGACCTTTTTCGTAATGATCCTTCTATCTTTTATGCATGGTCAAAAGATTTTGTTTATGGGTTAGATGCCTTTCAACCATGCACTGTTCATAAGGTACTTGCACGTTTAGAAGAGGCCGGTCTTGTTAAGTCGGTAATTACGCAAAATATTGATCGACTTCACACTCTCGCGGGATCTAAAAAAGTCTTAGAGGTTCATGGTTCACCCTCGCTTCATCACTGCATGCAATGTCGAAAAGTTTACACATACGATGAGGTTGCTCCGCGAGTACGTGCAGATGAGGTTCCCACATGTTCATGCGGTGGAATTTTAAAACCTGATATTGTTTTCTATGGGGAAAACCTACCCGAAGATGTTTTTTCTCAAGCCGTGGAGGCTTGTCAGCGCGCAGATTTATGTCTTGTGCTTGGAAGTTCGCTTACTGTTTATCCAGCTGCTGCATTACCAGAAGAAGCTTATCGATGTGGTGCACGCGTGGTCATCGTTAATGACACACCAACGGCGCTTGATCGTAAAGCAATCCTTCGCCTTGATGACTTGACCGATACGTTTGTGCAACTCGCCAATCTCTTTTTCTCTCCTCTACATTAATGGTTGCTTATGTTAACAATTTCACTTACTCATCATCCGCACGCACGTAAAGAGCTCCTTCTTGGGAAGACACTTCGAGTTGTTTCGCGCAGTGGTTTAAATCCAACTGAACTTGCTCTTATTCAGTTGTTGCCTACAGTTCAAACGAATGTCACAACATCTTTTGCTTCGCCACTTTTTTTTGGTGGGCGCACAGGTGCGTTAGCAATGGCTCTTTGGTTAACACGCGGTAAAGATGTAAAGGGATGTTTTCATGTGCATACCTTTGATGCACATACAAAGAAAGTTCTTGAGCGGAACCTTTCGGATAATCATGCTCTCAATGATCTCTTTAAAGTAGAGACGCGAATGGGTGTTGAAGCTCTTGCTGAGGAAAGTAATCTTGTCTTTTGGCAAATGACCAAGGGGGATGGCACAGCTGAACGCGACCTTGATACGTTAGAGCGTTTGTTGTGTCCTTCAACTGTTGGACATCGCCAACTTCTTATCGCATCAGATGACGTCAATGAAACTTTTCTTAAGCGTTTTAAGAAGCATTGCTCACGTGTTATGATTCGTCGAGAGGGAACGGTAACCTTGTTAATTGGTACTGTTACATCCCCCCTTGAAGCACATGATCGAGCATCGCGTCGTGCTACATTTGAGGTTTCTTTAAAGGGATACAATCCTATTTCGCTCATTACCTATCCAGGTTGTTTCTGCCATCGTCGTGCAGACATGGGAGGACTTGCTTTAACTGAAGTCGTTGCAGAACACGTCTCCTTTGAAAAGAATGATCGCATCATGGATATGGGATGTGGATGTGGTATGGATGGGATTCTTCTCGCAACGGCCTTCGCAGATAAGAAGTTGCAGGTCGATTATCAAGATTCGAACATCGCAGCGATTCTTTCAACCCAAGAAAATCTCGCAAAATATCCACATAAAAGTCGTGTATTTTTCTCTGCGGATGGCGAGGGGTGTGAGCGCTCTTATGATCTCTTCCTTGCAAATCCGCCTTACTTTGGGGATTGGAGAATTGCTGAATTTTTTGTTAAAACGGCTGCACGTTTATTGAAAAAAGGTGGTCTTATCGCGTTTGTATCTAAACGCGAAGGGAAACCAACGACACTCCTTGAAGAGGCGGGATTCACTCTATTGAATACCTTCTCTCGCCGTGGATATACGATTATTCTTGCACAACGTTAGTTAAACACATCCAAAGTATATCTTTTTGCTTGCGTAAGAGAAGAAAATAAGATATGCTATAGGGAGTGAGAGGATAGCTTTATGAAAGTATTTACCCCCCTTCAGCGAATCTGGATGCTAGGCATACAATTAGGGTGCCTAGTGTTGACGTTTTTCGCAACACAACTGTGTAAGGCTCAAGAATTGAATGCTCCTTTGAGCACAAGTAATGCTTATGATTTTACGGGTTTAACGGTTGGGAATCCCGTAGAGTTACCTGATTCTTGGTTTATTTTAAATCCGCAGCAGGGAGAAGAAGAGAGCTCCTTTAGTGTGAAGGGCGATGATAATGGCTCCTCTTATCTTGGCTTTGAAGGAAATACACTTTCAGAGACAACCTTTATGTGCTTTAAAATCGGCAAGACGGAAAATGGCACTTATACGCCTTATTCGCTTGCACCAAAAGAATCAAACTATGTTTTTCCGCGAGAAATCCTTCTCTCAATGCGTTTTACGCCAACCTCGAGACAACAGATCGATGTAATACGTAAGCTCTATAGAACCGCGGATGACCGTATTCAAATGAAAACTCCGCTTGCAGCAAAGCTTGGTGTTTATGTTGGAGAAGATGACTATTTCTATGTGGCTCGAGTAAAAGCTGCAGCAACAATTGATGATCCAAATGAATATGTGTGGATTAAATCTCCTATTTCCTATAGGGATGTAGGGAGTGGTCGTGTTGATGTTAAGATAGAATCTTACACCTATCGAGCAAGTGGCCATGAGGATATTGTCCCAGAAGGTACGACAGCCTATGCTATTTATGTGCGAAAATATTCTAATCCTGAATCCGATGATTGGTTGTGTCTAACAGAAGGACTCGGCTATACATGGGAAATGGATAGTACAAGTGGTGGTTATCGTATGGATTTTAAATCCATTGATAACGAGGAAATATCTAAAGCGGCACGAAAGTGGCTCTATGCTATTGATGCAACCGAATTTGAAGCTGATACGACTGCATTTACTTCTTGGAATGCAATTGGTTTCTCTGCTGATGCTGGCGGTCTTTATAGTGCACAAATTAAAGAGCGAGAAAAAATTGTAACGTTGCAATCTCTTTCGCTTACAAGTTTGAATGTTGGTGGTTTTGAATCATTCTTGGATTTAAGCTCTCCGAATTACACGCTCTTTGCTGATTGGGTATCGCGTTATAATGTTGATTTAACGGAAAATCTTAGCGCTAAGACAACATTACGGTCAATGGCACTGTCCAATGGTTTAGAGCTTACCGAAAAAACTTTTAACGCCTTTTTGTTAGATATGGATCCTACGCTTGGTGAGCAACAAAAGCTTTATGTTAAGGCAATTGCTCCAAAAGCACATAAGATGGTCTTAACGATTGAAGGTCCTGCATCCTCTAATTTGTCAAATGCGACCAAACGTGCAGGTCGACTTTATATTTCGCGTGCAACAACAATCGCCACCCTCGCTACGGCTGACTATGTTGCACTAGATCAGATTCCTAATGCTTCAATAGGTTATGAGGGTGGGAGTGTTATTGTAACATTGCCTCGTACGAATGACAATGATGAGGAAATGCCTTTTGTTAAAGTCGAGTTGCGAGCTGTTGAATAAGTTCTATTAACAAAGATTGCATGTCGGAGGGTAGGGGGAAACTCGCTACCCTTTTTTAACCACGAAAGAGAGAAATGATAATGAGAACATCTCTATTTTTATTCATGGCAACACTGGTAAAATCCCTTTGGGCATTCTCAATCGCGGGAGAATGGCAGGTGAAACTTGATGACGCCTCTTCTATGGCGATTCAACTTCCCGCGACGTTGGGAGATGCACAACTTGGACTTGCTGCACAGGAGGCTGTTTATGGTGCGCTTACACCAAAACACCAATTTGTGGGTAAGGCAACCTATACGCGTACGTTTACGATTGATGAAGAAATGGCAAGTCAACCATTAGAGCTTTTTCTTGAGCGCGCGCTTTGGAAGACAACGGTTCTTGTTGATGGTAATCTTGTTGACACATGTGATTCTTTGGCAACGCCACATGTTTATCCATTACCTCCTTTAACAGTGGGAGAGCATACACTTTCAATCACGGTTGATAATCGTTTAATCCATCCTATTGGCGAAAAAGCACATAGTTATGGAGATGCGATGCAAACGCGTTGGAATGGTCTTCTTGGGAAGCTTGAAATTCGTCCTCAGAATCCTTTACGTTCGGCGCGCCTCTTTACTCCATGGCCATTGCAAGATCAGTGTTTCTTTGTTGAAGTGAAGAAGACTCTTCAAAAAGACCTTGTTGTAACAGGTCTTGATGGGCTTGTTCTTGAACAAGTGGGTTGGTCACAATCTTCGGGCGAAACAGTGAAGTGTGTGGTTAAGGTTGTCTCATCGGTTTCTCCGTGGTCCCCGTCAAATCCTAATCTTTATAGGTTGAAACTTGAGGCTCAAGGTTATGAAAAGGAGTTCCGTTTCGGGTTTCGTACCTTAGAGGCAAAGGGGAATAAGTTTTACCTCAATGGAGAGCCCTTCTTTGTTCGCGGAAATCTTGAAAACTGTCACTTTCCACTTACAGGTTATCCTGTAATGGATAAAGAGGGATGGAAGAAAATCATTCAAGCTCAAAAGGATGAGGGGGCAAATCAGTTGCGATTCCATACGTGGTGTCCACCACAAGCTGCTTTTGATGCTGCCGATGAAGTGGGAATGATGCTTTCTCCTGAAGCCGGTATTTGGATTGATGGATGGATGACAAAGGATTTTCCTTATTTGCAAGGGCTTGGTATGGGCCCTGCATCGGTTGACATCTTTGTTCAACTTGAATTACGTCGTATTCTTGATGCGTATGGTAATGCCCCTTCTTTCCTTTCGCTCTCGATAGGTAATGAGCTTGGCAGCTCTAATTTTAAGTTTATGGGAGAGTGGATGCAGGCATGCAAAGACTACGATAATCGTCGACTCTATGCTGCGTCCACGGCACGTCAAATTACGGCTGCAGATGACTTTCTTGTTACGCATGCTTATCCAGGGATTGGTATGATTCGCGAAGTGCTTCAACCTGGAACGAATTGGGATTATGAAGGTGCTTTTTCTCGGACGCAATTGCCGACTATTGCACATGAGATTGGTCAATGGCCTGTTTATCCTAATTTTGATGTTGAGATTCCAAAGTATACAGGGATTTTACGCCCATGGAACTTGGAGAAGTTGCGAGAGGCAAGTGAGAAGGCCGGAGTCTTGCGTTTTGTTCCAGACTTTGCGCGTGTTTCTCTTAAAACAAATCGACTTGTATATAAAGCAGAAATTGAGAGCTTCCTTCGCACCCCATCTTGTGCAGGCATTTCGCTTTTAGGAATTCAAGATTATTCTGGTCAGGGTGAGGCTTTAATTGGGTGGTTGGATAGTTTCTACGATGTGAAACCTGGGATTGAAGAGATGGTCCATGCAAAGGATTTCTTCAATGATATGGTCTGTCTTGCACGTTTCAATAAGGATATTTGGTCTTCCAATGAAGTCTTCACTGTAGACCTTTATCTCTATAACTATGGTCCAATGTACAAGGGTGAAATTCCGTGGTCCTTTGCAGGACAATCTGGTGTTGTGACGGCCGAGGGTGCTACGGGGTCTCTTGTCAAGGTTGAAACGCTGACATTCCCTTTGAATAAGCTTCCTGTTCCCTCAAAGCAGGTTTTAACTTTTGGTAAGAATCGTTGGAATATTTGGGTTTATCCTGATGGAGTGGAGACGCCAATTCCAGATGGTGTGGTTTATGCAACAGATGTGGAGACCGCACTTGAGGCCGTACGTGTTGGGCAGCCGGTACTCTTTAATGCATCGGATGCGGGTAATCCAAAGAAGCTTATTCATTCATCGTTCAAACCTGTCTATTGGAGTACAACATGGTTCCCTGGACAGCGCGCGACAACGTTGGGTATGTTAATTCAAGAGAAAAGCGCTGCATTTCAAGCCTTTCCTACTGAAGATTGGCAAGATTGGCAGTGGTATTATCTTGTGAATCGTGGTAAGACTTTTAAGTTGGACAATGTGAGTGAATCTTTTACTCCTCTTGCTTTACCCGTGGTGGATTTTCATAAACCACAATTAGCAGCAATGCTCTTTGAGGTTAAGGTGGGAGCTGGACGTGTGTTGGTTTCGGGCTTTGATTTAGAAATGAATCGCCCCGAAGCACGTCAGCTCAAACGTTCTTTGCTTGCATATGTTGCATCATCAGATTTTGCACCTAGTGAAGAGGTCACAGAGGAATGGTTTAAGGATCTTCTTCAACCGCCAAAGGTAGAATTTGCTCCGCGCCCAGAGGAATTTGCTTCTGCCGTTGTCTATATTGAGTGTGCAGCTGCTCTTAATGAAAAATTTCAAGATGTGACTTATAACAAGAAACGAGATCGCGCAGAGCTTCTTACTGGCAGTTATGCACTTACGGGTAAGAATGTTCGTACGTGGAGTGATAACCTTGGTCAATATTGGGTAGGGGATGAGTTATATCTCACACTTTCAGACATTACAAACGTTCGTGGGAAATTACTTATACGTTTCCGTGATCCGGACAAAGGACATCGTACTGCGACAGGACAGTTTGAACATAACCGCCCCTTTGATATTCCGTTACACGAAGCAAATGAACAAGGAATCTATTGGTTAACGCTACCAGTAGATATGGAGGATTTTCTTGATGGGAAACTTCGTCTTATGATTCGTAAGGCGACTGGCGCAAATGTTATGATTGATCGCATTATCATTATGCCAAACTAATTAAGAGAGTGTAATATTTGAACGTACCATAGGGATTTCTATGGTACGTTCTTTTTTATACAGCGAATCAATTTAATATTCACTTTTTGTTTGGTTAAGGAAATAAAATATGCTATACTTATTTCATATGTAGAGATATGATAGCTGTAGTATTAGCGTCATCATTAACGCACGAGGAAAAACAATGGCACGTGAAAAATGGGGATCATCCCTTGGGTTTATTTTAGCGGCAGCAGGGTCAGCAATTGGTTTGGGTAATATTTGGAAGTTCCCGTACATGGTTGGACAAAATGGCGGGGGTTCATTTGTGATGGTTTACCTTTTTTGCGTCTTTTTTATTGGTTTGCCAGTAATGTGTTCGGAAATGCTTATCGGTCGTTCGATGCGCCGTAACGTCATTAACGCGATGGGTAAACTTGAACAGCTTTCACGTCGTCCCAAGGTGCGTTTTATTCTCTGTGGATTAATTGCTGCGCTTGCGGGGACATTTTTTTCTGTCAATGCGTTTGGTTTAACAATCCTTTGCCTTTTAGGAATTTGGGCTTTTGCCAAAAAAGGTTTTGCGATTGCTGGTTGGATTTGCACGATTGTTGCGCTTGTAATTCTTTCTTACTATGCAGTAGTGGGCGCATGGATTATTGAATATATTTGGCGATCATTATCTAATACACTTACAACGGGTACATCCTTTGGGGAGTATATCGCAACGCCATGGCGCGTTTTGCCATGTTTTCTTCTTTTCATGGGTTTAACGGGCGTTGTTGTCTGGGGTGGCATTCAAAAGGGTATTGAACTTGCCAATAAGATTCTTATGCCATCTCTCTTTATTCTTTTGCTCGTGGTGATTGGTCGTAGTTTAACCCTTCCTGGAGCGATGGAGGGCGTGAAATTTCTTTTCAAGCCGACCATGGCGGCATTTACACCGAAGGTCTTCTTAATGGCACTTGGACAAGCCTTCTTCTCGCTTTCGCTTGGAATGGCAATTGCGGTGACTTATGGCTCTTATATGAAGCGTGAGCAAAATGTTCTTAAGGCCGCAGGTTGTGTGGGAATTTTGGATACCCTTGCAGCGCTTCTTGCGGGGCTTGCTATCTTCCCTGCAGTTTTTGCAACAGGTGCGGAAGTTGCAGCGGGTCCTGGGTTGATCTTTGGTGTTTTGCCGAATGTCTTTGACGCAATGTTCTTAGGACCTATTTGGGCAACATGTTTCTTTATCATGCTTCTGTTTGCTGCAGTAACGAGTTCGGCTTCACTTCTTGAATGTGGCGCAACCGTTGTGATTGAACGCGTTCGTTTTAGTCGTCGTCGCACGCCACGCTCTAAGGCGGTTCTTTTTGGCTTTATTGGCTGTACACTCTTAGGTCTTTTAACGGTTGCTTCAACAGCAGATTGGAGTAATATTCCTTGTGTTGAGGCGGGGACGCGTTGGTTTATGGGAGATCTTACACAGGGCACATGGTTTGATACGGTTGATAATTTTGCTTCAAATTGGTGTCTACCCTTTGTTGCCTTCTTAACGGTCTTGCTCGTTGGTTGGGCATGGAATCCAAAGAAGCTTGCTCCGATGCTTCTTGCTTGTGATGATCGCCCGTCTGATTATAATTGGCTTTTAACGACGTGGAGTTTTCTTGTCCGTTGGATTGCTCCTATTGGGATTCTCTTCGTATTTCTTACAACTTCTGGTCTAGTGAAGATTTAAAATATGAAAAAGTGCTTCATGATGCTTTTTATGGTTGGCTTAAACACCGTTGCCCTTGCGGCATTGGGCGATAAGCCTGTGTATCAGCCAATTATTGATGTGAAACCCTTTGGTGAAATGGGTACACTCAACAAAGCCTCTCCTCAGCAGTTGTTAGAAGAACAGAAACAAAAAGAGGAGATTGCGAGCAAGTTTCGTATGTGTATGATTACAGATCTACCTGATGGCTCGCGTAAAATTGCTTTTGTTGATGAAACGAATAAAAATGTTCAATTTTATAGTCTGGCGATTGGTGAGTCAAATAATGGGTTTACCCTTGTAGCAGCTGATTACGATCGAGAGTATGCTACACTTGAGAAGGACGGACTTGTCTTTACACTTGGGCTTGGGCGAGGTTTAATTGATCAGCCTCCAGAGATTGAAGAGGAGACACTTGTGGAGTCAAAAACTCCTTCTATTGAGCAAGTTGAGATTAAGCCACAACGTAGTGCCAAAATAGCGCGTTCTATTCCACCGGCAAAAGGTTCTTTTCGTGATCGTTTGCTTCAACGAACTGCAGAGAAGGAAGCCGCTACACGAAAGGCAGAAGCGGCCGTCAAAACAGCAGAGGCCGAACGTGCTAAAGCTGAACGTCGTGTTCAAATTGAACGTATTAAGCAAGGTCTTGCTCCTACGAAACCTATTGAACTCACCCCTGAAGAAGATCAGGAACTTCAAGCAGCAGGTGTATTCGATGAAAGGACTTCCGAACCTTCCGCGAATAATGAATCAATAGAGGTGGTTGAATGAACTATCCAATGCCTACACCAGAAGCGATTAAGACAGAAGCGGATCGCTTACGTCCCCGTTATGAAGTTTTTATTAAGGCGCAAGGAGGCGAACCCGATGAGGCACAACTTCTTGCATGGGCAGAGGAAAATATTGTTGAGCAAATTATCCTTGAGACTGAAGCCAAACGTGTAGGCAAGGATGTAAATGGCTTGCTTCAATCCATTGTTGACGAAGTGCCTGTTGTAACTGTTGATGAGGTTCGAGCGTATTACAAAGCGCATCCCGAGCAATGTATTGCACCAGAACGCGTTCATGCCCAACATATCGTTCTCCATCGTCATCAAAGCCCGAATGCTTCTGTAGCCTATACTCAACTTTTAAATCTTCGCTCAGAAATTTTAGGTGGTAAGAAAACTTGGGAGGCGGCTGTCGCGGAGGTCTCCCATTGTCCGCAACAAAGTGACCTTGGATTTTTCCCTCGTGGTGTAATGGTTGAGGCTTTTGAAAATGTTGCGTTCTCTCTTGAAGAAGGTGCTATCTCTGATGTTATCGAAACTGAATTCGGTTGGCATCTTATTCGTGTAGTCTCTCATCTTCCTGAAGAGCGTCAACTTTTTGAAGAGGTTAAAGAACGTCTTACACAAATGCTTTCGGAGGAACGTCAACGTGCGGCACTTGAGGCATTTGTTGATGCGCGCAAAGCTAAAAAGTAATTTTACGAACATAAATCATGGATATTTTAGTTGCACTTCTTGTTGGTATTTGGAGTACACTTGTCGCAATGGCACCATGGCTTCTCTTTGGTTTCCTTGCCGCAGGAGTGTTGAGTCTTAGCTTTTCTCCAGAACGCGTTCAATCTTTTTTAGGTAGAAAGGCGGGTTGTAAGGCTATTTGGCTAGCGGTACTTATTGGTGTGCCACTTCCGCTTTGCTCATGTGGTGTACTTCCAGCAGCGGTAGGCCTGCGAAAGAGTGGGGCGAGTAAAGGTGCAACTGCAGCTTTTCTTATTTCAACGCCACAAACAGGGCTTGATTCCTTCTTCGCAACTGGCTCTCTACTTGGTTGGGCCTATGCACTAACACGTCCTTTGGTTGCAATTCTTACAGGGCTTATAGGAGGTCATTTAGTAGATCTTTATGATCAAGAGCCTTTGCCTATGGCCGTCACAGCTAAATCGCTAAGTATGGCGCAAAGAGGTATCTATTCTAAACTTCAAGCAGTAGTCGTTTATGGTTTTGGAATGCTTCTTGGAAATGTTACATTGCCTTTAATCATAGGTATTGTGCTTTCCGCGTGTATTACAGTCTTTGTACCGGAAACACTCTTTACGGCCAATACACTTGGGAATGACTGGATTGCGTTTCCTTTGATGCTTGTTGTAGGAATTCCAATGTACGTTTGCAGTACGGCGTCGATTCCAGTTGCATTAAGCTTAATGGCCAAAGGCCTTTCGCCAGGAGCTGCATTAATCTTCTTGATTGTTGGTCCTGCGCTTAATGGAGCAAGCCTCACCACGCTACTGCGTCTTCTTGGTAAAACTTGTTTATTTATTCATCTTACAGTTCTTAGTAGTATTGCTGTAATTGCAGCATTTCTATTAAACTTTATACAAAGTCTATGGCAGATACTTCCGCAATATCATGCGACGACACCTGCTTGTACAAAGTGTGTAGAGACATCATTTATTTCTATCATATCTGCTATTTTACTTGTTATGCTCATTTGTTATCATTTAATGAAACGTTTCATGAAAGGTCCTTCCTCTATGACAACATCTAGCGGTCAAATTCTTACAATTAAAGGTATGATGTGTGATCACTGTCGGGGTGCTGCAAAACGTCTCCTTGAGAGTTATCCTACAGTAACGTCAGTGGAACAAGTCGCGCCTAATGCCTTTTCGGTTCAAGGATTACTCCCTGAAACGCTTGCGAAAGATATTGAAGATCTTGGTTTCACCCTCGTTGACCAACAATGATCAAGACTATTGCCATTATCGCTAATGGAGAAGAAGCGCATACACCTTATGCGCGAGCGGCACTTGCACAATGTGATGGTTGTGTTTGTTGTGATCGTCTTCCTCCTCCAGGGGCTCCTCCACTCCTTCAAATTGTAGGAGATATGGATAGCTGTCGCGATGCTATCCCTGCGGAATTTCTTACAGATCTTCATGAAGATCAAGATACTAATGATCTCACTAAGGCAATGCGTTGGACTCAACAACATTACCCTAAGGCGATTTGGCATTTTTTTGCTGTTACAGGTAAACGAGAAGATCATACGCTTGCCAACCTTGCGCTTATTGCAGCGATGGCGAAGCCGGCGACCATTCACACTCCAAGTGGGACCTTTCAACTGATTTTGCCTAATGAATTAAAATTGCAAACAGTAAGAGTTCAGACTCATGCGCCGATTTCATTTCTTTCGTTTACGCGTCAAACAATTACGGCTAGCGGAGTACAATGGCCGGTTTGCAATCTTATGCTTGAGCATCTTTGGCAAGCAACGCTTAATCGAACGCTTGATCAAGGTGAAATTACCCTTGAGTTTCAAGCGCCACTTTATATCTATCAACCTCATTTAGGATAATTTCGATATGCATATTTTTTTCATGATCACACTTTTTCTTTTTGCGTTTACAATGAATGGTTGTTCTCCGTATTGGTATCGCGAACATCATAATGTACATGTTGCGGATTCTAAATTTAATCGTTTGCAGATTACACTTCAACTTGCAGAAGATAAACCTCGAATTAATTGTGAAATTAATGGGAATGGTAATATTACCTATATTGAAGGAATGTCTGCTGCTGTTAGTGATCAGTTTAGTATTGATGAGACCTCGACTTATGGTGATATTAAGAAATATACCCTTCATTTGCCACCGTCAGAAATTAAATATCATCTCCAAATACTTGTGGATGCGGGGCTTTTTGATCTAGAAGAAGCTACAGAAGATACTCCGCTTTTTCCTCGTGTTCTTCTTGCGGGCCGTGTGAATGGTATTAAAGTTGATAAATTTACATTTAAGGAAGACCTTATTATGGAAGTGCGTAGTCTTCTTTTTGACTATAAAATTCGCACGACAACCTCCTTATAAGGTTAGGAGTAGAAGTGAAGTATACACTCCTAGTGTTTCTTGGACTTTTAGCAACAATGTTAAAAGCAGATGTGGCAACTTTTCTTAACGGTTGGTCATTGTCACAGGGAACATCGGAGTTACCCTTGAATAATGCCTCTGGTGTGCGACAATACAATTATAGAATTCAAACGTCTGGAACATATCGTATTACAACAAATGGGAAGCCTGTAGATGCTTCAATTTGCATTGTCATGAAAAATAATGCAACAGAAGATTTAAACGTTACGCTTATTCTTGATCAATGTCACCTTGCTCCAACAAGTCAATCAGTTGTAACGTCAAGCGACTCTGATTATACGCATTATACCATTGCTCCAATCGTTATTGACCGCCCAAAAAACAAGGGATATAAGACAAATTTAAAGATTCTTTTTGAGGGTGAAAACGCATTGATTGCACGCTCAGAAGTAGGATCATATGCAGCTGTTTGGCATAGCGCAATTACAGCAGCTCCATCAAAGGGATTCACGCAGGAGAATCCTCTTAAGGTGGAGATTCATATCGCGCGTGCACCATGGGCAGATAAAAAATCTTCTTCGCTTACGCTCGTTGGGCGAACAAGTCTTGTTGCAAAACCTGCGACACCTTATGCACCTCTCTATTTTCCAGTGTCCTATGGGACAGAGTATGTAATTGATGCAATGGTAACATTAGCATCTGGGAATCTTTTGTTTAAAACAAGTGACGGAACGTTGGATTCAAATCCTGTTATTAGTCCGCTTGCGGAGGCGAAAGTTGTTCGACTTGAGGGAGCAACAGTGAACGTTGTTGTGGACTCTTCTGTGACATCGGGAGGATTACGATTACAGGATCTGTCGGGGGTTAAGGAACGATGTTCGTTATTCCGTGCAACAACGGTGACAATGGATGGAGGAGAAATCCGCTCACGTGGGGGGAAGCCTATCTCCAACACGCCGATGAAATCGGTAGGTGTAGCATATGATACGAGTTTTTCCTATCCAGATGAATTGTTTGTCTTACCTGGAAAAATAACAAGAGGTATCTTACGTCTAAATAAAGAAACACAACTGCATGGCTACCCACTTGATACGGAGGGAGTGGTAGATATGGAGACGACGCTTTGTGCGTGTTTTACTGGAACGCCTACCAATCCTACATCGTCACTTGTTGCCGAAAGAGTAGAAGTTGATGACGAACAGATTATCGTGGTTAATGCGCCTGATGCAATGGTGAAGTTTGATTCGAGTGTAAAAGATGTAGAAAACGAGTTAAATGCGTTTGAATTGTTTGAATTTCCACTTGAACCAACATTAGAGGGATTTCGTACGTTAGATTTTGATGTAGGATTTGATCGTTTTCTACTTGAAGCAGAAGGTCCACTAGTAAGGGTTAAAATAATCTTACCGGAGGAGAGCGTTGTTAACGCAGAAAAAACCTATCATTTGACGGTGTGGGCAACTTCTGGAGAAACGCAACAAGTCGTTTATGATGCCCCTGTGATCTTCAGAGATGAGGAGGCAAGTGGCATTTATCAGGTCGACCTTCAGATGCCAGCAGCATATCCTCTCATAACATTTCCACGGGGAACGATTTATTATCAAATGTCACTGAGTGAATGTCGTGATTAAAGCACCTTTACTTACGTGTCATTTAAACCGCACCTAAACGACGTTCAAACCGCACCTGAATGACGCTCAAACCGCACCATGTTTGATTGCCAAACGTTCCGTGTTTGATTTTGCATTAGATAAAGGTTAGTGACAGAGTGAAAATGTCGCTTGGCGGCGACATTTTTATTGATGGGGATATTGTGGTAGAGTGTTGTTTAATTTCATCGCGATGCGTTGTATACGGCATCCTCAAAATAGCAGAAAGTTACTTGATTGAGCAGTGTTTTGGGCTATCAATATCAAAATTCCAAAGTTTTTGAATAATTTTTCGCATTGTGTAGTCAATATGCTCCCGTTTTTTGGTATAATTGCCCATGTCAGCGTCCTTTATTTTGGTTTGTTTGGAAACTTTCATTATAACGGATTCGCTGACATTTTTCATTTTGGCGCGCCGTCCCCCGGGGGCGTAAGCTGATGATCCTTCTTCTTTCCTCTTTGACATCCTTTCTTTTGAGAAGTACTCTTCTTACCCCCGCGGTTATATTGTGCAATATTCAATATTCCATTCGCTATTAATTCTTACTTTTCTTTTTATAATATATATGGTATATTATATGGTGATGTGTTCATTTTGTTTATTATTCCTTCTATGAGATGAGGTCTTTATGAAGCAATGGATTTTTGGTGCGATGGTGCTTGCGACGGCTTGCGCGTCTGCAATAGTGCCTGGGCGTGTATTAAAGATGGTTCCTCAAAGCGGAATGTCAAAGTCGTTTGATATTATTACGGAAAATAATATCACGCTCCGTTTACAGTTTTATACTCCGCGTGTCTTCCGTTTACTCGCGGCACCGACAACGCAGGCACCGTATCGTGATCGTCAAGGGAATCCTATCAAGGATAAGGATGGGAATGTAAAGACGTATGCAACGGCAGACTTTACGGATCCGTTGAATAATCCTGAAAAGGCGCAAATTCTCGTTGAGGCTGCAAAGGAGGATAATAGTCGTGTGACGTTTCGTGATAATCGCGAGGCGGGGACATACACCTTTGAAACTCCAGATATCACGGTAACCTTGAAGAAAGCGGACGCAACAATTTCGGTGATGGATGATTTGGGGCAGGTTATTTTCGAGGAGGCCGCACCGATTGATGTGGGTGATGTGGAGACTGTGCAGACATTGAAACTTGCGAAGGATGAGTTCTTCTATGGTGGTGGCCAGCAGAATGGTTACCTTTGCCATAATGGCCGTAAGATTGATATCGTCGCGGACTGCAATTGGGATGAAGGGGGGCACCCTAATCCTGCTCCGTGGTATATCACGAATAAGGGCTATGGTGTTCTTCGTCATACATTCTCGGTGGGGGCGTATGATTTTTCGCGTGAGGACGTTGTGAAGACGTTTCATCGTGAACGTCGCTTTGATGCGTTTTATTTCATAGGCGGCGATTTTAAGAAGACGATTGATCTTTATACGTTGTTTACGGGGCGTCCGAATTTTATTCCGATGTGGGGGCTTGAACTCGGTGACGCGGATGCTTATATGACGCGTGATCCGGATACGCGTGATCCTAAGCAGGATGTTGATGGCACTTATGTGGAAGTGACACATGAGCAAGCAATTGAGGTGGCAAAGAAGTATCGTGAGCATGATATGCCGGGTGGTTGGTTGCTTGTGAATGATGGCTATGGCAGTGGTCACATGCAGTTGGCTCATACGGTGAGTACACTTTGGGATTTGGGTTTCCGCACGGGTCTTTGGACGGAAGGTGCGCTTGATCTCATTGATTGGGAAGTGGGTACAGCGGGTACGCGTGTGCAGAAGATTGACGTGGCATGGTCGGGGCCAGCTTATCAGCATGGCTTGGAGTGTAACCGTGTGGCGGCAGAGGGAATTGAAAAGAATTCGGATGGTCGTGCATTTGTTTGGACGTGTCAGGGTTGGGCAGGTACACAACGTTATAGTATTTGTTGGACGGGTGACCAGTATGGTTCATGGGATTTGATTCGCTATCATATTCCAACGTTGACGTGTTCTGCAATGAGTGGTCAGGCATATGCAACAACAGATGTTGATGGTATTTTCGGTGGTAGCCCTGAAACGTATTTGCGTGATATGCAGTGGAAGTGCTGGACGCCGGCAATGTATGTAATGAATGGGTGGAGCCATTTGAATAAGGGTCCGTGGAGTTATGATGAGCCGTATCGTTCGTTGCTCCGTGATGCGCTTTATCATAAGATGCGGATGACGCCTTTCTTCTATGCGTATATGCGTAATGCTTGGGATTGTGGTGAACCAATCATTCGTCCGCTCTTTTGGAATTATCCGAATGATCGTTATACGTGGGATGAAACAACAAAGTATCAATTTATGGTTGGTAATGAAGTGCTCATTGCACCGGTTTATAATTCGATGAAGTTGAATAAGGGGTGGAAGAAGGAAATCTATCTCCCTGAAGGCACATGGATTGATTATAATGATGGTCGTCGTGTGGTGGGGCCTACAACGATTGCAGCGTATCCCATTGATTTGGCGAAGCTTCCGATTTTTGTGAAGGCAGGCTCGATTCTTCCGATGTATCCGCAAATGATAAGCATGGGTGAAAAGGCGCCAGATCCATTGACGTTTGATATTTACCCAAAGGGTTATGCATCGTTTGTTGTTTACGAAGATGATGGTGAAACGCGTGCTTATCAAGAGGGGGCATATTCGAAGCAGGTTGTTGAGTGTACTGCTCCTGAAGTTGAAGGCACGGGCGATATTATGGTGCATTTGAATCCTGCAGTGGGTGACTTCGAAGGAAAGCTTCAAAAGCGTTGCTATGTTTTCGAAATTCACATGTGCACAAAGCCGTTAAAGGTGCTTGTGGATGGTCAGGAACTGCTTCAGCTTGACGATGTATCGGTTTATAAGAATGCACGTCAGGGCTGGTATTATGATGCAGATGATCGCTATGGTATGCTTCATGTGAAGTTGCATCGTCGCTCGACGAGTGAAGCTGTTGATTTGCTTGTACGTGTCAATCCCGCGCTCGCAGACACCATCGCAGCAACGGAACCATATCCTGTGCCTGAAGTCACGAATGAACTCGATAAGGCAGAATTCCTTGTTTCGGCTTCTTCTTGGGCAAATAGCTGCCCGGCAAAGGATGCCTTTGATGGCACGGATGAAACGATGTGGCATACCTATTGGCAGGAGGATGGTAAACTTCCTGTTGATTATCCGCACGCGATTGATGTGGATATGAATGGCCTCTATCCGTTAAATGGTGTTTCGTATCTTCCGCGCCAGAATCTTGGTAATGGTGTAGTGAAGGGTTATGAAGTTTGGACTGCTCGTTTCCCTGGTCAGTACATTAAGGTTGCAGAAGGTGAGTTTGCAACCTTTGAAAAGCCAGAAGCTCGTACGATTAACTTTGATACAACATGGAGCCGTTACGTTCGTCTCGTCTTTACGTCTTCGCAGAATGGTGCAAAGTATGCTTCTGCTGCAGAAATTGATTTCCATCAGGATATCAACGCTGCACCGCTCGCAGATGAAACAAAGGCAATTTGCGATGAAACACGTTTGGTTGATGGCCAGGAATATCCGCGTTGCCGCAAGGTTACCGTAGGGTCTCAATGGACGATTGATCTTGATGGCACTTGGGAGAAAGTGCTTGGCCACGTCGGCATGGAAACAGGAAATACAAATGAAGGTACTTCAACGTTTACCATTTTTGCTGATGGCAAGCAGATTTTCCAACGTCTTGGCATTAAGCCTACAGATGTGAAGCAACTTGTTAATGTTGATATTCCTGTTGGTACAAAGCAACTTATCTTTAGCTTTGTCAAGCAGTCGGAAGATTGCAGTGCTGATGCTACAGGTGTTTGGGTTGACATGCGACTTTCCCGAGCGGGCTCGGCAAAGTAATTGAAAATGGCTCCGCGAAAGCGGGGCCTTTTTTTATGAAAAAAACTCTATGAGTGTGTGACGAGATACTAAAGGTTATTTGCGTTGAGGTAAGCTGATAACTAATTGCGAGATTGATTTTTTATAAATATAAATAGACGATTAAGGCGCCTCATAGGTTATATAAAGCGCCTTAATAAATGCATTTGTTAAGGGAAGAATAAATACATAATTAGATGGAGAATGTAAAAGAGTCCTCACCATCAAGAGTGTCGAGAGAGGGAGAATCTTCATCGATAAAACAGAGGTCTGCTGTACGTTGAACCGTATCGTTTTCAATACGTTTACGAATGTCATTTGGACCATCAAGCCAAGCACAGTCTCCTCGTTGGCGAGAGAGAAGGCTATGGCGTCGATCGGAGGATAGCTCTGCATTGGGAATTTCTAGACGACGAAGTGTACCATCGCCCATACAAACACGAACCTGAAGTACACCCTTGCCACGATCAACGGGCCCCACAAGACGGAGAAATTCGGGGTCGCAAAATCCTTTAGCATGAGGTCCATTTTTACGACCAAAGGCAAGGGGAGTGTATTTGATTTCTGCAAGCGTTTTCTTGCAGTGTCGGGTTAGTAAGATGGCAGGACGATGAGGTTTAAATTTTCGAACGTCATGGCAAATGCCATGTTGGGAGGCTATCATGGGACATGCAGCTGCATGGGGGCAGGGAGCGTAAAGTGGATAGCCTTGTTGGGTCAAAAGAGGGCGAAGCGCAAGCAGTCGAGGAGTAGCGATACGATCTGCAGGTTCAAGTAAAAGAATAAAGCTAGGGGCATCTTCGGTGAGAGCCGATGCAAGGGAATAGAGCTTTTCATGCGCTTCATGCAAGACGGGAAGTGCCTCGTTAAAGGCAAAACTAGAAAGAATAATATCGTAGGTCGAGGTGGGTTGGAATGCGCGAATATCTGAACGTAGAATTGTTGCTTTTGGGTGAATCGTTTTAAAGGCTTGAAGAGCATCTTCTGACCAGTCAACACCTGTTAACTCGGGGGCATGGCCAGTCATTCCTTCAAGGAGATCATAGGCCGCAAGTGCGGCAGAACCAATGCCACAACCGAGGTCAAGAATGCGCAAAGGGCGAGACGGAAAATCAGGGAGCCGTTGGAAAATTTGCTCAAGCGCAGCTGTTACACGAGCGTAGGTTTGGGGGGCAAAGAGAAGCGCATAGGTGGTAAGAGCGTCAGGAGTGTTAAGGTAGGGGGTAAAAGCATCGGGGCGTTCTCGGGTAAAGGATTGAGTAAGCGCTTGGGCGATGGATTCAAGACGTTCAATTTGTGTAAGGGGACAACGTTGAAGAGCCCAGCTTTCAATTTTTTGAAGGGAAGTTACATTAGAGGATTGCATAGATGTCAAAGTTTTCATAGGGAACGTCTTCAAGAATGTCGTCTTCGCTTAACGGAGATTGGAGATCTTCTTGCGTGGTTTGCGTAGTAGGAGGGACGTGAGAATCCTCAAGCGCAAGGGGTTGGGGGTCTTTTCGCGTTGGTGGTGTGGTTGGCGCAAGGATTTCTGGCGCGGGCGCTGAAAGCTTCGGATCAAGAGCGTTCATAAATGGCGCAGCATTCTCCCATGGCAAGGATTGTAGGCGCTTTCGCGAAAGGGCCATTTCAAAAGCCGCATCAGAGTTTGGATCGAGACGTTGCTCGCGAAGGATAAATTCAGAAAGCCAGAATTTTTTAATGAGATCTTGTGCGAAGGCAAGAGGGGTAATATCGTCATTATTTGCAAGGATGCGATCGGGCATTGCAAAGCAGTGCGTGAGAAAGTCAACAAATGCTTGGTCATCTCGAGAAGGAGATAAATTCGCACGCTTGGCAAGTGTGGCTTCGATGGCAAGGTCGTAGAGCTTAGCTGTGTAGGGGTGGTGAACGAAGCTCGGGGGAAGATGTTGCACAAGGCACGTCATGACAGCGGTGTCGGTAAAATAATGGACGAGGAGCTCACAAAGGGCGTCGTTAAGATTTTGGTCCGCTGTAATGTCAAATGAGCGAGGGGATTGATTGATGGAGGTAAGAGAATCGTCATCAACGGAGGTGATGGATGTTTCAATGAAGTCTTCACCCTCATCAATGGGGAATGTAGGGAAGTTTCCATCATCATCTTCTTCTATAGATGTATCAAGAAAGTTATTTTCGTCTTGTGTAGAAGGGTGTTCAACTTGGGGGATATCCGCGTGTTGGCGTTGTTGAAAGGCCTCACGGCGTTGGTTTGTCTCAATTGCATCCTCGCGCAGATGATTGAGGTCCTCTTCAAAGACGGAAAGGGGTAAGCCAAGAATATCGGAGAGGTCTTTGAGAAATTTGGCTGTAAGGATGGGTTCTGGGCAATCTACAATGGAAAGGATGGCCGTACGAGCGATGCGCATAGTGGCATCCATTGCGGTAGGATTGACTTCCTGCTCGCTAAGCTTTGCCACAAGATAGGGCGCGGGATCAATAGCTTTGTCCAAATACTCGCGAAGAGCGGCTACACCTTTAGTACGAAGGAGAGAGTCTGGGTCTTCGCCTTCGGGTAAGGTTGCAATACGTACGGGAATACCTTGTGCAAGGAAAAGCCCAAGTGTTCGTAGTGCAGCCTTTACGCCAGCTTTGTCACCATCAAAGAGAAGGTCGGCAGTGTCGGCATAGCGTTTAACAATGGAAACGTGTTCATCGGTAAAGGCTGTGCCTTGAGAAGCAATAGCGGTTGTGAATCCACAAGCATGACATCGAATAACATCAATTTGCCCTTCACAAACGAGTGCACGACGTGGAAGGGATTTAACAATGTTGCTACGTGCGTGATTGAGAGCGTAGAGCGTAGTGGATTTCTTAAAGATTACAGTTTCAGGACTGTTGACATATTTGCCCGTGTTTTTACGGTCTTTTAAGAGGCGACAAGAGAATGCTATGATGCGCCCTTGTATATCACAAATTGGGAAAACAAGACGCCCGCGGAAGCGATCATAGTAATCTCCTTTTGCATAACGCGGAGGCGCAAGAACGCCTGCTTTAACGAGTTCTTCTGGCGTAAAATTATGTTTTTCGGCCCAACGAAGAAGGGCATTGGGTTGTTCTGGTGCGTAACCAATACGAAACTGTTTTACAATATCTCCATGAAGTTCGCGCTGTTGGAGATAGTCGCGTGCAATTTGTCCTTCCTTGGTTTGTTCAAGGCAACGTTGGTAGAAAGACGCAAGTTCTTCATGAATCTGGTAGAGACGTTCTCGAAGTTTTGCTTCTGGGTCGTAATGATTGGATTGAAGTTTGACCCCTGCTTGATCGGCAAGTTTTTTGAGTGCGTCAATAAATGTGAGGCCTTCGTATTTTTGAACAAAGGAGAGTGCATCTCCGCTTTCTCCACAACCAAAACATTTGTAGATGTTACGTTCAAGATTGATGTGGAAAGAGGGGGTTTTCTCTTTGTGAAAGGGGCAACAAACTTTTGCTGAAGATCCTGTACGTCGCACAGCGAGACCATACGATTCAATTAATTCCGCAAGGTTAATGCGGGATTTAATTTCCATTAATTGATCGGATGAGAAGTTGGCCATGAACCTTATTTTGTTTTTTCGTTGGTTTGAAGGAGTCGTTGCGCTTCATTCGTAAGACGTTTTACTTGATCTTTTGAAATTGACACGGATGGCAACTGAACGACGTCATCTTGCGTGTCATTATTGAAGCGCGAAGACCAAAAAGCCGCAGCTGCATTTGCAATGACACTCTCTTTGGTTTTTGCTTGAATTCCTTGTATGTGATCCTTAGACGCTGTAATTGCACCCGCGATAATGCTAATCAAGAGAAAGGCTTTTCCTCCACCAATAAGGAAACCTAAGATGGCGTTAAAAGGTTGAGGAATGATCCATTGACCAAGGTGTTTGGTGAGTTTTGAGACAAAAAAGAAGAGAATAATTGCAATCACTACCGCGAAAATTGCAGTATAGAAAACAACGGCATTGGCTTGTAGATTGGGAAAGAGAGAGAGAACACCATCTCGAAGATAGGGCTGTCCAAACCATAAAGCGACACCAGAAACAAGTGCGGCAATAAGCGGGGCTAGCTCGCCCGCGAATCCGCGGATAGCTCCCACAACGGCAAACCCTGCAAGAACAATAATGAGGATGATATTAAGTGTGCCAAGTTCCATGGAGACCTCCTTTAAGGTGGCAATTACGAACGTGTAACAATGGGTGAACCAAGACGTTCATCTTCGGTTAAATAACAAGCAGGATCCATGCCCCAAAGTTGGCCAGTTGCAGCCTCGCCTCTTGCACGGAAGTTCCCCCCGCAAACGGAAAGGAAACGACATTTTTTACAGGTGTCGCACACATAGTCTGCCTTATGGCGAAGCTGATCAAGCAGGGAACCTTTGGGCGGATTACCCCAAATTTCACCAAAGGTTTTTTCACGAATGTTTCCGACGGGTTTATCACGCCAAAATTGGTCTGGGTAGACAGTCCCATCCCATGAGACGCAGGAAATTGCATTACCCGAGGAATTTCCCCCATTCATTTGGAGAAGTTTATAGACATCATCTGCATGCGGATGACCTTCCTTTACCATACGCATCCATAGGTAGGGGGCATCGCAGTGGTTATCGACAGTGAGGACTTCAAGGGGGTGACCACTTTCAAAAGAAGCCTTCGTTTCGTTGATAATGAGATCGGCAGCGGCACGTGTTTCTTCGGCGGAGAGGTCTTCTGTACGAATCGAAGCTCCACGCCCTGTGTAAACGAGGTGATAGAGGCAAATGCGCGGAATGCGTTCTTGGCGCATGAGTGCAAAGAGATTGGGAATTTCCCTCACATTTGCACGAGTAAGCGTGACACGTAAGCCTACTTTGACGCCACGATCACGACAAGCACGAATGGCTTCAATAGAACGTTGATAAGCGCCAGGTACACCGCGGAAAGTATCATGCGTAGCTTGTACGCCATCTATGCTAATGCCAACGTAACTAACCCCAATTTCTGCAATGGCGGTTGCAATTTCGGGGGTAATACACGTTCCGTTCGTTGAGAAGACAACGCGAAGCCCTTTTGACTTGGCATAGCGTGCAAGCTCAAGAATGTCTTCACGCAAAAAGGGTTCGCCACCAGAGAAGAGGAGAACAGGACACCCAAAATCAGCGAAACCATCAATGGCACGAAGCGCTTCTTCGTGGGAGAGTTCATCCTCTTTTCGCGCCTGACCTGCAGCATAGCAGTGGCGACATTTGAGGTTACAGCGTTGCGTGATGTTCCAAACAACAATGGGTTTCTTGTCGTTTGAGAATTGCAAAAGATGACTAGGAAGGTCACGGCTTCGACGACCATAACGTAAAGGATCTGACGCTTCCGTCTGTCCCATGTAAAGTTTAGAGATGCCAATCATAGTTTAACGTAAGGTAGTCGGTTTGATTGGGAGATCGTTGACAAATTTACGATAGTTTTTGTAATTGTCATTGTTTGGATTGACGAGAGAGAGATAGTATTCTCCCCAAGCACGTGCATCTACGAGCTTTTGTTGGCTATAGAGTAGGCGCATCATTTGGTCAATGGCTGCAGTCTGACGCGGTTGCGCGGGAAGTGCAGGGCGCAAGAACTCAACGGCCTTTTTATACTGCTTGTGCTTGTAGGCGAGGGCCGCGGCCTTACGACGTGTCTCATTATGCGTTGGACGTAAGATGATTGCGCTCTCATAAGCCTTAATGGCATCATCATAGTGTTTATTTTTCTCTGTGATGAAGGCTAGTTCAAGTACTGCGTCAATGTTGGAGGGGTCTGCTGAAGCAGCTTCTTTGGCGTGAGATTCTGCTGTAGACCAACGATTTTTTGCTATTGCCTCTTTGTATTTTGCACGTGCACGTTTGCAAAGGGTGGCATTACCTTCAATGGCGGGCACCTGGCGGAGTCGCTCTAGATTTTTCTCAAGGCGTGTAATCCAAGAACGCGCCTCTTTCTTTTGATTTGAGTTGTCTGGTAAGAGACGCTCTGCAAGAGAGAAGTAGTCGAGAGATTCACGACGAAGATTGAGGGATTCATCCATGCAAAGTTTGCCAAGATTGAAGCAAGTGGTTGGATCCATCGTACGATCATTAGAAGCAGAAAGCAAGAAGGCAAGAGCGCCATCATGACATTTATTTTCGAAATAGATTTTAGCAATACGCGATTTTACACGAATACGCAGATCGATGTCTGTCGTTTCAAGTAAGGAATAGTAGAGAGTCATTGCTTCATCTTTTGCACCAGCCATCTCTGCAATAAGCCCTTGGAGTTCAAGAAGAACTTCTTGCTGTTCTTTCGTGTCGGGGACGTCTTTGAGCAAACGAAGTGCTTGCTCAACAGCATATTTAGCGTGTGTATAGTCCTGGGCGTAAAATGAGGTTAAGGCAATATTATGCCATGTGGCGGCAGTCTCTCCATAACATGCGTTGACCTTCTCAAAGGTGCGGATAGCTTTAGAATATTCGCCCTTGGTAAAGTGTTTTTCAGCAAGGACGGCAAGCTCTTCAGCAGACTCTTGCATGCAACCACAAGCAATCAAACAAAAGGAACAAAGAAATAAAATCGACTTCATCGTGTAACTTCCAATGCGATGTTTCTTAAAACGTATATAATTTTATCATAATAGTAAAGATAAGTAAAACCAAAAATCGCGCGCGTGAGGAATGTGTTCTCAAAAATAGTCATAGATGTGAATTGGTGATGCAAAATTTAAAAATTCATGTTATACTTTATTTTTATTGACGGATAATGTTTTAGATGCCCTAAGAAAGAGACTTTAATTGCGAGGACTTTATGACGGCAAAAGAAATTGCTAAAAAATTGAATACAATCTTACATGTAGAGCGCTTTTCGGACGTTTCCAATAATGGTTTACAGATTGAGAACGAGGGGGATGTGACGAATGTTGCTTTTGCTGTAGATGCCTCGCTTGAAACATTTGAAGCTGCTATCGCAGCAGGGGCACAGATGGTTATTGTGCACCATGGCCTCTCATGGGGAAATAGTTTGGCAAGAATTGAGGGGCTTAACTATCAATTGATTGCCTATGCTATTCGTCATAATCTTGCTGTTTATGGGGTGCATCTTCCGCTTGATGCGCATCCAACTTTAGGAAATAATGCAGGGCTTGCAGAGGGCTTAAATTTACAATCTCGGCGTCCTTTCCTTGATTATCATGGGCAGATGATTGGGATTGCAGGTGAATTGCCAAAGCCCTTGTCACGAGAGGCATTTATTGAAAAAATAAAGGCGTTTATTCAACCGCCAGAAGTGCGTTCATTTTTCTATGGATCGGAGATGATAAGAACCGTTGGAATTTGTTCTGGAGGGGCGCCAGAAGGTGTTGAACAGGCTGCGCGTGAAGGGTTAGATTGTTACCTTTGTGGAGAGGCAAATTTAGTTGCCTATAACCTTGCCAAAGGGTGGGGGATAAATGCGGTTTTTGCAGGACATTATGCCACAGAACGGTTTGGTGTTCGTGCGCTTCAAAAATGGGTGGATGAGCACCTACAATTGAGGACGCAATTTATTGATTTCAATCTTGCATTATAGATTATAGTATTTCGTAATTTCCGTATTAAATTTTGGAAATGTAACAAAACTTTTCTACCAATGGGAAGAAAAGACTTGCTTTTATAGACTCATATGAGGTATTATATGTAAATATGAGAAGTGCGTCTTTGCGATGCGCTTTAAAGACGTTATAAGGAAGAACGTATGGCTATGCTTGAACCCACCATTGAAGTTACACAATTTGGCAAGCTCCCAGATGGGCAGGTTGTGTTGAAGTACATCTTAAAAAATCGTCATGGAACAGAATTAGAAGTGCTTGATTATGGTGGAACGGTACGTCGTTTTGTTTTAAATGGGCCAGATAATCAGCCGCGCAATGTGATCGTTGGCCCTGATACGCTTGAAGGGATGCTTGAGAATGCTTACTACGGTGCACTTATCGGTCGAGTAGGCAATCGTATTGCGGCAGGTCGTTTTGAGCTTGATGGAAAGTGCTATACCTTAGCAACGAATAATGCGCCGGGCGGAATCCCTTGTGCATTGCATGGTGGAGAGGAAGGGTTTAATGCCCGTGTATGGAAAGCATCGCATGCAATTAAGGAAGATGGAACGCTTGTTCTTCGTCTTACACTCTCTTCGCCTGATGGAGACCAAGGCTATCCTGGTCAAGTCGATGTAGAGGTTGTCTATGAATTGACAGATGATAATACATGGCGTATCACCTACAATGCAACAACAACCGCAGCAACACCGATTAATCTCACGCAACATGCCTACTGGAATCTTGAAGGGTGTGCTAAGGGGGATATTTGTGAGCATACTGTTATGGTTGCGGCATCGTCTTATACACCCGTGAATGCAGGCCTTATCCCAACAGGTGAGATTGCGACCGTGAAGGGAACTCCATTTGACTTCACGCAGCCCCGTCTCTTGGGAACTTTCATTGATGCAGAAAATGATCAAATCCAATATGGTGCAGGGTATGACCATAACTTTGTGCTTGATCATTCGGCGGGCGAACTTGCTTTCGCTGCCCTCGTAAAGGGGAAGGATGGGATGGCCATGGAAATTTGGACTGACCAACCTGGCATGCAGATTTATACAGGGAATTATATCCCAGAAGGCATGATGACCCCTAATGGACCAACCGTTCGTCGCGGTGGTGTTGCTTTCGAAACTCAACATTTTGCGGATAGTGTGAACCAGCCGGAATTCCCTTCGGTGATTTTACGACCTGGTGAAACATTCCACTCCGTAACGGAATATCGTTTCCCATTCGCTTAAGCATAATAGGAAACGTCCTCAAAAACAAAACACAAACACAAACCAAGGATAAACTACATGAATATCTGGATTGACGCAATCGTCTTCTTCGGTTTCATCGCAACCGTTTTGTTTGTCGGTTTCTATAAGAGCCGTCCGCAAGCAGGTGAAGGTGAAAAAGGCGCAGAAGACTACTTTCTTGCAGGGCGTGGCTTGAGCTGGTGGCTCATTGGCTTCTCCCTTATTGCAGCGAATATCTCGGCAGAGCAATTCGTTGGTATGTCGGGTCAAGGTGCAGGTCTTGAAGGCCTCTCTTGTGCATCCTGGGAATGGATTGCAGCGATTACGCTTGTTGTCGTAGCATTCTGCTTCCTTCCTTACTTCCTTAAGACGGGTATCACAACGATGCCTGAATTCTTGGAAAAGCGCTATAATCATCAGGCACGTACGTTGATGACGATCTCGATGATCGGTATTCTCATCGTTGCTTCTTTGATTGGTGTGACCTATGCTGGTTCGCTCGTGATGCACCAGATGTTCACGCAGTTTGATATTCCTATTAACTTCTCTTCTTGCTGCATCATTATGTCGGTCATCGCAGGTGCATATGTGCTCTTCGGTGGTTTGAAGGCATGTGCATGGGCTGACCTTGTTCAGGGTGCCGCACTTATTGTTGGTGGTGCAATTATTGCTTACTATGCTTGCGATGCATTGTCGTCTGCTCCTGTTGAAGAACTCACAGGCTTTGGTGGTGCAACCGTAAAGGATGCTGCTGCAGGTTTCTTTGATCGTTTCAGTGCGCTTAACAGTGCAAAGATGGAAATGGGTCGTCCGGCTACGGATGCTGCGATGCCTTGGACCATTTTGATTATGGGCATCTGGATTCCGAACTTCTACTACTGGGGCCTCAATCAGTACATCACCCAGCGTATCCTTGGCTCTGGCTCTCTCGCTGATGGCCAGAAGGGTATCGTTTTCGCTGCCGCCCTCAAGCTTATTATTCCCTTTATCATCGTTGTTCCTGGCATCTTGGCCTTTAACCTCTTCGCAGGTGATATGGCTGAAGCTACAGCTAAGGAAATTACTGAAAAGGTTGAAAAGGGTGCCTATGGTGCTGACGATTACATCGTTCTCTACTCCATGAAGGCCGATATCGCAACTGCAATGCAGTCGCGTGATGCGCTCTATGCGAAGTTAAATCCTGAAGTTGTTGCTAAGATTAAGGCTCACAATGCTCCGATTGAAGCAGCAATTTGTGAAGATCAGAAGGTTCCTGCATTGACGATTACGGCGGTTCAGGCTCTCAATTCTCAAGGTAAAGAAGGTGAAATCAAGCTCGCTAACGGTAAGACCATCGCAGTGAAGGATCACACCTACAAGTATGACGGTGCATTGGGATACTTGATGAAGCTTATTTCGAGCACTCCTGGTATTCTCGGTTTTGTGCTTGCAGCTCTTCTTGGTGCTATTGTTTCCTCGCTTGCAGCTGTGCTTAACGCGACCTCTACGCTCTTCACGATGGATATCTTCCAGCGTTACATCAAGCCTGATGCAAAGCAGAATACGCTCGTGTTGACGGGTCGTGTTGTTACGGTCGTCCTCGCAGTTGTTGGTTGCATTGCTGCATCGATGTTGAATAGCCAGACCATCTTCGGCTATATCCAAGAAGTTCAGTGCTATGTCTCGCCTGCAATTCTCGCAGTCTTCGTATTTGGTATGATCAATCGTACGGCAAATCGTTGGGCGGGTGTCTTTGGCTTGATTATTGGCCCTGTGCTCTTCTACGTCTTTAATACCTATGGTTGGGACATCTTCCCCGCTTGCATTTGCAAAATGTTAAGCACCTGGGGCCTCGGCGTTCCTGAAAATGGTGGTTCGATGCACTTCCTCAATGCGGCTTCTTGGACGCTCGTATTGACGCTTATTTTCATGACTATCTACGGTCTCTTCTTCAAGATGCCGAAGATGGAATTCGAGACGAACACAACGCTTGATATGACCAAGTCGAAGTCCGCGCTTATCGCTGGTATTATCGTTTGCGTCGTGACGATTGCACTTTACGTTTACTTCTGGTAAGCAAGTGCGCTTTATGAATCTTAAAAGCACCGCTCAAAAGGCGGTGCTTTTTGCTTTTTATGATCGATTTATGGTAAACTAACAATATTCTTGTTTTATCTCTTAAGGATTACAGTGATGATAAAAGAAAAGCGTATCTCATTTCTTGATATTCTTCGTCTTGTTGCTTGTTTCATGGTAATGGCCATCCATTCTGCGGAGCCTTTTTATCTTGGCGGAGAACCTCCAAATGTTACCGCTATTACATCGCACACAGATGCACTCTGGGCTAGCATCACAGAGGGACTTTGTCGTGCATGTGTACCACTCTTCGTGATGGCTTCAAGCTTTCTTCTTTTCCCATTGCAACAATCTATAAGTGACTTCATTAAGCGACGCCTTATTCGTGTCTTTATTCCATTTATGATTTGGGGTGTACTTTATACGTGGCAATGGGGTGGTACATGGTCTCAGCTTTTCTTTAATTTTCCAGAGATGGGAGGCCATCTTTGGTTCGTACCGATGTTGATTGGGCTCTATCTTTTGATGATACTATTATCACCATGGGCGGAACGTGCAACAGCGAGAGAAGTTCGTGGATGGCTTATTGTATGGTTAATAACAACCACATTTCCTTATTTACGTACATTATGGGCATTTCTCTATGGTTCACCGTCCTTTGGGGCTGTGCCTTATCTCTATGGAGAATGTCCATGGAATTCTTTTGGAGCTTTTCAGTATGTAAGTGGATTTTTTGGATATCTTTTACTTGGATTTTATTTTCGTAAATTTGCCCCTGAATGTTCGTGGCGTCAAACACTCATAATTGCTATCCCACTTTGGTTAATGGGAGTAGTGATTATAGGGGCTGGTTTTTATATGCGTTTACCTACACTACCCTTTGCAGCGCCATATTCGCTTGCGGTGGATCTCGAGATGAGTTTAGAATATTGCTCATTGGGCGTTGTTTTGACAGTGATTGCGGCCTTCTTAATCCTTCGTAAGTGTTCGATGAAGGGAGGCGTATATGAGAAGCTTATTCGGCCGCTTTCACAAGTAAGTTATGGTGCTTACCTTTTACATATGTTTATCCTTGTGGAAGTGATCGCATGGCTTCGCCCTTATACATCAACACCTATTTCGATTTTTGGAACAGCGCTGATAACTTTTATTCTCTCTCTCTTCGCAAGCTATGGCATTTCAAAGATACCACGTTTAGGTCGTTGGATTTGTGGTTAAATATTAAAATGATTTGATGACATCATAATAAAAGAGCCTCGGTTATTCCCGAGGCTCTTTGCATTGAAGCAAATATGAGTTTACTTCTTGTAAACAGGAAGTGCTTTGTAATGCGTGTGAAGGAGCTTGTGTGATTTTTCACCACAAGGTTCGCCCAAGAAGTCTTCATAGATCTTCTTGATCTGCGGATTCTGATGAGAGCAACGGAGGGCTTTTTCGCGGTCATCTTTGTAGAGACCTTCCATACGAGCCTTACGGACTTCATCAGTTGCGAGGGTCGGCTGACCACCGCCACCGATACAACCACCACGGCATGCCATCACTTCAATGAACTGCCAACGCGGCGGGCGACCAGCGGCACGATCTTCACGGATCGCATTGAGGACTTGTTCAACATTGCCCATTTGGTGTGCAACGGCGATAGAGACCTTTGTTCCTTGAATATCAATGACAGCTTCCTTCACGCCCTCAAGACCACGTACAGCCTGGAAGTTAACATCTGCAAGTTCTTCCTTGGTGATCAAGTAGTATGCGCTACGAAGAGCAGCTTCCATAACACCACCCGTTGCACCAAAGAGGGTGCCTGCACCCGTGTATTCAGCGAGAATCGAGTCGGGTTCAGAGTCGGGAAGTGCATTGAAGTCGATACCTGCGATCTTAATCATACGGGCGAGTTCACGCGTTGTTAAAACAACGTCAACGTCTTGATAACCCGATGCACGCATTTCTTCAGAACGTGTAATCTCATACTTCTTAGCCGTGCAAGGCATAATAGAGACAACATACATCTTTGCAGGGTCAATACCCATCTTTTGAGCGAAGTAGGTCTTAGCCATTACGCCGAGCATCTGCTGCGGGCTCTTTGCCGTCGAGAAGTTCGGGATGAAGTCAGAGGCATACTTTTCCATCCAATCTGTCCACGAGGGGCAGCAAGAGGTAATGAGAGGAAGTTCGCCACCCTTCGTGAAGCGGTTAACGAATTCTGTACCTTCTTCCATAATGGTGAGATCTGCGGAGAAGTTCGTATCAAAGACGGCTTCAAAACCGAGACGGCGGAGCGCCGTATAAATCTTACCCGTGGAGAGTTCACCGGGCTTCATGCCGAAGGCTTCACCGAGGGCAACGCGTACAGCAGGTGCAATCTGAACGACGGTGTAAGTGTCAGGATTGCGAATGGCGTTCCATGCGAGCGTGGTTTCATCACGTTCATAGATGGCGCCCACGGGGCAGTGTGCAGAACACTGACCGCACTTGATACACGGCGAGTCATTGAGGGGAACTTCTGCTGCGGGAGCGATTTTCATGCGTTCGCCACGACCGATGAATTCCAATGCCCATACGTTCTGCATTTCTTGGCAGACAATAGCGCAACGACCACACTTGATACACTTATCGGGTTCCAAGACAATCGAGGGCGTCGAGGTGTCGCAAGGGATGTGTTCAATTGCAGGGCGCTTAAAGGGAACTTCGCGAATGCCGAATTCAGCAGCGATACGCTGAAGTTCACAACGACCCGAACGAGGGCAGCGGAGGCAGTCATTGGGGTGCGTGCTGAGAATGAGCTCAACCACCGTCTTGCGAATCTGAACAATATCAGGATCGTGCGTGGTGATCTTCATACCTTCAGCCACTTCGGTGCAGCATGCACGGAGAAGCTTGGGGGAGTTGCCATTACGAACAACGCAAATACCGCAAGCAGCCCAAGCCTTGATATCGGGGTGATAGCAAAGGGTGGGGATGGAGACGGCAACCTTTTTAGCAGCATCAAGGATGGTGGTTCCTGCGGGAACTTCCACGGCGATGCCATTAATCTCGAGATGAATCATTTTTGTTTCTTCCATGGCGAACATCCTTAGTCAATGGTGATAGCGCGGAGTTTACATGTGTTATAGCACTGACCACACTTCACGCACTTCTGCGAGTCGATAACGTGCTTTTCTTTAATCTTGCCAGAAATTGCATTGACAGGGCAAACGCGAGCACATGCCGTACAACCGACGCAACGATCAGGATTGATACGATACTGCACGAGCTTCTTACACTTGCCAGAGATGCACTTGCGATTATTGATATGATCCATCACTTCATCCATGAAGTAACGAAGCATTGCTTGAACGGGATTCGAAGCGGTTTGACCAAGACCACAAAGGGAGGCACGATTCATTGCGTCACAAATATCGCGCATCTTCTGGATGTCTTCGGGTTCACCATTGCCTTCGGAAATGCGGGTGAGGGTATTGAGGAGAGCGCGGCCACCGATACGGCAGGGCATACACTTACCACAGCTTTCATCTACCGTGAATTCGAGGTAGAACTTTGCAACGTCAACGATGCAGTCGGTGTCATCCATAACGATGAGACCACCCGAACCCATGATTGAACCAATCTTAGCGAGCGATTCATAGTCGATGGGCATATCAAGGAATTCCGGCGGAATCATACCACCCGAAGGACCACCCGTCTGAGCAGCCTTGAACTTACGCCCATTGGGAATGCCACCACCGATGTCAAAAATGATTTCACGCAAGGTGATACCCATTGGCACTTCGATAAGACCAGAGTTCTTGACCTTACCAGTGAGAGCGAAGACCTTGGTGCCCTTGCTTGTTTCGGTGCCGATGGAGCTAAACCACTTTGCACCACGCGTGATAATAACGGCAACGTTAGCAAGCGTTTCAACATTGTTAATAATCGTTGGCTTGCCCCAGAGACCCTTGACAGCAGGGAAGGGGGGACGCGGTGTCGGCTGACCACGCTTGCCTTCAATCGAAGCGAGAAGTGCGGTTTCTTCACCACAAACGAATGCGCCTGCACCGAAGCGAAGTTCAATGTCAAAGGTGAAGTCTGTGCCGAGGATATTTTCGCAACCCAAGAGGCCGTAGGAATGTGCCTGATCGATTGCGATCTGAAGGCGTTTAATTGCGAGAGGATATTCTGCACGAATGTAGATAAAGCCCTTGGTTGCGCCCGTTGCACGACCAGCAATCATCATTGCTTCTAAAATCGAGTGGGGGTCGCCTTCAAGTGTGGAGCGATCCATATAGGCGCCAGGGTCGCCTTCGTCAGCATTACAAACAATGTACTTCTGATCGGCCTGCACATTTGCGGAGAACTGCCACTTCTTACCTGTGGGGAAGCCTGCGCCACCACGACCACGAAGACCGGAATCTAAGATTTCCTGAATGATGCCTTCAGGGGTCATTTCAAAGAGGGCTTTTTCGAGACCACGATAACCATCATGTGCGATGTAGTCTTCAATCTTTTCAGGATCAATGAGACCGCAGTTACGAAGAACGATACGATGCTGCTTGGCATAGAAGTCGATATCTTTACCCTGATTGTCAGCTTCTGCCTGAGACTTATCATAAAGGAGACGTGTGACGACCTGGCCATTAACAATGTGTTCATTGATGATGGCTGCTGCATCTTCGGGCTTTACGTCAACATAGAAGGTATCCGAAGGGAGCACCTTGACGATAGGACCACGTTCACAGAAACCCATACAACCTGTACGGACGATGCTGACGTTTGCGCTTGCATATTCAGCGGCCTTCTTGAGCGAGGCATAGAGACCCATACCGCCATTCGAGTCACACGCGGTACCACCACAAACGAGAAGGTATTGCTTACCGCCCTGAGCATCTTTTTTATTTGTTTCAACCAAGCTCGCGCGCAATGCGGCCAAGCTTTCACGAGTTAATTTTTCAGCCATGGTGCGCTCCTTACTTATTGCGGAACTTGTCGAGAATGCCAGGCAACATGGCCTTGGTCACTTTACCAAAGACTTCGCCATTGATAACGATAACAGGTGCGAGACCGCAGCAACCGAGGCAACGAACAGCTTCCGTCGAGAATTCGCCATCAGGGGTTACGGTGTTGACACCAACGCCGAGCTCGTCTTCCAAAGCCTTCATGATGTCGTCGCCACCCTTCAAATAGCAAGCGGTGCCGAGACAAACCTGAATCAAATTACGGCCGGGTTGTTTCAACTTAAAGAAGTTATAGAAGGTAATAACGCCATAAATCTTCGCGAGAGGCACATCCAGCAAATCTGCCAATTGTAAGATGATTTCGCGTGGCATATAGCCATAAGTCTGTTGAATACGGTGAAGCACCATAATTAAGTTGCCCGGTTTTGGCTTCCATTCATTGATGAATGCAAGAAGCTCGGGCGTCAGCGTTTTCGTGTCCTGACCCATGAACTCTCTCCTTAAATAATAATGGGGGTTGAGAACAATTTATGTATGTTAAAGCACATATTATGTTTATTATGCCACAAACAGGGGGCATTGTCAAAGGGTTTTCCAAAAAAGCGAGGAAAAACCTTAGAAAGGCTGATTTGAGGGAACAATTAGAGATGGCGAACAAGTGTACCCAACCGTTCGTGGAGATGTTCGCGCATTTTCAAACGGAAGAATAACCCTAAGAGAATCAAGCTGATTTCAAAAAAGAGGGTAATGAACCAATGGGGTTGAAGGTCAAAATCAAGAAAGGCATAGGGAATCTCAAAGGCCCAGCGCGCGAGGGCATCAATTTGTGTTAAGAGGAAGCCGTTGAATGTATTTAGAATCATGCTGAAAAGGGGGTGAATGAATCCAAGAAGCGCACTCAATGCCGCGCACCAAACAATAACGATGGTGAGCGTCGGCACCACGAGATTAAGTAAGAGCCCAATGAAAGAGAGCCGTCCAAAGAAATGAATACAGAGCGGGAGTGCGGCAATCCATGCTGCGAGTGTGAGTGCACAAATCTGAGCAAAGTGATAGCGACAACGTTTAAAGGTTTTGAAATTGATAGGGTGGGGGTCTTCTAATGAAGGCTCAGCGTGAAAGAGCCGTGCAAACGTGAGCGTGAGCGGTTGAAAGAAAAGAAGAATCCCTCCCATAACACAAAAAGAAAGCAATGCGCCAATATGAATCACCCAGAGGGGATTAAGGGCTGCAATGACCGCAGTAATGAGGAGTGCGGTAAGTGAATCAAACCGTCGATACGGCGTCATTGCAAAACAGTAAATGAGCGCCATAATGGATGCACGTGTAGCAGAGGGGGGAGCTCCTGTTAAGAGAAGGTAACACAACAAGAGGGGCAAAAGGATAAAGAAACGCTTGGACAAACTGATAGTACACCATCGTAAGAGAAAGAAGATTAAACTTACAAGAATCCCCACGTGTAATCCTGAAATCGCGAAAACATGAATAATCCCCACCGCTGCATAACATTGATAAGTGTCATAAGGGAGCTTGTAGTGTCCACCGAGAAGAATTGACTTTAACGGAAGCGTTGGATTAAAGGGTCTATCTCCGTCTGTGAGCGCGGGCTGTGGTGGGGGTTCATTTATGGACTTACGATGCGGATTCGCCTCTGCAAGCATCAAACGTTGGGACTGTTGGGCAGTGGTACGAGCCGTCATGCGTTTGGGATGCGGCGATGACCCCTTGTTGAATACAACCTCCATCTGCCAACGTTCATTGGGTTGGGGGAAAACACCTTCTGGATTTCGATATTGAATGGTCAACGTGAGCGATGGAAGCGGAACTTGATCTTCAAAACAAGCTGCAAATGCTTCAAAGGAACAATAAGGGGCGCCACGCTTAGGTTGCTTGATTTGATAATGATCGGGGTCAACGGTGAGGGTTATTCGAAGTGGCGATTGTGTATTGCGCGCATGAACTAACCGCTGAAGCGCGTCTTGCGTTGGAGATTGCGAAGACGATGGCGTGGAGGCCGTTTGAAACGTATAACTTAAATTCCGTGCAAAGGCTTCGCGCAAACTGCCGAGCATGTAAGAAATGGAGCCGATGGTGTCTTGCTCGACAAGATGCGTGGCTTCGTTATAATTCGCGCGTCCAGAAACCTTATGCTCCCCGCGTAAATGATAGAGATGCAGGGGGAACTTCCAACGTTCTCCGCGTTGCGGTGGTTGTTCACCTTGCGGGAAATAAAAACGAACATTAAGTGCCGTGTTAACCCATGCCGTGTGATCATCAAAGGTCACATCCTTTCCGGTGAAAGCGAGATAAGGTTGACCTTTTTGCGGTGTAACGAGTCGCGCATCATCTCCAATTGTCGTCTCAACAATCATTGGGGTCGACGTCGAACGATAAACGTCAATACGTGCGCGTTCATCTGACAAACGGCATTGAACGTCTGCTGCATGCCAAGCTGCGATACCCATAGCGGAGAGCAGGAGAAGAATCGTTTGCCTACGTAGAGGTTTGAGCCATGCAATGAAGAGCGTAACCGTTGCAAAGACAAGCCATGTAAGTGCGAATGGAAAGAGAAGCCCACTATAGATCCCTGCCAAGATTCCGAGAGCCCAACCGACCATTGGACGATGGGGGTGATACCCATCCGCCGTGGTGAAGAGCCGTTTCAGTAACGAGATCATGCGTTTCGAACGGTAAGTGCGCGTGCAGCATAGGGATCATCGTTTGCATGCGCTTCTAAGACGGCACGAATGACGGAGACAGGTTGATTAAAATATTCGGCAAATTGTTCGGGAGAGAGCGGATGTCGACGCGCAAGTGCGAGAAGTGCCGCCTCGGAGTAGGGGTGAGCTTGCGTGATGGGGGCACTCACACGTTCACGCGCAAGACGTGCAAAACGCAAACGAAGCGCATCCTTCGTTGGCGCATCCAGAGCTTGAACACATGCTTCTGCTGGTGGACGCTCTGCAGAGTTCACCGTGACCGTGTCGGGCTGCAAGTCGGCGATAGTCGCGTAGATACGTTCGATTTGCTCGTCACTCGTATTCACACCTGGCATTGCAAAGAATTCAACATCAAGCATGCCATTGTAACGCGCACGAAACTGCTTCCAACCTTCATAAATGGATTGGAACGTCAACCCTGCATGAGGTCGAACGGTTTGTTGGAAACTCGCTTCATCCCAGAAGTGAATAGAAATTTTTGTGCGTGATGCGTGTGTCGCGGCTTGGCGAACGGCCTCATCTGCGAAGAGCGCGCCATTGCTCATTAAGAGCGAAGGCTTGTCAGTATGCGCGTGAATCCACTGCAAAACATCCCCAAAGTGTGCGTGCAACGTTGGCTCACCAGAACCGCAGAGCGTAAACATATCAACGGGATGTTGCTTTTCAAGCCACTGAGAAAGCGCTTTATAAACACTCTCGAGCGGAACATAATCCTTCCGTTCAAGGGTCGTTTTAGGGGTAGGGCCGAGCTGACAAAAGAGACAGTCATAGCAACACGTCTTCATCGGCACAAGGTCAATCCCAAGACTCCGCCCATAACGACGTGAGGGAACAGGTCCAAAGAGAATCTGATCCATCGTAAGCGACTCCTTTACTGCTGTGCTTTAACTTTATCTAAGAATGCACGATCACGGAGTTGACGACGCGTCTTCACTTCTTCGGGGTGGCTGATTTCGAGAATGACATCGCCCTGGTCATAACGTGACTTCGCGAGTGGCGTGATGAACATCGACTTCTTCTCATCATTCGTCGGCCATGGTGCCCAATCCTGTGTAAAGGTGTAAGTGGGCTTTGTCAATGGGAGGCCCCACATTTCGAAATAGGGCGTAAGGTCACGCTGAACAGCCTTTGACCATGCGCAACACAAACGGTCACCCACTGCCGCTGTGGGATATTTGTCAGAATAGTCATTGGCAACAGCAATTGCACTATCCACACCAAAGTAGTGCGCCAAAGCCATATAAAAGACGAGACGCTGGAAGACGTCAGCATTCTTCCAAACATCGCTCTCACCGGCGGACATACGCTTTTGAACCCCTTCCCACGAATCCGGCTTGATAAACGGGAATGGTGTTCCATTCAAGAGGTGCATGACACACGTGCCGTAGAAGTTACAAATCACTTCAATATTTCCTGGAAGCGCGAAAATACCATTGGCACCATTGCTCATATTGTGGCCCATTTCGTGAAGCGCACCCCACGAGCCAGACTTTTGCAAACCTTTGAGATTGGTCATGCCACCACCCCAAATCATACACATGATCGGATAACCTGAGTGACCAGCACCAATCGAAATCTGCGTATCGTCAACAAGACGGAAACGTTGTCCCGCTTTACCATCCTTTTCACGCGTGGCCTTGGTCATTGAACGGATTGGACCGTAATCATGAACCGACTCTGTGATGAGCGGCTGCTCTTCAAAACCATAACGCTCATTATGTTCCTGACGCGCCTTCTCCAATGCTTCCTTTGCTGCCTGCTCTTCTTCGCTCAACTCCACAGGCGTATCCGTCATCTTCGGTGGTGCTGGCGTATAATAAAGGCGGAACTGCTCCTCTGCATCCAAAGGATAATCCTCATTCACGCGTACGAGATCTTTATTTTTAATCATCCATTCGCGCTTATACTCGCGATAATTGCGCGCTTCAGAATCGGTGGGCAAACTATGCCCTGCTACGCGCAACATAATTGCGGCGGCCTTACCCCACCACTGTGCGAGTGCTTCCATGTTCTTGATATCACGCACAAAGTGCGACTGAACCGTTAAAATCAAAAGCTTGGTTTCGATTTCAGCCCATGGTGCGGGATACTTTGAAATCGTGTTGACCCAATCTTCATTGGTATCAAGACCGAGACGGAACCACGGCATCTGCACACATCCCGAAACCTCAATCTTAAGCGGCGAATTGCCACCGCTCCACTGAAACCACAACACACCTCCAAGCACATGGCCAATCTCTTGCTTCTTCTTGGTGATGTTGAAATTACGCACCATATCCGGCCAACGCCAAAGGGGACGATTATCGGTGGCCTTTTCCCATCCCATCTTTACCTTCGCCATATTGGGCACTTCGTCCTTCAACGGATTGCCGTCTTCATCAAGCGGAACAATCTGTGGATCGAGCTTATCGGAGTGACAACCAATACGTGCAAGCAAATTGCCGTTGAGACTACTCGTCTTAATTGTAATAACCTCACCTGGTGGCACATAAAGCCCCGTGCTCAACCAACCCCCTTCACCGGGATAAAGAACAACCGTCTTCGTCACACGCTGCGCATCTGCGGGCACCTTGCCGGGCCATAAATCAGCCGACTTTGCTGGATAAAGCTCATCCATGGGCAACGACTGCGCCTTGCGGCTTTGGTAACGCACGAGCAAGTGGTCAAGTGGATACTTAATACTCGTACCATAACCAGGCCCGCAAAGCACCTCACCCCCACGACGATAGAGCAATTCCTCAAGTGCGGCGATCAACTGCTTTGCATCACGCTCAGCATTACCACCAATATCTGCCGCTGTATTGAAGACACGCATAGCCTCAATATATGCCGCCATACCAGCACCCGAATAAGCCGGTGCGGCGTCCTTCATATCAACGCCATCACCTGCCAAACCACCGCCATTAGCATTGTGCTTCTTCTCAGCATCTGCCTGGTCAACCTCTAACCGTTGAATCGCATCAAACCAAGGTCCCACCTTTGCGGCGACCTTCTTCATGCGTTCACGTTCAGCGATTTCCTTGCGATAATCTGCGACAGAGACCATCTCCTTGCCCTTGATTGAAACCTTGCGATCATAATCGAGCTTTTCAATAACATGGCCTTGACTATCGGTTTCAATTCCCTTCTCATCGACATAAGACAACTGTGCCCATGCAACACACGGGCAAACGATGAACAAAAGAAAACCTAACGCGGGTTTAAAAATCCTCATTCTTTTACACCTTTCTTCCATTGAACGGTGATTGTGCCCTCGGCCTGACGTTTTCCTTTCGTTGCGAGCAACGCACGTCGAATGGCGGCATGGGTCGGCGACTCTACACCCGTGGGAGCAAAGCGAATAACATCAACCGGCTTTCCCTTCTCATTGAGCACAATATAAAAACGCGCTTCACCATTCTCCTCAATGGGAAGCCCTTCAAAGACAGGTCTAAATCGAACCGCTGCGAGCGTCTGAGACGTGTGATAATTCACCGTTGACACCTCTGGTAATACCATTGGCTTCGCGGGGACCATAGCAGGGAGTGTGGAAGCGAGCACATCAAAGTGAATCTTCTTCTCCGGCAACATCAACGTGTCTAACGGTGCATGCGTCAATGCGCGCGGCTCAAGCACAGGCGACGTGAGCGAAATCCCAACATCCTCATCCGTCAAACGCTCCTTTTCAGGGACCATCTGCTCAGCATACATCTGCGCGTGATACTCTGCCTCAGAAACCGTGACCAAACGCAATCCACACTTTGGCAACGTAAAATCTGCAGGCTCCTTCACCATCCTCGGGAAAACTCCCAAACACGTTGACACCAGCGCGAAGAAGACAAAGGCAAGCAAACAAACCGTACTCCACCAATACGTAAACGCCCGATGCACGTGCGACCGCTGACGTCGACGCGCATGATAATGCCGAATACGTTTCCGGCGGCGTTCAATATTAAGGCTTCTTGACATGCTGTTGCGTTTCTGTTGCTGTTGGTTTTACGACAAGATTAATCGTCTGTGCACCGCACTCCCGCAAACGCTCCATCCATGCGAGCGCTTCACCATACGAGAGACGTTCATCCATCAACAAATTCAAAGACCCACTAATCGACGTATTCCGAAGCGTCTCAAGTTCAACCGGCCGATCCGACGTATAACGCACATCATCCATAATGAGAATCGACACATCCGGACGATTAGGTGCGATGAGACGACGAACAATGGCTGTCGGTGCTTGAGCAAGCATCCCCTCCGTTGGCTGCGCCTTAGGCAAATCAATCAAACGCCCCGGCTGCACCAACGTTCCGTGAAGAATAAACCCAAGAAAAACCGCCACCGCCATGAGATCAATCCACGGCACCACCATCAACAAGCTACGCACCAAACGATTCCGCGTCCAACGCGAACCTGCAAACGTGTGACGACGCCAAACATATGGCTTCGTGGGCTGCGAAGAATTACTCCCCTTTATCATCATCATCGTCACCCTCTTCGAGATTACGAGCGAAATAATCCAAAATCAACGCCATCCCCACATCCATATCAAGACACAAAGCATCCGTCTTTAACACCAAGATATGATGCGCGATAAAACAAAAGAGTGCGCCAATCAACCCTGCAATCGTCGTTGCGATCGCACCATACGCTGCATGCAACGTCTCCCCAGGGAAAATCAACGGAGCGGCCGTATCAATTCCGCGAATCGCTACCACTGCGCCAACAAACGTACCAATCAACCCCAATAACGGCAACACCTGCGAAAAGAGCGAGAGCAACATCGACCGACGCTCCAAACGCGACAACTCCGCATGCGCAGTAGCATAGAGAATCTCACGCAAATGCGCCTCATCACAATCACGATGCTCTAACGCCGTCTCCATCAATGCCGAGAGCGGACCAGGCGTTTCATCACACAACGACACCGCCTCATCAATCTGCTGCTTACTGAGCACATTGAAAATCCCCTGAAAGAAATCCTGCGGATCAATCGAAATCTTACGCAAACGCAACAAACGGTCAAGGAAAATCCCAATCGACACAAAAATCAATGCGACAATAACCCAAAATAAAACACCACCATCAGAAATAGGATGCATTACTGACCTCCCTTTAACGCCTGACAAACCGCCGCAATCTCCTCACTCCACCACCGCTCAGGATAATCCCGACACTGCTGCGGACGCGCAGGATGCACGCGACACGAATTGTCCTCACTCAAAAACATACACGGCTCCTCCAAACCACTATTGAGCACCAACCCCGTGCGCGACGGCGACAAACGAGTAAACTGCGCAATAAAATCCTCTGGAGAAACCTCTAAAAACGCTGCCAAACGATCAATATCCTCATCCGTTACACGCACCACACCCGGCACGCGACAACACGCACCGCACCTGCGACACATAAACAATTCAATTGACCGATTCATTACACGATTAGTATACCATAAATACCACCTCTATTTCTATACTTTTTTCTCCCCACTCTCCCCCGCTTCAACAAAAGAAAACTCCCCCGCGAAAACTCGCGAGGGAGAATTTAATTCCATTCGTGAATAAAACGCTTAAAGCGTAGACACCTCTTCACCTGCGGGTGTATCAACCGCGGGTGGTGTTGTTGTAGCCTTAATCGTCAATTGAAGCGTCTGACTCGAGGGTGTAGACGGCGTAGCGCTTTCGCCTTCATCCTGCGCAGCCGCTGGAGGATTGAAGATGTCCTCGTATGTATCTATCGACTCAATCGTTACCTCCGAGGTAGGCTCCCCCTCCTCAATCGTTGCTGTACCAAGCACGACATTGCCATTGTAGAGTACAACGGTTACGCCATTGACAAAGGTCGGTCTTGGGAGTTCGGGCATTTCGCCTTCGCCTTCACCAGCGTCTTCGCCCTCAATCGGTTCAACGAAGTTATCCATCGCGAGGCGATCCACCGAAGCCGTGACAACAATCTTCTTCTCTGCATTCACAGTGATACTGTTGATACCAAAGACGTAGTTGACCATCGCAACGCCTGTGCCATTCTCACCATCGGGAACGACAAGCACAGGAACATTTTCGAAGAGTTCAAGGCCTGCGATATCAGCCTTGACGACATTTTCGCCATTAGCCGAAAGCGTAATACCTTCAATGGTTAAGCTCGTGACACCTTCATACGCTGCAGCGGCCTGAGCCAGCGTATTGAGCATCTCCTGTACTTCTGCAGAGAATTCAACATCACCCGTATCAGGAGCAGCCACGTAAACGAGGCCATTTTCCGTCACGACGAGGCTCCAGTTCGCCACAGGCGTTTCAAGCGCAAACTTTTCCGCATCCGCTTCGACGAGGTCAGACGTCAACAAGACTTCACCATGGCTTGCCATGCGCACCGTCACCGTACCCGTTTCAGGAAGCGTTACATCCGTTGCCGTCACAGGCGCAGCCGTCGCATCAACGATAGCACCAGCTTCAAAGGTGAGCGAAGCCAAGGTGCAGTTCGCAACACCCTTGATTGCTGCACCTTCTGCCACGGTGATGACGCTATTCATGACAAACGTATCTGCAGTTTTATTTGTAACATTATACACCAACGTACCAGCTTCAATGGTCGTAGCGCCCGTGTAAGGACCTGCATTATCCGTCTTCATGACGCCAAGTTCCAACGTGCCTGCGCCCTGCTTGACAACGGCACCGGTATTGGAGAGGCAGCTACCCACCACGGCACGACCTGTCACACCTTCAGGCACCACAAAGGTCGTCGTGGTCGTCGAGTGCACCCACCCGTGATTGGTCAATTCACCGTCAGCGACACCATCAGCATTCGCATCCACATAGGTGAAGGTCGTGTCCTTAATCTGAGGGTCGCCGCTACCAATGACCAACTGCAATGCACCTTTCGCGAGCGTCACATTCACACGATCCAATACAAAGCCGCTTGAGGCAATCGGGAATGTACCAGCACCAGCCTTTGTGAGTGCGCAGTTTTCAAAACGCATCGCGAACTTATTTTCATAAGAATACGAAGCCTGCGAATGCATCGTAAAGGTTTCAGTTCCAGCAGTACCCGTCACCACTGCGGCAATGAGCGTTTCAGGCGTTGCCTTCACATTAACATTATTCATCGTCAAGGTGTTGTTCACCGTGAGTTTACCACTTGCAAACGTCACCGCGTTACCTTCACCTTCACCCGTAAGGACAACAGATGCCAACGTCATGTCTTTTGTCAACGCCACGGAGTTGTCACCCACCACCGTCATCGTGATGGATTCCACTGCTGTCAAGTCTGCCGGAGGCGTAACAACCGTTTCGCCAACCTTCCAGGTAATGGCATTGTTTTGAATCGTAGCAGCGAGCGTGCCCGTGACTGTGATTGCCAAGGCATATTCACTCTTGTTTGTATCAAAGACACATTCAGCAGTGAGGTAAGCCGGCAATGTTGGCAATGCAACTTCCACATCAGCATCCTCACCCAAGGTGGCAAGGCCCGTCAAGGGAAGCGTCTTGCTTGCATAGATGGAGTTAAAGTCATAACCTGTGAAGTCAAAGGTTAAGGTCTTACCACCATTCACAATCAAGGTACCCACATTAATTGCGCCATATTCAATCGTCACATCCGTGCCGATGGTGATGTCGCCTGCACTAAATGCAGCGGCCCCATCACCCTTCTTGAAGGTCACTGCAGTATTACCTGCCACCGTCACAGTTTCGTAGGTAACCGCTTCTTCAAGGTTAATCGTCACTTTAGTCGCAACATTTGCCGTCAAGATGACATTCGTACCATCATTCGGTTGATCAACAGGAGCATCTTCGCCCGACTGCGTCCAAGTGGATTCAGCGACCCAGTTAGCAGTTGCCTCTTCAATGGTACGCGTAGCTTCACCATTTTCAGACTCGTACTTGTACGCTTCTGCCAAAGCGCGCATTGCGTCAGCAGAGAGTAATCCCTTCGTCACACGGAGGAAGTCAAGCGTGCCCGAGTCGCCAGAGGAAGAATACTTCGATAAGCCAGTATCACCCGTACCATTCTGAGCAGTAACGCCACCGTGAATTGAACCGATCTGGAAACCATCCGACACGTGGAAACGTTCGTTCACCGTCGTGGTCTTCTTCAACTTACCATCCACGTAAACGGAGATGACCGTCTTATCAGCCTGTGCATTGAACGCAAACGCATAGAGGTGCTTTGCTGTTGTCGCATTCGGCACAATAAGGTTACCCGCAAGCTGAATCTTTTCAAATCCGCCGCCACTTGCTTTCGGGCGAATCAAAACAATCTGCATTTCACCTTTGGCAGCATTGCCACCCGTAGCAAGCACCACAGAGGTCTTACCTGTTGCGGATGTAGAACCAAAGCCAATCAACGCCGTATTGTTATATGCACCTGGCTGACAATACATCACTGCAGTGAAGGTATCCTGTGAGGCAAACGAGGCGCCACGATAAGGTGTCTGCTGGAAGTAGAGTTCCTGATTATCATCGACTGCATCAGTATACGATTTCTGATTCGTGCTTTCCAATGTCATCGAGCCCGTATCGCTACCGATACTTGTCGCGCTACCATTGAATTCGTAGTCCCACCACCAAGCGTTACCGATAAGCGTCGGATTTGCGGTAAAGGTGATAGAGAGCACACCATCGGTGAAAGTTGTCGTTTCACCTTCAATGCCATCCAAAACAATAGTACCATCAAGTGTGGACTCTGCTCCAAGCGTGCAGTTCAAACGACCCGAAATGAGGCAGTCTACCGTTAACTTAACCTTCAACGTTGCCGTTTCAGGAATGGTCACCTTTGCGAAGGTGGAAATCTGATCTGCCGCAACTACTGCCGTTGCGCCAGCCGCAACTTCAAGGGCGATAGTGTTAGCAATCGTTGCACCCGAGAGGTCGACCGTACCTTCACCAGCGATTGACAAGGTTGCGGTACCCGTAAAGGTGGAAGTGACCGTCATCGTTGTATCTGCGGCCGCAGACAAGGTCGCATTGCCCGTCATGTTCAAAGCTTCAGCAACTGTGTTATTGGCCACAGCATGAATCGTCGTTGCTTCGATGGAAGCACTCGCCATGCCGAGATTTGGAAGACCACCAGCGCCCAACTGAATCGTGCCGCCCGTAAGCGTCATTTCCGTAAAGTTCGATCCATTTTGACGGAAGCCCTTGGTCTTCACGGTACCACCCGACTGACGATAGTGAGAGTCCGGCTGATAACCCACGATGGAGGTATTGGAAGCATCCAATGTACCACCCTGAATATCAAAGGTGTGCGTACTTTCATTGTAACCAATCAAAATGCCATCCGAATCGCTATCTACTGTAACAACAGAGAAGTCAACGAGACCTTTCTTCAACGTAAAGACGGCATTAGGTTTGCCTGCAAGCCACACGTGCTTATCATGAGTCGTACGAACCGTACCACCATCAACGATAAGTCCTTCCAAATAACGAACGCCATTGTTGAACAAGAACTCCATCGTTTCGCCTTCCGCAACAATGTAGTTCTCAATGCCAGCACCAATATTCTGTTGACCATCAAACTTAATTGTTTCAAAGTGACGATTACCCGTGTAAGAGAAGTGTTGACCAAGCGTTGTGGTTTCACCCGTCACATAGAGCAAGGAACCTTCAGCCGTGGGACCTGTTACCGTCGTTGCGAGGTTCGTTAACGCCGCAGGCACATTGGTGCGACCGCCAGCCAAAACCTCCACAATCGGGCAAGCCGTCACGGTCGAATTCGTAATCGTACCACCATTCGTACCCTTCACCGTGAGTTTCGAGAGCGTGGTCACGCTACCAAGGATTGTCGTTAAGTCAACCTTTTCGCCTTCAGTTTCGGCAAAGTCAATGGTAATATTCGCATTCGCTGTCAAGTTTGCTCCTGTCCAACCTTTACCAATCGTGTAAGTCGGCATGGAGTAAGAAGCGCCATCACACAAAACGTTATCGTTAGCATCCACGAACTGCACCGAACCACCCGTTACAGTCACGGACTGTTCTGCGCCCTTCTGTTCGTCATTCAATACAACGAGCAACTTCGCATCCGTACCAAGAGTAATTTCCTTGTTATCCGTTGCAGTAAGCGGCAACTTCAAGGTTGCACCTTCGCCCACTGCGTAAGTACCCGTGAAGTTCGTCAAGGTTGCAGACGTCAAGTCAACCGTCTTTGCAGCAGCCACTTGAATTGCACCCGCGCCAGAAATGGCATTCGTTGCTATGGTGTCAACGCCATAAATCAAGGTGCCGGCATTTGCGATAGCGCCAGTAATTGCGCCATTCACGGTCAAGGTTGTACCATCCATAATGGCGAGACCATTGACAGCAGACCATGTCATGCTTGTCGCAATTGTCATGTTCGTTGCAATCGTAATCTTACCATTGCCCTGAGACTCGGCATTACCAAAGACAACGCGATGGTTATCGGTTACATTCACATAGCCTGTGAAGCCAGAAACATCACCCGTAAACTTATAGAAGTTACCAGCAGATGGTGTACCTGTTGCGACTTCAAGTTTACCCGAGCCGCTCAAAGCGCCT
>JAZLBT010000012.1:0-28571 GCA_045613865.1 Candidatus Spyradenecus sp. | reverse complement strand
GCGAGGCACGACGGCCTCGCAGCCCGAGATTAGGGGGAGGGGGTTTTGTGTGCATGGGGTGGTGGGGTGAAGATTAGGGTTTTTCATTTTGTGTGTTTTTGGTATAATAGTAGGTATTATGATGAAGGTGTTTTTTTCTATTTTGTTGTTTTTCTTTTTTGGTGTGAGTGCTTATGGGCAGGCGCTTAAGGTTTCGTTTCCTCAGAATACGATTTATGTGGGGGAGCCTTTTTCGTTTGAGGTTTCGCTTGAGGGGGATTCGCTTGCTTCTGCAGAGGCTGTTTTTTCGCCAGAGGTTGCGACTTCGGTGCGTGGACAGACGATGCGTAGTGTGAATGGGCGTGTGTCTTCTTCTTTGACGCTTATGGGGATTGCGCCGAGTGTTGGGTCATATATGTTGACGCAGGTTCGGGGGACGACGAAGGATGGTAGGACGTTGTCGTCGTCGTTGAATCATGTGTTTCAGGTGCGTCGGATTGAACCTGATGCGTCTGTTTCTTGGTCGATTGCGTTGTCTGAGGAGGTTCTTTATCCGGGGGATCGGTATGATTTGATTTATACGCTTAAGGTGCCGGCGTTGAAGGTTGATGGGAGGTTTGTTTCGCCTTTTTTAACGGAGGATTTTTTTGGACGGATTCAGCAGTCGGTGCCAAGGGTTTCGATTGCGTTGGAGGAGGATAAGGTTCTTAATCATCAATCGCGGACGACGTTTGAGGATGGTTTTTGTTGTTATCATTTTGTTTATACGATGATGGCGGAGAAGGCGGGGGTGGTTACGGTGGCGCCTCCGGTGATGCCGCGTCAGAATCGTGCGGTGGATATTAATGGTCGTGGTCAGGTTGAGGTGGTGGATTCGTATGCGCTTGGTGAGGGGTTTACGTATGAGGTTTTGTCGGCGCCTGAGGAGGGGCGCCCATCGCATTGGACGGGGGCTATTGCGCGGTATTTTGATGTTACGGCGTCGTTGGATGGTTTGGAGGCGATGGTGGGTGATCCGTTGAAGTTGGAGGTGCGGGTTGCAACGGATGGGTATGTGAATACGATGTTGTCGTTGCCGTTGCCGGTGTTGGATGGTTTTCGTGTGGGGGATAAGCCTGAACGTGAGCATGTTGAGGGTGGGATTGTTTTTCGTTATGCGTTGCGTCCGTTAAGGGAGGGTTTGCTTGAGGTGCCGGCGTTGCCGTTTGCGTGGTTTTCGCGTGAGGAGGGGGTTTATAGGACGGTGTTGACGCCGGTTATTCCTTTGCGTGTGGTGGCTTCTCCAAAGGCTTTTTATGAGCATGTTGAGGGGGATTTGTTGATGGCTGATTTTCCGCCCGCGTTGGCGTATGGGACGTCGGGGGGGCCTCAGTTGTCGATGTCGAGGGGGTGTTTTTGGTGGATGGTGGCGATGATGGTTGTGGCGGTGTTGCGGTGGTGTTATCGTTTTTTGTGGATGGTGTTGTGTGTGGTGTTGCGTCCGCTTGGGTGGTTGTTGCCGAGGGTGCGTTTTCAGATGGCTTTGCGTGCGGCGAAGTCGCCTGAGGAGGCGTTGCGTATTATTCGTCAGTGGTATGGGCGGCCTTCGCTCACGGGTGATGAGATTGCTCGTGCGCAGCAGTCGGAGGAGGCGCAGGCTTTGGCGGCGGCGTTTCGTGAACTTGAGGCTGCACGTTATGCAGGGGGGGATTGTCAATGGCAGGATGCGGTGAGGTGTGTGCTTCGTCTTGTTTCGCGTGTGCGATTTGTGGTGCCGTTTGTGTTGTTGTTTATGGGTGGTATTGCGCAGGCTCAGACGGCTGTGTTTGAACGTGATCAGGCGCTTGCGCTTTCGATGCAGGCGAGTGAGCCGGCGGCGTTTGAGTGTGCGCTTCAGGCGTGGTTTGTGGCTTATGCTGCAGGGGATCAATCGGCGTCTTCGTTGATGAATGGTGTTACGACGGCGTATTTTGCGTCTAAGCCTGTGGTGGCGCGTTCGCTTTTGCAGCGATATGAGATGCTTTATGGGCGTGATGCGAAGAGTCGTCAGGCGCATGGGGCTTTGAATGCGATGGAGGGAAGGGTGCTTTCGCGTTGGGAGTCTTTGCGTGATGATGTGCGTTATTATTTTGCTTATGGGATGTATCTCAATTTGTTGGGTGTGATGGTGGGGCTTTTTTGTTTGTCGTTTTGTAATTTTAAATGGTTTTCGCGTACGATGATGTGTGTGCGTGTGGTGTTGTTTTTGCTGGTGTGTCTTTTGGCGTATCAGCGTGGGGTGATGAAGCGGATGTTGGATTGTCCGCATTGGGTTGATGCTTTGCAAGAAGAGGTTCAATCGGAGGCGATGCAATGAAGGGAAGCAGGTGGTTTGTTGGCTTGTTCGTTGCTTTTGGGATGAGCTTGTCGTGTTTTGCTCGTATTTCCTCTGCGAGTTGGTCGACATCGCTTACGCAACCGCTTTACCATGGGGTGCGGTATACGTTGGATTTAACGATTGTAACGGCGGCGGAGGAGGAGGTCGCGCAAATTGAAATTGATCAGATGGCGTTTCGTTCGCTTTCGCAGTCAACGGAGATAAGGGATAAGCAGCGTTTTACGCGGATTATTTTTGAGGCGCCGAAGCAAGTGTCGGGGACGATTGAAGTGCCTGAGAAGCATGCGGTTGCACAGATTGTTACGCAACAGCAGGTGGGGTTTGCAACGTTTCGTAATGCGTATACGCAGTCGTTTAAGATTCCTGCTTATACGATTGTTTTTGAGCCGTTGCCGGAGGTTGCGAAGGGGCTGCCTTGTGGTGTTTTTGAGGTTGACTTTTCTGCGGAGCCGAAGGCGATTTCTGCGGGCGGGGTGACGGTTTTAACGGTTGCTTGTCGCGCGCTTGAGGGGGAGGTGCCGGGCGCGTTTCTGCCGCAGCTTGAGTTGCCTGCTGGATGTAGGGTGTATCCTTTTACGGTGACGCGGCGAACGGCATCAGAGGTTGTTGCGAAGGCGTATTTGGTGAATGAAAGAGATGAGACGATTAAGGTTGCGTTGCAACCGATGAAGATTTTTGACACGCGTCAGCGTTCGGTGCAAATGCTTTCTGCGCCGGCTGTTCTTTTGTCTTCGTTGCCGAAGGCGGAGGTGAAGGAGGAGGAGCTTTTGTTGACGATTCCTGGCACGGGTAAGACGGGGATGCCGATGCGTTATGCCCCGTATGAGAAGGCGCCTATTCTCGGTGTTTATGCGCGTGAAGAGGGTTATGAGGTGTTGGAAGCGGTGGATGGATGGGCTCGCATCTCGACGAGTAGTGGTGAGGGGTGGATTGAACAACGCTTTCTTCTCCCATTAACAACGGAGATTGAAAAATGATTTATTTTGCTACACCGATTTTTCTTTTAGGTGTTGTGGTGGCACCGCTTTTTTTGATTTTTGCTTGGTTATGGCAGTGTCGCATTGCGCAACGTCTTCAACGTTTTTCGCGTCATGCGAAGCCGTTCCCTAAACATTCTCGGATGCAATTGGTTTTGGTGAGTTTTGCATTGTTTTTCTTGGCAGTGGCTTGTGCGCGGCCGCATTGGGGACGATCGGCGGAGACGATGACGATGAAGTTGCGGAATGTGATTGTCGCTGTTGATGTGTCGCGATCTATGCTTGCTCAGGATATTCGTCCATCGCGTTTGGAGTATGTGAAGGCGGATATTGTGGAGTTGATTGATGCGCTTCAAGATGATAGTATGGGGATTATTGCGTTTAAGGGCGTAGGGGAGTTGATTTGTCCGTTAACGACGGATAAGTCTTATTTGCATGATTGTGTGAAGCGTTTGACAACGGATTTGTTGCCCCCTGGTGAGACCAATCTTGCTGGCGCGATTGATACAGCGTTACAGAGTTTTGCTGTTGCGCAGACGACACATAATGTTTTGTTATTAATCAGTGATGGTGAGCAACTTTCTGGTGAAGCTTATGCCGCGGCTGATCGTGCTAAGGAGGCGAATGTGCCGATTTTTACGATTGGTGTTGGAGATGCGCGTGGAACAGCATTGGTGGTTGATGGTCAGCCTGTAAAATGGGAGGGGAAACCCGTTATGAGTGCGCTTGATGAAACGGCTTTAAAGGAGATTGCAAATCGTAGTCGTGGGCGTTATATTCCGCTCGCAACATCGCATCTTTCAAAGACGTCTTTAGTCACAATTTATCAGCGTTATCTCTCTCAATTGGATGCGCAAATGGTTGAAGAACAACGTGAACGCGCATTCACTGAACGTACGTGGATTTTTGTTTTGATGAGTGTGTTTTGTCTCTTTGCTGCAGCGGTGCTTTCGCTTGGGCGGATTCCCCTTGCTCGCCGGAAGGCGTTTGTTGCTGTTGTTGTTTTATTCTCGGTGTCGTTGGCGTTTGGTGTAACGCATGAACGTCAGGCGCAGGCGGCTTATCAAGCGGGCGCGTTTCAGGCGGCGATTGAGGGTTATGATAAGGCATTGAGCGATCCGTCTCTTTCGAGCGATGAGCGTGCTCAGTATGCTTATAATAAGGCGCTTGCACATTGGAAGAAGGGTGAATTGGAGCGAGCGCTGAAGACGTTGAGCATTGCAATGGAGAGTCCGCGTTATCATGCAGAGGCTACTGCGTTAGAAGCTTTGCTTTATTATCAAATGGAAGAGGCGCCAGCACCTGTTGTTGCCGAAGGCGAGAATCAAACGAAGAAAACCGAAGCGCAGGATCGTTTGGAAAAACGGCGTGAAACAATTGCTGCGTATACGCGTGCGTTGCAAGTTGACCCAACAAATACGGTTGCAAAAGAGAATTTAGCACGTGTTGCCAAGGATCTTCCACAAATGGAGTATGACGCGCGCAAGGAGCGTTTAGTAGAGGCTTATCAGTCGCAATCGATTGCTCAGATTGCCACAACGCTAAAAGATGAGCAGCGTGCGTTAATCAATCAGGTCCCCGCACGTCAAGACGGAGAGTCCATCGCAGATTACCTTCAACGAACAGCTGCATTTGCAGATCGTTTGAAGGCGCAATCGGATCGTTGTTTTTACATGACGGAATGTGCACAGCCGCAGTTGGAACAGCTCTTTTTCCCCCCGACAGAAGAAGCGCTTTCTGAAGAGGATAAAAAACAACGTCAGCAGGCAATTTCTGCGATTTTGAATTATAGTAAGCAAGCTGAAGCGTCATTGCAACAGCTCTCCGATCGTTATCGTGCGTTAGCCACAGAGCCGGAGCCTCTCTTGCAAGATGAGGCCATCGCACATGGTATTTGGAATACGATTGCAACGCCTGAGTCGCGTCTCGATGAGGCGATTCAGTTGCAAAAGCATATTAATGCAAATGAACAACCTCTCTATTACAAACAACGTGATATCCGCGCGGAAAAAACTCAACAAGCAAAACTTGTAACGGCTGCAGTGGATACGCTTTTGGAGCAACCTCCTGTTGAGGGGCAACCTTCGTTGTCGGAGGAGGATAAGGAACGTTTGAAGCAATTGAATACTTCGTTGAAGTCGCAGCTTGAGCTTCCTGAGACAAAGGAAAATAATGAACAGACGTTGCAAACAATGACGGCAATGCGTGAAATCCTTGCAAAATTACAGCCGCCTCAACAGCAGGATCAACAATCGCAAGACCAACAGTCACAAAATCAACAGCAGAATCAGCAACAGTCGCAAGAGCAACAGTCGCAAGAGCAGAATCAACAAGAGCAACAAGCCTCTGAGGAAGAGACGAAAGAACAACCGTCCGCCGCTGACGAACAGCAACAAATGTCTGAGGAAGAGCGTAAGGCTGCTCAAGAACGCGAAAAGGAAGCCGAAGAGAAGCTCAAGGAGATGTTGAAACAGCAAGAGATTGAAGCGATTCTTCAAAAGGCAGAGGAGCGTGCAGAAGAACTTGAAGAAGCGAAGCGACAGTATCTTAATCAGCGCGCAAATCGTTTGTTAAAGGATTGGTAATCCATTGGGCAAAGTCTTGAGGTAGGGGGGCCTCAAAGTGGAGGAGCGCATTCGTTAATGGATGCGGAATATCAAGCGTGTATGCGTGAAGCATCTGTCGTTGCGGGGGTGTCGGGAGTTTGTGGTCGAGCGCGGGTTTGCCATAAAGGGCATCGCCAATAATCGGTGTGCCAAGAGAGGCCATATGGACACGAATCTGATGCGTTCGGCCGGTCTCAATTTCACAACGTACGACAGAAAGGTTGTTTTCAATTGTTCGTTCGACCTTCCAATGGGTAATTGCACGGCGACCATTAGTTTTAACAATTGCCATTTTTTGTCGATGGAATGGACTTCGACCAATGAGATTGTCGAGTGTGCCTTCATTGGGTTGTGGTGTTTGGTGGACGATTGCCAGATAGCGTTTGGTTAGGCGATGTTCAGAGAATGTTTGAACAAGGCGTGTATGGGCGAGCTCGCTTTTTGCAACAACAATGACCCCCGAAGTATCCATGTCAAGCCGGTGAACAATCCCTGGACGTTTTTCCCCGCCGATACCTTTAAGGTTTGGGCAATGATAAAGCAGTGCATTAACCAGCGTTCCATGGCTGTGGCCACACGCAGGGTGGACAACTAACCCCGCGGGCTTGTTAATAACAATCATCGCATCATCTTCATAGAGGATGTCTAATGGAATGTCTTCAGGAACAATGTCAACAGGTTCCGCGGGGGGTAGCGTAAGCGTATAGTGCGCACCTGGTTGAGGGGCAATGGAAAGCTTTGTGATTTGTGTGCCGTCTTCATAGGAAAGGTGGCCTTGTTTCGCAAGTGCTTGGATGCGAGAACGTGTTAATTCGGGTAATTGCCGAACAAGCCATTGGTCAAGACGGCGTTCGTCTGGCACGCCTTTTACTTCGAGGCAAAAGGTTTCAGAAAGGTCCGCGTCATTTGTTGAGAGTTGAGGTGTTGTTTCATTCATACCACACCTGCCAGAGATAGAGGCCTTGTGCTGGGGCAGAGGGTACGCGTGCTGTACGTGGGTTGCCAGGTTGAAGCAGTGCGGGGATTGTATCTGCCGATTCCTTGCCCGAACCTACACGGAGAAGGTAGCCAACAAGCGAACGGACCATTTTATATAAGAATCCACTTCCCTGTACACGAAAACAGATACGTGATCCGCGTTTTGTCACTGTGAAATCATAAATCGTTCGGACGGTGCTTTCAATCGGACGATTGGGATTGGCGCTAAACGCTTTAAAGTCGTGTTCGCCAATGAAATGTGCCATTGCTTTTCGCATTGCCTCAATATCTAGCGGGCGAACGATATGGGCGTGGTAAAGGCGTTTGTCTGGAGGAAGAATACGTGTATTCCACACATAGTAACGATACTCTTTACGTTTAGCATCAAAACGCGCATGGAAGTCGTTCGAGACTTCTTTACATGAGGTTACACGGATGTCTGGAGGTAGTCGCCCCTGGGCATTAAGCGCCATTTTAAGACTGCGTTCTGTCATTCGTGTGATGAGATCGACATGAAAGACTTGTCCTCGCGCATGAACGCCATGATCCGTTCGGCCACTACTATGAATGTCAACCTTGGGCGCTTTAACGATATTTGCAAGCACCATTTCTATTGTTTCTTGAATTGAAACAAATCCTGGTTGCGTTTGCCAACCAAAATAATGGGTGCCATCGTAAGCGCAAACAATGCGAAAACGTCGAGGGGGCAAACCTATGAGTGCAGGATCATTTGTAGAAATCATGTCGCGTATTCTATCATAAATCCATGTTTGTGTGAAAGGAATTATTCATCATCGCGAGGCGTCTCAATATAGGCTTGGTAATTTTCTTTGCCCATATAGCGTATGATATCGCGAGGCGGCGCCTTAAGGAGATTAACATAAATAAGTCCATCGACAACAGTGCCAAAGTCGGGATCAACATTAAAGGCAATTATCTTTCCCCCAAGCTTGAGGTATTGTCGAATGAGAATGGGCATTTCACGTTGGTTCTCTTCAATCTCTGTAATTGCCGCATAGACGTCGGATTCTGTTGCAATAAAGGTAGCATAATCGGGGTGCAAACATTCGATGGATGAAATTTTTGGTGGTAATCGTGCAGAAATATAACGCGCGAGTTCTTTATCAAAGCAGGTGGCCTTTAGATGTGAGATAAGAAGGTCTCGGGCGGCACTTCGATAGTTATGAGAAATACTCACTGGGCCAAAGAGTATCGTGTATTCTGGATGTTTTGCAACCACCGCTAAAACACCTCGCCAAAGAAGAAGCAAGGGGGCAAATGTACGTTGATAATGTGGATGAACAAATGAACGGCCGAGCTCAATTGCAGGCCCTGGGAAATGTCCAAGAAGTGTTTCGTCAAAGTCGAATAAGGTTCGTGTGTAGAGCGCGTTAACGCCTTTTGTTTCAACGAGCTTATCTGTAAATCCAAGACGATACGCGCCGGCAATCTCTTGACGATCAGTATGCCAAAGGAAAATGTGAAGATAGTGTTCGTCAAAGTCGTCTAGGTCAATGGATTTCCCAGAACCTTCGCCCACTGTACGAAACGTGATTTCTCTCAATCGGCCAATCTCATGAAGGAGGATTGGGTAATCTGCGCCATGAACGCAATAAACATTGAATGTTTCTGATTGAATGAGACGGGCATCTTCAGGTAGCTGCGCAATGGTATCGATAAGATGTTCTTTCGCATGCGCATCAATAATTGGCTCTTCTACACGACTGACATTGTCTAATGTTAATCGCTGCATATGTTTGTTGAGGGTCGAAAATTTTTCAATGCGGCCAGCAAGCAAAAAGGTTCTAAACCGGAGCCAATGCAACGCTTCAATATCAGAAGAGAAACGCTTATGAAGATCGCCTGCAATCATGGGATTGCCAATGAGAAGAGGGAGCTTATGTGCATGTAGACGAATCATCTCTCGTGGCAACATAATGGTTCTTAAACGAGGATGAATTTTTCCCAAAAAGTGGAAGAGGTAAGAAGCTTTTCCTGGAATAAAGACGGGGAGAATTTTTGTTTCTGGAGAGGCGCGTCGAATAAGGGTGATGGTGTGCGAGTGCCACGGAGCTTCGCGTACATGGAAGGCCTTCTTTTCGAAACTTGCCACCTCGCCCGCGGGGAAGATAATAAGTGCATGCCCATCTCGTATCCAATGAAGTGCTTGACGAAGAGAATTAACATTATGACTCGCCGAGTTTTCGGTTGCAAAGGGATCGACAAAAATCATGTCTTCACGAAGTTCTGGAATACGTGAAAGGATAAAGTTGGCCAGCACTTTAACATCTGGGCGTACCATGCGTACCGTCTCTAGGAGCGCAAGACCTTCAATCGCTCCAAAGGGATGATTTGCAATGATGGCTAAGGGGCCCGAGGATGGAATTCGCTGACGTCTATTTTCATCGCAATCAATATAAATTTGCATCATATCAAGAACACGTCTTGGGAACGGCGTATTTGAGGGAAATGCAGTGATTGTTTGATAAATACGATGAAGGGTCGTAAGCCCGAGAAGTTTTTCAATCCAGCGGTGCGTATACTTTAAGACCCATCGAAGGATGGGTCGCTTAATGTTTTGCCAAGGAAGTGCAAAAATTTGATATGAGGACATAAATGTTCTTATGCCTCGGGTTCTAACGGTGCATTTGGAAGGTTCGCATTTAAGCCGATAAGTGCGATGCCCCAACGATTCGCAAGGTCAATAACCTTATCACGGTTAATCATAACAAGACGATTCGCTTGAAACGCAACCGTGGTGATATGATGTTTTTTGCAAAGCTTTAACGTATGTTCACCAAAAACAGGAATGTCAAAACGCATATCGTGTCCATTTTTGGCAACCTTTACCATGACGGAACCTTTTCCGCCAAGTTTCGCACCACGGCGTAATGTTTTATTGGTGCCTTCAAAAGCTTCAACAGCAAGAATCATGCCATCTTTCACCAAAATCGTTTGGCCAATATCAAGATCACAAACACCCATTGCAACCTGATGGCCAAAGTTGATATCCGAGCGCTCTCTGTCGGTCAATGGTCGTTCTGTAAGAAGACCTTCACCAGGAATATGCGCGCCCATAAAACACGAAGAGGGAATAACTGTTTTGCCACACTTTTCGAGTTCACGAATTGCAGAGGAGAAAATTGTATGCGCATTCTTTACAGGAAGTTCAGACAACAAGCGGCGTGTATATGCATCAAACCTCGTGCGGAAAAGCGCAATGGGTGTAATTTGACCAGCGAGAATGATGTGTTTAACAGAAGAAAGTGACTCAACCCATTTCAAGGCGTTTTCTAATTCACCTATGCCAAATACTTTATAGTTGTCAGCTTGTTTTAAAAGCTTTTTCGAGGCCATGCCTCGTACACCAAGTATATGAATTGTTTTTACACCTGCTTTTCGCGCGCCATCAAGGACATACTGTGGATAATCACCACGACCTGCAAAGATTAATAATTCTGTAGGTATCATAAATCGTCTCTCGCTAAAAAATAAAAGGCCGTCGGCGGGTGCCGGCGGCGGCGTCTAGAAAATCATTCAAAAATGAAGATGACCTCATTCGATGTCACGCGTTGTTGTTCTCTTGCCAGACGTTCAACAAAATAACTCGAATCTTGGAAGCGCTCGATATTACGATTAACATCTGCGATTTGCTGACGTGTTAAATTGACAACTTCTTGTAATTCTTCACGTGTTTTACAGTGCTGACGAAACGTTTTATAGATTGGGAAGCCATTACGAGCCGCAATTACAGCGTTGAAAATCGCCGCAATAACAAGAAACCCAATGAAAAGTGATGACAACGTTTTTTGCATAAGAGAACTCTCTATAATGTATAGTATGCCTCTTTTTGCAAAAAAGGTCAAGTGAATTTTTAAAAAGAAATAAAATTTTTAATTTTATTCGGTGGAGAATGAATGGGATTATCGTGATGCGGATTTTTAGATTTCAGGATGGGGTGTTTCATCCATGTTAATCCCTGGTATCCAACGTATGATAGGGACTCCATCTTTAGGCATACCAATAACTTCAATAACATCAAAGCGGTAGAGATGTGATGTGCCAAGAAGATGGTGTTGTGATAGCCATGCGGTTGCACAACGTCGAATGTTGAGTCGCTTTTGGTGGTTAACAGCATCAAGTGGACGACCCACTGTTTCATTGCGTCGAGTTTTCACTTCAACAAAACGTGTTTTACCCCATTGTCGAGCAATAATATCTAGTTCACCATGTCGGACGGGATGGATATTTCGAGCAAGAATTCGACACCCTGATAATAGAAGATAACGCGCGGCCCAACGTTCGCCCCAAGCGCCAATCAGCTCATCTTGGGGCTGAAACAACATATCCCACCGTGCCCATAAGCGAAGGAGGAAACGTTGAATCATGTTGGGGGTGTGCATCATAACATCTTATTTTGTTGCTTTAACCACTCCTGGGCTTGATCAAGCGCACGTGCGATGATTTTGTCCATGTCGTAGTATTTGTATTCACCGAGACGTCCGCCGAAAACAACATTCTTACATGCAACAGCTTCTGCTTGATATTTCTCGAGAATTGCAGTTGTCGTATCTGCATTAACGGGATAGTAGGGGATGTCTCCACGCTTCCAATCTGCGGGATATTCACGGCAGAGGATGGTTTGTTGTGAAGCATAAACCTCTTTACGCTCGGGATGGAAGTGTTTGAATTCGTGAATGCGTGTATAGGCAACATCGCTATCAGCATAGTTCATAACGGTTGTCCCCTGGGCATCTTGTAGGGGCAAGGTTTCCCATTCAAACTTCAATCCGCGCCACGGGAGTTCGCCATGGCAATAATTAAAGTAAGCATCAATTGCACCGCTGTAGAAAAGGGGCTTATCTGCAGGGATCTCGTCGCGCACATCAAAATAGTCAACGTTGCACTTTAAGGTAATGTTTGGGTGATCAAGCAACTTTTCAAAGAGGGTGAAATAACCTTCACGTGGAACGCCTTGATAGGTGTCATTGAAATAGTTAATGTTATAGTTCGCACGCACGGGGAGACGTTGGATAATGAAGGCTGGCAAATTCTTCGGATCGGTATTCCACTGCTTTTGTGTATAACCTTTGATAAAAGCTTCGTAGAGCGGGCGACCAATCAACGAAATAGCCTGTTCTTCAAGATTCTTTGGCTCTCCTTCAAGTCCAGCCTTTGCAACTTCTTGTGCAATAAATGCGGGGACTTGGTCGGGCGTTAAATCAATGCCATAGAACGCATTAATAAGTGTTAACCCAAGCGGCATAAAATAAACTTTACCTTTATGCTTGGTAAGAACGCTATGACGATAATCCGTGAAGCTCACAAAACGTTGTACATAATCCCATACGCGTTGATCAGATGTATGGAAAATATGCGCACCGTAACAGTGACATTCAATTCCCGTCTGTGGATCGATTGCACTTCGAGCATTACCACCAGGAAGATCACGGGATTCTAAAAGCAATACGCGATACCCCGCCTCAGCAAGTTCACGTGCAACAACACATCCCCAAAGCCCAGCACCGATGATAATGGTGTCAGCATCTTTTGAGAGTGAATGGATAGTGGATTTTTCTAACATAACATTATCCTTTCGTACTTAAAATTATTCGATTTCACCCCAACGAGGCGACTTAAACGGCCAATGGATGAATGTTGCAGGGCCTAAGAGATTGCGCGCAGGTACAACCCCCCAATAGCGGCTATCGTAGCTGTTCTTTGAATTGTCTCCAAAGGCTAAATACTCGCCTTCTTGAAGATTCCATGAGGTTCGAGGGTAAGGATTTGCAGGTGAAGCGGGCGCTGTTAAATACCCAGAGTAGGGGGGCGCACCCTCCCAAGGAGAGAGGTGTTCAGCAATGTCGGAGAAACGCGAGGGCGAGGTCATTGCGTGGCCATTAACCCACAAATATGTGCTGTCGGGTTTGATCTCAACCTGATCCCCGGGTCTTCCGCAAAGACGTTTGATATAATGCTGATTATCGGGCAAACCGCTAATGCCATGCGTAGAGAAAACAATTGTTTCACCCAATCGGGGATGGCGGAAGTTCCAAATCCATCGATTCACAAAGACGAAATCGCCACTTGTAACCGTTCCTCGCCAAATGCGACATCCCTCGCGTACGATAGAGCCTACGGGGAATGACGATGTGAGATGACGTGCAAACGTCTCGGGGCTTGGCAACGTATGTTCTGGAATATGATAGAGATCGGGCGTTGCTCTGCCTGTGGCAACAACAAGCGTTGTGTAACCCGGTTGAAGATCATTTCTCCAACTGTGGACACGTCCTGTTCGTTGAATGACGACGTCTTCTAATGTTGTTCCTGTGACAAGCCACTTTAAGGTCTTCAAGCCAGGCGCATCGAAAAATCCTGCCGCCTTCGTACTTGACCATGTCTCTCCATGAACGCCATAGAGCGTTGGCTGCATTGAACCTGTTGGAATACGGAATGGTTCATAAAAATATGCACGGAAACAAAATGCAACCGCAAGCGCAGAGACAATCAAATCGAAAAATTCGGAAGCATGTCGAAAGCGACGTTCGGGAAAAGCGTCTTGCAATTCTTCACGTAAGGTTTCAATCAAGTGAGGCAAATCCTCAACTTCTTTACCTGCAATAGCTTGATCAAGATCCTTGAAACGTTCATCAAGATAAAGTGCACGTTTGTGCTCAATAAGATCTTGGTAAAGACGATATTCACCACGAAGTGTTGCGCGTGCTTTTTTCGCCTTACGTAAAATAAGAAAATGAGAAAATGGATTAAACATTCAAAAAAGATCCTTTTATTGGCGTTTGGGGAGCGGTTCGAGTTCAATAAGTACGTCCTCGAGAGACATTTCAACCTGTCCCTGTGCAAAATAAATTTGATGTGCATCAATCGTTAAAAGAAAACAAAGTGCCTCAATGAGATTTTGTCGGCTTGCAAGTGCTTTTGGGTCTGCGAAGAGATACGATGAGACATAAACGCGACGAACATTTCCACGATGAACAGTTAGTGTCTGTAAATCCGAGAGCATGGGGAGTGTTTCCCATTGATAGGAATGTGTCTGGGGGGTAACTTCCTTTGCCGTCATAGGTGCGAGAGAAAAACCAAGCATGAAGGCCGCACTAAGAAGAAAAAGACCCAAAATAATCGCAATTCGCTTTCGTGTAAAGAGGGGCTTGCGTTTGTTGAGATGCTTTAAGGCGAGCCGCGCTGGCAAATAAGTAGGGTGGCTAATTGTGAGCTCTTCCCAAAGCCGACGTGCTTCTATAACGTCTCCCTGTTCAATACGGATGCGTGCTAAAAAGTCAATTGCTGCAGGCTGTTTGGAAATTTCGGGTTCAGATAACACCTTCGCTTCAGCCTCGCTATAACGTCCAGCCTTTGCGAGTGTATAAGCACATAAAAGCGCATTTTTTGCTTGATTAGTCGCCATAGGTGAACTCCGTTTCTTCAGGAAGAACCTCGGTTGTTGTCGGCGTCGTGCGAGATTGTGGTTGGGCAACAAGCACACCATGACGTGCTAAAAGATGCTCCATCGTTTTTAATACTTGATAAATGGTTTGCGCATCTTGATCTTCTAACGCTTGATAAGCCTCGCTTAAAGAGCGCCCAAGTGACGTCCAATCTGCTTTATCATTTGCAATACGCGCTGCGGTAATCTTTTCATAATGCGTGAAATCCAATTCAAGTTCATTGAATTGTTCGGAAATCTCGACAAGGCGTTGTACGTCACAACCATCGAGGCTGATCGCATTTTTATGTTGGATATCTTCAGGAGAAGTTGCCATAAGAGAAATTATCCTTCGTTTGGGAGCACTTGTTTTTTCTTTTTTGTCTTGTGCTTTTTGGGATTTATGTATTCAATATAAGAACCTTTTCCAATCTTTGAAAGCGTTTCCAAAAGAGGTGAAGATTGACCAATGACAACCGCAGAAAAAAGGACTTCTTTGGGGGGCGGTGGGAGTAGCTTATCCTTCTTAAACTGAGCAAATTTTCGATTGGGCGCACGCCATGTTTTCCATGGTTCCCACCAATCGCATTTAAGACGCCATTGTTTTTTAAGTGCCGCCTCTTGGGGCTCCTTCGCTGTGAGCGTATACCACTGTTGAAAGAGCGGCAAAATGTCTTCCTCGGCCGAGGCAATATCATTGTCGCCGAGAAAAAAGATATGGGTGATATGCTGCTTAGCAACAAGTGGCCATAAGGTCTGACAAAAGGTTGTCTTAAAATTTCCACCATTGCCTAATGTGCGGTGCTCAAGATTGTTGAGAAGTGCGGTTTGTTCTGCAGGATTTGCCATATTGTAGGGTTGAGTTCCTGGATGCACATCATCGCCAACATCATAAAGAAGTGAAACGGTGTAACAAAGCGTTGGATTTTCTTTAATCGCCTCTGTCATTCGATAAGACATCGCCTTGACCTCATCGACAAGCGTATCCCAACGTGTTCCCTTGTCGAGACGACGCGTATCTTTTCTCCGCATCGACTTTGATGCATCAACAATGAGGAGAACGCGAGCCCCCGTCTTGGGGAGTTCAATGCCATAAAATGTCGGTCCATAACGTTCCTCAGGTGAGAGTTCTCCCATGACAAAGGTGGGAACAATCACAAGCAAAATGAAAAGGAAACGACAAGCAAAACGCATCGTGTGCAACCTCTTAAAGCATGAAATCTTGCATGGCCGACTTTAAAAGAGGGCCAAGAAGAATGATTAACGTCGCAGGGAAGATAAACAACAACAATGGGAAGAGCATCTTCGTTGGGGCTTCATTCGCCTTCTTCTCTGCAAGCTCAAAACGCTCTTGGCGTAATTGTTCAGATTGAATACGGAGAATCGTGCCGATGCTCACACCAAGCTCATCGGCTTGAATAAGCGAAGCGCAGAGGGTACGCATTTGGGGAATGCGTACGCGATCACTAAGATTCTGTAAGGCGACTCGACGCGTTGTGCCAATCTGAATTTCTCGTTGCATACGCAGCAATTCTTCATTGAGTGGATCCATTTTGCGACGTTCACAATTACGTTGAATTGCCCCCATAAAGTCAAGCCCAGCCTCGACGGAAAGCGTTAAAAGGTCAAGTACAAAGGGAAGGGCGCGCATAATCGACTTTGCTCGCATCGCACGTGCGCGGCGTAACCAACGCAATGGCCACACCCATGCCATTAACGTCAAAATCAGCCACGGCAAAAAGCCATCCTGTCCAAGCACAATGAGAAGCGGACTTGCAAAAACAAAGGTGATTGCCGGCAACATCAATTTGATGGCAACAAACTCACGAGCACTAAGCACACCTTCAAATCCCGCTGCAATTAACTGCCACGAAGCATTCTCAATCTGCGCTTTAAAAGCCGGTCGACGGAGCGTCTTATCGAAGTTGTTCGTAAAAGGCAAGAGCAAACGAAAGATAAAAGGAATCATACGTTCCTGCTTGCGACCGTCAGCAAGTGTTACATACGTAACCTGCGAGGACAATGACAACACATACCATGCGATACCTGTAAAGCAAGTCCCCCAAAGTATAAGTGCTATTGGCAAAAGGAGATCATTCATACGCCAACTCCTTTAAACATCAATGGTAATAATCTTGCGAATCATTAAGCCCCCGAGGATCACGAGCATAATGGTCACCGCAATGAGAATAAGCCCCAAGAGCGAAAAGACAAATGGAATCATGATATCCGGCTTAAAAATCGCCAAGCCCGTACCAAGGAGAAAGGGCATCGCACCGATAACGTATCCTTGCATACGCCCTTGTGCCGTCAACGTCTTTACATGCTGATGAATACGCAAACGCGCACGAATTGTCGCTGCAATTGTATCGAAAATCTCAGTCAAATTACCACCCGCACGCCGAGCAATTTCAATCGACGTACAAATCAACGTCAAGTCTTCACTCCCGACGCGTTTGTCAAACTCTTGAAGCGCCTCCGTAAAGGAAATGCCAACACGCGTCTGTTGCAAGAAAAGTGTCACCTCTTGACGCATCGGACCATCCATTCCCTCTGCGACAGATTCAAATGCTTGCATAATCGAAAAGCCCGCACGCAATGCATTCGACATCATCGGAAGTGCTTCCAATAATTGCAAATTAAAGTGTTCTGTACGCCGGCGTTTTAAAAAACTCACAATCGTATTTGGCAAACGAAAGACCGCATACCCAGCACTCGTTGCAAAAACCAACCCAACAAGCGGCAACCACGGCGGATCAACTTGGGCAAATGGCAACATAATCAACATGAAAACCGTTGCCGCCGCCATCCAACCGATATCAACCAAACGTTGTGCGGGCACGAAGAGAAACATCGCTTCAAGCTTATTTGAAATGTCGCTCTCGTAAATCTTTGCGCTCTCTGATGACCGATCAAGAAAGGCCGAGCTCAGCGCCCAAATCAAGCCTGTCGCAGCGCATCCAAAGAGCAAAATCGCAATCCAAGGTAATAGATTTTCCATTAGGCATCTTCCTGTGGCGTAAAGAGTGCGGGATCAAGTTCAATACCACGCGATGCAAGCGTGTCATAAAATGACGGCACCGCTCCCGTCGCTGTTAAATAACCAAGCACACGACCATTGGCATCAATCCCCGTCTGCTTAAAGACAAAGAGATCCTGCATTACAATTTGCTGCCCTTCCATGCCCGTGATTTCTGTAACGGCAATAATCTTACGCGAGCCATCTGAGAGACGCGACTCTTGCACAATAATATTAACCGCACTTGCAATTTGCTCACGAATTGCGCGACTGGGCAACTCCACCCCTGACATCAACACCATCGTCTCAAGACGACTAATCACGTCACGTGGAGAGTTTGCGTGAACCGTTGTTAACGAACCATCATGCCCCGTATTCATTGCCTGCAACATATCGAGTGATTCGCCACCACGACATTCACCCACAATAATACGATCCGGACGCATACGCAACGCATTGCGAACCAAATCACGAATCGTAATCGCGCCCTTACCTTCAATATTCGCTGGACGTGCTTCCAAACGCACGACGTGTGGCTGATTCAAACGAAGTTCCGCTGCGTCCTCAATCGTCAAAATACGATCTGTCTCAGGAATGAAACTCGAGAGCACATTCAACAATGTCGTCTTACCTGAACCCGTACCACCAGCAACGATAATATTCTTACGCAACTGCACACATATCGCGAGAAAGTTCGCAATTGCATGCGTCCATGTGCCATAATTAACAAAATCCTGCTCCGTCAACACACGCTTCGCAAACTTACGAATCGTGATACACGGCCCAATCAATGAAAGCGGCGGGATAATGGCATTCACACGCGAACCATCCGAGAGACGCGCATCAACATACGGTTGACTCTCATCAATGCGACGGCCAAGCGGAGCAACAATACGTTCAATCACGGCCATCACACTCGCATCATCCATGAAAGATTGCCCAGTGAATTCTAAGCGCCCCTTGCGTTCAACATAAACATTCAAAGGTCCATTCACCATGACTTCTGTAATCGAATCATCCGCAAGAAACTTCTCAATCGGACCAAGACGAATCGATTCATCATAAATCTCGTTTAACAACTCCTGCGCAGAAATCTCTGCCGGAATCCGCTCACGCTCATTTAATTCAACAAAAATACTCTGAAGCGTTGCACGAACACGCGACTCAAGCTCTGTAGAAGAAACCGATTGTGAAACCAATTGCTTTAAACCTAAACGCTTGATAAGCTCAGCGTGAATCTGAGACTTAATCTGACGACGACGCTCCAATCGTGCAAGCTCCTCAGGAGATAAACGATTCATCGTCATCGCTTGACGACGCGGCGCCGCTGGCTGAGAAACTGCACCTTGCCCCTGCGTAGGAGCTGCAGGTTGCCTTGCTGGTGCAGCAGGCGCAGCCGCCACAGTGCGTGGCTGAATGCGAAACGCCGTGCCACCCACCGTGACCACCATCTCCGTTTTGAGCACCGTCGGTCGCTCAATCTGATGCGCGTTCACAAATGTCCCATTCGACGAACCCAAATCCTCGATAACAACCTGCGTCGATGTCAACGTCAACCGCGCGTGCGTTTCGCTCGCACTATCATCCGCAAGCACAAGTGAACATTGTCCCCCGCGCCCAAGAATATAAACCCCTTCAGAAAGTTGAATCTGACGAACCTTCTGTCCAGGAACTGCAAGTGTGAGAATATACTCCATGCAACACCTCGTCGACAAACCATTAGCGCGAACGTGCGTGACGCTTCTTGTTCATCTCTTCCAACTTACTACGAATCTCGTCAAAATTAACCGACGGCAACTTCTCCGTGTGCGTCGTATCTGTTGGGTTACGCAACGTTAACGTCAAACGCCCACGCATCTGCTCCGTAAACGCAATCACCTCAGCCTCACTCTGCGAAACCTCAAGTGTAATCAAATTATAACGCGACCCGACACCCGAATACGTCTGTGTCGTCTCTTGCCCTGTTGCAAGCACCAAAACATTCTGCAAAATCGTCAACGTCACAACCTCTGTCTCACCAGGACGCGTCTTACTCGGCAACGTAAACGTCCCTAACACATCCACATGATCCGACGGACGAATCATATTTGAAACACTCGTGTTCGACCCGACCGAAATTGAAATCGCACGCATCCCACGTGCTAAACTCGATGCAAGCCCACCATCCTCAAGCGAGCCACCTTGCAAATCCGTCCACAAAAGCGGAGTCCCCGCCTCAACATGCGCAACAAGCTTACGGCCATCCAACTGAGATGCTAACGTCGACTTATTCTCATCCGTCACACGAATCGCACGCTTTGCAATCGCAGCATCCTCAAACGAACGAATCCCAAGCATATCACGACGAACAATCGCCCCTGAAGGCAACGACTCCTTCAAGACCACCACCTGCGTACGGCGAATATTACGCATCGCTAAACGCTCGCGCTCCAATTCAGCACGCTTTGCAAAAATAATACTTCCCGAAATAAACGCCGCCATAATACCTGTGATAATGGCAAAAATAAGAACAACCTTCTGCTTCATCTTACTGCTTCCTTCCCCAAACGAAATGAACACGCGAATCCGTATCCGTCTCACGCAATGCTAAAAGTAAAAACGTATCATCCTTAACCCAATAATCGTTTCCCGCCGGCTTCCACTGTGCGGCAACTGCCGCTGCATTCGCTTCTGCGCGAAGCGCCTCAAGCGAACGCGTTGAATGCCCAAGCGCAACAACATTATTCGTCAAATCAACAATCGTCTCCCATTCTACACCAGGTAGAGAAGGGAAGACCTCCGGCAAAGAGGCAACCGTATTTTGGGGCAATTCCTCATTAAACGTGAAAACAATCCGCTTATCCCCATGATGCGTAATCAGCGAACGCCCCTTTGCCTTTGCCAACACATTTGTGCTCACATGCGCAGGCAAATCCCAAACCTTGGCAACAACAGGCACCCCATTAATGTACAACGTCCGTTCAACCAACAACGTTGCATGATAATTAGCAAGGACCTCTTCAGAAGACTGCACCGAAAAATGTTGATAAACCTCACCAACAAGAATACCCGCAGCCGCGAGAAACAAAAGCAAAAAAAGTTTGCGTGTAAATAAACGTCGATTTTTCATGACATATAATATAACATAATATAAGGAGAGATGAAAGTGAAAAGTGAACAATAAACCACCCTTACAAAAAATAAAAACTAAAAAAAATTAAAAAAATAAAAAAAGTGCTTGCAATAAAAATTCGACTTTGCTATACTATCCCCCGTTTTCAGCGCCCCTAGCTCAATTGGATAGAGCATCTGACTACGGATCAGAAGGTTGGAGGTTCAAATCCTCCGGGGCGCGCCATAAAGAGCTTATTGCGGGATTGAGCAGCCAGGTAGCTCGTCAGGCTCATAACCTGAAGGTCGTAGGTTCAAATCCTACTCCCGCTACCATCGCCAGAAGCCTTCTTTTTGAAGGCTTCTTTTATTTTTACAAATAAGTCTTTAAAAATCAAAGACTTATAAGTTGTCTAGTTTTTCATTTTTATCCCTAAAATATACAAATTTTTGCTGTTTTTCAGTAAAAAATGAGGGTATTGTGGGCAATGTATACCTTTATTAAAACCTAAAATCTCAAAAGCCTTTAAAATCAAGCTTTTAAGTATATTTTAGACCATTTATTATCTAAAAAGGCGAGATTTTTAGAGGCGAGACAAGAAGGTAAGGTCAAACACAACCTTCCCTAAAAGCCTATGTTTAAAGGCTTTTACGAGAATGGTGTACATTTCTCAAAATCAACTTTGCATGATGACATGCACCAGAAAAGGGTTTTGATCGAGTTTTATTTTTGAAAATGTATACAAAGTATTATTTTTCAATTATTTTAACTCTTTTCTAATTTTGGTTACCGAGTCGTCATAATTGTAGGTTAATCCCTGACCAGAAATGAGTTCATCACGGGTGTTATACCCATAATCCTACACTTCATCCTGTGCCATCATGGTGTAATCCATTATGACTTCCACTCTTCTGATAAAAGTTTCCAACACTCATCGCAAATATTATCAGAATAGGCATCCATACAAATGCATAATTCTTCACTCTTGTCATCGTTACGTACGATGCCACCCTTCAAACCGTACTTGTCAAGATACTTCTTCAAGACCTCAAATTTCTTCGAGGTGAATATATCAATATCCCGGCTATTTCCGCTACGGTCAAAGCCACCCTTAGTTTCGATGATCCAAAGCTCGCCCCTCACCGAGATTATGTAGTCGGGATAGAAAAGTTTTTGCTTGCCGGAGTTGTCTTGATAGACGATGGAGAGATATTCGTTACCCTTGTCGCCGTTCTTGTAGAACCAATCGACGCTCGCTGTTCTCTCGCAGAACTTCTCAAACTTACGTTCCGGCGTAGAACGCGGCTCTGCGGAGGAAAGATAACCTTGATATACGTTCTTCTCCATAACAAGCTGTGTTTTTGCTCCGCCATCATAAGTGAACATACACGACTGCGGAATACGGAAATCAAAGGTAGTCACGCCGGCCAAACCAAGATTCATCTGCGTAAGCTCTGCTGCCATTGCTTCGCGAACAAGATGGCGCAAGCGTTCTGCATTATTCAGAACAAACGAATATACCTGCCTCGGTTCAAGTTCAAGGATTTTTCTCTGGTAGGTAAAATTTGCGTCAAACAATTTTCGTATAATTGTATTCATAAAAGAATACTCCATACCAATCTCAAGACCGATTTTACCAATACGATTGTGATAGTCACGTCCGTGGGTGTGAGTATTCAACTTTTCCGTAACTGCAACCACATTCATATCTCCGATGCGGAAATCAAGCGTTGCAGTTTCACCCGAAACAGTGTGCTTTACAATATCATCGCAGAATACATATCCCGCCGCCTGTAAACGTGTTTTATTCTTCGTCTTATTGGTGCCGATGCCATATTGTTTTTCCGCATACTTGGCAATCGCAAGCAGAGCTTTTTGCGGGTTGCGCGTGGTAACGACGGTGGTTCTTTGTTCGCCCGTGAGGGTGATACCTTTATACTCGTTCTTTAAGAACAGAGTGCAAGCATCGAGTGCGCCTTTACCGAGCGACATTTTAACGCCTGCGGTGAACTTTTCGTCGAGGGTGTAGAGATAGCAGCTATCCAAGAGGTCGCTTTCGTAGTGCTTCGCTTCGGGCATACGGCGAATACGTCCAATGGTCTGTATCTCAAAGGTTTCGTCCATATTGTCGCGGAGCTTAACGAGGATGTGGGCGCGGGGGCAATCCCAACCCGTTGCAACCGCCTGTTTGATGATGACGGCCTCTTGCTTGCCGTCGGGAGCTTCGATGTTCGGTAAGTTCTCGTGCTGATCGGAGAGCCAACAAGCGAGACTTCCGTTTTCGTAGGTGATGCCTTGGGAGTCGAAGTAGCGTTCAATTCCGTCCTGCAAGCTCTCCGACTTGTTAGGTATCTGCACCACGATTAAGGGGTTTATATCCGTTCCTCTCTGCAAGAAGGCAGCACGGAGGTCGCGTTGCTTTGCAAGAGCGCGGTCGAGCAGAAACGCCGTTTGGTCGTCGGTCGTCACCGTCTGCGGAAAGTCCTCGTTGATAATGAGCATCTTCTTGATAAGACCTGCCGCAATAACTTCTTCTTCGGGGATTTCGATAATCTCCGCCTTGGCTATCCCTTTCGGCGTTGCCGAGCAGCGGATAATCTTCTCGGTGTGGAAATACTGAATAATCTCGTCCGCCTTGATGGTGTTGTTCTGATGGCTCTCGTCCACGATGATGACGAAACGCAAACCGTCATTCAAGGCGTGCTGTATATGTTCAAGGAAGTTGGTGCGTTCACTATCTTTGAGCGCGTTGTTTCCTTTCTTCGTCAGCTTCTCCCAATTTATGAAAACGCTGTCGTTTTCCTCAAAACCGCTCGTCATAACATCGGAAAGGAGCTTCGTCTGAGAAGCGTGGATATACTTGTCCATCTTCTCCTTGCTCTGTTCCTCGAGGTTGCCCTTGCCGGGGGTGAGCCACACGAATACGGTTTTCGGGAAGGACTGTATGTATTGGTGCATAAAGTAGGTGAGAATGATCGTCTTACCGCTACCCGTAGGGCTTTTGAGCACGATGTCACGGGCGGGCTTTTCCATAGCTTCAGAAAGCGATTTGACCGCTTGAAGCTGAAATTCTTTTAATTTCATCGTGAGCCCTCCTGTAAATCTCTGTAATAGTAATCGGGAATAATGCTGATCTCAACGCCACGGGCGCGCAAAATCTTCTCTTGTTCCTCGTCGGGAAGAAGGTCGTGTCCCATATAAAGCTTACGGCACTTTGCAAAGGCTTCGCCGTTCTGAATGAACTCGGCAAGCTCGTCCTCGGTAAGTACAATACCTATTTTAGCATTTCCATTGAAGTTGATTCCGTTTTCAAGCTCCACAAGCTCACGTATATGGGCAAGCAGCTCGTCGGCATACTCGTAGTACATACGCTCACTCACGGGGATATAATCAACCTTGAAATATTTGAGCGAAGCGGCATATCCCTCTTTATCGATCACGCGCTTGATACGCTCGTATGTAACCTCGCGGCAGATGTTGTTTTCGTTATTGGTGCAGAGGATAAAGCGACGGGATCCGCCGTCCTCGGCATTGAGCTTCATAACCGCATGTCCTGTTGTACCACTGCCTGCGAAGAAGTCGAGGATAGTAGAGTCAGTTAATGTAGAAAACTCGATGATGCTTTCAAGTATTTCCTCGTCCTTGGGGTTTTGAAATACATTTTCGCCCATAATTGTGCGCAATCTTTTCGTTGCTGCTCTACCATCCTTATAAAACACACTATACGGAGTAGATGTCTCATTGTCTGCTAAGTAGGTTTTTTTGCAGGGTACGCTTTTTTCATCATCCCCAAAATGAACTAAATTCTGCGAAATGATTTCTAACATTCTTTCTTTTGTTGGATAAACCCAACCACGATTTGGCACTCGTACGGGTTTATGTGTTACGGGGTGTAATACTTCATATTTTGGACCGCCTCCACCGGGCCACGAAATATCAGAAGGAAAGTAAATTCCCGTTTCGTCAATAAAATTATAATGCGAATGATTACGTGCAGGGTGATTTTCGGGTAGGTTTTTATACCACTGCTTTAATGCAATTGACATTTTACGATAATCTGTGCCGTATTGTTTCTTTAACTGTTCGTATTCCTTGTAAATATCGTCAATTCCTTGCTTGCGCTGTTTCCACACTATTTTATTTTCTTTTAAGTATTCCATAGATTTCACATAGCAAAGCATATATTCGTGTGAAACAGAAATATATTTAGAGTCATTCTTTCGCCCTGCTGCCCATACCAAACAGGTAATAAAATTTTCTGCTCCAAAAAGTTCATCACACAACACTTTGAGAGGAGCTTGCTCATTATCATCAATGCTAATAAAAATAGCTCCACGTTTGGTGAGTAAACTACGCGCAATAAGTAGTCGTTGCTTTATAAAGGATAACCACTTACTATGGCTAAACAAATCGTTTTTATCCAGAAAACTATCATCATACACAAAATCCTTATTTCCCGTATTATATGGCGGATCTATGTAGATAAGGTCAATCTTGCCTTTATGCGTCTTTTCAAGCAACTGCAAAGAAGCGAGATTGTCGCCCTCGATGAGAAAGTTCATCTGACCACCATTGTCGATGAAAAGGCTGCCGTCCTCGGTCATGACGGGGGTATGGGTAGAAAGCAGCTCGTCGATTGCCTCGCGGTGTTCCTCAAAGACAAGACCGTATTTCTTCGTTCCCACGTCTTTTTCAAGCTCGGAGAGGTAGGCGAGCAGATTCGCCGTGTTTTCGTCCTGCGGTGCGGTCGCAATGTAGGTGCGAATCGCCTTTATTTTAGCAAGCAGATCTTCGCGCTTCTGCTTCGATACGTTGGTACTCATAAAATTCCTCAAGCATGATATGCATACATTTTATGCACATTGTAACAAATTAACCTTCTTGTAACCATCCCGCCCGATACACGCTCTCACCCGACACCCAATCCACCTCACACACCACTCTCGGCGGATTTAAAAAAAATCACAGTCGCATCACGAAAAGCCACACTCGCAGCCATTCCAACCGCCAAAAACAAAACAGCCACCTGCTGAATCATATTGCACACGCCATGCTTTCAATGCAACTCAACCAACTATAAGCCTATCACATACCCTCTACGTGAAGCAAGAAAAAAGTTTCATCCTCCTGAATATTGCAAATAGTGCTGCGGGGTAATAAAAGAAAGAATATTAAAAAAACGATTCGTGATACGGTATGTACCTGTATCCTGTATAATTATAATATCTTCTTTTAGAACAATTATGATGACAAGAAGTGTACACCTTTTTGCTAGATTTTAGGGCTATTTTTAGAGGAATTTTTTATTAAGCCTTTTAAAAATTTGTAATAAGTCATTGAATACCAATGATATAAAAGGTATACAAATTCGTCTACTTTTTCGTTTTTCAAAGCCGTACTACCAATTTCCAAAGGTCACCACTTCGGTGACCTTTTTTGCTTTAGTCCCTCAAAGCCCTTGATTTCAAAGGGTTTAGCGGGCTCCCCATACTATTGTATTCCAAAATGTACACCTTTTTCTCGTTCATTTTAAGCGAGAAATGGGGGTATTGTGGTTGAAGTATACTTTCACACTTCGTATACCATTCCCGTAAAAGCCTTTAAACATAGTCTTTTAGGAAAGGTTGTGTTTAACCTTACCTTCTTGTCTCGGTCATAGAAATATACGCAGGTTTAAAAGTATTTTACTTAAACTTGCAAAAACCTTGTTCCACATCATCCCAAATTGCATCCATTATAAGCATCACCCACCACTAGAACTGCGAAACATAAGGATGCGAAAAATGGAAAAATTAAATAACCGCCAATAGTACTTGCTATAATAGAACTTTTATGATTCAAGGGGTGTTTCTCATAATCCAAGAGACCACGTCCATTATAATATAAATTCACCTGAATAGCAAGATAAATAGTTGAAAATAAGAGATTTATTTTAAATAAAAAGCAAATAAGTTCAATCAAAATGTTTTCGTAAAATGAATTAAAATTTAAAATTATCCAAAAGATTATATTTTTGGTACAATTAAAAGGTATAAAAAATTTAATTTTAGCATTTTAAATCAAATTTAAGGAGGCGCATATGCATTTACCAAGTGGAAATGAAGTAAAACTTACATGTTATCATGGTTGGGAGGCGTATGTTCAAAACGTACTTTTATCATTTAAACTTCGAAAAAGTATGCACGATTGGCTTCAGATATACAACCTTACTTATTTTAAGTTCGATAGACTTCTACGGGGCATGTCCCGCTTTATATTCCCACTTTATATAATATTTTATAAAATCATTCCTTGGAAAATGAGTTACAGCTTTCCATTTGACGGGAGAGATGTATATTTAGATTATTATGATTATCCGCCACAATTTTATCTTGAGTTGGCAAATGCATTTGAATTCTCCAATATGCCGAGTAATAGAACATTTATTGAGTATGGATGTATAAACGAGATTGCAAAAGATATAGACGCAATTTCAGCCCTGTCAACTTCTGAGGGGCGTAAGGAGAAAGCAAAGCGGAAAACAAAACAAACGCAATTAAATTTTCTTACTGGTCTTATCTTTTATAGAGCTAAAGGCAAAAATAATCTTGAAAAAGCTTTTTCACTTTATTCTTTTGCTGCAGAAAGAAATTATCTACCTGCAATTATTAAAGTTTCAGAAATGTGCCAATTAGGAATTGGCACTGAACGAAATCAAGCTTTAGCAAATGAGTGGTTTAATAAAGGCATTAATGAGGTAAAACGCCTAGCAGAAATGGGTGATATTGAAATGATAAAAGTTCTCGTGAACTATTACCAATCTAAAGGCGAGACTGATTTGGCTCAATATTGGGCTCGCCACATTTCTTGATAGGTGCTAAAACTATCTTATATCAACCCTTGCAACACTTCTAGCAAAAACTTCTCCACGGCTTCCTCTAGCCCTGGTGCTTTGCTTCCTCTTGTGCCGGCAATGTTGATTGAGCCTTCCGTAAAAGGAAGCTTCAGAAGTCAAGCCTTCACATCCGCTGGCGTGACCTTATCCAAGTCTACATGCGTCCAGGGCTTCTTGTATCTAGTTGCGAACTCTGCTGTCTTCAAAGATCCACCCGTAAGTTTCCCATAGGTGAAGATTAAGGTGGCATCGGCTTGCTCGGCATTCTTGCGAGTACGAACAATGTAATTAGCACTTGTGGTTTCCGTTAAGCCTTGGTAGACTTCCGGGATTGTCCCATCTTCAGCTTTACGACCTTTGGGAATGAAGCCGGCGTAAGGGAGTCCCAAAGCAATGGCGGCATTGAGGCCACCACTTCGGTGACCTTTTTTGCTTTAGTCCCTCAAAGCCCTTGATTTCAAAGTGTTTAGCGGATTTTCATACACTATTGTATTCCAAAGAGAAAACCCATCCTTCACGTGACGCCACTCGCGCCATTATTCATGCAAAATTTAAACAGTACAATTTTTTTGGGGGCCAACACTTTTAAGGGGAAAATGACAAGCGGGGAAAATTCTTAAATAGTACAATTTTTGGGCGGAGACTTTTTAGACCTGTTTAGAAAATTCTAGAAAATAGTACGAAGGACCGAAGAAGTGAAATAATATAGTAATGATTTCAAAGAATCTGTTATCAACATAAAAATAAGATTTTTAAAAGACGTAAATCGGAGGTTATTTATATCTTTTTCAAACAGGTGCGGTTTGAAGTTCAAACGTGCCGTAAACGAAGTTCAATCAGCACCTGTTTAGAGCTCAAACAGCACCTGTTTGAAAATCAAAACAATAGGTTTCATTTCTTCAATAGTTTGTATTCTATTTGCTGAGCCGTAACTTATTCATTTACAATAACTTATCTTGAATATTTTACGGCCGGCAATTTTAAGCTTAAAATCAGTATAATTTGTACTATTCATGCAAAATTTAAACAGTACAATTTTTTTGGGGGCCAACACTTTTAAGGGGAAAAATGACAAGGGGGGAAAATTCTTAAATAGTACATTTTTGGGGGGGGGACTTTTTAGACCTGTTTAGAAAATTCTAGAAAATAGTACGATGTCCTGAAGAAGTGAAACAATAGGGTTTGGACTTCAAAACAATAGGGTTTGAAATGAGGGGGGATGAACAAGTTATCATTAGGCATTTTATCTC
>JAZLBT010000011.1:0-26159 GCA_045613865.1 Candidatus Spyradenecus sp. | reverse complement strand
AAACCGTGCACTCATGGGTGCAAACATGATGCGTCAGGGTGTGCCGTTGATGCGCACCGAACGTCCTCGCGTGGGTACGGGCCTTGAAGGTATCGCTGCAGCAGACAGCTGCGTGACGGTTTTGGCTGAAGAAGATGGTATTGTGGCCTATGTTTCGGCAACGGAAATCGTTGTTTCGAAGGATGGCAAGTGCCCAGCGAAGGTTCGTAAGGGTGAAAAGGTCGCAGGTTGCCGTCGTTATGTGCTCGAAAAGTTCCGTCGTTCCAATGCTGGTACGTGTGTGAACCAGAAGCCGATCGTGACGGTTGGTCAAGAAGTGACGAAGGGTCAGGCGCTTGCCGATGGTCCTGCAACGGATCAAGGTGAGTTGGCGTTGGGTAAGAACTTGCTCGTGGCCTTCATGCCGTGGCGTGGTTTCAACTTCGAAGACGCTATCTTGATCAACGAACGTTGTGTCCGCGATGACACCTTCACCTCTGTGCACATTAAGGACTTTGAATGTGGCGCTCGTGATACGCGTTTGGGTCCGGAACAGATTACACGTGATATTCCGAACGTTGGCGAAGATATGCTTCGTAACTTGGGTTCGGATGGTGTTGTTCGTATTGGTGCAGAAGTTCGCCCGGGTGATATCCTCGTTGGTAAGATCACGCCGAAGGCTGAAACTGAATTGGCTCCGGAAGAACGTCTTCTTCGCGCAATCTTCGGTGAAAAGGCTGCAGATGTTCGCGATACGTCGTTGAAGGTCCCGCCGGGCACCAAGGGTATTGTGATGGATGTCCGTGTGACGAATGCGGATGTTGAAGCTGCGTTGAAGGCTCGCAAGACCAAGACGATCACCAATGCGTTGATGGATGACGATGATAATGTCGAATCTTATCTCGACGAATCGGCAATGCCTGAACAGTTTGATGATATCGATGCACGTAAGGCTGAAGACGTTCGTAAGCGTCGTGAAGGTCACTTGCATGATGAGATGGCAAAGGAATTCGGTACACTTTGGTCGGGTTCTGCCTTCCCGTTTGATATTCGCAATGCTGAAACGGATGAAGTGATCATTCCGAAGAATAAGAAGATTACGAAGTCCCTCTTGGCTAAGCTTTCGACGGTTGTTGAGAACTTGCAGGTTGTTCCTTCGGAAGACGCGGACGCTGCAGATGCTCAAAAGGCTCAAGAAGTCCAGCAGCAGATTGATGAAGTTGCAGAAAAGTTTGCTTCTCGTTTTGCAGACCTCGATATGATTGATATCGAAGGTATGGGTGAAGGTTCTATTGTTGACGAAGATTGTGTTGTCAAGCAAGTGCGTGTTTACATCGCAGAGAAGAAGAATCTCTCGGTGGGTGACAAGCTCGCAGGTCGTCACGGTAACAAGGGTGTTGTTTCGCGTATTCTCCCTGACTGCGACATGCCCTTCTTGCCGGATGGTCGCTCGGTTGACATCGTGCTCAACCCGTTGGGCGTGCCTTCTCGTATGAACCTTGGCCAGCTTTTTGAAACCGTTCTTGGCGGTGCTTGCTCTGAATTGCAGATGCACGTGAAGACGCCGGTATTCGATGGTTGCTTGGAAAGCGAAATCGATGAATTGTTGGCGAAGGCTCGTCAGCATCAGGAAGAAAACGAAGCTCCGGGTTCTGTACCGTGGATTTCGCCTGATGGCAAGAGCGTGTTGTATGATGGCTTGACGGGTGAACCCTTCGGTCAGCGCATTGTTGTTGGTACGATTTACATGTTGAAGTTGCACCACTTGGTCACCGATAAGATTCACGCTCGTGCAACGGGTCCTTACTCGTTGGTTACGCAGCAGCCGCTCGGTGGTAAGGCTCAGGCCGGTGGTCAGCGTATGGGTGAAATGGAAGTGTGGGCGCTTGAAGCTTACGGCGTAGCATACGCACTTCAGGAATTGCTCACTGTGAAGTCTGACGATGTGGTTGGTCGTACACGTATTTACGAAACAATCGTGAAGGGTACGAACACCTTGGAAGCAGGTACACCTGAATCCTTCTCGGTGTTGGTCAGCGAACTCCGTGGTCTTTGCCTTGACATGCGCCTCTTAGGTGGTGCACAGACCGAGGAACAAAAGGCCGAGGTCGCGACAACGGCTGCCGCTTCCACGAACCACAAGTCTCTTACCCTTTAATTTTGGAGGTCCTAAGTGAATACTAACGTTACGAAGGATATGTTTAAGCTTCCCCATGATGCACAGTATGATGCTGTGAGCATTACGCTTGCCGATACTGAAACGATTCGCAAGTGGTCGTATGGTGAGGTTAAAAACCCCGAAACGATTAACTACCGTTCCTATCGTCCAGAACGTGATGGTCTCTTCTGCGAACGCATCTTTGGACCGACGAAGGATTGGGAATGTCAGTGCGGTAAGTACAAGCGTATCAAGCACAAGGGTATTGTTTGCGACCGTTGCGGTGTTGAAGTGACGCAAGCTCGCGTTCGTCGTGAACGCATGGGTCATATTGAACTCGCTGTACCGGTGAGCCATATTTGGTTCTTCAAGTGCAATCCGAGCCGTATTGGTGCGATGTTGGACCTCTCGAGCTCCGTGCTCGAGCGCGTCCTCTATTACGAAGATTACCTCGTGACCGATCCTGGTGAAACTCCGCTTCAAGAATTCCAGTTGCTTACCGAAGCAGAATATAACGAAGCACAGGCAAAGTATAACGTCAACAACATGGAAGCTTTTGAAGCTGGCATGGGTGCACGTGTTATTCGCGATTGCCTCGCTCGTATCGACCTCGATGAGCTCAAGGCGCAGTTGGAAGAAGAAATTGAAAATACGCGCTCGAAGCAGACGCGTAAAAAGATCATCAAGCGTATGAAGATCGTGGAAGGCTTCCGCGTTTCTGGTGCACGCCCTGAATGGATGATCCTTGAAGTGCTTCCTGTGATCCCGCCGGAATTGCGTCCGTTGGTTCCGTTGGAAGGTGGCCGCTTTGCAACCTCCGACCTCAACGACCTCTACCGTCGTGTGATTAACCGTAATAACCGCTTGCGCAATCTCTTGCAGTTGAAGACGCCTGACGTCATCATCCGCAACGAAAAGCGTATGTTGCAGGAAGCTGTCGATGCCGTCTTTGATAATGGTCGTCACGGCCGTCCCGTTGCTGGCGCAGGTTCCCGTCCGCTCAAGTCCATCTCTGACATGCTCAAGGGTAAGACCGGTCGTTTCCGTCAGAACCTCTTGGGTAAGCGTGTTGACTACTCTGGTCGTTCGGTAATCGTTGTTGGTCCGAACTTGAAGCTTCATCAGTGCGGCTTGCCGAAGAAGATGGCGCTCACCTTGTTCGAACCCTTCATCATTCGTCGCTTGAAGGAAATCGGTCTTTGCCATACCGTCCGTACGGCAAAGAAGATGATCGAACAGCAGAAGCCTGAAGTGTGGGACATCCTCGAAGAAGTGACCCGCGGCAAGACGGTGATGTTGAACCGTGCACCGACCTTGCACCGTCTCTCGATCCAGTCCTTTGAACCCGTGCTTATCGAAGGTGAAGCAATCCGCTTGCACCCGATGGTTTGTACGCCCTTCAACGCAGACTTCGACGGTGACCAGATGGCTGTGCACGTACCGCTCTCGGTTGAAGCACAGTTGGAAAGCCGTTTGTTGATGCTCTCGACAAACTCCATCTTCTCGCCTGCATCGGGTGAATCAAACAAGACCCCGACGCAAGATATTGCACTCGGTTGCTACTACCTCACCGCCGTTGATCAGCGTGATAAGAACGCGAACCGTCCTGTCGGTAAGGGTGTCGCTCCCGATCCGATTAACGATCGCCTCCCGCTCTTTGGTTCGACCAACGAAGTGATGCTTGCATTCAATGATGGCGCACTCACGGTCCACCAGCGTATTTGGTTTAAGAACCCTGACTACGGTCACCCCGAACGCCCCAATGGCGACCCGAATGCCAAGGTGCTCGTGACGGTTGTCGGTCGCGTAATCTTCAACGAAGTATGGCCGGATGAAATGGGCTTCTGGAATGACAAGGTCACAAAGTCGACCCTCTCCAAGCTCATTCTCGCATGCCATAACGCTGTGGGTCACGACCGTACGATTACGATGCTCGATGAACTCAAGGCGCTCGGCTTTGAATGGGCCTGCCAGTCCGGTGCCTCCATGGGTATCAAGGACATGATCCGCCCGGCTGATAAGGACGCCATCATCGATGCTTCTGAAAACGAAGTCAAGCGCGTTCAAACGCAGTTCGCACAAGGTATCATTACCGATGGTGAACGTCGCGGTAAGATTCAGGACATCTGGTCGGGTGCAACCGAACGTATCGCAGACTCGCTCTACACGACGATCGAAAAGAACATCTCGCCGGATAATCCTAATCCGACCGATATCAACCCGATCTTCATGATGGCCGACTCGAAGGCGCGTGGTTCGCGCACGCAGATTCGTCAGCTCGCAGGTATGCGTGGCTTGATGGCAAAGCCGAACGGTGAAATTATCGAAACGCCGATTACCGCCTCCTTCCGTGAAGGTCTTTCGGTGCTCGAATACTTCATTTCGTCTCACGGTGCTCGTAAGGGTTTGGCTGACACGGCATTGAAGACGGCAGACGCAGGTTACATGACCCGTAAGCTCGTTGACGTTGCTCAGGATGTGATCATCACCCAGCAAGACTGTAACACCATGTCGGGTATTGAGGTTGAAGCCGTTGTTGAAGGCAACGAAGTCAAACTCTCGCTTGCAAAGCGTATCATCGGTCGTACCTCGCTCTATGATGTGATCAACCCCATCACGGGTGAAACCATCGTCGATGCGAATGATGAAATCGATGAAGCGAAGGCAAAGGCAATTGATGCTGCCGGTATCGAACGCGTTTGGATCCGTTCGGGTCTTACGTGCGATTGCCGTCATGGTATGTGCGCAAAGTGCTATGGCCGCGACCTCTCCACGGGTAAGACCGTTGAAATCGGTACGGCTGTGGGTATCATTGCTGCACAGTCCATCGGTGAACCTGGTACACAGTTGACGATGCGTACGTTCCACGTCGGTGGTACGGCTTCGACGGTTGCGGAAACGTCTGAAATCGTTCTCAAGCGCGATGGTATCTTGAAGTATCAAGACCTCCGTGTTGTTAAGAATGAAGAAGGCGTGAACGTTGTTATCAACAAGAACGGCTCGGTCGTCATCCTCAACGACGAAGGCGCAGAACTCGAAAACTATCCGATCCAGACCGGTACCAACCTCTACTTCGATGATGGTGCCAAGGTTAAGTCGGGTAGCCGCCTCGCAACGTGGGACCCGCACTCCATGCCAATCATCGTTGACGCCGCAGGTCTTATCGTTGAAGAAGACTTCGAAGAAGGCATCACCGTTAATACGGAAATTGACGAAGCAACCGGCATGCGCAAGCGTACCATCACCGACTCGCGTACAACCTTGCATCCTCGCTTGATTGTTAAGGAAGTCCCCGCAGGTGTTGATGTTGAAACGCTCGACTATGCGAAGATCGCAAAGCTCCGCACGTTGAATAGCTATTCGATTCCTGCAGGCGCTCAGGTCATGATCTCCGATGGCGAACTCGTTAAGCCCGGTACAACCATCGCAAAGACCCCGCGCGGCGAAAACAAGACCCGCGATATTACTGGTGGTCTTCCGCGTGTTGCTGAACTCTTCGAAGCGCGCACACCTAAGGATGTGGCTGAAATCTCCAAGATCGATGGTATCATCGACTTTGGCGAAAACGAACGCGGCAAGCGCGTCCTCATCGTTAAGGACGAAGTTTCCGGTTTCGTTGAAAAGCACTACATCCCGCTCTCGAAGCAAATCGTCGTCTTTAAGGATGACCATGTTCGTCGCGGTCAGCAGCTCACTGAAGGTTCCGTCTCGCCGCAGGAAATCCTCGATGTTTGCGGTCCTCAGGAACTCCAGCGTTACCTCGTGAACGAAGTTCAGCAGGTCTACCGTCTCCAGGAAGTACAGATCAACGACAAGCACATCGAAATCATCATTCGTCAGATGCTCCGTAAGATCCGTATCGAAAACCCGGGTGACTCCGACTTCCTCTATGGTGAACAAGTTTCCCGTCACGTCTTCGAAGAAACCAACGCAAAGATGGCAGAAGAAGGCAAGCGCCCTGCAGAAGGTAAACCCGCACTTCTCGGTATTACCAAGGCATCGCTCGAAACAGACTCCTTCATCTCTGCGGCCTCCTTCCAGGACACCACGCGCGTTCTCACCGAAGCTTCCACCCTCGGTCGCATCGACGAACTCCGTGGCTTCAAGGAAAACGTCATCCTCGGTCACCTCATCCCTGGCGGCACCGGCTTCCCGATGCACCGCTACATCAAGATGGTCCCCTTGGGCGCACCAATCTCGCAGGATGAAATGGACGAAGTCTATGGTAAGAAGGACGAAAACGGTATCTCTACCGATGCAGTCGAAATCCCTGAAGACGAAATCACTGACGACAGCGCTTACGCAGACCTCCGTATGCCTACCGCTGATACCGATGAAGACGACCTCATGGGGATGGACGACACCTTCGACAACCTCGCTCCCTTTGGTGAAGACGATGGTATTGAAGACGTCTTCGAAGATGAAGAATAAGCAATTCGCTTAACGCTTAAAAAAGACGCCTCATGCGGGGCGTCTTTTTTTCTTTTTGTAAAACTGTGTCTATTTTAAATGTATATTAAAGAGAAATCAGAACGGGTAGGGGAGAGATTGACACGTGACTGTAAAAACAAAAATGCCGACATCAAAATAACGCATGTAATATATTGGGAGAAGATAAGACAATCAAAAAACAAAAAACGCGCCTTTTATCTTAGGAAAAATGACGCAAAAGGAAGTATGCTTTTGCTTCGGTGATAACCTGTTCATACCCCCTGTTTCAAACCCTATTGTTTTGACGTCCAAATCAATAGGGTTTGCTCTTCAAATCAATAGGGTTTGAAGTTCAAAACAATAGGGTTTCAAATTGAAAAGAATAAACCTTGAAAAATTAGGCTTTTGAGAGAGTGGCTTGAATTGGATAAAAAGCTTCTATGAACCCTAAAAGAGACACTTCTTTTTTACTCTCAAAGATGGGCAATACCTTTATGAAGAAGGAAAAGAAATTAATACACGCGACCTTTTCAACGACTTTTCGTGAAGGGAAAATAAAAAGACTTGCAACAATTGAAATGCATATGCTATTATAAGTACGCTATGAAAACATTTAAAACACTTCTTTTTCTCGTGGTCTCCGCCCTCACTCTCCCCACCTGGGCTCAAACAGTTCACATTTACTCTATCGCTAAGGGTGTAGCTGTTGGTGAAGAAATATATGCAGGTCCTCTTTATACAGATGAAACAGCAACTCTTCAAGGTGAAAAGGTTGCGGTTATTATTGCTCAGCACCAAAGCAGAACAACGAAGGATGACGCTGTTCATCAACTTTTTAAGGTTGATAAGGCGGGACAAATCCTATTAACTGATGAAGGGACTAGCGCGATCAGCTCTTTTGAAGTCTTTATGAACAATCTTAATGCCAATGGAACAATTGGAGAAACGTTTAAATTAAGTGACACATTTTATCCAAATGATTCGTATTTGTGGGAGATTAAATCTCTAGCAACGATGGATACGAAAGGCGAATATTCTGTTGTATACTTATTCAGATTTGATTCGCGTTATTATAACTCGAGTGATAATACGTTCGCAGCGGGGATATTCGCACAATCTTGGGGCGGTGTAAAAATCGCAGAATTCTCAAATTTACCAGGGCCTTCTATGGGCGGCGGAAATTTCAAGCAAATTTTGTTAGACCTCGATTATACAACAGCTGCATACACGCGTGTGGATAATCCTATGCTCGCGTATAATGCCACCTCCGTAGAATCAATAACGGTTGAAGGGAAGACTTATTCCGGTGCAGAACTTAATCAATATTTGATGCCGACATTTACGGAAGTCTCATTAGATACTGACGGATCATTGATACTAACGTCTAGCTCAAACGATGTAATTGTTTACACATTGGAAACAACAGATTCGCTTGAGACTCCGAATTGGAAGCTGATGAATGAGGTATTAGATGAGGTATTAAAAAATCTTTCGGATGAAGATAAAAATAATCTTGCAAATCAAAGTGAAAAGTGCTATACTTGTTTGCGTGTTAAGGACTCTACTCAAATCAAAATTCCGCGATTGCCCAATGAAATCAAGCGTTTCTACCGATTGATTGCGGAATAAGTAAAGGAGAAAAGAATGAAAAAGTCAATGCTTACACTCGTTGGATGTGTGCTTGCAGCAGGTTCTGTGATGGCTGCTGAAGTCACAGGTAACAATATTGCTGTTGTGATTCAGAAGGATGCGGTTGTCTCGAACAACTTTTATCAGTTCCTTATCGTTCCCGTAAAGGGCTTTGATATCACGGGCAATAATAATGCTCAGTCTTTAACATTGGCCGAGATTCTTCCTCCCGCAGCTTATACTACAGGCACAAAGGTTTACGAGGCAAATGTGCAATCGCCTACCATTTATACCGTTCAAGATGAAGTATGGATGGATGGTACAACGCCTGCCAATGACACTCCGATTGGTGCTGGTACAATCTTGTGGATGTTGACGGATACAACGGACGTTGCCTCTACGGTTTTTTGCGGTGAATTGGTCGAAGATGGCAATTCTGTCACACCTGTTGCAGGTGAATTTGTCGCATTTGGTAATGCAACTTCTGAAGCGATTCCTTATGCTAACATTGGAGTTGGCAACGGTGGTGCGGCTCGTGGTGATCAGATTTACCTTCTTCAGGAAGGCTCTTCGGACTATCTCATTCTCCGTTATAATGGAACGATTTGGACGAAGCCGAATCCGGAAGGTGGTATGTATATCCCTGCTTATGCTAATGGCGATGTTAATGCTGAACCAGATAAGCTTCCTGCGGGTGCAGCAGGTTACTACTATCGTAAGTCGTAAGCCTCTGCTACTAATAGATGGTTAGTTTTATGAAAAAGTGGTTTGTACTTTCTCTCGCTTTGGTTGCCGCGGCAGTTTCGCACGCGGTGACCGTGTCGTGGGTAGTGTCAAATTCCAGCTATAACAATATCAACAGTTGGGCTTATACAACAAATCAACAAGGTGTTACAACGCTTACCTTCAATATTTATTTCGTCTATTCTGCAAATGAGATGACGGTTGAAGGCGCCTATGGTCTTGCAACAAAAGGACCGAGTTCTTCTATAGATAAAGAAACAGGTAAAACGGTTACAATGGTCACGTATGGCAACGTGATGGATGATCCCGCTTACACGGGGGGAAATGTTCTTGCGTATGCGAATGGCTTACCTCCAGAACCGACGACGAACAACGAGGTTACTAATACGGTCATTGGTTCTGGTTATTACTATATGGTTATTGTTAAGAAAAATGATGACACTAATCCGTATGCTGTTGCAGGTACAACGACTGAAGTGATCTTTAGTAAAAGCGGAGTTGAAATGGCTGAGGGTGAAGGAGGCGTTTACGCAAGTAATGTTGGTCTTGAGCCGAAACCCGAAGATTATGTTGATATGGGCTGGTTGGGTGGAACGTGGACGCAAGCTCTTGTCCCCGAGCCGACCGTTTTGGCACTTCTCGCAATGGGCGTTGCTGGTGTAGCATTACGCCGTAAACAGAATTTCTTAAAGTAAAGGAGATTAAAAATTATGAAAAAGTTTCTTGCTCTCGCAGCAGTGGTTTGCATGGCAACTTTTGCCCAAGCACTCCAGATTAGTTGGACCTCAACGGAAGCTGTATACTATCCTGCAGATTGCACGGTGTCGCTTGTTTATGTTGTAGGGACTGACACAACGGCAGTAAAGGAAGTCTACGAATCTGCGATTCTTGCAACTTCGACCAAGTATACCACGGCAACAGGTGCAAAGTTTCATTATGCTGAAATCCCTGCTTTGGAAGGTCACATGGAAATGACCTCTTCGGCTGTTGAAGGTACCTACTATGTTTTCTTGACGGATAATGCAACGGATGCTGCATGGGGTGCAACGTTCACAACAGATGCAGCCAATACCTGGGGCGAAGTTGGTGGAGAACCGCCTACAGCGGGTACGGTTACGCTTACCTTCGAACAGGTTGCAGTTCCTGAACCGACGGTGTTGGCATTGCTCGCTCTCGGCGTAGCAGGCATGGCACTTCGTCGTAAGGTTGCCTAATCAACCGATTAAGAAGGATCTCCGCAAAAAAGCTCCCTCTTTCGGGAGCTTTTTTGTTTGTAGGCTTGCTGAATAACGAGATGGATGTGAGAGATTCTGCGCTCTTTGATTTTTGTTGTGTTACAGTTAATATTTGCCTTAATTCAAGTGGGAAGTGTTGGTGAATCTTAGGCGCGCGTTGATTTCTCGTTTAGGTGCGGCAGGTGTGTGATATGCGTATGCATATTGCTTCTTCGGTTGAGATGTCGTGCGTATGGTGTGGCATCGGAGTGCATGTGCTTGCATCTATTTGTTTAAGGTAAAATGGGTCGTGCGTGTGCTGGTTATAGCGCATGTTAATGTATGCCACCAGCCTTTTGCATTGAATAATGCAATCGCAACGATGGCTGCAACGATTTGTGCTGCCTTGTAATCGAGAACGCGAGTCTAAATGGGGTATGTGTAATGCGCGCGTAGGCGCTTCTTTATATGAGCGATTGGTAGTGTTGCACGAGGCGTGTTGCAAGTGAGGGCCAGGTGTAGTTTTGCGAAACAAATGTATGGCCCTTTTGTCCCATGGTGTGGAGTGTTTCACGTGGAACACTTGCGAAGATGGTTTTAAGTTGCTCCTCAAGTGCGCTGCGTCCTGGAGGAATCCACCATCCGCAGTGGTTTTTTGGCAAAGACTCCCAAGGGGTTGCGGTTGTAGTAAGGACGGGGGTGCCATGAGCGAGTGCTTCAAGGACGACGACGCCAAAGTTTTCTGAGTAGGAGGGGAGAATAAAGAGGTCGGCTTGTGCGAGGAGGCGTTCTTTCTCGTCTCCAAAAACTTCGCCTTTGAAGAGGGCCTTTACATGACGTTCTTCTGCGTATTGTTTGACGCGCTCGATGTAGTCATCGTTTGAGGAGCCAGCGATAATGAGCTGCCAGTCGTTGGGTTGAAGATTTGCCCATGCATCGATAAGGTCAATGAGGCCTTTCTTAGGATGGATAAAGGAGAGGAAAAGGGCGGTTTTGGGTATCGTCGTGGATTTGCGTGGAGATGCATGTGGCGCGTGGATGCCAAGGGGAAGTTCGACCACAGGGGGCGTAAGGTGTTGTGCGCGGATGTCGTTTGTTTCAAGCGGTGTTGTTGCGTGGAGTGCGTTGACGTGTTGGAGTGCCCAGCGTTGATAGAGCCACCACGCGAGCTTTTTCTTCAATCCTTTATAGCGTAAGGACCAAGGGCTTAAGCACCCATGAGGACTCCAGACAACGCGGATTTTATGACGTTTTGCCCAATAGAAGGTTTTGAAGAAGAAGGGGAGCCACAATCCATGGATGTGGACAATGTCGGGTTGCCACGCGTTACATTCGTTTAATGCGTGGAGGCGTTGGAGGGAGGGTTCAACGGGGTATTCTTCGGGAAGGCTATGGTTGACGAGGAGACGCACGTCATGACCAAGAGCAGCCGTTGATGCTGCGATTTCACAGCAAAAGACGGAGATGCCAGAGGCTTTCATTAAATCTGAGGCAACATGGAGAATTTTCACGTGGTGCGTTCCTTTGATGGTTCACATCATAGCATAAACAGCATCGTTCTTCAAGGATGAATCCATGGCTGTTGCGTTGTGTATGGTAGAAATCTTGAATGGTAGAAATCTTGATATGAGGTCTATGGTGTTGAATTATTGTAAAATTGGAAGTTGTTTGCGTGTGGAGAATGGCGCGACGAGTATGGTTCGTTTTGTTCTCTTCGTGGCGAAAGGCAATGTGTGAGCATTTTATGAAGCGTATTTATTATCCTATCAAGGTTAAGGTGTGTGGTGCTTTTTAGAAAGGCGTAAAGGTTGAATGATGGTTGCACATGGGAGGAAGCGCAAGTGTTTTTAAACGCGAGTGTTAGGGAGTGAAGATTTCTTGCGATATTTCCGTGATGGCGTTTGATGTTTTGTGCATTGTTGCGGTGGATAGGTGTACGCGGTTTTGTGATGGGATGTAATAGGGGTAGGGGAGAAGGTCTTTTGTGTTTTGGTCTATTGACGTGTATTTTTGAGAGGCGTTGATTGGTGGATCAAAAGTGGAATTGGAGAGCACAGATAGGATTCGGTGCATAGGATGTATTTATTCTTTGCTTTTGTTGTGAATTGTTGTGGTTCTTTTTCAAGTAAGCGGAGTGGAAAGATTCCGATTTTTATTCGAGATAAAAGTGATTTTTTGTTTGTGGAATGAAAGTGTAATAATTTTTCTTCCATCCCTATCTGCTTTATGCTATAATAGCGGGTATGAAAGAAAAAACAGCCGTTTATCCGGGGACCTTTGATCCCATGACAAAGGGACACTTCGATCTTATTCGTCGAAGTGCTTCGTTGTTTGATCATGTTATTGTTGCCGTGGCTGGCATTTCTCCGAAGCCCACGCGCCTTTTTGGAATTGAAGAACGCCTTGAGATGGTGCGCGAATGCCTTGCAGAAGAGGGCATTACTAATGTGACGGTCAAACCTCTTGATTGTTTGTTGATTGAGTTTTGTCGTCGCAATAACGTTCGTGCGGTGGTTCGCGGGCTTCGTGCGTATAGCGATTTTGAATATGAATTTCAGATGGCGTTGACCAATCGCCGTCTTGCCCCCGAGGTGGAAACGCTCTTCCTTATGCCCAATGAGGAACATAGCTATATTACCGCTTCAACCGTGCGCGAAGTTGCACGTTATGGTGGCGAAATTAGTCACTTTGTCCCGGCATGCGTGGAGAAGCACTTACAACGTTATCTGAGTGTGCATCCAGAGCAACGCATTCAAGGAGGAGCCGTTGGAAACACTGGCGCGTTTGATCGTTGATTTAGGTCGTCTTGATGATGACACCTATGAGCATCTTGTTGGATGCTTGTCGCGTGACGTTCTCGAGTTGGACGATCTCGAACAACTTCACCCCGCAGGTGATATTGGCTATGATTTGCAATGTCAAAAACTGGGCGAAGAACTCCTTGTACGCGGTCGATTAACACTCGCTTGTGATTGTGTTTGCAGTCGGTGCGGGTGCGATTATTCTACGCAGTTTCAGGAGTCCCAATTTTGCGAAAGCTTTAAAATTCAAGGTTTTGAGACCTTGGATTTGACAGAATCCGTAAGAGAAGGTATTATTCTCGCTCTTCCTACCTATCCGATTTGTAAGGAAGATTGTCAGGGTGTATGCTTTCGTTGTGGTCAAGATCTCAACGTTGGCCCTTGTAGGTGCGCACAGGAGGGTGAGTCGTCCCCATGGGATGCTCTAAACGCCTTCACGCCTACAGAAACAGAGTAAAAGCTTAGAAAGAAAGAGAGTCATAATATGGCAGTACCAAAACGTAAAAAGTCCAAAATGCGCGTTCGTCAGCGTCGTGCACAGATTAAGGCCGCAATTCCCGGTACCGTTACCTGCGAATGTGGTGCAACTCGTTTAGCACACCGCGCTTGCCCCTCTTGCGGTAAGTACGATGGCCGCCAGGTTCTTAGCGACGCTGAATAAGCGACGCTAAGGCCCGGTCCTTAATCTCAACAACCTTTGATTAATTTCGGTAAAGGAGAGCAAAACGATGCGTATCGCACTTGATGCTATGGGTGGAGATAATGCTCCGTACGAAATCGTTTGGGGTGGCGCATATGCTGCTGCTCAAACGAAAGATACCATTATCCTTGTTGGAGATGAAGCCGAAATTAAAAAAGCCTTTGGTGTGCCTCACCCCGTATTGCGCCCAACGCCGAATGTAGAAGATCTTCTTCAAAAGGGTAGCCTTGAAATCATTCACACGGATGAATCTATCGCGATGGATGATGCGCCTGCAGCTGCCGTTCGTCGTAAGAAGAACTGTTCGATTAACGTTTGTATGCGCATGGTTAAGGAAGGTCGTGCCGATGCCGCTGTTTCTGCAGGAAACTCGGGTGCAATGTCGGCCTCTGCACTCTTTATCCTTGGCCGTATCAAGGGCGTATCGCGCCCCGCGATTGCCACGGTGTTGCCAACCAATGATGCTAATCGTCCACTCCTCCTTCTCGATGCTGGTGCAAATACCGACTGCCACTATGAGTGGTTGCGTGAGTTTGCAACGATGGGTGAGGTTTATTCTCGCCTCGTGCTTGGTCGAGAAGCTCCTGAGGTGGGCTTAATGAGCATCGGTACAGAAGATTGCAAAGGCAACGAAATGACCAAGCGTGCCTTTACGCTCTTGCGCAATTTCTGTCCGGATATCAAGTTCAAGGGTAATGTTGAAGGTCATGACGTTTTTGGTGGTGAGACCGATGTCATCGTTTGCGATGGTTTCGTCGGCAATGTTATTCTCAAAACCTCTGAAAGCGCAGCACATGCAATTAGCGGTTGGTTGAAGCGTATCATTATGTCGAAGTTTATCTATAAACTCGCAGCGCTTCTTCTCAAGCCCGCATTGCGTCAGTTTAAACGCCAAATGGACCCCGAAGTTTTCGGCGGCGCACCGCTTCTCGGTGTGAACGGCAACGTAATCATTACACATGGTTCCTCTTCTGCGCGTGCAATTGCTTACGCATGTAAGGCCGGTTCGCGTGCCGCAGAACATAATGTTTCTCGTGAAATCGAAGCACACATTGGCGCGCTTCCTGTCGCACCGACCGAGGAAGAACTCGAAGCGGTACAGCGCGCAAATGAAAATTCTTAAACTTAATGCTTGAAAAAAGTTTGGAAAAGCGCTAGACTATTTCTTGTACGTGAAAGGATACACTGATATGCTTAACTGTTTCTTTGCTGGTCAAGGTGCTCAATTCCCAGGTATGGGTAAGGACCTCGCTGAAAATGATCCCGAAATCATGGCTCTCTTTGATAAGGCCAACGAAGTGCTTGGTTTTGATTTGAAGACCCTTTGCTTTGAAGGTCCCGCAGAAGCGCTTACAAAGTCTGACGTTTGCCAGCCCGCAATCTTTACTGTTTCGATGGCTTGCTATACGGCATTCAAGAAGGCAAACCCTGAAGTCAAGTTTGATGCAGCAGCAGGTCTCTCTCTCGGTGAATGGACCGCACTCTGCGCAGCTGGCGTGCTCGATTTTGAAACAACGCTCAAAGTGCTCCAAGCACGCGGTAAGTACATGCAGGAAGCTTGCGAAGCACGTCCTTCTGGCATGATCTCCATCATGGGCGCAACTCCTGAACAGCTCGCTGAAATTTGTGAAGGTTCGGGTTGCACGGTTTCCAACATTAACTCGGATGCTCAGCAAGTTATCTCTGGTACGCACGAAGCTGTGGCTAAGGCTGCTGAAATCGCAACCGCAGCTGGCGTGAAGAATGTTGTTCTCCAGGTCGCTGGCGCATTCCACTCGCCCTTTATGACGCCTGCTCGCGAAAAGCTTGCTGAATTCGTTAAGGATATCACCTTCAACAAGCCCACCATGCCTGTTCTCTCTAACGCAACGGGTACGTTCCATGCGGAAGATGGTGAAGCCATCAAGGCTGCGATGCTTACGCAGGTTGATAGCCCTGTTCACTTCTCTGACTGTGTCAAGGCCGTGATGAAGGGGGGCGACCTCTTTGTTGAATTTGGCCCAGGCAAGGTTCTTTCGGGTCTTATCCGCCGCATTGACAAGGCCAATGGCGTGACCAATGTTCAGGATACGGCATCCCTTACTGCAACACTCGCTAAGGTTAGCGTCTAATCCGTCTCTTCAGAAAGGAAACTTACCATGATTAACTTAACAGGTAAAGCAGCTCTTGTCACCGGTGCAGGTGGTGGTATTGGTCTCGCAACGGCTAAGGCGCTCGCAGAAGCTGGTGCAGATGTTGCAATTCTCGATTTTAATCCCGCACTCTTTGAAACCGCAAAGCCCGAAGTTGAACAGTACGGCCACAAGGTTATCACCATTCAGTGCGACGTTTCTAAGGCTGATCAGGTCGACGCAGCTGTTAAGGCTACGGTTGAAGCATTCGGTCGCCTCGATATTCTCGTCAACAATGCTGGTATTACCCGTGACAACCTCCTCCTTCGCATGGAAGAGTCAGAATGGGATGCTGTCATTGCAACCAACCTCAAGTCGGTTTATCTCTTCTGCAAGGCCGTTATCCGCCCCATGGGTAAGAACAAGGGCGCAGATGGTAAGCCTTGCGGTGGTGTTATCATTAATACCGCTTCTGTGATCGGTCTCTTTGGTAACGTTGGTCAGCTCAACTATGGCGCAGCAAAGGCTGGCGTCATCAACATGACCAAGACGATTGCCAAGGAATACGGCAAGAAGAAAATCCGCTGTAACGCTGTTGCTCCCGGCTTCATCAAGACCAAGATGACTGAAGTCCTCTCTCAAGAAGCAAAGGACGCAATGGCAAAGATGATCCCCCTTCAGGAGCTCGGCGAACCCGAGGACGTAGCAAATGCGATCCGCTTCCTCGCTTCCGACGAAGCTGCTTATATCACTGGTCAGACCCTCGCTGTCTCTGGCGGCATGGCATTCTAAGATTAGTGATTATCAAATAACCCCCTTCTCACTCCGTCAGAGCTGAGAATATTAACAACCCAAGGAGTACAACATGTCCCTCGAACAGAAAGTTACTGATATCATCGTTGACCAGCTCGGTGTTGATGCTGCTCAAGTCGTTCGCGAAGCTTCCTTCATCGACGACCTCAGCGCTGACTCCCTCGACCAGGTCGAACTCATCATGGCATTCGAAGAAGAATTCGGTGCTGAAATTCCTGATGAAGACGCTGAAAAGCTCACCACGGTTGGCGCCGTCATCGATTATCTCACCGAAAAAGGTATCACTGCTTAATCAGTAACCTTTTCGTGAGAAAAGATGTTCGCCGTATGCTTCACCGCATACGGCGCTCTTTTTTTATCACCTTCCTTTTTGCAAGATGCGCTTAAGCCTTTTACACGATTGTTACGAGGAGTTTTTTTGTAGCTTATATAAGTGTTTACGTTCTTACAAGAAGTTTCTAGAATTATTAAGGTCTTTAGTACGTGAGTAAATAGACATTTGCTTTTTATGTAGATATTCCTGAAACGAAAGGCGTGGAGGCCTTTTTGTGTGTTTATAAGCGTTTTGTGAGTCTCCATGAGGGTTTCTCTTTCGCATGGCGTAGAACGGGCTTAAATGCGTGCTATTGGCGACACTGTGGCCTCGGATGAATATCTCTCATGTCAGTTTTTTGTCATGACTTTTATGAAAGAAATCTTGTAAATTTTTAGAGATGCTTTTCCGAGGGTGTGTTTTTTTTGTTATAATAGGGGGTGTTATGAAAGAATTACCGACACTATTTTTTGATTTAGATGGCACTCTGATTGATTCGCGTGGCGATATTGCAAATAGCGTTAACCTTACACGTGCAGATTATGGCTTGCCTCCTCTCCCTTTAGAACAAATTGCAACGATGGTGGGCAATGGCGCAAAACAGTTGATGCTTCGTGCGATGCCTGGCTTTGAAGATAAGATTGACGAAATTGTGGTCAACAATCGTCAGCAATATGCAACACACTTGGTGCATCACACTTATCTTTATCCAGGTGTAGAGGACGGATTAAAGGCATTACGAGCACTTGGTTGTAAGATGGCTGTGACTTCAAATAAAACCTCATGCTTGATTCCTCAAATTTTGGAACAGTTAGGGATTGCACAGTATTTTGATGTAATGGTGGGCGGTGGCGATGTGCCGGTATTGAAACCGGATCCAGGCTTGCTTTACCTTGCAGCAGAACGCATGGGTGTGACGGTCAAGCCGACCGATTGGGTGATTGGTGATCACTATACAGATTTAGAAGTTGGCCGTCATGCGGGAATTCGCGTTTGTCATTGTGCCTATGGTTTTGGTCAACCACGTGGAGAACGTTTTGACGTTGAAGTACAAGATTTGACAGCGTTTGCAGATTACTTAAAGGCGCAATTGTAAGATGAGAACTTGGCGTTGGTGGATGGGATTGTTTTTGCTGATAGGCGTTGTGAGCTCCTATCCGCTTGCCCGTCAATGCCGACCGATGGGAAATCCTTCTGCGAGCCCAGCGTTGTCCGTTATGCTTGTTGCGCTTGGTGGTGCCCGTGGCATTCTCACGGAGGTGTTGTGGTGGCGCATTAACGATCTACAACAACAAGGCCGTAGTGCAGAGATTTATCCATTGACAGAATGGTTAACGATGCTTGAGCCTGATTCTCCGGATGCGTTGATTTTTAACTCATGGAATTGTTCTTACAACATTTCGGGTTTTTTCCATCAACCAGAAGATCGTTGGCGTTGGGTGAAACGTGGAGAGGCGCTTTTGCAACAGGGGCTTAATTTACATCCTGAGAATGAAACCTTGCTTAAAGAGATGCGTTCATTTTGGTTGTTGAAATTCTTTGGGAATATTGATCCTGGACAAGACTATTATTGCCAACACGTTGCAGAGATTCCGATGACAGAGGCAAATAAAGCACTTTTACGTTCATTGCAACTTACAGTGGACGAGACGCATCCAGCAGCGCGCTTGCTTTATTGGGCAACGTGTGCAAAGAGTCAAGAGGATGTGCTTTATGCCTTGGCAAGATTACACCTTGAAGAATTACAAAATCCAAATTACAATATTCTTTTTTCTGAGTTGTATAGAACGCTTCGTCAAGCTGACGTCTTAACCTCAGATGCGAGCCATTATTACAAGATGATTGCACGTGCGCGACTGGCATATTTTCCAAATGATATTGCACTCATTAAAATGTTGGAAGAAGACCTGTGATTCGTAAAGTAGCAGATACGGTTGTTGCCTTAGAGTGTGAATGTGTTCCAGATGTGAACGCCGCACGTATGTTGTTCCCCGAGGCAGAACATGCTTCAGACGATTTGCTTTGTGAGTTGTTATGGGCTCGCATGGGAAGTTCGGATGAAAATCCGCGTCCTATTTTGCCAGTTATGCAATGTCGCTTGATTACGATGGCAATGGTGGTGCGTAAAAAAGGACTAACGCAAAATGATCCGCCAGAGATATCGTTGGTATGGATGCCGCGGAATTTAAAAAATCCAGAGGATGAACGCACGATTCTTACAAAGTTTCTTAAGGCGATGGAACGACACCCTCTGCTTGTGGGGTATAACATCAAGGAATCAGTACTTCATCTTTTGCAACAACGTGCTATGGTGTTGGGGATTCAGTCGGCGGAAGATCCTTCAATGTTGTCAAAGTCGGTGTTGCAAGATTATTTCGCGAAGGAAAATGAGTACAGTGTCGACTTGAAGGAACTCATCATAGGGAATGGAAGTTACAAGACGGATGCAACGTTTGATGACCTTTGTATTTTGTGTGGTATTCCGGGTAAACTTGATAATCATGGCGCGAAGATACTCGATTTTTGGCTAGCAGGGGAGTATGAGAAGATTGTGCGTTATAACTGCTATAATGCGATAAGTAATTATCTCCTTTGGCTTCGTCTTTCATGGATGGGAGGATGCTACTCAACGCGTCAATATGAAACGGAAAAAGCTCTCCTCCACGAACATCTCATGATGTTGAGTGATCGCCATGATGCACACTTTCTTCAACTTGATCGTTACATTCACGAATGGGATCGATTGCAGGATCTCCATGAGAGGTTTTATTCTGGTGCACAGTAACTAGAGGCTTAAACTCTTTCAATGATGCGTTTTTTCAAACATATGGGCGCTTTGTTTGAATAATGTAAATAAATACTTGCATTTACGTTTTGAGTTTGTTATTATATACGCACTTTTGTTACAGAAAGTCACTCTGCGGAGGGGTGGCCGAGTGGCTGAAGGCAGCGGTTTGCTAAATCGCCGTGTTCCGCGAGGGGCACCGGGGGTTCGAATCCCCCCTCCTCCGCCATTAATTAAGACTCGTGAAGCATCACGGGTCTTTCTTTTTAAGAAGTGGTCGAATGAAGGATGGAGAACGTTATACTTTGCCCTCGGCGTTGCCGATTAGTGCGTATGCAGAGACGTTGATTGAAACGTTTCGGACGCACCAAGTGACGATTGTCTGCGGTGATACAGGCTCGGGTAAGACAACCCAATTGCCCAAACTCATTGCAATGGCCCATCCGCAGGCCAAAGGATTGATTGGCATCACGCAACCCCGCCGCTTGGCAACGATTGCAATGGCGCGCCGTCTCGCGGAGGAATTGCAATCACCATTGGGTGCAAAGGTTGGCTATCAACATCGTTTTGAAACGCGCCTCTCTCCATCAACGCGCTTTAAATTTATGACCGATGGTATCTTGCTTGCGGAAACGCGAGACGATCCACTTTTTAAGCGCTACCACACAATCATTGTTGACGAAGCGCACGAACGTAGCCTCAACATTGACTTCCTTCTTGGACTTCTCAAACGCCTTTTGCCGAAACGTCCTGATTTGCGTGTTGTGATCTCCTCGGCAACATTAGATGCGGAACGTTTTTCGGAATTCTTTGATCATGCTCCAGTAGTGACAATCCCGGGTCGACTTTTCCCGATTGATGTGCTTTGGATGCCGGAAGAGATGGAAGATGCCGACGACCTTCCTCGCCGTGTTGCAAATGCGGTGGACATGCTAGGCAACGATTCGGGCGATATCCTCGTCTTCCTCCCTGGCGAACGCGATATTCGCGAGACCATGTCCTTTCTAGAAGGACGCCACCTTCCACGTACAGAGTGTTTGCCTTTGCTTGCCTCGTTGCCAGCCGGCGAACAAGCGCGCGTCTTCCAAGCTTCGGATAAACGCCGTATCATCCTCGCGACGAACGTTGCGGAAACCTCTGTGACAATTCCAGGTATTCGAGCGGTGATTGACTCAGGCCTTGCGCGCATCAAACGTTATTCTGCACAACGCCATGTGCAAACCTTGCGTGTAGAACCTATTAGCCAAGCCTCTGCGCGCCAACGAATGGGGCGTTGTGGACGCGTGGGGCCGGGAACATGCATTCGACTCTATAGCGAAGAAGATTACCAACGTCGTGAAGCTCACACGGCCCCGGAAATCAAACGTTCTGCGCTTGCAGGCGTTATTCTTACCATGGCGGATTTACGATTAGGGCGAATTGAATCATTCCCCTTCCTAGAACCGCCAGCAGGGACGGCCATTCGCGAAGGATACCGTGAGTTGCTTGAACTTGGCGCCTTGCAAAAGGTCACAACGCCCACCACGCAAACTGCAGACAAATGGCGTTTAACTGGCATTGGTCGCGCGCTTGCAGCCTTTCCGCTTGAACCTCGTTTTGCACGCATCTTACTTGCAGCCGAGGCAGAACAATCCCTTCGTGATGCCCTTACGGTGGTGGCGGCAATGGCCTGTGATGAACCGCTTCAACGCCCCTTTGAGAAGTCTGCACAAGCTGACCAACAACATGCACGTTTCAAATCGTCTGTCTCAGATTTTAATGCACGCTTAAAACTTTGGGCGTGGTGGAATGATCCCTCACAAGGCACGAGTGAAACTCAACGCCGAAAGCGGTGTAAGGCAACCTTTGTCTCGTATCCAAAAATGCGCGAGTGGGCAAACATCCGTCAACAACTTGAACAACTCTGCAAACAACGTTCGTTGCATATCGACAGCGCACAAGGTGGCGAAGTCGGCTTGCATCGTGCGCTCTTGTGTGGTCTCCTCTCGCGTATTGGTCACTTTGATAGTGAGGCAAAGGAATATCGCGGCGCCTTTGGTATTCGCTTTGCAATCTTTCCAGGTAGTGGTCTCGCTAAAGAAAAGCGGGAAAAGCCAAATGCTCATCAACAACCCAAGCGCAAACCACGTCCTGATGAGCTCCCCACTTCACGCGAATGGATTCTTGCAGGAGAACTCGTTGAAACTTCTCGTCTCTTTGCGCGAAATGTAGCGTGTATTGATCCGCGTTGGATTGAACCCATTGCTGGCACCCTCTGTCGTATCCATCGACACTCTGCCTTTTGGGATGGTGAGCGCGGATTTGTTCGCGTCCATGAAGATGTCACACTCTTTGGATTACCTCTCGCCTCAGGACGCCTTCGCGACCTTACGCAACTCGATCCTGAGGCTTCACGACGCTATTTTATTGCCGACGCGCTCTGCGTTCCAGGAGCCATCCGCCACGCACCGAAATGGCTCCACGCCAACTGGCAACGTCAATCTTTACTTGAACAACTCCTCGCATTACAACGTAACGAACGCGATGTCTTGCGCGATGCACTTCTTGCCTTTTACGAAGCCCATCTGCCGGCACACGTTTGCAATGCCCACACCCTCAATAAACGTTGTCCCGCGCTTCCCTTGCAAGGCTCGGCCTTTGATGTGGATGATGTGACGCTGCGTGATTTCCCGACCCAAATGGAAATCGGTGGCGAAACCTTCCGCTTGACCTATGTCCATGCTCCGCGCACCGTCGATGATGGCGTCACCATTGAAGCCACTCCCACCACTCTTCATTTGCTCAAACATTGGCACGGTGAATGGCTCGTTCCGGGACTTCTTCCCGAAAAGATTATGTGGATGCTCAATGCTCTCCCGAGTCGAACGCGACATGTCTTGGGTTCGCTTCTCGAGGTGCAAAGTTTGATTCTCTCGCGAGCAATTCCTTATCGTCGACCATTAAGTGAAACGCTTTATACCATCCTTCGTGACCAACGTGCTATTCGCGTCGATGAAACCCCTTGGCAAGAAGACAAACTCCCCGATCATCTTCGCATGAATTATCGCGTTGTGGAAGATGGCAAAGTCCTTGGTCAAGGACGTAACCTCGCATGCCTGTTGGAACTCTTCGGCAACGAAAAGGAACTCCCTGCACCCAAGGCAGCCACACTTGCCGACCCTGCACTCGCACGATTAGCCAATCGCAAAGAGTGCCTCGATGCCTTACGCGAAAAGGGTGGAAGCCGTTGGTCGATGTATAGCCAATTTCCGTCGTTGACACCAGCGGTGAAAACCTTCCTCAAAAATGCAGACATTGATCTTGTGCGCATGGGTCAAGAGATGCTTATGCGCGCCATTGAGATGACCTTCCTTAAAAATGAAGATGATCCCACCACTGCTGCTGCACTCGACGCTCGTTACAGCGCCTGCAAACAACAACTCCCCCAAAATGCCAACGACCTTCGCCGTCGTTTAATTTATATCCTTAGTGAAACCGCGCGATTAGAACATCTCGCTACAACAACAAGTGGTATCTATAACGAAACCTCAGAAGATATTCTCGAGCAACTCGCATGGCTTGTCTTTGATGGTTTTGTCGCCAATACGCCTAATCATTGGCTTGAAAACTATCCGCTAATCCTTCAAGCTATTGCCGATCGCCTTGAACGCGCACGTAATAATCCCGCTGGTGATCGTAAAAAACTCGCGACTCTTCAACCCTTGTGGCAACGCTACATTGACTTCGTTACAAATCCCAAGCCCTCCCGCCACGATGCTCGCGCACTCAATGATTATCGTTGGGCAATTGAAAGCCTGCGCATCAGTCTCTTCAACCCCACACTTCAACCCTTTGAACGCACCTCTGAGAAAAAACTCGCCACCCTCTGGCAAACAATGCTTCAAGGGTAGCGAAAGGTGGTAGAACAATCACAACGTTTATTCAGAAATTGGGCGAAGCGTTGCCGTGTGCGCCTTAATCGATGCCTCAATTTGGTCTAACTGACGATTCAACTCCCGCAACGTTTCAATACAACGCTTACGTTCAGCAATTACAGCCGGAGAATCCTTTGTCGCGAGTGCACGTGCCAACTTTCGATCTTCCTGCGCAATCGATGCCTCAATCGTTGCAACCGACATCTTTCGCATATGCGTAGCATACTCATCCATTGCATACGAACAAATTGATAAATACGTCTGCGCAATCTTCTGCGCCTCACGTTCATCCTCTGCTGTAATCGTAAATGTCACAATTCCCGTCTCGGCATCATACGTAAGCACCTCTGGTGCCGCTAACTTCGACGTCCAATCATAAACTTCTGGCCCAGGCAAAACAAACGATTTGGCATATGCAAGCACCGTCTGTTGGCGAACATTATACGATCGCATCAACGTAAGAAAATAATCTGCCTTTTCCGGTGCCACATCAAAGTGACACTTTAAAACCACCGGTTCTGCCGCATATAAAACCCCAACAAAAGCCATTAAAAGAGCTAAAATTAACGCACGCATCGCTCATTCCTTTCTTACCAACGCCCTCTAGCATAACGCATCACACCCTATTTGTCAAGCCTCGACTCCATCATTTTCTAAAACAAATATTGCGTAATTGTACCGAGAGGCTAAAAAGAAAAGAAGATTTCGTTAAAAAAAGAAGAAAAATAGAAATATCAAAAAAAGAAGCTTGCAATTTAAAAATGAGTTTGCTATTATACACCACGTTTTCGCCAACTTAGCTCAGCTAGGTAGAGCAGCGCATTCGTAATGCGCAGGTCGTCGGTTCGATTCCGTCAGTTGGCTCCATTTTAAAAAGCCTGTAAACATTGCGTTTACGGGCTTTTCTTTTTTCACGTGTGTAAAATGGTGATTCGAAATTAAATTTAAAAAGTGATGGTAGTTTTGTTTGAATCGATGGCGTAAATTTGGTACAATCATAGTAACCTTTTATGTGGAAGTATAAAGGCTTGTATGAGACAAATGATAAAACCGAAAGGCCATAGAACGTTATGGTAGAGAAGAAAACCGCCGCAGAGACAAATGAGAAGCTAAATGCTATTATGGCACAGATTCGTAAGGAATTTGGTGCTTCGTCGATTATAAAAATGGGTGAAGTCGAGATTAAGGACGTCCCAGTTATCCCTACAGGTGCATTATCGTTGGACCTTGCACTTGGTGTTGGGGGTGTGCCACGTGGTCGTATTATTGAAATTTTTGGTAATGAATCTTCGGGTAAGACGACGCTTTCATTGCACCTTGCTGCAAATATTCAGCGACAGGGTGGCATTGTTGCATTTATCGATGCAGAACATGCGTTAGATGTTTCGTATGCTCGTCGTATCGGTGTTGACGTTGATAATTTGCTCCTTTCTCAGCCGAGTTCGGGCGAAGAAGCGCTTCAAATTACCGAACAGCTTGCACGCTCGGGTGCGGTTGATTTGGTCATTGTTGACTCGGTCGCAGCATTGGTCCCTCAGAGTGAATTAGAAGGCGACATGGGCGATTCGCACATGGGCGCTCAAGCACGTTTAATGTCGCAGGCGATGCGTAAGTTGACGAGTGTGTTGGCGAATACAAAGACAACGTGTGTCTTTACGAACCAAATCCGTATGAAGATTGGTGTAATGTTTGGTTCGCCCGAAACAACGACCGGCGGCAATGCATTGAAGTTCTATGCGTCTGTTCGTATGAAGATTGCACGTATTGCAACGCTTAAGGATAATACGGGCAAGGCTTATGGCAACCGCACGCGTGTCAATATTATGAAGAATAAGCTCGCGCCGCCCTTCACGGAAGCAGAATTTGATATTCTCTACTCGCGTGGTATCTCTTGGGAAGGTTCGGTCATTGACGCAGGTCTTGCTGCTGGTGTTATCACCAAGCGTGGTAGCTGGTTGAGCTTTGACAATGAACACATCGGTCAAGGCAGTAATGCAGCAACGGAATTCCTTCGTAAAAATCCGGATATTCTTGAAAAAATCCGTGAAAAGGTGTATGAACGTCGTGAAGTTTTTGCTCCAGGAAATACGAATCGTTCCACGGAAACTTCAGATGAGGCTGAATAATTTAGAATTCAGGATTAATCAAGAAAAGGCGCTTTCGTATGAAGGCGTCTTTTTATTTTTTAGGTTTATTTGTCGGGTAGGGGAGAGGGGGAATTTACAAAGAATTGTCAAAAGTTATGAACAAGCAAATTTAATCACCCGTTTTTCCTTGTAAAAAAGGACAAAATTTTGATTCAATTTACTAACTTATTGATTTTGAAATAGATTTGCAAAAGTAAATAAAGATTCGTCTATTATTAAAATCAAAGCCTATTGTTTTGATTTTCAAACAGGTGCTGTTTGAACTTTAAACAGGTGCTGATTGAACTTCGTTTACGGCACGTTTGAACTTCAAACCGCACCTGTTTGAAAAAGATATAAATAACCTCCGATTTACGTCTTTTAAAAATCTTATTTTTATGTTGATAACAGCTTCTTTGAAATCATTACTATATTATTTCA
>JAZLBT010000010.1:0-34318 GCA_045613865.1 Candidatus Spyradenecus sp. | reverse complement strand
GGGGGGGGGGGGGGGGGGGGGGGGGGGGGGGGGGGGGGTGTGTGGGGGGGGTAATTTTTACTTGTATTTTTTGTTGTTTTTTGGCATACTTTATATGTTTATCGATGGAAAAGGAGTTTGGGATGGATGAGTTGACCTTCCTTAACGGTGGTATTACGTCTGCAAAAGGTTTTCGTGCGGCAGGTGTTGAGGCTGGCGTTAAGTATGCCAATCGTCGTGATGTCGCGGTGATTGTGTCGGAGTGTCCGTGCGTTGCAGCAGGGGTGTTCACGACGAATCGTGTTGCGGCAGCCCCTGTTGTTGTTGACCGTGAGAAGCTTGCTGCAGCCCCTTGTGCGCAGGCGATTGTGGTGAATACGGGATGTGCAAATGCATGTACGGGTGCACAGGGTTTGGAGGATGCGCGTACAATTGCAGATGCATCGGCTAAGATGTTGGGTTTGGATGCTTCGCGTGTGTTGGTTTCAAGCACGGGGGTGATTGGTACGTTGTTGCCGGTGGAACGTATTTTGGCGGGTGTTGAGAAGGCTGCCGTGGCTTTGGATGCAGGTGAAGCGACGGATGAGGTTGTTGCACGTGCGATTATGACAACGGATACGGTGCCGAAGCGTGCGGCGGTTTCGCTTGTGATTGATGGCCAGGTGGTGACGTTGGGCGGTATGTGTAAGGGCGCAGGGATGATCGAGCCGATGATGGCAACGATGCTTGCGTATATTACAACGGATGCCGTGGTTGAGCCAACATGGTTGCAGCAGGCGTTAAAGCAAGCTGCGGATGTGAGTTTTAACCGTGTAGTTGTTGATGGCGATGAGTCGACGAATGATACGTTGATTTGTCTTGCGAATGGTCGCGCGGGGAATGCGCTTATTGATGGTTCGCATCCGGATGCGCCGCGTTTCCTTGAGGCGTTGAAGGCGCTCTGCACGATGCTCGCAAAGCAGATTGTGATGGATGGCGAGGGTGTGAGTAAGTTTGTCACGGTGCGCGTGAAGGGTGCGCGTGATGATCATGATGCGCATCTTGTTGCTCGCGCAATTGCGCGTTCGCCGCTTGTGAAGACGTCGTGGTTTGGTTTGGATCCGAATTGGGGTCGCGTGATTTGTGCGACGGGTTATTCGGGTGCGGAGGTTGATGAGCGTTTGGTGCGTATTTACTACGGCGGGATTTGCGCGTATGATTGTGGGCGTGTGGCAGATGAGACAACGCTCGCTCAGATGACGGAGATTATGCGTGAACGTTCGTTTGATGTGACCGTGGATTTAGGTTTAGCAGCGGGTGAGGATACGATTTATACGTGCGATCTCACCTTTGACTATGTGAAGATTAATGCGGAGTATACGACATGATGCAGACGTATATTGAAAAGGCAAATGTGCTGATTGAGGCGGTGCCTTATATTCAAGACTTTGGTGGCACGCTTGTCGTTGTGAAAGTCGGCGGAAGCGTTCAGGAGTCGTCTGAGAATCTTTTGCGTTTGTTGAGCGATATTGCTTTTATGCGCACGGTTGGGATTAAAGTCATCCTGGTGCATGGTGGCGGTAAGGCGATTAGTCGCGCGATGGAAGCGGCTGGGATTCCGCCGAATTTCGTTCAAGGGTTGCGCGTGACGGACGAAGCTTCGATTGAGGTGGTGGAGTCGGTCATTAAGCATCAGGTGAATGCAAACATTTTACAGTTATTGAATAAGAACTTCCATGTGCTTGCTCGTCCGTTGCACGGTGATTGGATTTTGACTGTGCGCAAGGTGATGGGGCAAGATGCCGATGGGAATCCCTTGGATTGGGGTTACGTTGGCGAGCCGATTGGCGTGAAGACCGATGCGATTGCGCAGATGGTGGATGCAGGGGTGATTCCTGTTGTGACACCATTGGGGCTTGGCGAAGAGGATGGAAAGCTTTACAATGTTAATGCAGACGTGGCTGCGGTAGCAATTGCCAAGGCGATGCGTGTGCGTAAACTCGTTTTTATTTCGGATGTCCCAGGGTTACTGCGCGACGTCTCGAATCCGGACACGCTCCTCTCAACTCTTCATTTGTCGGATGTGGCAAAGTTGAAGGAGGAGGGCGTTATTAGCGGCGGCATGCTACCGAAAATCGATAGTTGTGTCGAAGCAATCGAGGCAGGAGTTCAACGCGTTCACTTGATTGATGGACGTATGCCTCACTCCCTCTTGCTCGAAATTTTTACTAAACAAGGCGTAGGCACGGAGATTAAAGCCGATGAGTAACAAAACTAGCGATATCGCGTCTCTTTACGAGCAGTTTGTGGTTCCTGTATACACCCCGGATGTGGCGATTGTCTCGGGTTCGGGAAGCAAGGTCAATGATATTGATAACATGCAGTATATCGATTTGACATCGGGTATTGCAACGTTGGCTTGCGGTCATTGTCACCCTGCGGTGGTGAAGGCAATCACCGATCAGGCAAACACCATTGTTCATTCGTCGAATCTCTTCTACAATCCGAATATGGCGGTTTTGGCACAGAAGCTTGCAAAGGCTTCGGGTGGTTATAAGTCGTTCTTTACGAACTCGGGCGCAGAAGCCAATGAGAACATGGTGAAGATCGCACGCAAGTGGGGCGCTGAAAACGGTGGCCGTTATGAAGTGATTGTCTTCCATCAGGGCTTCCATGGTCGCACGCTTGCTATGTGTGCTGCAACGGCTCAGGAAAAGATCCAGAAGGGTTTTGATCCAATGCCGACGGGCTTTGCTTATGCAGATTACAACAATCTTGACTCGGTGAAGGCTGCATTAAACGATCGCACGGTTGCAATTATGCTTGAACCGCTCCAAGGCGAAGGTGGCGTGATTGAAGCAACGCCTGAGTTCTTGAATGGTATTGCTGCACTTTGCAAGGAATATAACCTTCTCCTCTTGATGGATGAAATCCAAACGGGTATGGGCCGTACGGGTTCGTTGTTTGCTTGGGAACAGACGGATGTCAAGCCGGATATGTTCACCTTGGCGAAGGCGCTCGGTGGCGGTTTGCCGCTCGGTGCGGTAGTGGTGCGCCCTGACTTGGCGGATATGATGAAGCCGGGAATGCTTGGCACCACGTTTGGTGGTAACCCTTGCGCTTGTGCTGCCGCACTCGCTGTGCTCCAGACAATCGAAGATGAAAAGCTCCTCGACAATGCAAAGCGCGTGGGCGAACAGTTCCGTGAAGCGCTTGAAGCGTTGATGGAAACGTATCCTCAAATCCTTGAGGTGCGTGGTAAGGGCTTGCTCATTGGCATGGTGATGGAAGGTTCTGCAAAGGATGTTGTTGAATCTTGCCGCATGGGTGGTGTGCTCTGCTGCACCGCAGGTGAACACGTTGTCCGTTTCCTCCCCTCTTTGAACATTTCTGAAAAGAATATTGAAGAAGCGTTGGAAATCATCTCGGATTCCTTGGAAGCAATCTTCGAGGAATAAGCCATTGGATGTGTCTCAAAGCCCTATGTCCATCATACCTTGGACATGGGGTTTTGTGTTTTGAAAGGGAAAGTCATGTTTCGTTTTAATCATTTTAATATCAACGTTCTCAGCCTTCAACGCAGTATGGCATTCTATAAAGACGCGCTTGGTTTGAAGCCCTGCCGTGAAATCAATGCCGAGGATGGTTCGTTTAAGATTGTTTACTTGTCGGATGGCAAATCTGACTTCGTGCTTGAATTGACATGGTTGCGCGATCGTAAAGAACCCTATAATTTGGGTGATGAAGAGTTCCACCTGGCGTTTACGGCAGAAGATTTTGATGCTGCACACGCAAAGCATGAAGCGATGGGTGCGATTTGTTTTGAAAATGAGGCGATGGGGATTTACTTTATCCAAGATCCCGATGGCTATTGGTTGGAAGTCTTACCGCCCCGCTAAGTTTGCGTATGAAGACCCTAGAACTCCTTCAAGGGACCGTAGAGAACATCGTCTTTCGTAATGATGAGACGGGGTATACCATCTTGTCGGTCCAACCCATCGCAGAAGGTACGCTTGATGTACGGCGGGTGACCGTCGTCACCAAGTGCGCAACGGTGTGGGAAGGGGAGGAGTTCACCGCGCATGGTAAGTGGGTGGATGACCCCCGCCATGGACGCCAATTCCGCGCAGAGGAGTTTATTTGCGTAACGCCAACCTCAGTTGAAGGGCTTTGTCGCTACCTCAGCAGTGGGTTGCTCAAGGGTATTGGCAAGAAAATGGCCGCAAAGATTGTCAAAGCCTTTGGCAATGACACCCTTGAAGTGCTCGATAAAACCCCTGAACGTTTGCGAGAAGTGCCCGGCATCGGAAAAGGCAAAGCAAAGCAAATCATCGATTCGTGGATTGTCGAACGCGGAAGTCGCGACACCCTTATCTTCTTGCAAGGGCAGGGGATCTCGGCGTCAATGAGCACCCGCATTTGGAAACGCTATGGCGCAGATGCCATTGCCATTGTGCGTCAAAATCCCTATCGTTTGGCAGAAGATGTGCGTGGAATTGGGTTCTTAACGGCCGATCGTATTGCCTTGCACATGGGATTGCCCAAGGATTCGCTCGTGCGAGCAGAGGCGGGCTTGTTGCATTGTTTAAAGTCGGCTGCGGAAGATCAAGGTCATCTCTACCTAAAGTCTTCAGAGCTCCTTCTTGCCGCAAATGAGACGCTTGATATTCCTGTTGAACGTCTTGCCGAGGCCTTAAATGCCGATGCCGAACGAAAGGTCGTGGTGTTAGACGACGACCGCGTCTACCTCCATGAACACTATGTTGATGAGTGTATTGTAGCGAAACGGCTTGCGCTCTTGCAAAAGGCGCCATTTAAACAAACTCCGATTGACTCACAACGCGCTGTGGCATGGGCGGAGCAACAGATGAAAATCACGCTCGCGGGTGCACAGTGGCAAGCGCTTGCCATGGCGGTGTCGAAGAAGGTCGCCATCATTACCGGTGGCCCTGGTGTGGGTAAGACAACGATCATTCGTGCGTTGCGTGAAATCTTTGGCCGACGCGGGTTCTCTGTCTTCTTGGCGGCCCCCACAGGGCGCGCAGCCAAACGCATGAGCGAGTCAACCGGCTTTACCGCAACAACGTTACATCGATTGTTGAAGTTCCAACCACAAACAGGACATTTCCTCTACGGGCGAGATAACTTAATTGATGGGGACGTCTTTATCGTTGACGAGAGTTCAATGATTGATCTCTCGTTGATGCGAAAGTTTATTGAGGCATTGCCACTCCACGCACGGCTTATCTTTGTTGGTGATACCGACCAGTTGCCGAGTGTTGGCGCGGGGAATGTGCTCGGGGATATGATCGATTCGGGAAAGATTCCCTTCGTCCGCCTAACAACCATTTTCCGTCAAGACGCAACGGGCTATATCGTTCGTAACGCGCACCATGTGAATGCCGGCGAAGGCTTCGAATTGCCCCCCGAAGGCCGCGACGGCGACTTCTACTTCATGCCGCTCGAACAACCCAAAACAATACAACAAAAGCTCTTGAAGTTGATGATGGAACGCATCCCCGCGAAGTTCCACTTTGATCCGTTGCATGATGTGCAAGTCTTAACGCCCATGCGACGGGGAGACTTAGGCACCGATGCATTAAACCATCTCGTGCAGGCAACGATTAACCCCCAAGGTCCGGCACTCTGGCGTGGCGAACACGCATTCCGATTAAAAGATCGCGTGATGCAAATCACCAACAATTATGACAAAGATGTCTTTAATGGTGACATTGGCTTTATTGTCAATGTGGATGTGCAAGCGCGTGAGTTAATTGTGGATTACGACAAACGTCTCGTGCGTTATAAACAAGACGAGCTGGATGAAATTGTTCTCGCCTATGCAACAAGTATCCATAAGTCACAGGGAAGTGAATACCCTGCGGTGATTGTACTCTTGCACACACAACATTTTAAACTCCTCCGTAAGAATCTGCTCTATACCGCAATTACGCGTGGCAAACGATTGGTGATCGTGGTGGGTTCACCGCGTGCATTATCCATTGCACTGCGATCGGCAGAAGATATCCGCCGTCAAACCATGCTTGCGCAACGCATTGCCGCTGCGATGAACGAGACCAACGCATAGCTTGACATCCCCCCCTCTTTGGTGTTGAAGATTGAGAAGGATATGCCCTGAAAATGACTTGAAGGGAAATCCTTCTTTTGTTATAATATATGTATAAGAAGTCACAGAGAGAAACATGTGACGAAGAATCACTTTTGAAGTAGAGGAGAATGAGATGTTTGGTGCATTATTAGATTTCTTTTGTTCGCGCCCATTTCCAGAGAAGTTGCCATTGAAGCAAACCTTGTTTTCATTGGCACGTGCAATCTTTTGGGGTGTCGTGGCATGCGTTGTGGGACTTCTCTTTGCAGAAAAGGGCGTCATCGCGGCAGAACATGTCGCCACAACAGGTCTCTACTCCGGGGCATTGGTTGAACCGCGAGAAGCCTTCCCCTTATTGCAAATGATCATTCGCCTCTTTTTAGGTGAGACCCCCTCAATTGTCGCGCTCAACTGTCTCGGTGCGATTATTGGCGGCCTTTTGGTGGCCTGCACATGGGGTGTTGTACGCTTTTGGGTGTTGGACGCCGCCAATGACGAATCGGTTGTCGGTGCGCATCGCTTGATCTCACCATTAGCAGCAGACGTTGCTTGCGTTGCCTTTATCTTCTCCTTGCCGGGCTTGTTTACCATCTCTGGCTTGTCAACGACCGCTTGGGGCTTCATGCTCTTCTTACTTTGCATTCTCTTGCAAAATCGCTATGTGCTGAATGGTGGCCACCGTTATGATATGGCACTCTTTGGCTTTGTGCTCGGCATTGCAACGGTCGAATCGCATTGGGTCTTGCTCTTCTTGCCCGTCTTCTTCTTGCGCGTAATTTCGATGGAATGGCGCCTCTGGGATCACAATGTGCGCAACTTGCCACTGTGGTTTATTGCCTTTATTGGCGGCATTGTCTTGACGTTGACAGTGATGGGGGATTATACACCCATCGGACTCGTCGCAAATGCCATGAAGAGCTACAAAGCCTTGATGCCTCCCACGGCATGGATCTTAGTCCTCGCAGGCACATTAGGCCTCCCCTTAATCTCGTGGATCACCTCGCGCCGCTTGCTCAACAATGACCGCTCGGTAGCGATTCTGCTCGTCGGTGTAATCTTAACCTTTTCGATGATCGTCTTGATCTTTGGCATCCATAGTCCGTTGATTCCGATTCGCGTATGGTTGTCGCGGATGCAAATCCCGCTTGCAACAGGGTGGATTAACGCGGTGGTCTTTGCCATGTTGCTCGTCGGCTGGGGCGTCCTCCTCTTCGTGAAAAATGCAAACACATACGAAGAACAAGATCGCAACTACATCCCCAAAGCCTATTCGGCAACACGCGTGGGGGCATTCTTCTGCTTCCCGCTTGCGGTGCTCGTGCTTGTGGCGTTGGTTGTCTTCCACACACAACGCTTTATGGATGGAGGCGAAGAGATGCGCAAACACCATTCAGACGCCGCAATGAGCTCGATTGCCTCGCAATTTGCAGAAGATCTTGTCAAGTCGATGGCGGTGGATGCGCCCTCATTGGCGGCCAACCACACCTACCTTGTGGGAAGCCGTATGGAATGGTTGAATGCGCAATTGAGCATTGCCGCAACGCGCCAAGGCGTACCATTGACCTTGTTCTTGCCACAACGTGAAGGCGATAAACTCTACCTCCACTACTTGCGCGACCGCGTCTGCAGTGATCCACGCCTTGAAGGTTCTGACCGCATCTTGTTCGAACACATCTTGGATCACAACCTTGCCTTGTTCATTCAAGATTTCTATGTCACCCAGGCCAACATCAAAGACATCGCCGCCGTGCTTGACGTTGCAGACTTGTGGTATGCAACGCGCTTGCGCCCCATCTCTGTGGGCGGCCTCATGTTAGGCCTCTCCGATCAAGACTGTGCCGCCTACGCAGATCGCCTCTGGGAAGAACATCTCGCCTTCCGTAAACAGTGGGGCTTTGTGGCAAACTACCAAGGCCACTGGTGGGATATGAACACAACCATCGCCGAACAAATTGCGCACCACCTCGCCTTTATCACAAACAACCTCGGCACCTATTTCGACGATATGGGCATGCAGCTTCAAAATCAAACCTATTTGAAGCGTGCGGCGGACTGCTATCGTTATGCACACCAGTTGCATGCACAAAATGTCTCCGCGATCTTAAACTACTACGCGATTTGCCACACACGTGGATTCTCCTTTGAAGACAACGACCCCATTGTCACTCCAGAAGACCATGCGCGTTCGGCCAAAGATTACGAAAACTTCTTGCGTGAAATCAAGAAGCGCAATCGTAAATACGACCTCTCCAAGGTGAACTTAATCCACGGTTACATCCGTGATGCACAAATGTTTGCACAGTCGGGCTTGGAGTGGGTGATCTCGGCTGCGCCCGATGCCGCATTGGCCGCCTTGCGTAACGCACAGAGCTACTCCCGCGACAGCCGCTTGCTCGCACAACTGGGCTCTGCGATTGGTTCCGTCTTCGAATCGCGCGGTATGATGGAACAAGCCCAACAAGAATACCAGGGCACCATCTTGCGTAACCCGAATGACATCGTTGCCCTCCGTGGCTTGGCGCGCTTGGCACTCCAACGCGGCAACACGCAAGAGGCGGGTCAATACCTCGCCCGTGCAGAAAGCCAAAACCCCGAACTCTCCTCCTTGGATATTGACCGTGCGGCATACTTGATGGCGATTGGCGATTTCACAAAGGCTCGTGATGCCATCAGCCGCTATACAACAACCAACAAGGACGACGTCATCGGCTGGGCTATGTTGGGTATGTTGGAAGTCGAAGACGGCAACCTTGACCGTGCGCGCGGCTTCATCGCGGAAAACATCAAGCGCACCTCGCCGAAGAACGACCAATACTTCTCGCACGTCCTTGCTGGCCGCATCGCCTTTGCAATGGCGCAAAAGTATATTGAAAAGGGCACCGATGAACGTGGCGAGTTGAGCTACGAAGCACGTTCGAAGTTGATTGAAGCACGCGATCAATATCGCCGCGCTTACGCCAATCGTTCAAACGTTGCAGGCTTGTTGCAGATGATCCTTCAAATCGACTTCTTGTTGAAGGATGGCACAGAAGCTGAACTCGACGCAATCAAGTTGCGCCACATCGACCCTGAAAACGTCCTCGCGCTCTACGCATTGGGCATGAAGCGCCTTGAAGAAGCGCACATCGACGAAGCGCGCAACTACTTCACACGCGCTGTGAAAAATGCGATGCGCGACAACCTTGAAATGCGCATTGAGTTGATTGTCAACACCGCCGATGTTCTCTCGCGCAGTGATGACATGGCCTCGCTCGTGGAAGCCGAACGCCTCGCCCTTGATGCCCGTCGTCGCATGAGCGGAACGCCAGGTGAATATGTTGCAACAGGCACCTATGCAATGATCCTTGCGCGTATGAAAAAGTTTAACCAAGCCCGCACCATCTTGGCGGAAGCACGCAAGTTGCCACACGCATTGAGCGAACCTCGACTTGACTTTGTCGATGCGTGGATTGCATTGGGTGAAGGGCGCAATGAAGAAGTGAAGACCATCCTTGTGAACTTGCGAGCAAAACTCGGTGCACAGTTGACCGTGCTCGACGAGTATGACATCAAGGCCCTTGAAGCACGATTGCAATAAAGAAGACTGAGGCATAAGGAGAATATTCGAGAGTGAATATTCTTCTTGTGTCTTGATGGAAGGGTGGGGGAATGCCCACAGAGAGCGAAGGATCTATGCAACGCTATTTATCGCGATACTTACTGCTGGTAGGACTCTTAATTGCAGTTGGCGTTTATCTACTTACGGGAGCCTTTGTGCCATACCCAGGCGCATCATCCTCCTTTCTCGCCGCAACGCTTTTCCCAACGATGAATGAAACCCTGACCTATCCGTTGGACGCCCTCTGCTTCCACTGGATTGCACAATGGGCACCTGCGGCAAGCTACTTCTTCTGGGTCCAACTCTTCTGTGCGTTGAGTTGTGGTGTGGGCGTGGCACTGATGCTATCCTTTGCCCAAATCACTGTTGATACCGCCAACTTCGACAGCAACGAAAATAACGAACAAGAACGCCGCCGTGCGCAAAGCGACCGTACGCGCATCAAACGTTACATTACCCTCTTCTCTATCCCCCTCGTTGTTACAACCTTTCCGCTGTGGGTGATGGGAACGCGCCCGTTAGAAGGCACCCTCTCAATGTTGCTTGCAATGGCCGCACTCTGGTTCGGCTTAAACCGCCGCCGCCGCTATATCGGCCTCTTGGAATACGCACGCCAATTGCAAACGTACGATTTCGTTATGATAGGGGCGAGCTTCTTTGTGATGACCCTCCTCCTTACGCTTGCGCCCTCATTGGTATTGGCGGTCATCCTGCCCTTTATCTTCACGAGTCGCGTCTTTGTGATTGTGCACTTCAGAAATCGCGTCCCTGCGGCCCTCTGTGCATTGGGCGCAATTCTCCTTGCACTGATCACGGCACTCTTCCTCTATAGCCTCTACTGCCAAGCCTTCCTTGCCTCAACAACACAATCCTCCGTGGCCTTGTGGGCAACGCACGTGCGCGGTGGCATCTTGGGCATCCTCGCCCAAATGCAACAATTAGAAGGCGCCTGCGTGATCATCCTCTATGCACTCGGTGCAGCAATCTTCTTTGAATCCTTCCCGCGCGCATTCTACAAAGCATTTACACCTGTTATCGGCCAAATTTCCATTCTCCTTATGTGCGCACTTCCCTTTGTGGGATGGCCCGTCGAATATTGGTCAAACCTCACAGAAATGGACCCCTTTAGCGGCCTTGCGCTCATCTTCATCTTCCTCAACGTCATGATGATGATTGCCTCATGGGCACGCAACTGGTTAGACGTCCACGCACATTGGTCCTACCGCAAAACCCGCTTGGGCGCACTCGCAATCATCGCCGTGCCACTATTGCCACTCGCAATCTACAACACCCTCCACTTCGCAAAGGAAGCCTGCGCAAACCTTGCGCGCCCTGCGATGGAAGCCTCCTACGCCGTCCTCTCCCCCAACTTGCCCAAACACGAAGTCACGTGGGTCACCCCCGCGATGAAGGGCGAAAACATCCTCCTCGCGCGCTATGTCGAGGGATTGAAAATCTCCCCATTGTTACAGAAAACAATGGATATCGACGCCATCTTATTTGAGGGCAAAACGAGCGAAGAAGTCCGCGCCTCCGACCCCTTGTTAGAAGAGATCGAAACCCTCCTCGGCAGTGCGGCACTGACGCAATACTTAATCCACTCGCAATGGGCCGACAAACTGCTCATCGGCGACCTCTTTGAACAACAAACCGACGTCCTCATTCGCATGATTGAAGCCGCAGAAAACACCGCGTTCGCTTCAACTTCTTGTGGTGAACGTTGGGTGAATAACCTCCGTTCGCTTGCGGCATTGCAATGCATCCGCGAAGCCATCGCAATGCCCCCCTCGGGTGAAATGTTGAACAAATTACGCCAAGCTATTCGCCTCAATCCGGACAACAAATCCGCGCCATTGAGTATCGAATATCTGCGTAGCAAGGGCTTCGCCGTAACACAAGAAGAGTTCCTTCGCTCGCGTGCAATTTCAGAGCTCGACACTTGGTTCCTCGCTCCCACCGTTGCGCAAGCAAACGCCTTTGAAAATCGCTACGGCCCCGTCTTAACCTCGGGCTTCAACGTTGTGCACCGCTTGCGCCATCTCCTCTCGGGCATTGACACCATCGCCTGCATCGACAGCATGAAACACCTCTACCGTGAGACCCCCGAAGAACTCTCGCTTGACGAACGCCTCTTCGCGCTTGTCCACCTCTCCCCTGAAGAAGCCCTCCCGCTCCTCGACCGCGCCTCAACAACAAAGGATGAAATCGTCTGCTACCTGTTGAACCACCTCCAAACGCCCGCCTCGATTGCGCTCTACGAAAAGAATCGCGACCGCTTTGAATATAAAGATCGCCCCTCGTCCGCGCTCGACCAACGTTCGGTCTCTTACGTGACACAGTTCTATGGCAAGAATGTTTCCTTCTCCATTGACTACTTGAGTCGCAACATCAAGTCCTTCTACTCTCGCGATGGGGAATTCTCCTATGGTCTCTACTATGTGAAATACCTCATCAGCCGCGACTGTATTGAAGAGGCCTACAACTTCGTGACCGACTTCTACGTGCGCCCCAAACTCGAGAAGCAACCCTTGTTCAAACTCTACCTCACGCGTCTGGTCTTGAAGGCATGGATTGAATCCGATCCACAAAAGGCCTTTGAAACAACACAACTCTGGTTGAGTTCCGACCCCTTGCAACCGGAATTGTGGACCCTGCACTTGCGCAACCCCATCATGAATGATAACCAACGTCTCAACGTTGCACGCGACTGCCTCACGGTCTATCCGAAACATCCTGTAGCGACGCAAATCTTCGCAGACTATCTGCAACAGAAGTATGGTGAAGAAATCGCTAATCGCTATCGTGAAACAATTGAACTCGCTAACCAAAGAGATAAGAGAACTGCCCCCCATGCTCACCGCTGATTTTGATTACAATCTTCCTGAAGAACGCATTGCCCAAGTCCCTCCTGAAGTTCGTGGCACCTCGCGAATGATGGTCCTCGACCGCGCCAAAACTGGCGTTGAACATCGCACCATCCAGTCCATCGTGGACTACCTCCGTCCGGGTGACTTGCTCATTCTCAACAACACCCGCGTCTTCCCTGCACGTATCCTTGGCACTTGGGAAGATACGAATGGCGCCGCTGAACTCTTACTCCTCGAATGCCTCGAATCCGAACACCAACGCGAAGATGGCAGCTATATCTCGCGTTGGCGTTGCATGTGTGGGAGTGGCCGCAAATCACGCATTGGCCACACGATCCTCTGTGGCAATGGCCGCCTCCGTGCAATCATTCTCACCAAAGATGAAGAAGGCCACTCCGAAGTTGCCTTCTCCTCCCAAGACCACCTGTTGACCATCCTTGAAGCGCATGGCTTAACCCCCGTGCCGCCCTATATCCACCGTGACAAAAACGACCCCGAACTCGCACGCTTGGATAAAGAACGCTACCAAACCATCTACGCGCAAAACGTAGGGGCGGTCGCCGCGCCAACCGCAGGCCTCCACTTTACAGAAGAAATCTTCGCACAACTTGAGGCCAAAGGCGTCAAACGCGCCTTCGTCACCTTGCACGTAGGCCCGGGCACCTTTAAACCCGTAAAGGCCGAACGCATCGAAGACCATCGCATGGATGCCGAAACCTACGACCTCAACGAAGAAACCGCACGCCTTTGGCACGAAACGCGTGAAAAGGGTGGCCGCATTATTGCTGTCGGCTCAACCTCGGTTCGCACGCTCGAGACAATCTACCAAAAGCACGGGGACATCATTGCCACCCATGGTTCGAGTACGGCGTTCATCTATCCGCCCTATGAATTTAAGGCGATTGATTGCATGCTGACCAACTTCCACCTGCCGCAGTCAACCCTCATTATGATGGTCTCTGCACTCGCAGGGAGAGAACGTATCCTCGAGGCCTACCAAACGGCAATTGAGGAAAAATATCGCTTCTTCTCCTACGGCGATTGCATGCTCATCCTCTGAAAACCTTACGCGAAAAAAGACCCTTTTCTCTTCGTGAATCTTATATTTACAAGCTTTTGAAAGAAAAGCTTGCGTTTTCATACCTTTTTTGCTATATAATTATGGGAAAGAGAAACAACTTTTAGGAGTTTTGCAATGAACGAATATCTTGCTCGTTTTATGGATCAATTTCCGTTTGAAGGCTTGACGTATGATGACGTTACCCTTGTGACGCAATATGCAGATTTCTTGCCCGATGAAGCCTCGTTGGTAACACGTTTGACCAGCCGTCAAACGATGAATATCCCCTTCATCTCTGCAGCAATGGATACAGTGACAGAAGCTCCGATGGCAATTGCAATGGCTCTTGCTGGTGGTATTGGTGTCATCCACAAAAACTTGGATGAAGACGAACAAGCTGCCCACGTCGCACGCGTCAAACACTATTTGAATGGCATGATCGAACGCCCCGTCTGCTTCCATGCTGGCGATGACCTCGGCTTCTTGTTGGCAGAAAAGCGCCGCCGCAATTTGAAGTTCGGTGGCTTCCCGATCCTCGACGACCAAGACCGCTTGGTGGGGATGATCTCGGGCGCAGATATTCGTTATTCCGACAAGACCTCTGAAAAGCTCTCCGACATCATGACCTCTGCAACCATCGTTGCACAGCCGGGCACCTCTCTTGAAGAAGCCTACCGCATCATGCGCGAAAACAAGATTGGCAAGTTGCCGTTGGTCGACAAGGATGGCCGCCTCTCGGGTCTCTACTCCTTTACCGACGTCCAGCAGTTGATTGAAAATAAGAACCCCCACTATAATCGTGACGCAAAGCACCGCTTGCGCGTCTCGGCATCGGTCTCGGGTGGTTCGGGTGACTACAGCCGTATGGAAAAGCTCGCCGCTGAAGACGTTGACGTCGTCGTTGTCGACTCCGCACACGGCCACTCCAAGGGCATCATCGACATGGTCAAGTGGATCACCAAACACTATCCTGAAATCGACATCATCGCCGGTAACATCGCAACGAGCGAAGCCGCGATTGCCTTGCGTGATGCAGGTGCACATGCTGTGAAGGTGGGCATCGGTCCTGGTTCGATCTGCACGACCCGTGTGGTCTGCGGCGTTGGTATCCCACAGTTGACCGCAATCTACAACGCACGTAAAGCCCTCCAAGGCTCCATCCCTGTCATCGCTGACGGTGGCATCAAGCTCTCTGGCGACGTGCCGAAGGCGCTCGTTGCTGGTGCTGATAGCGTCATGTTGGGTTCGGTCCTCGCAGGTACAGAAGAATCCCCGGGCGAAAAGATCCTCAATGGTGGCCGTCAATACGTAATCTACCGTGGCATGGGCTCCCTCGCCGCATTGAAGAATGGCAAGGGCTCTCGCGCACGTTACTTCCAAGATAACGAAGGTGACGATGATCTCGTTCCTCAAGGGATTGAAGGCATGGTGCCTTACTCGGGTCCAGTTGCACGCATCATGACACAGTTCAGCGGCGGCTTGAAGAGCACCCTCGGTTACTGCGGCACACGCACGATTGCAGAACTCCAGGAACGTGGCCAGTTCTACCGTGTCACCGCCAACGGCGTTCGTGAAGCACATCCCCATGATGTGACCATTACGAAGGAAGCGCCGAACTACCGTTCGTAAGATAAACCGTCTTTGATAAGGACCTTCTCATGGCCGACGAAACCCCTGTTGTTGAAAAGAAGATTACCGTCAAGCCTCCCGTTGCGCCGACGCTTGTTACTGCGCAGGCGCCAGCTGTGGAGACACCGCTCCTTGAAGTGCAAGATTTGAACACATGGTTCCCGATTAAAAAGGGCATCTTCGCACGGACCAAGGGTTATGTTAAAGCGGTCAATGGCGTAAGCTTCACCATGAAGCCAGGCGAAACGTTAGGCGTTGTCGGTGAGTCGGGCTGCGGTAAGTCCACCTTATCGCGCACCATCTTGCGTTTGGAAAAGGCACACAGCGGTAAAGTCTACTTCCAAGGCGAAGACGTCTTTGCAATGAAGGGTGAAGCCCTCCAACAATATCGTCGTGATATGCAGGTCGTCTTCCAAGATCCGCATGCGACCTTGAACCCACGCCATTCGATTCTCGACATCTTGACAGAAGGCATGATCGTCCACAAACTCATCCACCGTGATGAAGCTGAAGATGCCGCTGCGGACCTCTTGCGCGATGTGGGGCTTCAACCCGAAGCCATGCACCGCTATCCGCACGCCTTCTCGGGCGGTCAACGTCAGCGTATCTGCATTGCACGTGCATTGGCATTACGCCCCAAGATGATCATCTGCGACGAAGCCGTCTCGGCACTTGACCTCTCAATCCGTGCACAGGTGCTCAACCTCTTGATGGAGTTGAAGGAAAAATACCAATTCTCCTACCTCTTCATCACCCACGATATTGGCGTGGTCGAACACATCGCCGATAACATCATCGTTATGTACAAGGGTGAAATCGTTGAACGCGGCACAGCGGATGAAGTCCTCTTAAATCCGAAGGAAGCGTATACACAACGTCTCATTGCCGCGGTCCCACGCGTCTAAAAATAGGGCGGGGTTCACCCGCCTTCTTTTTTGAGTCCACATATGCAACACCGAGTCGTCCTAAAGATCAATCTTGAGATCATCGCGACCAACTACCAAGCGGTTGTCAAACACGTCGCGCCCTGCCTTGTTATGCCCATCCTAAAGGCCAATGCCTATGGGCTAGGGGTTGAACCCATTGCACGCGCACTCGTGCAAGCAGGGGCGCAACGCATCGGCGTTGCAGAACCCTACGAGGCCCTCCAGCTCCTCTCCCTTGGCGTTCCAATCCAACTCCTCAGCGGCGTCCTCTTTGACGAACTCGAAGCCATGATTGACGCGGGCGTCATCCTGCCCCTCGTCTCACGCGAACATGCCCTCGAAATCAACCGCGTGGCCCAACGCCTCGGACGCATCGCCAAAGTCCATGTAAAAGTCGACACCGGCATGGGCCGTGCAGGCGTCTTGTGGAACGAAGCAAACGCACTCCTCCGTGACGTCGCCACCCTCCCCAACATCGAAATGGAAGGCCTCTTCACCCACTTCCCGATGGCCTACGAAGCCGACTCGCGCACGACCCAAACCCAAGTCAAACGCTTGCTCGACATCTACTACCAAGCCGCCGCAGAAAACATCACCTTCAAATACCTCCACGCGGCCAACTCCGACGCCATCAACAACGCCCCGCTAGCCTACCAAGCCCCCTTTAACCTCGTTCGCTCAGGCATTAACCTCCATGGCGCATTCGATGCAGCAGGCACCCTGCGCGTGCCACTCCATCCCGTGCTAACCCTCACCGCGCGCCTTGCACAAATCCGCGAACTCCCCGCACAAATGTCCATCGGCTACGGCCACACCTATACCCTGGCGAAAGCCTCGCGTGTCGGCACCGTCTGTGCCGGCTATGCCGATGGCCTGCCACTCGCACTCTCAAACTGCGGCCATGTCCTCCTCCATGGCAAAAAAGCCCCCATCATCGGGCGCATCTCAATGGACTACCTCACCGTCGACCTCAGCGACATCCCCGAGGCACAAATCGGCGACACCATCACCCTCATTGGCCGCGATGGCGACCATGAAATCCGCGTGGAAGACTGGGCCGCCGCCAAACACACCCACGCCTACGACATCATCTGCTCCATTGGTTCACGCGTCGCCCGCGAATTCTAAACCCACCCCCCAATAGACACCCACGCCTACGACATCATCTGCTCCATTGGCTCACGCGTCGCCCGCGAATTCTAAAACCATTCACCCCAATAGACACCCACGCCGGCGACACCATCACCCTCATCGGCCGCGATGGCGACCACGAAATCCGTGTGGAAGACTGGGCCGCCGCCAAACACACCCACGCCTACGACATCATCTGCTCCATTGGCTCACGCGTCGCCCGCGAATTCTAAAACCATCCACCCCCAATAGACACAAAAAAACGCACACAGAGACAATCCGTGTGCGTAAAAAATTACTGGGGATATAAGCCGAGTTCTGTACCCTTGCGGGCGTCAATCATTTGACTAAGCACTCAACCCGCGGATGCGGTCGAAACCGTTGGCGGTGCGAGCAGCACCTCTCCGCCTATTTGAGCTTGCTCCAGAAGGGGTTTGCCTTGACACATCTGCTTTCGCAACAATGCCGGTGAGCTCTTACCTCGCCTTTTCACCCTTACCACTTACGTGGCGGTTTGTTTCTGTGGCACTTTCCGTCACCGCGCTTTTCGCACGGCGCACTGACCATTACAGTCAGCCTTCTCGCTCTGTGGAGTCCGGACTTTCCTCTTGCGGTCATGCCGCAAGCGATTGACCTCCCCAGCAAAAGGGGGTGCGCCTCTAATTAGTAGAGGATACGGCCGCAAGACGGGCAATAAATGAGCGTCTCATCCGCCTTCTTATCCGCCTGCAAAACGCGCTGCGTGACCGACGGCGGCTGAACGAGATTACAACCCGTGCAAACATGATCCTGACGGTTATACGGCACAGCGCACGGCCAACGCGTCAAACTCAAACGCGTATAATACGCCAACTGCTTTGCCGGCACATCCTTGGCAATCGCCTCACGTGTAGCCGTCACATTCGCAACTTCCTGTTCAACCTCATCCTTACGCGCTTCAATCGCCGTTAAAATCTCCTGAACAGCGACATCCTCTTCCGCTTCAAATGCACGGGCGCGGTCGAGATCACGTTCCGTCGGGGTGAGTGCCTGCGAAGCCTCCGCCATATGAGCTTCTGCTGCTGCGGCAGCCGCCGTTGCGGCATCCGTTTCAACCTGAATCGCCTCAAGACCACGAATACTCGTCATTCCCATCGAATTACGAGCTGCGCGTTCCGCCGCTTCACGTTGACGCGAATAATCATTGCTAAAACGATCATATTCACGCTCAGCAGCAAGATTCGCCTGCTCTGCGCGCGCAACAGCATCACGCGCATTCTGAAGACGCTGCTTCGCCTCTGCACGACGCTGCGGCAAGAGAACCTTTAATTCACGTTGAAGATCGCGAAGGCGATTATCTTCAGCTTGAAGCGCGAGAAGTTTTTCAATATCCATAACTCTTCCTTTTCTCTCAAATAAAACCATTAAAAATAAAGATCACGTTCACCATGACGAATGCGATCAAGACGGCGAAGCACCTCCTCACGCAAATTCGCGTCGAGCTTCTCGACCTCCTTTGCAATGAGCGCCTCACCCTTCGTGCGAGTTTGCTCAGACGCATAATCCCAAAGATACTCCGCCAAAGTCACCAAGGCATTAGGCGTACAAAAACGACCAATAAAACCAGGGATCGCAAACTCCATAAAATGTTCACCCGTGCGCCCCAAACGATAGCAACTCGTGCAGAAACTCGGAATATACCCATCCTCGAGAATCTCACCCATCACCTCATCGAGACCACGCGTATCACCCACCTTAAACTGCTCGCGATTCAACGTCTGATCACCCGCCTCGCGGGCCTCCTGATAACCGCCAATCTCGAGCTTCGTGCCCGCATCAATCTGCGAAACACCAAAAGCCAACACCTCACGACGCAACTCAGCCGGCTCACGCGCCGTCATAATCAACCCCGTATACGGCACCGCAAGACGCAAAATCGCCACAAGCCGCTTATACTGATCATCCGACACCTGATACTTCAAATTCAAGTCAACGCCCTCAGCCGCCTTAATACGCGGGAAACTCAACGTATGCGGCCCCACACCATAACGCTCCTGCAAATAACGCGCATGCGTCACCATTGCAAGCACCTCAAACCGCCAATCATAAAGCCCGAAAAGAACCCCAAGCCCCATATCATCAATGCCCGCGCGGAACGCACGATCAAACGCGTTCAAACGCCACATATAATGCCCCTTCATCGTATTTGCGGGGTGCCATTCAGCATACGTCGCCTTATGATACGTCTCCTGGAAAATCTGATACGTCCCAATCCCCGCATCCTTAACAATACGGAAACCCTCCTCATCGAGCGGTGCAGCATTAATATTCACACGGCGAATCTCGCCATGCCCCTTCTTCGTTGCATACACCTGACGCACCGTCTTAGCAATATACTCCGGCGAATAAACAGGACTCTCCCCATAAACCAAAATCAACCGCTTATGACCGAGATCCTCCAACGCATGCACCTCGCGCGTCAACTCCTCCTCAGAGAGCGTATGACGCACCGCCGTGTGCAACGAACTACGGAAGCCACAATACTTGCAATTATTGATACAAAGATTCCCCACATAAAGCGGCGCGAAAAAGACAATACGATTCCCGTAAACATCACGCTTCAACTGACGTGCTGCGGCGAAAATCTCCTCCACCAATTCAGGCGACTCAGCACCCAAAAGCACCGCCGTCTCCTCAACCGTCAAAGGCTCCTTGCGCAAACTCTTTGCAATCACCGCGCGCACTGCATCAGCATCCTCATGCATGCCCGCAACCATCGCTTCAAGCTTGGCATCATCAATAAAGTCAATCGCATCCGCTGGCAATACGATTTCCTTAGGGTTCATCTTCATCTCAATCTCCATTTGCCGAGCATGCCTTTTCTGAAAACAGACGTGCCGCACGCTACCAACTGCAAAACATTCCCTATATAATACACTTTCTACTATAAAATATGCAAGCATAAAAGCATCACCCCCCGCAAAAAAAGCATAACCCATTCCAAAACAAACAAAAAGACACCCCCCACACCTCCACACCCCCTCCTTCACACCAACAACCACCCGAGGTGGGGCCTAGAAACACCACCAAGCCCCGCAACACCCCACCCACTGCAGCTCACACCCCGCCCGCTTACGATGAGCTTGAGTAGGGGGGCTTAATTGGCTAAGCTAACGTAAAAAAGCCTAGCGGCGTTTGAGCGACCCGCTGCAATTAAACGAGAGACCACAAGCGAGCGACAGCTCCCGTGCCACAAGTGAAGCGCAGCGTAACGAACGAAAAGCGAGCAACGCGAATAGCGAAGGCCCGCAAGAGGGCTTGCCCGATGAGGAGCGCTGAGTCTATGGGCCATATGGCTATAGCCTATGGCAGGGAGAGAGCGTCAGCGACCGACCGGCAGCGAGCCACAAGTGGAGCGAAGCGGAACGAACGAGAAGGGAGCGTTAGCGACCGAACAAAATACAACGAAACACCAACAACTTATGAACAAAAAATAAAAAAATTAAAAAAAATAAAAAAAACACTTGCAAAGCCACCCTCGACTTTGCTATTATACATCCCGTTTTAACCGCTCGGGTGGTGAAATGGCATACACGCATGCTTGAGGTGCATGTGGAGAGATCCGTGGGGGTTCGAGTCCCCCCCCCAGCACCATTTTCAAAGGGTGCAACCCACGTTGCACCCTTTTCTATTTCCCTCCCATCCCACACACCCCACCCGCTTACGATGAGCTCGAGTAGGGGGGCTTAATTGGGTAAGCTAACGTAAAAAAGCCTAGCGGCATTTGAGCGACCTGTCAGTGGCAACGAGCGCATCGCGCGGGTTGCTGTTCATCGAACACCGCAGGTGTGAGTGAATAGCGAAGGCCCGCAGTGAAACGAGGAGCACTGAGTCTATGGGCCATATGGCTTTAGCCTATGGCATGGGAGAGAGCGTCAGCGACCAACCGTCCCCAAAATCGAGCGCAGATCGCCACCGCGCAACGGACTAAACACTCTTGCACTCTCCTCGCGAGTATGCTATAATATAAAAGATTTTTGGCAATAAACTCATTGGAGGAAGAGTAATGATTAATGTCGGTATTGTCGGATGCGGTTATGTTGGTGGTGCACTCAAGGTGTGGCTTGAAGAAAACAACCCCAATGTCAAGGTGCTTGTAAGTGATCCACCTAAAGGAATGAATGACGACCTCTCGACGGCAGATATTGTCTTTCTCTCGCTCCATGTTCCAACAGAAGATGATGGTTCGCAAGACCTTCGCTTAACCACCGAGATTATCAAAAAGCTTCCCGATGTACCAGTCTTTATTCGCACGACCATTCTTCCTGGCACATCCGAACGCCTTTCCAAAGAAACCGGTCACCGCGTCTACTTCATGCCAGAATTCCTCACCGAGCGCACCTATATCGAAGACTTCAAGACCCAACCGATGGTCTTCACCGGCGAGCTTGATCTTCTCACGCAGATCTTTACGGGAAAGACCTTCTGCTATATGACCTCCTTGGAAGCCGAAATCACCAAATATGCGCACAACGTCTTTGGTGCCGTCAAGGTGACCTACTTTAATGCGATTGCCGACTACTGCCGCCGCCATGGAGCAGACTACAAGCGCGTTCATACAGGCTGCCTCCTCTCCGGCTATATCAATGAAACCCATACTCATGTACCAGGTCCTGATGGAAAATATGGCTATGGCGGAAAATGCTTCCCCAAAGATGTCAATGCTTTTGCGAAGATGACTGCGGATCTCCCCATTGGCAAACTTCTCGCACCCTTGCACGAGCTTAATGTGGGCTTCCGTGGTTTTGAGGAGCGAATTTAAACATCTCCGCACATACTAATAACTGCTAGAGTAGGGGGCTTGGAGAACGAGCCCCCAATTTTGTTGCACTTAAACTACAATTAAGCATCTCTCACGCAAAAAAGCCTAGAGGCGATTGAGCGACCCACTGCAATTAAACGAGAGACCACAAGCGAGCGATAGCTCCCGACCCGACCGGCGCCCAAAAGTGTGGAAAAGTGGCAAACATTGCTCAAAAAACTGCGGAAAAGTGGCAAAAGTAAAATAACGACACCTCTTATTTTACTTTAGCGCCAAAAAGTAAAATAACAATCCTTTTACCACCGACTGCAGCTCACACCCCACCGCGAGGTTGACGAGAGCTAAAGTCAAATATGCAGGCTGCCCTTTTCCCGAGACCCTGCCAGGCGTGGGGCGTCAAAAGCCATTGGGTGCACGAAAGTGCAGTAAGCGTGCTCATCACGCGAACCTTGCCCGATAGGATTTTGCATCCGCGCGGGCGGATGTGTGCGCCCCAAGCTTTTTAACGAAAGCTAACGGATTCGGGGGCTTGGGGGCGCGTCCCCCAAATCGAGCGCAGCGACCCGCTACAATCAACCAAGAGATATGCGCCCGAGCGGAGCGAAGGGAAACCAAAAGGGAGCGTTAGCGAGCGAATAGCGAAGGCCCGCAAGAGGGCTTGCCCGATGAGGAGCACTGAGTCTATAGACCATATGGCTTTAGCCTATGGTATGGGAGAGAGCGTCAGCGACCGACCGGCAGCTTAGCGGCGTTTGAGCGACCCGCTGCAATCAAACGAGAGACCAAAAGGGAGCGATAGCGACCGAGCTAGTAACCAAAAGCGAGCAACGCGAGCGAGCGAGAGCCCCGCGTCACAAAACTTGCATGAAATGGAGACATATGCTATAATATAGGGTATATCTTTTCGGAGGGTCGGGAATATGCGTAAAGGAATCATTTTGGCTGGTGGCGCGGGAACGCGTTTATACCCCGCAACAACAATCGTCTGTAAACAGCTCCTACCTGTTTATGACAAGCCGATGATCTACTATCCACTCTCAACACTGATGCTCGCTGGAATCCGCGAAATCCTCATCATCTCCACCCCCGAAGCCACCCCGCTCTTTGAACAACTCCTCGGTGACGGTTCGCAATTTGGCCTCAAACTCGCCTACAAAGTCCAAGAAAAACCCAATGGCCTCGCGCAAGCCTTTGTACTTGGCAAAGAATTCATCGGCGACGACCCCGTCTGCCTCATCCTCGGCGACAACATCTTCTACGGTCCAAACTTCAGCGAAAAACTCAAAGCCGCCTCCAACGCCTCGGGCGCGACCGTCTTTGGGTACTACGTCAACGACCCCGAACGCTTTGGCGTGGTTGCCTTTGACAAACAAGGCAAAGCCATCTCCATTGAAGAAAAACCCGCAGATCCCAAGAGCAACTTTGCCGTTACCGGCCTCTACTTCTACGACAATGACGTCGTCCAAATTGCGGAAAACATCCAACCCTCTGCACGCGGCGAATACGAAATCACCGACGTCAACAAAGTCTACCTCGAGCGCGGCCAACTCAATGTTCAACTCCTCGGTCGCGGCTTTGCCTGGCTCGACACCGGCACCCACGATGCCCTCCAAGATGCCGCTGCCTACGTCAAAATGGTGCAAGACCGCCAAGGCTTCAAAATCGCCTGCCTTGAAGAAGTCGCCTGGCGCATGAAATTCATCTCCACGGCAGAAATGATCGCTGCGGCCAAACGCGTTGAAAAGTCAACCTATGGCGAATACCTCATCGATATCGCCAAACGCTATACACGCCATGAAGGACCCGCGCTATGACCCACTTCAAAGACCCCATCCTCGTCACACGCCCCTTCCTGCCCGAGCTCGAAACCTATAAAAAAGGCCTCGAAACCATCTGGCAAAACCAATGGCTCACCAACAACGGCCCCATGCTCCAAGCCTTCCAAAAAGCGCTTGCCGCCCTCCTGAACCGACCAGAAGAAACCCTCTCCCTCTTCGTCAACGGCACCCTTGCCCTTGAAATCATCTACCAGACCCTCGGCCTCAACATGACCGGCGCGGAAGTCATCACCACCCCCTTCACCTTCGTTGCCACCTCCCATGCCCTCCGACGCATTGGCGCCACCCCCGTCTTTGCAGACATCGACCCCGACACCCTCTGCATGACTCCCGAAGCCACCGAAAAACTCATCACAGAGAAAACAAAAGCCATCGTTCCCGTCCACGTCTACGGGCACCCCTGCGACATCGACGGCTTCGAAACCTTGGCGAAGAAATACGACCTCCGCCTCATCTACGATGCAGCCCACGCCTTTGGCGTGCAAATCGATGGCCACTCCATTGCAGACGTTGGCGACGCCTCCATGTTCAGCTTCCACTCCACCAAACTCTTCCACAGCATCGAAGGCGGCCTCCTGACTTTCAAACGCCCCGAATGGAAGAAAAACGTCGACCACCTTAAAAACTTCGCCATCACCTCCGAAACCAACTGTGACGACATTGGCACCAATGCGAAGATGAACGAAATGTCCGCCCTCATGGGCCTCCAATGCCTCGAACACCTTTCCGCCATCCTCGACCACCGCAAAGCCATCTACGAAACCTACGCAGACGCCTTTGACGGCCACCCCAACGTCAAACTCCTTGCGCGTCCAGAGACCATGTATGGCCATCAGGTTACCCACAACTACGCCTACTGCCCCGTCCTCTTCAACGACCTCGCCACCCGCGAGCGCGTCTATGAAACACTCAAGCAAAGCAACGTTTTCACACGCCGCTACTTCTACCCCTTACTGAGCGACTTTGAACCCTACCGCACCACCTACGGTGCCACCCCCGTTGCCCGCCAAGCTGCAGACTGCGTCCTCACCCTCCCGAGCTACCACGGCCTCCCCCTCGAAGACGTCAAAGCCATCGCCAACAACATCTTGGAGATCATAAAGTGAGTGCACCGAAGAAATTGATGTTACTTGGCGGTATCCGCTATTTGATTCCTGTCATTGAAGCTGCGCATAAGTTAGGTATTTACGTCATTACAGCAGACTATCTGCCCGATAATATCGCTCACAAATATTCAGATGAATATGTTAATGTCAGTATCATCGACAAAGAAGCGGTACTGAAAGTCGCCCAAGAAAAGCAAATCGATGGCATCCTCTCCTTTGCATGTGATCCTGGGGTGACAACAGCAGCCTATGTGGCAGAAAAAATGGGCTTGCCCTTCCAATGCTCGTATGAAGCAACACAAATCTTACAAGACAAAGGGCTTTTCCGCGCATTCCTAACAAAACATGGCTTTAATTGCCCTCACGCAAAGCGTTATACGGATATAGATGCCCCATTGCAAGATGTTGATTTCTTCAATTGGCCTGTTATTGTTAAACCTGTTGATTCAGCTGGTTCTAAAGGGGTTACTCGCGTAGATGCTCCTGAACGCTTGCGTGAGGCTATTGTTGAGGCTTTGGATAAATCGCACTCTGCAAGCTTCATTATTGAAGACTTTATTGAATTTGAAAGTTTCCACTCCAGTACCGATATGTTTACTGTGGATGGCAAACTTTGTGCAGTTTCTTACTCAGACCAACTCTTTGATAAAGATGCGGACAATCCCTATACGCCTGCTTTTATCATTTGGCCAACAACGATGAAGCAAGAGCATCAAGATTATCTTACGCGTGAGATTCAGCGTTTGATGGACCTCTTGCAAGTGAAAACTGGCATCTACAACATTGAGACCTGCGTTGGAAAAGGTGGCATCCCTTACATCATGGAAGTTTCGCCTCGCGGAGGCGGTTGCAAAATTGCCGAACTGCAAGAGATGGCCTTTAGTGTCAATCTTATTGAAAATGAAGTGCGCAAAGCGCTTTCACTTCCCTTGACGCCTATCACCCCTACAACAATCATTGGTCATTGGTGTGAAATGGTGGTTCATGCACAGCGTGGTCAACACGGGACCTTTGCATCATTGCAAATTCAGCAGACGGTGCAAGAACAGAATCTGAAAGTCGTAGACCTCTCGGTTCAAAAGGGTGATCAAGTGCTTCCCTTTACGGGTGCCAACTGTTCCCTCGGTGACCTCTTTCTTAAATTTGACTCTCGTCAGGCTCTTAATGCCGCGATTGCTGATACCACGCAGTGGCTAACAATTGAGGTGTTGTGATGAGTAGGCCGATTGGTGGTTATTTTGCATTAGACGAGGGTGGGGAGCAGACTCCATTGCCGAATGGAGTGTTGTTGAATTCCGCACGCAATGCATTACGCCACATCGTTCGTCAGTTGAATATTTGTTCAATTCATCTTCCATGCTACATCTGTCCTGTTGTAGCAGATGCTTTGAGCGAAGAGAATGTTCAAATTCATCGCTATCAGTTAACCGAAGATTTTTTGCCTACACAGCATTTTGCTACAGACGATTTTATTCTTTATGTGAATTACTTCGGTGTGTCTGGAAAACGTGTAGAGGCTTTAGCTCAGCGTTATCCCAATTTAATTGTAGACTGTGCTCAAGCTTACTTCGCTAAACCTAAAGGTCGTGCAAGTTTTTCTTCGCCACGAAAATTCTTTGGGGTTCCAGATGGTGGTGTAGCATTTCAAGTTCCCGATGTCGCGTATGATGTAGATGACTCTTCTTCACGCATGGGGCACTTGATTGAACGTAAGGTGAATGGCCCAACGCCAAAGGGATATACTTTATTTCAATCTTCGGAAGCTTCGCTTGAACATGCACCAATTTTTCAGATGTCTCATCTAACGCAATCGCTTTTAAATAAAGTTAATTCGAAAGAAGCAATTAAAGTGCGAATGGCGAATTTTAATTTTTTACATGAAAGGCTTAATTCGACGTTTCCATTTGCTCTTGCAGATGATGATGTGCCAATGGTCTATCCTTACTTGACGGAAAATTCAGGGCTACGCCAACGTCTCATTGATAACAAGATTTTTGTTGCGCGTTATTGGCCAAATGTGGAAGAAGCAAATCAATTTTCTGATAGAATAGTGCCATTGCCAATTGATCAACGTTATGGTCTTGAGGATATGGACCGAATTTGCGAGGTGATTTTCAAATGAAGGATATCATTATTGTAGGTGCTGGAGGTTTTGCTCGAGAAGCCTACTATTTGATTGAAGCTATTAATAATGTTCACCCCACGTGGCACATTAAAGGTTTCATTGATGATACTTTGCCTGATTTAACGAAGGTGAACATTGAGGTTCCTGTGTTGGGCACAATTAAAGATTGGCAACCCTCGGAAAACGAAGTGTTTGCGATGGGCATCTCTTCTCCTAACGGAAAAGAAGTGGTTGCGGCATTACTAAAATCTAGAGGTGCACGATTTGCAACATTAGTACATCCTGTTGCTCGTGTTAATCGTACTGTAAGAATGGGAGAGGGGTGTATTATCAATGGTATGTCGTCAATTGGGGATTGCTCCATTCTTGGGGATTTTGTACATGTTGCGGGGTCAATGATTGGTCAAGATCGTTCTATTGGAGATTATTCAACCACAACAGGGTTCACGAACATTGCAACAGGTGATGTTGGGAAGCGATGCTTTGTTTCAAGTCATGCAGTGGTATTGCGTGATATTGGCGATGATGTTTTTGTGACAGCAGGAAGCGTTGTCATGCATAAAGTAAAGTCAGGACTGCGCGTAATGGGAAGTCCCGCAAAAGCGATGAAACCTATTTTGTAATTTGATTTAGAAAGGAAAAAACAATGGATATTGATAACTTCGTATTGAACTTCGCAGGTCAGTTTGATGACACGCCGGTAGATGAAATCACGGCAGACACTATCTTTCGTGATATTGAAGAATGGAGCTCTTTGACGGCTCTCTCCATTATCTCAATGGTGGATGATGAATATGGTATTACCCTTAAGGGTGATGATATTCGCAATGCTACAACTGTTCGCGATATCTACAATGCTGTTGTTTCGAAGCAGTAAGTAGCACATAAAGCATGGTATTTCTCTGCCCAATGCATTGGGTAGAGAAATGTTTGTTTCATAGGGGAGTTGTATAAGATGGCATTTCTCTCAGCTAAAAATGTACGTATCGTTGGCATTTCTGCGGCTGTTCCGAAGCAGGTGGAAGAGGTGCGTTCGTTGACGAATTTATTCACACCAGACGAAGCTGAAAAGTTTATTGCTTCAACAGGAGCTGAACGGCGTCATATTTCCAAAGTCTTGTTGAATAGTGACCTCTGTACTGCAGCTGCAGAGAAGATGATTGCAGATTTAGGTTGGGAGAAATCATCCATTGATGGAATTGTAGTGGTCACGCAATCGCCAGATTTTATGCGTCCATCAAACGCACCTCTCGTACAGGCTCGTCTTGGACTTTCGAAAGATTGTGCTGCACAAAGCATTTCATTTGGATGCTCTGGATGGGTTTATGGTTTGCAAGCTGCAACAGGGATGGTTGCAATGGGCGCAAAGCGTGTACTCTTGTGTTGTGGTGAAGGAAATCAAGCATATTGTCCAGAAGATAAGAGTACTTATCCACTTTTCGGCTCTGCAGGAACGTGTACAGCTTTGGAATTTGACGAATCCGCTCCTTTAATTGAGTTTCATTTAGGAAGTGATGGTAATGGATGGCGTGCAATTCATGCGCCAGATGGCGGTTTCCGTAATCCTCCTACCGCTGCATCCACTGTGATAGAAGAATTTGAAGGTGGTATTCGTCGCACGCGATTAAATGCCGCTCTTAATGGGATGGATGTCTTTGCGTTTGGCATTTCTCAGCCTCCGCGCTCCATAAAGGCGCTTTGCACGAATGTGGGGCTTGATATTGGCACGATTGATTACCTCTTGTTGCATCAAGCCAATCTCTTCCTCAATGCCAAGGTCGCCAAGAAGGTGGGCGTGCCTGAAGAAAAGTGTCCTCATAACATTGAAAACTATGGCAACACTTCCTCGGGGACGATTCCTTTGTTGATGGCGACCACTTTGCGCGATGAAGTCGCGAATCGTCCATTAAAGATGATTGGTTGCGCCTTTGGCGTAGGTCTCTCTTGGGGAAGTGTTTTGTTTGAGACGCAGCAACCGTATGTTTCGGAATTAGTACTTGTAGAGGATGACTATGCAGCCGTTTATGCTTGAGGGTAAGACTGTTTTAATTACGGGAGCTTCTTCTGGGATTGGTCGAGGAATCGCGATTGCATGTGCGAAGGCGGGTGCAAAGTGTATCCTCGTTGCGCGTGATGTTGCACGGTTAAACGAGACCCTTGCTCTCTGTGAAGGCGAGGGCCATACAATTGAAGCGTTAGATGTAACGGACTATGATGCATTAATCGCATTGGTGGAGCGAGTGCCAGTCTTAGAGGGGCTTGTTCAATGTGCAGGTATGAGTGATAACCATACTCCATTAAAGTTTTTAAAGCCTGAATTTATCGATAAACTTTTGAATGTAAATGTTAAAGCACCGATTCTTCTTTTAGCAACATTAGAGAAGAAAAAGAAACTTGCCAAGGGTGGTTCTGTTATTTTAATGGGATCAATTGCAAGCTTTTATGCAGCACCTGCGCATAGCCTTTATGGTGCAACAAAAGGGGCGTTATTGTCATTTATGAAAGGTGCTGCACGTGATCTTGCGGGGAAGAAGATTCGTGTAAATGCAATTGCTCCAGCACGAGTAAATACCCCTTTGATTGACTTCTCTAGTTTAACAGAAGAGCAACGTAAGGTAGATGAGGAACGTTATCCCTTAAAGCGTTATGGTGAACCCGAAGATATCGCGGGGATGGCATTATACCTCCTTAGTGACATGTCAACATGGGTTACGGGTCAGCAATTCGTCCTTGATGGTGGTTTCACCATAGGTGGATAAAAGGTTATTGGAAATCTTACAACGAGGGCTTTACTATCCTTGGCCTAAAATGAGAAGTAATAAATGTCACTAAAGCAAAAAGTTGTTAAAGGATTTGCATGGGCCTTGCTTGAGCGCTTCTCAATGCAGGGCATATCCTTCTTTATCTCCATGATTTTGGCGCGTCTCCTGACGCCAGGCGATTATGGCACCATTGCGCTTTTAATGATCTTTATCTCGTTGTCACAAGTCTTTGTCGACAGTGGTTTTGGAACGGCCCTTATCCAAAAGAAAGATGCTACGGAAGAAGATTTTAACTCCGTTTTCTATCTCAGTTTGGTTACCTCAACGCTTATCTATGGGCTTCTCTTTTGCCTTGCCCCTTGGGTCGCCCGCTTCTATGAGACCCCAGAGCTCGTCAGCCTCTTACGCTTCCTTGGCCTTACACTCATCTTTAATGCTATAAGTAGTATTCAAGGTGCAGAGCTTAATCGGAAGCTTCTTTTTAACCTCAGCTTCCGTATTAGCCTTATTAGCCTCTTTGCTACGGCAAGCACTGGGATTGTCCTCGCTTATTTAGGGTATGGCCCATGGGCGCTTGCGTGGAGCACGATGGCAGGGACTATCGTTGGTGTTGTAACGCGATGGTATTTTATCGCTTGGCGACCGAAGCTGATGTTCTGTTGGCAATCGGTTAAGACTCTTTTCGCCTTTGGGTGGAAGATGGCAGTATCAGCTTTACTTGATGTAGGGTATAGGGATCTCTCTAGTCTTTTGATTGGTAAGTTTTACTCAAAGGATGATCTTGCCTTTGTGAATCGTGGACGAGCACTCCCTCAACTTGCGATGGATTCTATTAATAGTACGCTTGGTCGCGTCGCCTTCCCAGCTCTAGCGCAGGTGCAAGACAAGCGTGAGGTGGTGCGCGAGACGATGCGACGAATGATTACAACGAGCACCTTCTTTGTCTTTCCTTTAATGACAGGATGTGCCGTTTGTGCCTCCTCATTGATTCCACTCCTCTTTGGTGATCAATGGCTCCCCGCCATTCCCTATGTGCAGTTATCGTGCTTTTCCTTTGCCCTTTGGCCCTTCCATACGATTAACCTCCAAGCCATTATGGCGCTTGGACGAAGTGACCTTTTCTTAACCCTCGAAATCATTAAAAAAGTGATAGGTCTCATTGCCATTTTATCAACGGTCTGTTATGGCGTTTGGTGGATGATTGCGATTGGTGCTTTTGTTACAGGTCCGATGAGTGTTATTATTAATTCTTGGCCGAACCGAAAATTGCTAAACTACACGATCCGTATGCAACTCCGCGATGTCCTTCCCTCGGCACTCCTCTGTGGTGCAATGGCTGGCGCAATTCTTTCGCTCGCGTGTTTGTCTTTGCCGAATTGGGGTATCTTGCTTATTCAGATTCCTTGCGGGATGCTCGTCTATTTCTTTCTTGCTTGGCTATTCCATGTTGGACCGCTTTGTACAATTGCCCGAATTGCTGAGCCTCTCCTTGCAAAATTTCCTGCATCACTTCAACTATTAATCAAACGCATAATAGCAAGACTTTGTAATTAGTGTGATGATGTTATGGAATACAGTAAGTTGAGTTGAATGGGTGGTAGTTGAAAGGAAGTAGTTATGAAAAATTTTAAATTTCAGCGTATTCGTCAGTTTTTGCAAATGTCTCAGTGCTCAACAGTATTTTCAATGTTTGAAAAGCAGCTTCTTCTCTTTACTCTTACTCTTACTACAATTGTTGCAACCACTTTTTTGGTTGGGGGTGTTTGTTCTCTATGGCAATGGTGGACAAGTGTATGTCTAATTTTGACGGTTCCATTTTTTTATCGGCAATTAGTTATTATTCAAAGAATTAAGTCTAATATAATTTTTATCTTATTCTTATTTCTTATTTATCTACTTTCAGGCTTAATGGTTACAGAGGCATGGGTTGATACACAACGTTATCATTTGCCAGCAATTCGTTTAATGATTGAGGGGTGGAATCCAATAACAATGCCCTTGGCAAAAGATATTGCAGAAAATTTTCAACTCGATCCTTGGGGGATGCGATTTTGGCATGTATTTTCAATGCCAAAGGGTCCGTGGTATTTTTCTGCGGCATCTTATTTCTTTACCAAAATGCCACTTAATCTTCTTTTCCCGCTTTTCCCATTTTTATTTATTCCTGTTTGTTGTTCTGTTTGTCGTTTTTTAGGAAAGAAAACAATTTTTATAAAAGGTATTGCTATATTTCTTTTGTGGATTTTACTACCTTCGCCATGCTGGTCGATTGTTGATTGTACCGTGGTTTTGGCCGCAATTGGTTTACTCGCAACAATGGGAGAAATCCTTGACGGGAAGGACAAAAGAATTTTGTCCCTTGTTGCATATTCCTTTTGGATGATGACAGCAAAGCAAACGGCACTTTTAGCATGTTTTATTTTTTGGTTTGGTTTTATGATGATTATCATGTGGAGAAATCGGAAAAATATCTACAATGTAATTCGTGATTACTCATATGTTGCGATACCTTTAATAATTCTTTTCATGATTACGAGTGCATCGCCTTATTTTACAGCTTGGAAAGTTTATGGTCATCCACTTTACCCCAACCATTCTATGAACGAAGAGAAGGCGCCCATTTATAAGATTGTTTGCGACTTTGATATTCGTAATGATGACGCGAAGTCAATGGGGCATATAGGACATTTTTGTAATGCATTTATTTCACCAACATTAACCCAAGCTTATTATCGGTGGAAATATGAGAAAGATTCATTTGCGCCCCGGGTATTGACGTGGCAATATGGGGGAGATGATGGTATCAATAGCTCTGCGCCAACGCCATTTTCATACCGTTGGCACATCTTGCTTCTTGTTGCGATTATTTTATCGTTGGGCAAATCGACAGAGCGTATCCTTGTTGCATTACTTTTCCTAACATGCTTAATTGTGCCAAAAGAGATGATTGGTTTCTTTCGCTATTTCCCACAAACCGACATGCTTTTTATTATAGCATTGCGGGTTGGTGTATCTTTAAATGCCGCAATTTTCCAATGGTTAATTACATTTATAATAATTGGTATTTCAAATATTCCTATTAGCCAACTAATTTATAAACCATTAACGAGAGTAGATGCAATTTATAGTGCAAAGCAAATGCTTAAGGAAAAACCTCCAAAAATACTTTATACACCCGCAGTTTATAAATCTTTTTTCTTGGAACGCCCAGAATACTATTATCAAGATCCAAATCTTCTTGCTATGCTTAAAAATGTTTCTGGCGATGCTGTTCACACAACAACTAATAGTATACGTCTACTACAGCGCCAAATCCCAGCACTTAAATGCTCCATTTTAAAAGAAAATTTAACTAATGAAGCCGAAGGTAGTTCTAATTTGGTACCGTTTCTAGGGAATGATTTTTTTATTAACGCAGAGGAATGTTCAACAAGATCATTGTTTGAACTCAATGCTGCACTTCCGAATCGTTCTGAACGTTTGAAAAATTATCCTAAAATCGTATTGAAAATTATCTTTGTTCGTTTACCAATACTAATCATCCAACGTCTTTGTACACCATTTACAGATGTTAAGTAAAAAAAGGAAAATTCTCATGGCTAAAATTGCAGTTTTGTTACCTTGCTATAACGAAGCCGTTACAATCGAGAAGGTCATCCAAGACTTTCGCGAACAACTTCCTGATGCTGACATTTGGGTTTATGATAACAATAGCTCGGACGGTTCTGCCGATTTAGCATTAAAGGCAGGTGCACTTGTTCGACGTGTACGCCAACAAGGTAAAGGCCATGTCGTTCGCCGTATGTTCCAAGAAGTTGAAGCTGATGTTTACGTGATGGTAGACTCTGATGACACCTACCCTGCAGATGAGGTGCATAAGCTAATCGCATCCATCCTCTCGGGTGAGGCCGATATGGTCAATGGTGATCGTCTCTCTTCTACTTACATGACGGAAAATAAGCGTCGTGGTCACAACTTTGGCAACACCTTGGTTTGTACGTTAATCCGTATTCTCTGGGGGCAGCGCGTGAATGATGTTATGACGGGATATCGCGCGTTTTCGCGTCTCTTTGTAAAGTCGTGCCCTGTACTTGCTCAAGGTTTTGAAATTGAAACAGAAATGACCTTGCACACGATCGACAAACGTATGAGCTTAATCGAAGTGCCCATTCAATATCGTGATCGTCCGGAAGGAAGTGTTTCGAAGTTAAATACTGTGAGCGATGGTATTCGCGTCTTAAAGACGATCTTCAACCTCTTCCGTTTTTATCGACCAGAAGTCTTTTTCGGCATTGTTGGAACGTTTTTCTTAGCACTTGCATTTATCCTTTTCTTGCCTGTGCTCATCAGTTACTTCCAAACAGGTACAGTTGATCGTCAGCCCACCTTAAACTTCTCGGGATTCTTG